>NZ_CP026031.1:3277083-3932500 GCF_003726095.1 Niallia circulans
ATGGTTAAAATGGGGCGTTGTCTTACCTCATTAATACTCATAACACCACCATCACAACGCATTATCATCAGATTGGTTTGAATATTCGTATCTAAAACAGCTGTTTCTGTCATATTTGCTGTTTGCATCATTTTCGGAATCAATGATGCATTAACAACAGCAGTACGGGTGCGCATTTTCAGTCCGTATAATTGTGAGATTTCATGTCCCCCTGTAGCGTAGAGCTTTTGATTTTGGGCAGTTTCAATAACCGTTTGTTCATTTTCTGAATCATCAACGGAATATGCCTCGCTTGCTACAATGACTTGGCAATCTTTATTCACTAATTCTTGTATACTCTTTTCAATTTCTTCTTTAGATATTCTCGACGAATCTATAAACGTATGTTCAGAAGCTAAATATTTATTTGGAGCAAGTTCAATTTGCTTAATGTCTGTTTCTTTTTTAGCAGTTCTAGCATCCATTCCAGTTCCCATACCAATAATTCCAACTTTAGCAACGTCTCCTTCCAATAAAGCATTGGTCGCTTGGGTTGTACCATGTGCAATAAAAATTACATCTTCTGGATCAATGTTATTCTCACTTAATAACTTTTGGATAATTTTCACAATACCTCGTGCAACACCATCTTCATGGGTTGTTGGAATCTTTAATTTAGCAATTACATCATATGTTTCATTATCAACTGCTACAGCGTCTGTAAATGTACCGCCAACGTCAATTCCTATTCTTACTTTTCTTGTCATAATCATTACCTTCTATCCATTAGTATATTGTTTTCAATTATATTGTTGCTAATGAACATAACCTTACTACTAAGGCTTGAAGCCCCTCAAAAATATGGCCTTTGAGTAAGTGGATCACACCAAACTTTCATTAATCTTGTTACAAGATTTTAGTACAAGAAGAATGAAGCGAATACTAAGCCAATAAATGTTGAAATCGAAATCCATAAGATCGTTTTCTTTAAGATTTCATTCACATCTGTTTTAGTAAAATCAGATACCCAAACATTGTGTGAGTTAGTTGGGTCACAAACAGCTTGAACGTTACTATTCAAACGTAGTGCAACCATTGCTGCAACTGGACTCATTCCACCTGCAACTAGAAGAGAAAGAATTCCACTTCCTAATCCCCATACGTTTAAAGGCCCACGATAAATGGCTAACGGAGAAAGTAAACCAAAAATTAAGATGAACATTAATTGATTTTTAGGAATCATTAACGAAATTGCTGGTTGTAAAATTGCTGATACTTCAGCAGACATAACTGCATTTAATAGGAATCCAATCCCAATCATTAGTCCTGCCGCTCCGGCTACTTCTTGAATACCCTCAACAAACGCACTGCTGACTACATGAATAGGATTCTTAGGTGTACTTAATATTAGAGCTGCTATAATTCCAATAATAATTGATGCAACTAAAGGAACTTGGAATGCGAAAACTAATACAACTGGTACAATTGGTGAAATTAGTGCAATACTTCGTACTTGTCCACCCTTGTTCTTCTTTGTTGGCATCGCCCAAGCTTTACGTCTTTTCCCATTAAATTTAATATAATAGACAACCATTAGAACGGACACAACAATCAATGGTATACCTACCATCCACGAGTAGGAAGTAACTTCACTAAGATTTAATCCTAATACATCAATATATACTGCTAGAGTAGAGACTGAGAAGGTTACACCAATACCGTTTGCTAATAATAGAATCATTCCACTTACCATCGGCGATAGACCGGCGGAAATCATGATAGGTATAATGATTGTCCCTACTAAGATAACCATCCCTAACCCGTTACTAGCGGCAAAGATTACTGAACATACCAAAAGGAAAGATAGGGCGATAGGCAAGGCTTTATCACCAGCCATTTCGGCAGCTTTTTTAATGATTGTTTCGGTTATACCTACTTTAGATAAGATTTTTCCAAAAAGTGAACCAAAGATTAAACCTGAAATTGCTGTGGACATTCTCATTGAACCTGCTTCTAATACATCTTTTACAAGAGTAAATTGTTCAGGATCTTTTGAAATGATCTGTATGCCCGCAATTAATGAAATGGCAATTGCCATGATGGGTAGAGCTAAGATTGTCGGCAATTTCCTAGTCATCATTAGTCCAACCATTGTAAAGAAGACTATTAAAATCCCAATTAACTGTAAGGTTACCATTTTAATCCTCCTAAATTTCGATATAACTTCCTTGTGAGATTAGAGTTTCTTGCAACATTTTAATATCAATTGCCTTAACACTTTCTTTTTGCTTCGAAGCAATCCATGCAGCTGTGCCAGCAGCTTGCCCTAAAGCTGTCATTGTAGGTGTTGTTCGTATAGCTGCTTGTGCTTCAAAAGAGGCCGAAACACAACGTCCAGTCACTATTAAATTATCAATTTCATTTGTAACCATGATTTCAAAAGGAATTCTGTAATAGTTATCGAAAACGCTTTTGTCAAACTGATTATGAGCAATTTCCTTACTTTGACTCACATGAACAGAAAGTGTTCCTTCTCCTTTAGGATTATGAATATCTATTGGGTAACCAGAATGCGCAATTGTTGATTTGAAATGTCTATTTTCAAGAACATCTTGGTTTGTTAAGGTATACAATCCTTTGATCTGGCGTGTACCACGAACACCAACACTTGGTCCTGTGTATGCCACTTTTGCATTTTTAAATCCTGGTATGGATTCAACTAAGAATTTGTACAATTCTTCACATTGTTTTCTACCTATAATTTCAGCTCTTGTTAGCCCCTCCGCAGAAACGCCACTTTCGTTAATGATCCTCGACGTATTTAATATAAATTCACCAGGTGTGCTCGTTTCAAAGAAAAGAATATCTTCACGTGGGATGTTTAATTTTCCTTCTTTTTTAGCTCTATTAAACTCTTCATCAAATCCAACGAATGAGAGAATTTCAGTATTTTTCATAACATTTAAGTCTCTATTTAAGCGAGGGAATTTCTTGGGGTCTTCTATGACTGTCCTTCTTAATTCATTTGTATCAACCCCATATACCTTTAGGTTCATTGTTAAAGGCTGCATGGCATTGTCTGTTTCTCTACCTAATTGGAATGGCACATCTGCCATTACAGCTAAATCTGCATCACCTGTTGCATCAATAAAAACATCACTTGTAAATTTTGTAATTCCGTCTTTATTTGCAATAAGAATACTTTCTATTAAATTATTACTTCTTTTTAAGTCAATTAGATATGAATGAAATAAAATATCTGCGCCAGCCTCTGTTGTCATCTCATCGAGTACAATTTTTAAACCTTCTGCAGAGAAAGGAGTTACATAGGAGATATAATTTGTTGTATCCAATACATGACCAGGAGAATACCCTTTTCTCTTTAATCTAGAAACCATTTCTTCTCCAATCCCAAGAATGACCTGTTTATCCCCTGCAAAGAAAGTCATCATTGGTCCAACGCCATTTGCAGTTAACGTCCCTCCAAAGTAGCCATTTTGATCAATAATCAGCGTTTTTGCACCGTTTCTAGCTGATGCAATTGCTGCTATTACACCGGACATGCCTCCACCTACAACGATTACATCATAGTGTTTTTCAACTTTATTTATTTTCATCAATTAACAACCTCCCATAATGTTTACGCTTACATTATTAATAGTACATTACTTTCAAAAAATGTCAATATAAGCGAAAAAAATATTCAAAAAATAATATAATTAGTATAGGATTGATTATTAATATTTAAAAACCATTGAAACCTTACAAACGAAAGGTTATTTTAACAAAAATTCACTGTTTAAAAATCTAGAAATTACATTATGTAATCGTGGTGTATCAATTTTCAGGATATTTTTTACTAATATATTGAATCAATTTGAAAATAAAATTTGTTTTAGAAATTAGAACCAAAGTAAACAATTAATTCCGTTCTATATTGTCTATCTAGTAAAATTCTTCTTGAAGTGTACTATGGGAAGAAATCTAAAGGTGAGAGCGTATGAGCCTATTTAATATAAAGCCTTTAAGGAACGGGAAAACTCATTGGTCTAGTCTATATAGCAAACAGAATGATACATTTAGCTTTGTCCATATTCGAGATACCATCACTAGTACGGGAACAACGGCTCTTGTTACGGTTCTAGCTTTAGCATAAAGACCATACAACAAACTAACTAGTGAGCTGTATGACCTTTATGTATGGTACCTGACACTATCTTACGAGATCCAATTGACTTACAAAGAAAAAAAGAACCATAAAAATGGTCCTTTTTCCTTGTCCTCACTTGCGCTTGCTTCATTCCTATTGATAATGCCTTAATTGCTTATAACAAAATCTCATTAGGCGGTATGTTTCTCTATCTTTATATCTATTTATCTCCAATTTCCTCGCCATTAATTGACAAAAGGGAAGCGGCAGAACCGTCCCTCTGAATCTGTTATATTGTCACAGGCTCTAATTTCATTATTGCGCCAAAATATTGGGAAGCGGTAGTAAAGGTGATAAATGCAATAAGCTCACTGATTTCCGCTTCTGAAAGATACTCTTTCAATATATTAAATTGGGCATCTGAAATATCCCCTTTTTGCTTCAAAAAGGCTTCTGCAAACCCTACTGCAATCGACGTTTTTTCATCGAACAGGTGGGGTTCAGGTTTTCCCTTTGCCTTGCAATATTCACACCCATTGCTTTGTGCTAAGGTTCTTCTTACTTGTTCTTTTAGATGGGATGATAGATTCAAATCTTTTTCCAACACATCTCCTAATTGATTCCATCCATTTAAGACATCTACATTATATCCTAAGAGTCTTTGAAAAGGTGTTTCACCGTTTTTTGATTCATTAATTCTTGCCATCCTTACTACCTCCTTGTAGAATTAATTTTACTGGAGAATATAAAAGATTCCCATTAAAAATGGTATATTTTCCTTCTAAACACTTTATAAAATTAATGAAAATGGAGGTTTTTTATTAAAAATGAAAATAGATTTAATTGATAAGAAAATAATCGATGAATTAAACCAAAGTAGTCGATTATCGATGAGTGAACTTGGAAGAAGAATTAATTTATTTTCTCCGTCTGTAACAGAACGCGACAACTTACTTTTCACTTACTGTCCTTTCCCTTGTCGTATCGATTTGTTTAACATCAGCACTGTTTGTAATAATAACAGGAGTAATCAGATTGTATCCTTCTTCTCTATTTTTTTCCCTATCAAATTCTAATAACAAGTCACCAGCACTCACTTTACCTCCTTGTTTTACATGTGCTATGAAGTATTTACCTTCTAGCTGGACTGTATCCATTCCAATATGAATTAAGATTTCTGCCCCATTGTCAGATGTACTTCCAATGGCATGCTTTGTTTTGAAAAGAGTCGTAACAATACCTTTACTGGAGATACAGCCCGCACAGTTGAAGGGATATTGCCAACGGAGGACAGAGCCTGTTTTTTTACTCTTAATATATTTCATGGACGCTTTTTATAAAAAATTTGGTCATTTTCTGTTTGTGTTGTTAAACAATCGCGCCATTAATGGAGTAAAATACTCACCTACACTTGGTCCATCATATAGAGTATTGTGTCTCTTATTTTTTCTGAGGATCCTTTTTCTAATAACGTCATATATGCCTCATAGCTGTCACTCGCATAGTAGCCTTCTGGTACTATATATCCTATATAGTCGTTAGTGTTACCAGCTATGAATACTGGTACTCCATTGTAGTTATTAGTTATTTCTGTTCCAGTTTCATTAAATATTTCTCCAGGTATTGATACAAATAAGATCTCACCCAACTTTAATACTTGTATTTCGGTAGAAATGGTTAACGAATTTTCTAACGCTCCTGATTTCTTGATTAATGCAGAAACACCTTCAATCTCTGATTCTATCTTTCTTAAATAGGCACAGTTGTTTCCAGCTGTTACTCTTTGGATTTTATGTTTTTGTTTAAGTTCGTGCAATTTATGCTGCAGTTGCGCATAATCTTCTATGTTGCGAAGGCCCAATTCTACTTTCTCTATTTTAGAAGTTATGGTATCAACCTTGATTTGTTTTTTGTGAGTTAATAATTCCAGTACCGCTGCTGATAATACTGTTCCTACCCTTCTTACTTCATAAAAACTTGCCTCTTTTCTTGTAAAACGGGTACTAATATCACCTGACGGACCATTTATAAATAATGCAATTTCTACATTATTTTCATTTTCTAAATTAGAGCTAGTTACTCCAGGGAAATCAGCACTAATTAGAAGGTTGTCTCTATTCATTATCGTTGGATGGCATGCAAAGTGATACACTATAACCTTTTTGTTCGTACTGCAATATTCAAATTCTATTACTTTTAAAATTGAAGAATATTCTATTTCAGATGATATCCTATTAGCAGCAATGCCGCTGGCTTTCCCCTCACAAATACTAACTTTACATTCTTCTAAATTTTCCAATGCTAGTTTAACAGCCTCAACAATTTTTTTATGTTGTTCATTTACCAGTATTCTATCGTATGGCATCCATAAATCAGGAAATGCTCTCCAGATGGGAGATGTTTCATGAATAGTTCCCCCTGGACCAGAATGAGTATGCGTAGCGTGAAGAAAGATACATTCTTTTGAAACATTCGTTTGGTCTGAAATTTTTTTGCGAAGTTCGACTGTATAGTTTTGATCTATACAAATCAAATCTAAGCTAACTAGAATTATAAAAGTCTGTTGAGATCTGATTGCAACAATTCGTGCATAAATTGGATCATGAATTCCCTTAGATTGTCTTGTAGCCATATAACCTGCTAAAAGCTTACTTTCAGTAGGTGTGATATCAACTTTAACTGATCCACAATAAATATTCATTTGATCACCTTATCCATTATAAAATACCAATCTATTTACCCAATACACAAAAAATAATCATTCCCATTAAAATTTTGATTGCACTAAAACCTTTCTTAATTAATAGGAAACTAATAACTTTAATAGCTAGGGGAAGTAAAGCTAGATAAAATCCAATCAAAGATTTCCTGGAACTTTATTTCTGCACCTCCCACTTTTAGTACGTAAGGAGTGGCTAATTGTACAAGTTGCGGGATTAAACCACCAATAACTACAATCCCTAACATCGTTGCCATTGCAATATATCTTTGAACAATTCCTGACTTTTCAGTTTCAACTAAAAAGTTTACGCCTTTTTCATATCCTATTTTAATACCGTACGATTTAAGTGGAATATTAACTACGCTAAATAGAATAAGAGCAAGAATTGGCCCGAAGATATTTTCATCTTTAGCAAAAGTGGCTCCTATAGAGCATTTCTATGATCGGTTTCATAGTAAATGCACATACTAACGCTTGCATTCGTTCGTAGTTCCATGAAACCTGAAATAATTGCAATCTCCAGAAAATACTTCTAAGTATTTTTTATCAATTTTAGTTTCAGCATTTTTTGCACTTCGAGGTCCCATAATCATTTCTACCGAAGATAAAAGACCTTTTGAAAGTCCACCATGGCTAACTAAAATTAATCCAAAAGAGATCAATATCATATCCTCCCCACTCGGTTTAAAACATATAATTGTAAAAATTGAAAAGTCCTGCATATAGACAGTATTATTACCATCTGAGCTCCCTGTAAGATTTTAACTGGATCCTAGCTTTTTGAATGGCAGTTATTGTTAAGGGATCAGTTAATATATCTAATTCCTTTATTCTTTGTATGTTATAAGAACTGTGATTTAAAAGTTGTTGATCAACAAAACCAGGATGACACATCATTTCTAAAGGGGTCACACTTGCACGCTCAAAAATATCCAATAAAGTTTCATAAGAAGCATTATCATCATGGAATTTAGAACAAAACTCTAGAGTGTTTATCGCTGGATCTTCCTTATTTAATTGACGTATTGGCAGCCGGTACTCTTCAGCCAAAACTTTTACAATCGAAGAAACTGGCTCTGTGCCGTGTAAATTATGATGAGTATCTATGTGAGTAGGATTCAATCCAAGAGTGTAAAAATCGTTAATTTGCGCCCTAAGTTCTTTTTCTATCTCAATTACCTTTGCCTTGTTTAAAACTTCTTTCTTGCTATGGAAATATCCCTTTTGATTGACTAGTGATGGAACATTTTGATGAATAGGTTTACCTGCCGTTAGGTTGAGGTGAACTCCAACACCCAAAGAAGGATATTTTTTTGCTAGGCTCGAGGCATGTTTCGCTGCCGGCATGTTCACCATAAGCGTTGTTGATGTAACAATTCCACTTACATGTGCATCAATAATTCCGTAATTTACTCCTTTTGAAAGACCAAAGTCATCAGCATTTACTATTAAATATGGCATGATGAGTTTCTCTCCGCACTAGAAGGGAAATTTTTGGCTATATGCCATGCTCCCCATAAACCGCTCTGTCCGCTAAGTGCAGCCAATTTAAGATCCATATGACCCCTGTGAATTTTGAACAAGCGTTGATTCATTTCACTTTCTATTAATGGAATTAATAGTTTTGACTGATTATTCATAATTCCGCCTCCTAAAATTATCGCGTCAGGGTTGAAAATCTGTATTATATTTGCCAAACCAATCCCTAAATATCGGCAAGTTTGTTGGATGATAGAAAAACAGGCTTGATCTCCCAACCTAACGGCCTCAAAAACCATTTCAGCAGTAACCGAATTCTTACCAGCAAGTTCTAATAGTACTTGAGATTGCTCTTGAATCAATAATTGCTTCCCTTTTTTTGCAATAGATGTTCCAGAAGCCAAAGCTTCTAGACAACCAAAATTCCCACAGGAGCATGGTGGTCCGTCTGGTGATACCGTCATATGACCGATTTCGCCCGCAAGATCTTGTTTTCCATAATATAGTTTTTCATCTATAATGATTGCACCTCCAATACCTGTACTGACTGTCAAATATATTTGATTCTTATAGCCTCTTCCTGCTCCATAAATCGCTTCTGCAATACCAGCAGCGTTAGCATCATCATCTATGATTATTGGAATATCATTGAGCCTTTTTCTTAGTTCTTCCACAATCTTAAAATTGGACCACTTTAAATTTCCCGTGAAATGAATAACTCCATTTTGTCGATTTAACGGCCCCGGAACACTTATACCGACCGAGATTAACCTTCCATATTTATGGTCCGTTTCAGCTATTAATGAATCGAATTCTTTCATAAGAATATCTATCAGCATTTGTGGTGATTCTATAGTTTTAGACATCAACTGACGTGTGCCAATAATTTTTTCATTAGTGGCTATTCCAATTAGAGTTTTAGTTCCTCCAATATCCACTAATCCATACAAACCACTCATTTTATCACCTTTTCTACATTTTTTCTGAACCATCTGAACTAATAATTTTGCTAACATCCTGTACAAGGTTTTGCGTTTTTCTTTTTAGGACTAATCCTAAAATAAAACCAACTAAGATATAGACCAAAACTAGTATCAATACCAAATTATATGGCCAGGCCGGAAACGGAAAAATGGAGCCATAGATCGACAATAACATAACAAGAGCACAAATCTTTTGATGTTAATACCAATTTTAAATTGGTATTAACCAATTTATATAAATTTTATATTTGCCCGATATTTTTGTCAATTTAATTTTAAAAAAAATACGAATCCCTTATTTTGGATTCGTAGTCATAGTCTAGCTATAAATTTCAGTATTTATTTCATATCTGTCTCCCCTATATACTGAATGAGCAACCTCGAAAATTTCATTATTTTGATCAAAGGTTATCTGTTTAAAATGAAAGACGGGTACAGAATAGTTTATTTCAAGTAATTCTGACTCCTGAGGAGTAGGCATTCTTACCTCGATTTTTTGTTGAGCCTTTGTAATCTTTATACTGTATTCATCCTCTAAGATTCGATATAGCGATTCGTTCTCGAAGTTTCTACTTTCAAGATTATTAAACTTTTCAATCGGCAGTATTATTGTTTCAATTGCTAAAGGATACAAATCTGCCAATCTTAAACGCTTCAGCATAAGAATCTTTCCCTCAGATTTTAAATCAGCAATCATGTTTGCAGGAGGTTCTACAATTATTGTTTTCTCTAGAACCTTGGATCCGGGCAACAGTCCTCTCGCGCTCATGTCTTCACTGAAGCTCTTTAAACGCCTGCCTTGTGGAATTTTAGATTCAGCTACATATGTCCCGCTGCCGTGTCGTCTTATGAGAATATATTCATTGACCAATTCTGAAATAGCTTGCCTCACCGTCATGCGACTCATTTCGAATAATTCTGCAAGTTCTCTTTCAGGTGGTAACACATCACCCGGTTTCAACTCCCCTCTTTCAATTTTTTGTATAATTTCCTTTTTCAGTTGTTTATATAAAGGGGTTTTTTTATTGTTCATGTTTCACATTCCTTTTTTTAAGATTATTCTATTGACATTATAACCATATTTTTATAATAATTAAAGAGAATTGGTATATATCAATTTATAAAGGAGGTATAAATTCGAATTATGGTGTAAATCTTTATGGATGGATATGATTCATTAGATTTAAAAAAATTAAAGGACGTAATGCATTACTTTTTAGGGTTTAATTAAATTTTGACTAAATAAACATACGGAGTGATTGATGTGAAAACAGCTATTATATTGGCTGCAGGTAAAGGAAAAAAAATGTGGCCATATAATGATTATTGGCCTAAGGCAGCATTACCAGTAGCTAACCAAGGAAATATCGTTCATCTCGTAAACCATCTTAAGAGCTTGTCTTTTGACCGGATTATTATTGTGACTAGTTATCTAGGACGCAGAATTAAATCTCTTGTTTGCGATTTTGAAGGAGTTGAAACTATTGAACTCTCGGTAACTGAGGGGACTGCAGATAGTTTAGAAAAAGTAGTGTCCCTCGTTAACGACGAACATTTGTTGATCATGTATGGAGATATCTTTATTACTCTAGAGAGATTAACTAGTTTTGTTGATGCCTATAAAAAAGAACTTAATACTGTAGATACACTCATTTTATCTAAACCTATAACAAATGAATTTGCACCTGATTGGTTTGGAATTTCCAAAGGGACCGGAAACAGCGTTCAGAATATTTATGGTCACCCTCGTCCTCATTATGTACAAGAGCGACTCATAGGCGTCTTTGCTCTAAGTACAAAAGCGCTGAAGAGAATGTTGCACCATAACCCAGGTTTCATGAAAAATGTACCGACAGGAGTTATGCCACAACACGAGATGGAATTTGAGCAAAGTCTACAATGGTTAGTAGAAGAAGGATATACGGTTTCATCCTATCCTGTCACAGATGGAGTAATTGATATAGATAAGCCTTGGCACCTAATGCAAGCTAATCAGCTGGCGCTATCGGTTATGACAAATAAACTTCAACATAATGATATTCCTGAGACTTGTAATATCCATCCGACAGCTGATATTCAAGGATGTATAAAGCTTGGAGAACATGTGGAAATAGGAAAATATGTAACGATAAAAGGAAATGCGATTATTGGAGATCATACAAAAATTGAAAATGGTGTAACTATAGAAGGAAACGTAGTAATAGGTTCTCATTGTCGCATAGAAAACTTTTGCAGGATAGGTCCTGATAGCGTCATTGGGAGTAAAAATCGTATTGGACATTGTGCAGAATTTAGCGGTATTACCTTTGATAACGTCAGTTTTATACATTTTGGTGAAGTATTCGGAATCATAGGTGAATCAACAGATATCGCTGCTGGAGTCACAGTAGGTATTACTCGTTTCGATGATCTGCCTCAAACTCAAAAGGTGAATGGTAGAAGAGAAATTCCTGAGAAATTTGGAAATGCTGTTTATTTTGGCGACTTTACTCGGACCGGTATTTTGAGTCTATATATGCCGGGAACTAAAGTAGGCAGTAATTGCGTTATCGGATCAGGTGTTACAGTGGAGAAAGATATACCATCTAAGACGTTATTGTATGCCCAACAAACTCTAATTGAAAAAGGATGGGACACTCATCGTTATGGATGGTAAAGCTTAAAAGCTATCATAGTAATAAATTCAAAAATAAAAACTTTTAATGGAGGAAGAACAATGGGATCATTATTTGCGGATTATAGTAAATTCTTTAACAATATTTTAATGGAAGTTCAAGAAACACAAGAAGAAGCCATTATAGAAGGTGCTAACCTCATCTCACAAGCTGTTAAGTCGGGTGGAAGATTTTATGTATTCGGTTCTGGGCACTCTCATATGATTGCCGAAGAGATTTATAATCGTGCAGGTGGACTTGCCTTAGTCACAGCTATTTTACCTCCAGAGTTAATGTTGCATGAACGCCCAAATAAAAGCACCTATCTTGAAAGAATCGAAGGACTTGCGAAGTCGTACTTAAATTTACATGAAGTATCAGACAAAGATGTAATTATGATTGTATCAAACTCAGGAAGAAATACTGTACCCGTTGAAATGGCTATAGAGGCAAGGAAAAAGGGAGCAAAGGTCATTGCTATGACGAGCATTAAACATTCTCAAAGTGTAACTTCAAGACACCAGAGCGGAAAAAAACTTTATGAACTTGCTGATGTAGTACTCGATAATGGCGCTGTTATCGGTGATGCTGGTTTCCGGATCTCAAACTCCGACATTTATTCTGGAGCTACTTCAGATGCCGTTGGATGCTTCCTTGCTCAAGCTCTCATCGTTGAATCTCTACAGCTTTTAATAGAAGCTGGTTTTACCCCTCCAGTATTTAAGAGTTCAAATGTAGATGGGGCTGATCAATTTAATGATGAGATATTTTCAAATTATGTAAAATGGTAAGTAATCCATAATTTGTGTTTCTTTATTACGCTATTAAAATAAACCAAGAAAATGAAGAGAGTGCTCAAAAGTCTAACTTTTGAGCACTCTCTCTTATTACTTTTACCTCTCATTACAGCAAGCCAAAAATCCCAAAGCTTGAAGTCTTTTGAATCCTTTCTGAAAAGATCGAAACCAGCTTCCGATATATCTTTATAGTCATTATTCTCAATCAGATTTAAAGCCTCTTCAATATTAAAAAGTACAACTTCTAAACTTTTCTGAACTTGTTTGTAGTTCCCCACTTACAGGTATACCTAATTACCACCACATATTAATTATTCCTTATATCTTACTTGCAGGCAGTGATTTCTTAGCAGCCTGACTATTGTCAGCAGCAAAAAAACATGGAGTTTCTGTGCCAAAAGATTTCTCCATCATTGGTTTTGACAACCACCCAATTTGTCTGACAACCTCTCCTGCCTTATCTAGCATCCAAAATCAGACTGAATGGATGATTGAAGATTTAATTAACTGTTTATTAGATCGACTTGCTGGTAAAGAATTTCCTGCGATCAGAAAAGTTTATACAGGGGATCTAGTGATAAGGGGGACGTAGGAAGGAGGTTCATCCAGTGGAATACCATGGCTTTTTAACCGTTTAACTTAATCCTTAATAAACAAAATTCACTCAGCGATAAATCATCGCTGCATAGTTTAGCGCAACAGACATCTCCATACGCGACTTCTTCGTTACAATAGCGAAACGTAGAACAAAACAGCTTCCGAACATTTGGTAGATACTAATTAAATCATTCTTGTAGTTCAATAGGCTTCCTTATCGTTGGGAGTCTTCCTACAGCCTTATTAGTTTGCGTTTGAATTTGATATTTTAAGGAAATACTCTTTTAGGCCTTGAGTCGCTTAGTGCTAATATTCATTTGCCATCCTGGTCCATCTGAATTTTTCAGAATAAGATGTTCTCTATAATAAATTATTATATTATGATAGCTTAAAAATCTATTAATGTGTTCTTCTTTCCACACTATATTTATTTTAAAAAAATCCTAAAGCAAAAATTTTTATTTATCTTATCTCTTCTTTTAATAACTGCCAACTATAACCTTCTTACATTGTTTCGTTTGTTGATATTTATATATTAATTCATCTAACTCTATACTCTTTTTAATAGTATTTGGAGAACTAAATCCCTCTACTAAAGCTAATTTTTCCATTTCCTCTCTAACTTGTTCTATTTGATTTCTTAGTTTATACATCACTATTCCTCCATATTATTATAGGTTTAGAATATCTTTGTATTACTTTATAAAACCATTTAAGTCAGTCTCTGCATATTGTTATAAATCAATCTTTTTTTAATACTGAACACTAATCTTATCTAAGAAGCCATGTAAAATATACTGCTGCTTTTAAAAGGGGAGCACACAATATACTAAGACATTCCTTAGTAATTGGCGTGCTCCCATTTCTCCATATTTTTTATTCCCTCTTCTATAAGATAACTCCACTCTACATAGAACCAACCAGCTTCAAATTTTCCTTCTTATATATTTAATCTATCCACCGCTAAATAGGTTCCCAATAAAGTATTTGCCTAGCATTTGTTATTATGGAATTTCAGGTATTCTATTAAATTAAAGCCCTATTTTATAAAATATCATAAAGGAATTTAAGCAATTTTTATTATATGGAAGCAAGCATCAAGGTCGCGAACTTTTCAAAGTAATTTGAATATTAAAATAACAAAATTTGCAATAATAATCAGGATTAAGGCCAATATGATTAGGAAGTCAAAAGCTTGTTTCAAGAATGACCTGGGCTCATTTATGCTTTCTTTCGTTTCATTGTTTTGTAGTTGCAATTGTTGGAGTTCTTCTTCTATTTCTTTATTAATTTCCTCTATATTTGGAATTTCCTTGTTGGGAGAGTCCATTTAACTCACTCCTGGTTAGTAGTTTGTAATTTACGCTCAAAAGTTTGTAACGAGCTAGATAGGATGTTGATTAATTCGGAATATGTATTAACACCACTGACAGATATAATATAATTTTCATAAAAAGCAATACATGAAAGCTTTAACTCACCGAAACATAGTCCTTTAATTTCATTACCATTTATTCTTCCTAATGTTGGAGAAAAATTTATTATATCCCTCTTTTTGTATATAGAATAACCAAGCTTTCTAAGATCGGTAAGGTTATATGTTTGCTGTTCTTTTACTCTATACCTACCCGTTAAATTATAACAGGATGATGGCTTTAGATTTAATTCTCTCCCGTTTTTATTAACTACCCTCATTGCTTTTTGCACATCACCATAAAAATATGTTCCTAATTGATAGATAACACTAGGATGTTGGGTTAATATAAATTCATTTATGAGTTCCAAGATAGTAAATTTAGTCCCTTTTTGAAAAGGCTTTTTATTTGTTGAGTATCCAATATTGGTTGGCCACTTTTCTAACGTAATAACATCGTTCAAGTTTACCGTACTAAGGTTAAAGGAGTCTAATAGCAGTAAATGCCCTAATCCTTCCAGTGATCTTGTAGATTGCCGCCCTCTAACGAAATTAATTTCTTTCGTGTTAGCATCCCATACCTCTACCCCCCAGCTTGGCTGTATAGCATTAGCTACTATTTGAGGATCATACTGGTATAACTGCATTTTAGAGCGTTTTAATTGATTAGGAAGATAATGGCTTGTCATTCTGAAATCACTTCCAGATACAGATCCTTTTAATAAAACGATCGAGTCATTGGAGCAATAGTAGGGAATTCTTTCGGCTAAATCCTTTGCATTATCAAACCATCCTCCTACCTTCTCAGCGGGTAAAGACTTTATGACCTTCCTCATATATAATCCGTGACCAAAGATATAATCAGCCCCCGATGACAATATGTACTTTAAAAGTTTGTCATGAAGCTCCTGAGCTTGACTTCCTAAATCTGCTACTTGTCCTAAGACTAAGATTTTATTTCCAGAGTAAAAGCATTGTTTTTCTTTAAATGTTTGGATTGCATTAATCATCGATGGAATTGCTGCATTATGTGTATCATCGATAACATCAATCAACCGACCATCAGCAGTATGATAAGTTTTTAGATCCATAATTTTATCTAATGATTTAAAGGACTGTAACTTTTCTAGATAAGAAGTAAATGGATGACCCATTTTCGCAAGACATAGAATTGCACCAAAGGCATTTGCAATCATTCCATTGCTTGGCAATTTCATACTAAAGCAATAATCTTGATTTTGATAATGAAATGTTACTAACGTATCATATTTCCTCTGCTTATATTTTTTTAAATAGAGGTCTGCATTTTTATTAGATAGACTATATGTATAAATCTTTTCTGTTTTTTCTTTGGCTGCATGATATAAAATATCAAATTCTTTTTTACCGATGTCATGATTTATAATCGCAATCCCATTTTGCTGCATGCCTTTAAAAATTCTTGCTTTAAATTTTGCAATATTTTCTGTCGAATGCAAAGTAGAAAGATGTGCTTCTCCTATCGAGGTAACTAAACAGATATCAGGCTGAATAGTGAGAGAATGATTCCCGCGATTATTTAAAGCATTTAATGATATCTCGATAATACCGTAATCAGGATTACTGGAAAGCTTCGATCCATATAATGGAACTCCTACTTGCGTGTTATGGTTCCCTCGTGTAGCTACAATCGTTCCATCTCCCTTTAATAAATGCTCCAATAATAATCGGGTTGAGCTTTTTCCAACAGACCCTGTTATAGCGATAACGGGATTGTTCATTTTTAATCTTGCTGCTTTAGCTAATTTGGCAATAGTTTTATAGCTGTCCTTTACGATAAGTTGAGGCTTTTCATCAATTAATTCTTTTATCGGTTCTTCTGTGATAATGATGGCACATTTTAGATAGTGATCGAGAATCTCTCTATTTCCATCACGCCACTGTGTTTCTTTTTTATGAACCAGTTCCCATCTTTTTTTTGACACTGAAATAAAACATGTATGATCACATTTTTCCGATTCAAGACGTTTAGGATCTATTTCAAAATTAAAAATATGAAAATTATCGACCTCTTTAATATAGTAACCTTCTAGTATAGTAGCTAATTCTTTTGAACTAAAACCTTGCAAATCTTTCACTCCTTTTAATATTTTGGTTATTTTTTGCTAATAACCACTCATTTAAATTAATAAAATGGTTAAAAATTCTATAATAGGTAAAAATGACTAATTCTTTCGAAAAATGTTGAATTTTAGAAAAATTCATGTTTTTATATCTTTAGCATCTTATTTTTTTTATTAGTTTTTTTGGTCTTTTGTGTTTTTTGGGTTTTTTGTGTGAATGTATATTTACTATAATCCGGAAATTCGTCCTGATAAATAGGTATATTTTAGTAATTTACAGAAAAATCACTTATTTTAGGATGAAGGAACTGAAAGGGGGTGAAGGAAAACCACGTTTCACAGGTAATTATCATACATAATTTAGGAGGTACAGAATGAAGGAATTTGATTACAAGAAAAGTTTAAGGAATCACCAAAAACGTAAACGAGTACAAACGAAGAAAATTCTTGTTTCAACTGTTGTGGCTTCAACATTAGTAGTTAGTAGTCTTCCATCAATCCCAATTGGAAACCTATTAATCAAACCACAGTACACTGTATCCGCAGCAAGTCTAGGAGAAGTTCAGTTATTAACAGATGTAGATGTTACAGCTGAATTAACAGAAAACACAGATAATTACAACTTAGCTCTTGGTTTATCTGGGGTTGGATTAGTAGATGCAGAGTTGTTTAATCCTGATCGAGTAGCTGTGTTTTATGCGCCAGATCTTGCTGGAAAATTAGAAGTAACTGAACCAGCAAATGTAAGAGTAGAGATTCTACCAATTACAATGGATAACTTACCTGCCCTTTCTAATGGAATAGATTTATTAATGGGCAGTGTAAATAATGTATTTTCAACTTTAGTTTCATCAGTTGGTGATTTAGTAAACAATCCAATTACTGGACGACTAGTAAGCGTTGAAGGATTAGACGAGTTAGAATCATCAATCGAGGCACTAAACAATATAAATGATGCTCTAGAAGATTTATTAGCTTACGAAGATCAAGTGGATGTAACGGTGAATCCAGACGGTAGCCTAGTTGTTAATTTCAGTGATGGATTAGGAAACCATCTTGAAACCGCTGTTAAAGATGTTGTTCTTAAACTATTAAATGATTTAACTGATTCCATTAATGCACTAGAAATATCTGGTATTGCAGGTTCTTTAATTGATCCTATTTTAACTCCTGTACAAGCATTAACTACTCCTATTCAAGATCTATCCAATCAACTACTCAATGGTTCGATTGACATAGCTAATGATCTTGCAGGTGTTCAAGTTATTGGAGAAACAACCGTTTCATTAAATGCTACTGTTCCTAAGCCAGCAGGAGTAGAAGGCTCTGTTACGATTCAGGGCGCTGGTGTAAGCACCACAACTATCGATGCTCAATTATTAAGCAACTTAGAAGATTCAGATACTGTTGTATTTAACGAAGAAGGCGACGCTGATGCCGATGCGGACGCTGATGCTGATGCCGACGCCGATGCGGACGCTGATGCTGATGCTGATGCCGACGCCGATGCCGACGCTGATGCGGACGCCGATGCCGACGCTGATGCCGATGCCGACGCCGATGCCGATGCCGACGCTGATGCGGATGCGGATGCGGATGCGGACGCTGATGCGGACGCGGACGCTGATGCGGACGCGGACGCTGATGCGGACGCGGACGCTGATGCGGACGCGGACGCCGACGCTGATGCCGATGCCGATGCCGACGCCGATGCTGATGCCGATGCCGATGCTGATGCTGATGCCGATGCTGATGCCGATGCCGATGCTGATGCCGATGCCGATGCCGATGCTGATGCGGACGCTGATGCCGATGCCGATGCTGATGCCGATGCCGATGCTGATGCGGACGCTGATGCCGACGCTGATGCCGATGCCGATGCGGACGCTGATGCGGACGCCGATGCCGACGCTGATGCCGATGCCGACGCCGATGCTGATGCCGATGCCGACGCTGATGCCGATGCTGATGCCGATGCCGATGCTGATGCCGATGCCGATGCTGATGCCGATGCCGATGCGGATGCGGACGCTGATGCCGATGCCGATGCTGATGCCGATGCCGATGCTGATGCGGACGCTGATGCCGACGCTGATGCCGATGCGGATGCGGACGCTGATGCGGACGCCGATGCCGACGCTGATGCCGATGCGGACGCGGACGCTGATGCCGACGCGGACGCCGACGCTGATGCCGACGCTGATGCCGACGCTGATGCCGACGCTGATGCCGACGCTGATGCCGATGCGGATGCCGATGCCGATGCTGATGCCGACGCTGATGCCGATGCTGATGCCGACGCTGATGCCGACGCTGATGCTGATGCCGATGCTGATGCGGACGCTGATGCCGACGCCGATGCCGATGCGGACGCTGATGCCGATGCCGATGCCGACGCTGACTCTGATGCCGATGCGGACGCCGATGCGGATGCTGATGCCGATGCCGACGCTGATGCTGATGCCGATGCCGATGCCGACGCTGATGCCGACGCCGATGCCGACGCTGATGCTGATGCGGACGCGGACTCTGATGCCGACGCTGATGCTGATGCCGATGCCGATGCCGATGCCGACGCCGATGCCGATGCCGACGCCGATGCCGACGCTGATGCCGATGCCGACGCCGATGCCGACGCTGATGCCGATGCGGACTCTGATGCTGACGCTGACTCTGATGCCGACGCCGATGCCGACGCTGATGCCGATGCCGATGCTGATGCCGACGCCGATGCCGATGCCGATGCCGACGCCGATGCTGATGCCGACGCCGATGCCGATGCCGACGCGGATGCCGATGCCGACGCTGACTCTGATGCCGATGCTGATGCCGATGCCGATGCCGATGCGGACGCCGATGCTGATGCCGATGCGGACGCCGACGCTGATGCCGACGCTGATGCCGATGCGGACTCTGATGCCGACGCCGATGCTGATGCCGACGCGGATGCCGATGCCGACGCCGATGCTGATGCCGATGCCGATGCCGACGCGGATGCTGACGCTGACTCTGATGCCGACGCTGACTCTGACGCCGATGCAAACTCTGATACGAATAACAACAAAGAATATATTTTAAATACTAATAATGGAGCACAAAAACTACCTAATACAGCTACTGCTATGTGGTCATATGGTCTGGCTGGAATAGGCGCTCTTTTAAGTGGTATAGCATCGAGAATCTTTGGTAGAAGAAAACGTCAATAGATCAAAAATATAGAAAAAAAGCAAGTGTATGTATGCATATATATACACTTGCTTCATTACAATACAATCAAAGTTGATATTGGTGGTGCAGGATCATTGTTTACAACATTAACAAGTTCTTTTCAAGAAGCTTTAGAAAAAATTTATCATTATATAAAAGAAACAGAAATATATGCTGAGTTAAATACAGAAAAGGAATGTATCTTATTTCTTTCAGTAGGATTTAAAAATAAGCGAGCAGATGTAATTAATGTTACACATCAAAATTTTGAATGGGCTTGGAAGACATTAGTTAAACAGGCTATTAAATACTTTGGTGAGGCTAAGGATTTTTGCAATATCAAGGTTGATTGGGTTAATGATAGAAAAACATATTCGATTATTGATTTTATTGAAATGATAACTCATACAAAAAAGAATTATTTTAGAAAAGGAATAAGTTTTGATTCATCTTTTACTTATGCATTTTTAGAACAAGAACTTAACAGTAACTCGATGATAAAACTTGACGGAAAAACAAACAGAGGATATTTGGATGAAGTAAACATCCAGCATTATATATCTCGCCATCGAATGGGATTAAACAAACTTGATTTTAATAAGGTAACAGCTGTCACTACATTTTCAACGCAAGGTTTTTATTGTGATCAGTACTCTTGCTACACACTTAAATCTGATGAGTATGATAATGGTAGAAGAGATACAAAATTAGATGCAAATGAGTTAAAACAAATGATTCAAAGTGCGCAAAAACAGCTGATTAATATGTGTAAACCATATGGTAAGTTTGTTTATGGATATTTTTCATGTTTTGATAAAGAAATTAAATTTTATAATATGCTAAGGCATGCAAGTACATTATATGCGATGACAGAATCCTATGAGCTTTTTCCAGATCCTATTTTAAAAGAATCAATAGAACGAGGACTAGATTATTTAATCGATAAGGCAATGTATAAAGATGGACAAAAGGCCTATATCATTGACCAAATTAAAGAGGATACTTTTGAGATAAAATTAGGGGCAAATGCTGCTGCTATTCTTGCACTTTCAAAATACCTTGAGATTTTCGGTTTGAATCAGCATTACCTACTGGCTGCCCAACAGTTGGCAAAAGGAATTGTTGAATTACAACAACCAGATGGGAAATTTATCCACGTATTACATTACCCTTCGTTAAATGTGAAAGAAGCTTATCGTATTGTTTATTACGATGGAGAGGCAGCTTTTGCGTTAATGAGGTTATATAAATTAGATAAAAATCCAAAATGGATCGAGTGTGTTGAACATGCTTTTAACTATTTCATCGCGAACAATTATTGGAAGAATCATGACCATTGGCTAAGTTATTGTACAAACGAATTAATTAAGTATAAGCCTGAAAAGAAGTATTTTGAGTTCGGTTTAAAAAATACAAATGATAAGCTTGATTTTATCTATCATCGAAAAACTACATATCCTACCTTTCTTGAATTGACTATGGCTACATATCATATGATCCAATATTTAAAGAAGACGAATCATGCCTCTTTGTTAACATCTTTTGATGAAAAAAAATTAATAGATACCATACATAGACGTGCTGAATATCAAAGAAATGGTTACTTTTATCCTGAATTAGCAATGTATTATAAAAATCCCAACAGAATTAAAGGTGGTTTTTTTATTAGACATCATTCATTTCGAATGCGTATAGATGACATTGAACATTATTTATCAGGATACTGTCAATACTTTCACACATTTCTTGCTAATTGATACCATAAGGAGGAGCTTTGCATGAAAGTCATAGGAAATTGCTTAATTGCTGCCGGAATTTGCTTACTTATCTTCTTTGGTTATCAATATTATCATAATGAACATGCACAAAACATAGCATTTGTTGAGGCTAAAGAACTGATTGAAAATAATAAGAATATAAAAATAGATAGATCTGATAAGAAGAAAGATCCTTTTTCTCAAGTTACATTTGATTATGGGCAGAGCATCGGTATTTTGAAAATACCAAAGTTAGAAAGATCGCTTGCAATCGTTGAAGGAACAGATCCTGATTCTTTAAGTAAAGGGGTTGGCCATCTATCAGAGTCTGTACTTCCGGGTCAAGGTGAACAAATTATACTATCTGGACATCGCGACACCGTTTTCAGGGATTTTGGCGATTTAACAATCGGTGATCAATTTATTGTGGAGATGCCTTATGGCAAGTATCATTATGAGATTAAAGAGACTGAAATTGTTCCTGAGGATGATACCAGTGTTATCAGGAAAATGGGAAAGGAAGTTCTAGTGGTAACGACTTGTTATCCATTTTATTTTATTGGAAATGCACCTGAAAGATTTATTATTTATGCATACCCAGTAGAAAAAAAAGGATTGTGAATTCAGTTTTTACTGAAACAATCCTTTTCTTTGTGTCGTATGCGGTAGAATATTGTGCTGTGTCATCGTTGAAATAATCAAGCTAGATGTTAAGGTTCAACCATCGATACTCCCCCGCATTTTTTCAAATAGTTTCACATAGAACTATTGGTACAATTTTTGTGTCTCTTGACGCCTACTTAAAACTATCTAGAAATTTACTCGCCTCACTGTTAAATTTCCACGTTACCCCGTACTTATCCACTACCATTCCGAAACTTGCTGACCACGGGGTAGAAGCTAACGGCATGATCACAGTACCACCTTCTGCAAGCTTTTCAAATATTTGCTGATTCCTATCTTGATCTGCATCAATAATACTGATTAAGACGGTATTCCCTTTTATGATTTCACCCGTCATAGCTTGCATAAAAGGCGGAACGTCAGAAATCATTAGAATATTCCCTGAAAACTCAATACGAGATTCCATAATCATGTTTTGCTCTTCTTTCGTTAATGGAGCATTAGAATCTTGAACAAAAGCGGCAAATCTCACCTTTTTTACATTTGTTGCATGTAATGCCTTTTCATAGAAGTCCAGCGCTTCTTCTGCTTTTCCACCAAATTGAAGATAACTTATTGCTTTCATCATTTAATTCCTCCTTTTTATATTTAAAGTATAATAGGACATAAGTGACATCTATATGTCGTATATAGGGGGAGAAAATGAAAAAAATTGAGCGACTTATATCAATAGTAATGATCTTATTACAAAAAGAAGTTGTTTCCGCATCAGAATTTAGTCGACTTTTTCATGTAACGAAACGAACGATTCAACGTGATATGGAAGCATTAAGCTATGCAAACATCCCTATTTATGCGAAATATGGTGCTGAAGGTGGATATGCACTAATGGATGAGTATAAATTCGATAAACGATTACTAAATCAGAATGATATTGAAAATATACTCGTAGCTTTAGGTGGTTTTGAGCAACTGATTACAAATCAAGAAATTCAAACGACTATTCTAAAAATCAAAGGAATGACCAGTGCAAATATATCCCCAAAACTAGATGTAACTTTTTATGATTGGAAAGGAAGAAGTCAAATAGATGAAGATGTTTTATTAATAAAACAAGCAATGGAAAATAACTGGTTAGTAAAATTTGAGTATGTAGACTCAATAGGAAATATCACTTCCAGAGTTGTAGAACCTTATAAGATGCATTTGCGAGAAATGCATTGGTACCTTTTTGGTTATAGTTTAGAACGGAAAGATTATCGAACCTTTAAATTGACGAGGATGACTAATATCAACAAAGGCGGTTTTTTTATACCCAGAACCGATAAGGTATTGGAAGCAGAAAAGCAACATAATGAAAAACAAGATTTAGTTAATGTACAGCTATTGATAGACGTTGCAGTCAGAGATCAATTTATCGAGAGATATGGCAAGAACGCTGTTAACAAGGGGAATTCAGAAAGTTATCTTGCCACTATTGAATTGCCTATGAATCCATTTGCCTACCAGTTTTTAGCGGGATTCGGTAATAAGGTGAAAATTATAAAGCCTAAAGCTTTTATTGCTGAATACTTACATTTTTTGGAGGATACAGTGAAGCTTTATAAGTAATGTTGATTATTAAGGAAAAACTGGATTGGTACTTCTATTACTATAAGTCTTGTAATATCTTTCCTTAGAAAAAGGGAATCTAGAGCCTTCCCTCTGATTCCCCTCACAACCGTTGCAATCGAAGTTCCTTGATAAATGAATCGTAATCAATCTCTAGTGTTTCACAATTGACTTTTACTTCTTCAAAGAAGTCGAATTCTCTATCTGCTGGGCGGTCGCGGTTTTCGTAGTAAAAGTTGATTAGGTCGTATAGTTTTATAAAAGAATCTAGCTTTTCTTTTTTATTCATTTATCCCGCTCTCCTCCTGTTTTTCAATACTGTCTTTTTATCTACAAAACTTCAATAGTAGTAATCACAAATCGCCTATGCTCTTAAGCTCGAAAGGAGAACCGTCCCTCTCATTCTCTCCTGGCACCACAATTCTTCCGATTGGTTGGCTGATGATTTGCCCATTTTCCATTACTTTTGTTCCGCGGACAATGGTGGCGACTGGCATTCCTGTAATAGGTGTTTGGTTGTATGCTGTTACCTTGCTTTTGCTGTGGAGCTCTTCTCTTTTAATGGTATGTTTTTTCTTCATATCTACTATGGTAATATCTGCATCGGTTCCTACTTGTAACGACCCTTTTTGCGGGTAGATTCCATATTGCTTTGCTGGATTTTCAGAAAGAAGTTTGCAGGCATCGACTAAAGAAATCTTCTCTTCACTTACTGCGTTTAATAGTAGTGGCGCCAATGTTTCAACCCCACACATTCCAGCAGGGATATCCCATAAGCTGCCATCCTTTTCTTCTTCGGTATGAGGAGCATGGTCAGAGCAGACAACCGTTACGGTACCATCTTGAATCCCTCTCCACAGCTCTTCCTGATCCTTTTTATATTTAATAGGCGGATATACCTTCATCTGCGGACCAACTCTTTCATAATCCTCATTGGATAAAAAGAGATAATGCGGACATGTTTCTGATGTAATATTTGTATAGCCATCTGTTTGCGCTTGTCTTATTAGCTTTACCCCTTCTCCTGTACTGACATGAAGAATATGCAGTCGAGTGCCAAGATTTTTCGCCAATGCAATCCCAGATTGAATGGTCATTTCCTCGGCTAAATTCGGGCGTCCTTGCAGAAGTGCCTCATAATCTCTTTTCCCAGAAGCTTCTACTTCCTCTGTCAACCGTTGGATTATTTGATTATTTTCCGCATGAATAGCAAGAATTTGTCCCGTTTTTTGAACTTCTCGGAAAATACTATAAACCTCTCCATCTGAAAGCGGCGGAATGACACCTTTGTCTCCATCCTTATAGTTATACATCAACTGATAAGTCTCTTTATTAATGGCATAGCCCCAGAAAAACTTAAAGCCAATCACCCCAGCCTGATGCAGTGGAACGATATCCTCTCGGTTAGCATCCCCTAAGCAAATTCCCCATATAGCGAAATCCACATGTGCTTTAGCCGTGAGATTTTTCTTTTGTTTCTCAAAATTTTCGACATTATTAATAGGAGGATTAGTGTTCGGCATTTCAAACACAGTCGTAATCCCACCTGCCGCTGCAGCTTGGGTGCTATAATAAAAATCTTCTTTATACGTTGGACCTGGATCCCTTGAATGTATATGGGTATCCATAAAGCCCGGACACACATATAACCCTTCTCCATCTGTTACCTCTAGCACTTCTCCCGCTAATTCATCCTGAGTGATGGCCGCAATCTTTCCATCTTTAATATAGAGATGCCCTTTTTCAAATCCATTTCCGGTATATAAATAGCCGTTTTTAATAACATGATCCCACAACATACTCTCCACTCCTTTTTTATATGAAAAAATCGATTGATCAACCAATGCGGCGAAGATATCAGCCAAACTTTGGGGGTTATCAGCCAAAACGCCTTGCTTATCAGCCAAACACCCCTACATCCGACTACCGAACCACCACTCCACCAATAATCTCTTGTATATCCTTTATTCCATGTGCCTGCATATAGGCTTCCATTTCGTTGCGGATCGTTATCATTGCTTCTGGATCGACGAAGGAAGCTGTGCCAATTTGTACAGCGGACGCACCGGCGAGCATTAATTCGATGGCATCCTCTCCATTCATGACGCCTCCGCATCCTATAATCGGAAGGGAAGTTGCCTGATACACTTGGTAAACCATTCGGACAACGAGGGGCAAAATAGCTGGGCCGGAATAGCCGCCCATTACATTGCTGATCTTCGGTTTTCTAGTATGAACATCAATAGACATAGCCAAAAATGTGTTGGAAACTGTTAAAATATCAGCGCCGGCTGCTTCACAAGCTTTGGCAATCTCCACAATACTTGTTACATTAGGAGATAACTTCGGAATGAGCGGCTTATTTGTCGTCTTTCGTACCTTGCTTACTAATTCATGCGAGATGGATGGATCCATGCCAAACGCCATCCCATTATTTTTCAAATTGGGACAGGAAATATTTAATTCAATGGCATCCACCTCGTCCATAGCACCGAGCTCTGCGCTAACCTCCACAAATTCCTCGATGCTGTCTGCTGACACACTAGGGATAAGAGGAGTCGAAAAAGCTGCATAAAAGGGGATTGTCTTTTCTTTAAAATACGTTAATCCCTCACTTTGAATCCCAATCGAATTAATCATGCCACCAGCCTTTGTTTCACAAATACGAGGGGTAGAGTTGCCTGTTCGCCGATTTTTGGTAATGCTTTTGGGAATAATGGCCCCAATCTGATTAATATCAATATAATTAGTCATTTGTTCCGCAAATGTTCCAGACGCTGGCATAACCGGATTTTTCAAATGAAGATTGCCTAATGTTACTTCCAAGCCACTCATGCAAATACCACCTTTTCTAATGGAAAGACTGGTCCTTCCATACAAATCCGGACCGGTCGGATGCGTTCCTCTTCTTCAATCTGACAGACACATCCATAGCAAGAACCAATCCCGCATCCCATATTTTCTTCCAAGGCGATTTCCGCAAAAAGCCGATGTTCATATGCTAATTCCTTCATTAATTTAGATAGTCTTCTTGATCCACATGTATAGATACTATCTATCTTTTTTTCACTTATCCATGTTTCTGCTAAAAGTTTTACACAACTAGGATCACTCGTTCCAGCTTCATCATTTACAAACACAGCCTCCACACCAGCTGCCTTTAACTCCGCTTCCACTAAATAATCTTCTTTTGTTCTAGCACTGACAATCGCAAAACACGAAATATTCTTACTTTTCAGCTTGAAAGCAAGAGCGGAAAGGGTGGCAATTCCTACACCTCTAGCAACAATAAGAATATTTTCACTTCCTTCCGCTATACTGAATCCCTTCCCTAATGGACCAAGTATATCCAGCGTCTCTTCCGACTTTCGCTCCGCTAAAGCCTTCGTCCCAACCCCTTTTACTAAATAAAGAAACTCCAATGTGCTTTCTGCTTCATTGATGCGAAAAATACTAAGTGGTCTGCGTAACAAGGGCTTAGGTCCTTCACAGCATTTGATATGAAAAAATTGACCCGCTTGAACTGGGAATAGCTGCTGATTGGGAACTTTTACTTTTAAATGAAAATATCGCTTGCTTACTTGCTTGTTAAATATTATTTCTGCTTTCACTGCCATCCTTTTTCTCTCCTTTCTTTAATTAATACACTGCTATTGCCTGCTGTAATACAGCTGCCTCTAACACATCAATACCGATTAAAATATCGTCTAAATCGGTATGTTCATCTGGATGATGACTAATTCCGTTTAAGGACGGAATAAAGATTAACCCAACCGGACCGAAGGAAGTCATATTCATGGCATCATGCCCAGCGCCACTTTGCATCCATTGATAAGGAAGCTTTTTTTCCAGACAAATTTTTTCTATTTGAAGAGTAAGCTCTTTTGATAACTGAACAGGCTCTTCCTTGCTAATCTCCTGTGAAGTTATCGTTAAACCTCGTCTTTCCTGAACATCCTCCATTTTTTTTAAAAGAGCGGTGAGTACTTTATTTCTAGAGGCAGTCGAAGTGGAGCGAATATCGACTTTCATTTCGACTGTACCTGGCACCACATTCATCGCCCCCATTGGAATGGAAAGCACCCCGATTGTGGCGACGGTCCCGTTATGCTGTTCTTCTTTCGCTGCTTCTTCTAAAGCGAGCGCTAGTTCACTTGCCCCAAGCAATGCATCCTTGCGCATATTCATCGGTGTTGTCCCAGAATGAGAAGCAGCGCCTTTTACTTCAATAATGAAGCGGACGGGTGCGGCAATCCCTGTTACAATCCCAATTTTCTTATTGGTATTCATCAGAATCGGACCTTGCTCAATATGTAATTCAAAGAATGCTTGAAAACGTTCTGTCGCTCTGCTTGCCAAATCCAATTGATCAAATCGCAAGGCACAAAGGGAAAGAGCTTTTTCAAAGGTAATTCCATCCTTATCCTTCAGATGTTGATACTTCTCCTTTTGCAGTGTTCCTGCCATCGCCTTGCTGCCAACCGTTGATACTCCGAATCGAGACGATTCTTCACAGGCGAAAGAAATAATTTCAATCGGATGTTCCGTTTCCAGATTTTGTTCATTGAGGCGTTTTATCACTTCTAAACCTGCTGTAACTCCTACTACGCCATCGTATTTACCGCCTTGGTAAACGGTATCTAGATGGGATCCTATGACAACTGGCGGAAGATCTTTGTGCTTTCCTTCTCTTCTCGCAATAATATTGCCGCAATAATCCATTCTAATTTCTAGACCCTCATTTTTGCACAAACGCATAAAAGCATGACTGCATGCCTGCTCCTCATTTGTAAAGGCCACTCTGGTGATTCCTTTCGTTCCCGAATTATATTGATTCATATTATTCAACAGTTCTTCATATTTTCTTTTTCGATCCATCTTTCTATCTCCTTGATTATGGGCCACGGAGCTCCGCCCTTCTCTTTATAAGCGAATAGAACTTAATAGATGCATAGATTTCATATGTTCACTTGCCTCTTTGGCCACTTCGTTTATTTGTTTCACTAATGTTGCTTGCTGCATCGCGATATAGTCACTTTCGCCAACAATGCTGATGCTGACATTCGTTTTTTTATCATCATAAAATATTGGCGCGGAAATAGCAGATACCCCCATTTCCAATTCTTCAATGCAAAATGCTAGTTGGGAATGATAGATTTCTTTTAATTCTTTTTTGATGTCGAGAGGATTTGTTTTCGTATAGGGGGTGGTAGCTTCAAAGGGTGTCTCATGCACCATTCTCTCAACTATCGCTTCCTCTTGATACGCCAAAATTACTTTTGCTGCCGCGGCACTATGAATTGGCATCCGCTGTCCCACATGAACAAAATATTTATTGCGCAGATCTGATGGCTGATGAGTGTAGACACAATAGACATCGCCTCCATGATAACGACAAATGAAGGTATAGAGATTAGTCTCAATAGATAATTTTTCCCCATATCTGCCCAGTAGTTTAATCGGATCCTGCAACCTTAAAAACTGACTGCCCCACAGCATCGTTTTCGGTCCTAGATAATATTGTTTAGTCGTTTTATCTTGGACAACAAGCTGATGTTCACACATACTTGTAAGCATTCGATGAATCGTACCCTTACTTAAATCCGTCTCTCTCGCAAGTTCACTGACACCCATCCCTATATTGGCATTAGAGGAGAGGCAGTCCATTACATCTGTAAAACGATTTAACCATTCCAAGCCATGTCTCCCCTTTTAAAATAAGTTTCTCTGAGCGGAACAATGTTCCATTTTTTTAAAATAAGAGAAGGTGCCATCAAAACATCCTTCTCTCTTAAAATATAGATTGTAACCTTAATTCTTAAACAATCTCTTTATCCTTTGATTCTGGAATTAAAAAGATAAATGCTAATGCAGATAAAATGTAAACACCGGACAATAAGCTAAGTGCATAGCTTAAAGAATGATTAAGAGAAATATAACCAATAATAAATGGCGCAAATCCCGCGATTGCTCTCCCTACATTAAAAATAATGTTTTCTGCAGTGGAACGGACTTCTGTATTATAATGCTCTGCTAGCAGGGCTCCATATCCACCCATCATCCCATTTACAAAGAATCCTAATACGCCGCCAAGAAGCAATAAAGCTGCTGTCGATGTTACTTGGAAATAGACCCAAACAATAATTGCCGCCGCAATCAGGAAAGTGATATAAGATGGTCTGCGTCCAATTTTGTCTGCCAAATAACCAAAGATTAAAATCCCTAATATCATCCCGACAATCGTTGTTACCGTCCATAAAGTTGTTTTATTAAAATTGTAACCTAGTTCCGAAGCAAGCATCGTCGGCATCCACGTCATAATGCCATAAAAGCCAAAGTTTTGAACACTTGTGGCGATAATTAAGCCAATCGTTATCTTCGTTGTTTCCTTTGAAGCAAATAATTGTCCAATGGCAATCTTATTTTTATTTTCTTCTTTAAGTTTTGTCCAAATCTCTGGTTCCTTTAAATTTTTGCGGGACCAAAACGCAAAAATCGCTGGTACTACCCCTGCAAGGAATACACCATGCCACCCGAATTTCGGTGCAATAAACAATACCGTTAAAGTTGCAAGAACAATCCCTAACTGAAATCCGACCGCTACAACAGATGTAGCACGAGAGCGATATTTCTTCGGCCAAGTCTCACTGACAAGCGTCATCCCAATTCCAAATTCGCCCCCAAGCCCTAAACCAGCTAAAAAGCGGAAGATCGCAAATGTTTCTAAATTAGGAGCTAAAGCACATAAACCTGTAAAAACAGAAAATATTAAAATAGTCCAAGTAAACACCCGTACTCGCCCAAATTTATCCGCCATTACTCCAAATACAATTCCACCAATTACAGCTCCAAGCAATGTAATGGTAGAAAGGCTTCCCGCCTGCGCTTGATTAATGCCAAAAAAAGCAATAATGAGCGGCAGCGTATAAGCCAAAATCATCATATCTAGCCCATCCATGGCATATCCAACCGTTGAAGACCATAGCGTTTTCCATTGATAACCCGTTATCTTCTTTTCCGGTACCTCTGAATTTTCATATGCTTTTATATTCACTGAATAACTCCTCCCCTTAACTTAAATATGATCCCTTCTATTCTGTCATCTCTCTATCAAAACCTGCTCCTCTCCTAAAATAATCTTTATATGTCCTTCTAACCGCATTGTTTCACTGAACGGAACGATGTTTCAAAATGAAGTAGCATAAACGTATAATACTATTAACTTTTTTGGAAATCTATCATATTGTCAGAAAATATGACAATATTTTTTATTTTCAGATATTATTTTCAGATATTATAACATAGTATGAGTCATGCAAAAATATCCTCATCTGGAATGGGGATGAGGGAGGAAGGATTATTATGAATACTGTAATAGTTTGGTTATCTGCCTTGTCCACTTTACCAAAGACTGTCTATGAACTATTAATCTAAGGCTAATCCCTGAGTCTGTTCCCATGTTTGAATGAATCATTCCATTGTCAAAGTGAATATAAAATGTATAAAGATTTTCCTCCATCTTTTGATAGCTAAATGAAATGTCGGGTTCAATGGCTGTGATGTCTCCAGAAAGGGTGGGATTTTCCAATTTGGACACTACTAGATTCTATATCATAGTTAGACCAAGTTACCTCATGAGAAAATGCTCCAGAGTTAAAGTCAAATGTAAATCTTAATTGTAATTGAGTAAAGCCGTCTTCTAAATTATGTATATCGATTACTTCTGTTTTTAGCTGTGTCTTGCTATATTCAAATCCATCATCTTTTAGGAAAAACATGATGATGAGTCCCCTCCCTTATTCTGATTAATATTATCTTAGCATTTTGGTTAGAGGAAGAGGCTGTCGTTTTTCCCTAAAATGATTCATTTCCCTTGTCCTTCTGAGAGAGACAGATGTGGGATGTTGTCTTTTTATGGTACCTGTCACCATTAAAAAAAGAAGCAGAAAAGTCCCCCTTCTGCTTCTTTTTCATTTATTAAATTAATTAAATTAACCAGGTTATAAAGATTGGTAATGTAATTAATGATAATATAGTGCTAATCACGAAAGAAGATGCTGTTTCCGTTGTTAGCGAATCGAATCTAGTTGAAATCATCGCTGCAACGGCTGATCCTGGAAATGCTACTAATAAAATAGCTTTTACAGTATCGGCGTGGTTTAATCCTACTAGATGAGCAACCAATATCATAAATAATGGTAGCACTATCACTTTTAATAGCGAAATACCAAAAGCAACTCCTTGGAAATTGATTTTGCGAATACCTACGGTTACCCCTACCGCAAATAACGCAACACCAGATGTTACAGAGCCAATCTGATCAAGCGCACTTTGTATTATTTCTGGTGAGTGGAAACCACATAGTGTCAATACAACTGCTAGTAATGGAATACATGCAAGTGGTTCACTTAATCCATGTAAAATAATACCTATTGTGCTTCCCTTCTCATCCTTTGCTTTCCCTTTATTGCTTTCGCCAATATTCCCCACAATTGTTGCTAAAGGATCTAAAATGGCATTAACCACAATTCCTGTAATCGCAATAGGAATAGCAACTTCTTGTTGTCCGAATAAACTACCAAGCACAGAAATCCCCATAAAGGCAAATGCCGGCTGCGTAGAATTTAACGAGAACATCGAAGCTTTTGTAACATCATATTTAAAAACAAACTTCGAAATAAGTAGTAATATGACATAAAAACCAATAATACCAATAAACATATTTAAGAAAAACGGCCATTGATCGATTAGTGTTTGCTTCGATGTGGTTGTAATTCCAATAAATAAATGCGCTGGTAATGCAAATTTTGTTACTAATGTATTGAGACCTTTAGAAGAATCAGCATTAAAAATGTTTAAATAGCCACCTAAATATCCTAAAATAATGGTAAAAAAGATGGGGATTAATACTAAAAATATATGCCCAAGAGACATGGTAGTTCACTTCACTTTCCCTTTGTTCGTTTCTAAGCTGTTTGAATCGTCTTACAGTGATTGCAAGACGATTCTATTTATTTACTTGTCTTATTTTAATGTTATTGTTTTATATTCTGGCTTCCACATATAGTCATTAAGCGCTTGTTCTATATCCTCTATTTTCGCTTGCGCAATTCCTTCTTTGATTGCAGCTTCCGCTACTGCTATAGCTACGGCCTTAGATACCTCTTGTAATTTATCAATGGAAGGGAGAATTGATGCCCCAAGCGAGCTGCTATCAGCTAATGATGCAACTGCATTTGCGGAGGCCGCAAACATTCCTTTTGAAATAATAGCAGCTTTTGCAATAATTGCTCCCAACCCTAGTCCTGGAAATACAAATGCATTATTGGATTGACCAATTTCATATGTGACACCGTTATATTCCACGTCTTTAAATGGACTACCAGTAGCAATTAGTGCTTTCCCATCTGTCCATTTAATAATGTCTTCTGGTGTAGCTTCTGCTAATGGAGTTGGATTAGACATTGGCATGATAATCGGACGCTCTACATGCTTGGCCATCTCTTTTACCACCTCTTCAGAGAAGGCACCTGCTTGTCCAGAAGTACCAATAAGAATAGTCGGCTTTACTTTTCTAATAACTTCTAGAAGCGGAATAATATTTTCCTCGTTTCTTTCCCAATCTGCTACTTCTTTTGCAGAACGAACATATGGTTGTTGGAATGCTACAACATCTGCTGTTTCGTCTGTTAATAACCCACGGAAGTCAATTGGCCAAAAGCGATTATACGCTTCTTCTCTTGAAACTCCCTCTAATACCATTGTTTCTACCATTTGATCTGCGTTCCCAATACCAGCAGCACCTGGTCCAAAGATAACAACTCGCTGATCAGAAAGAGACTCTTTCGTAACTTTTAAAGCAGACATAATTGCCGCCAAAGTAACAGCACCTGTTCCTTGGATATCATCATTGAAAGTAAGAATTTTATCACTGTATTTTTCCATGATTGCACGAGCATTTACATTACCAAGGTCTTCCCAATGAAGGAGAACATCTGGAAAAGTTTTCAATGCATTTTCCACAAATCGTTCAATAAACTGATCATAGCTTTTGCCGCGAACACGACTAAACTTGTTACCAAGATATAATGGATCTTGAATTAAAGCTTCGTTGTTCGTTCCCACATCCAACACAATTGGAAGCACTCTACTAGGATCTATGCCAGCTGCTGCCGTATAAACAGCTAGTTTACCGATTGCAATATTAATACCACCGACACCTTGATCTCCAATACCAAGAATACTTTCTGAATCGGTTACTACAATTAAATCAATTCCATCACTAGGAATATTTAAATTGTTAAAAGCTTCTTCCATGTTCTCCATATTATCGATAGATAAGTATAATCCACCAGGAATATGGTATTCATGAGAGTACTTTTGAATCACTTCGCCAACAGTTGGAGTGTAAATAATGGGCAGCATTTCGTTCAGGTTATCCTGAAGTACTTTATAAAATAGAACAACGTTTCGATTATACAAATCATATAAAAGACCGTTTTTACGTAAATCACTTGTTTGGGCAGAAAATTGTTCGTAAATACGTTTTGCTTGTTCTTCTAATGTTAGAATTTGAGTTGGTAATAAACCATTTAAACCAAGCTCTTGACGTTCTTCTTTCGAAAAAGCTACGCCTTTATTAAGAAAAGGATTTAATAAAAGCTGTTTTCCTTTTAAATTTGTTTGAATAACATCTTGTTTACTAATTGTACCTATTGCCATGTCTTGCTCCTTCTTTCTTTTTTAAGTTAACAGAAATTCTCAAATTAAGATATCTTTAATTCAAGATAATTTCCGACACTTCTTTTCCTTACGAGGTTTTATTAAGCCTCGTTCCTTCCTATAGTTAACTAATACTTCTTCTTCCCCCTTCTCTCCATTAATCTATAGGTCATTCTTATTCTTTTTTTAATAACTTTTTCTACCCTAGTTATAATTCGTAACCAAATATACTCCTGCTAAAAATACTTGTCAAGGAATTGATTTAGACAAAAGTTTATGAAAAAGGATGGGACTTTAGTAGCCGCGTAGATGGTACCGCTTTATCATTATAGAAAAAAAAACAATGAAGCCATGTATCTTTAGTGGAAACAATCTAGCACCTTTGTTTTTAGGTTTTACCTCCAGCTTACTCTTTACCCCTTATTAGGAGAACAAGGTAAATTTAAGTTGCTTCATTGTCGAATGAAAATTTTATAAAAAACAGCCTCCTGATGAAGACTGTTTTCTGCCTTCAACTTTTGTCGAAAAAATACCTATTTCCACTTCATTCTTTTTCATACAAGAAGAAATTTACTCGTCAACGTCCATGAATGCCAGTCTAGGTAGAAGGATCATAATTGTATCACTTTTGCAATACATAAAGTGGTTATAAATATTATCCCCACGTTTCATTTTAATATGTTCAAAAAACTATAAAATAATCCTTCATTCACGTAATGATTGAGCTCTGTCCAAGAGCATTAGAAGCAAGTCTCAATGTTACCTTTTTTCATCATATAACAAGAGCTATATTTATACGATAAATTAAATGTTCACTTCGTGTTAATAAGGTGCACAAATGTTATATTCATTGAGCTTAATGTTAATCTCACTCGACTTTTATATTATGTTTTTTAGAGAGTTAATATACTATTTTGAGAAATAAAATAAAAATCACTATTATTTACGCTAAATTCTTTAGGAATTGAGTCATAAGTTATTAATAAATAAGGATAAGTTTCAATATTTAAAATAGACCTTATCAGGTTGATTTTTTTATGATAGGAAATAGCTTTTTCAATTATTTGATAATATCCAATGGAAGATTGATGATACCACCATGAATTATACTGATTAACAATATTTTCTTTTTGTTTTGAATCTAAACCTACTAAGACTTCTTCCGCAAGTGAATTTTCCACTTCTATATATTGAATATACTCACCATTATTAAGTAATTGTTCAAAATATAGGTTCCATTGCTCAATAATATTTTTTTTAATTTCATTAATATCTAAATTTTCAACCCTAACTTCAAAATGAGGAAATTCCTTTTTATCAATCCAATTATAAAGATATAATAAAAAATTAAACTCGTTAGGTACAATTATTGTAAAATTTCCGGAATTCTCCACTGCAAAAACCTCCATTTTTATCTAGTATTTTAACAAAAATAATAGGAGGAATGGACACTGATTAAGCAAGAAAATTTCCTCCAACTAACATAGATAAATAATCGTTTTTACATTAACATTATGGATAAATACATCTATTAGATTTTTAAATATAAGTACTTTAGAGAGGGGAAGTATTTTGAAGAAAAAATTATTTCTAACATTTGCTTTAACTATTTTGTTAATAGGAGGATGCTATTATTTCTTTATCTATTTTCCATATCCACCTTCAAAAGATTTTTATGACTTCCCAGTTCCTAGAAGTGCTGAAATGATAAGAGAAACTGAAACTTCAAAAACATATAAATGGTCAAATGCATCAGAAGAACACGGGATTCCCTTTGGATATGTAAAAGCCATAAAATCAAATGGCTGGAAAAAAGGAGAACAAGCGGGGGCCTCGACTTATTATAGCAATGGAGTGCATCAAATCATATTGACTTCCACAACGGATATAATAGCCATCGAAAAAGTAAAATAAGATATAAGAATTTTGTTGTAGTGTGTTGTTTTTGAGGAGAAATACAACTATTTGGAGGTTTGGGTATTAAAAAAGCATGAGGCTTATTATTTTTTTGTTCTTTAATATAGGCTATAAAGCTTATCCAAGTGAACAGACATTTTTAATTAATAGTTTTATCAGTACAGTAAAGAAAGAAGAAAAAACTCTTCAAATAAGGTCTTATTCAACTATCCTAAAGCTAATATCGCAAACCTTAAATTGGATATTGATCAGATTCTTTTCCTCTTGCATGTAAAAATTGAAGATATTGCTCAGGTTTGGGGTCGGGAAAATAAGCAAAAATCCGTTCTGAATTTACCATACTTCCCTCTTTGGCCTCTATATAGTCAAAATAACTGCTCCAAGGATACTCTTCCAAGCGTTCTACGATACCAGCTCGAATTGGATTAAGATGAATGTACCGATTGACCTCTAATTCATATTGAGCAGAAGTGATCAACTCAGATCCATAACGACTTTCAAACACATGCCCTGTAAAATCATATTTTTTATTGAAATATATCGCGTAATTAAAATGAAGAGTTCTTATAATGTCACTTGGGGAATGTTGAAGGGTTTTTATTTGAAGATGGATGTGATTTGTCATCAAACAATAGGTTTGCAGAATAAATGGCTTTTCCTCCATTACTTCTGTCAACAATCGAAGATACTTTTTACGATCTTCCTCGTCAAAAAATAAAGAAGTACGGCGAATACCTCGACTTGTAATATGATAACTAGCACCAGGATACCAAACACGCTTTTTTCTAGGCAACGAACAACCTCCTTTTTTATGAAATTTGCTTGCATATTATGAAGGATAAAATCGAGGGAGATTAGCAAAGGGACTTATAACTGTATCCTAGGAATAAGATAAAGAGAGGCAGCTTAAAATATAACATTCTACCTCCCAGACAAAATCCCTCCATTTTCCGACAAAAAAATAGGAAAAGAAATCAAAAAATGATCCCTCTTCCCCTTTGTCCTTCAGAGAGAGACAGAATTAGCTTTTTGTCTTTTTATGGTGCCTGTCACCAGGAGTTGTTCCATTCTCCACCCCAAGTTCCTGCAGCCATCTACGGTAGCTGATCGTCAGGGCGTCTGACTTAAGATGCAATTCCGCCTGTAGATCCAATGGCAATAATTCCGGCTTTTGGCTTTGAACAATATCTAAATCTTGATAAAAGATTTTATCCTGGAATTCGATAAATGGTTCATCTGGTTTATCTAAATCATAGTTTCTTGTTAGCAGCATAAAGGCTTTCGACTGTTCGTTATCTTCTTGATTGACGACAAGCAAAATCGTCAACGCGTCTTCTGATCCATCTGTTGTTTTCGTGAAACGAGCAGTTGTTGGATTTAGAATTTCATACACATAATTGGCATATCCACCTTTTGAGCGTCCATCTGGATTGGGCTGGTAGACAGGAATTTTGCTTGTAATAAAACGGTTATCAATAAAATCCACTTTATAATCGACCACTTCCGCATGGTCCTCATCCCCAAGCAAGCCTTCATGAACAAACATAAGATGAGAAACATCAAGGAAGTTTTCAATGATTCGCGGTGCATTTGCTTTTACCTCATAAGGACCACATATTGCTGTTCGATATCCTTCTGTACTATATTCAGGATAAGAAATAAGCGGTGCTGGATCGTCCCCCAGATTCACCCAAATAAGTCCAAGATATTCCTCACAATGATAAACAGTTGCTTTCGCTTTTCTTGGAATAGCTCGTCCATTTGGCAATGCCGGTATCTTGACACATGCTCCTGCACAATCGTATTCCCAAGCATGGTATGCACAAACTAAATTCCCGTTTTTCACCTTACCAAGTGAAAGCGCCGCTCCTCTATGAATACACAAATCTTTAAAGGCATGAACGCCCTTCTCATTTCGAAAAATGGCTACTCTTTCCCCAAGCACAAATACTTGTTTCGGATCATCCAGCAATTCCTCTGCTTTACATACTGGATGCCATTCATTCCATAGTCTATCTTGTTGCATAATCGCGCCTCTCCTGTTCCTATTTTTAGTTAACATTTACCGTTGGCTTGTTTGTATTTACACGCTCTCCTTGTTTTTGCGGCAGAACTAGATTAAGGATTAATGCAGCAATGGCTCCTATAGCTGTCCCTGATGATACAAAGTAAGTTACAATTTCAGGCAGGCCATTTAACACATTTGCCGGCATTAACACAGCAAATAAAGCAAGCATAATTGGAACTCCAATAACAATCATATTTCTCTCCGTAAATTCCAATCCTTTCACGACTTTAAATCCATTCATCATAATGATTACGCATAAAATCGCAAATACACTATTAATCACCACACTAGGGATGCAAGCAATCAAACTCGTCAGCTTTGGCATCATTCCTAGAATAACTAACATAATTCCACCCATAATAATTGGCTTACGACTCTTTACTCCTGTAATCGCAATAATACCAGCATTAGAGGAATAGCCCGTTACTGGTGTTCCGCCAAAGAAAGAACCGACAAAACAGCCTAACCCTTCTCCAAATGCGCCGCCATTTAAACGCTTATCATTCAGCTCTTCGCCCGTTACATTGCTTACAGTAAACCATGTTCCCGTCGTTTCAATAGTGACAATTAAATAAACTACAATCATAACAAGAATGGCATGAACATTGAATTGTGGCGCTCCAAATGCAAATAGACTTGGCATTTGAAACCAGCTTGCATTTTCTAATGAGGCAAAACTAACTAAACCGAAGAAAGAAGCAACAAGCGAGCCTAATCCTAACGCTAAGATAACCGATACTACCTTTATATATTTCCATTTAGATTTAGCCTTTTCCCCTACGTACATACAGAAAATCAATACAGCCGCTGTAACGGTCGCAACCAAGATATTTTCGCCAAAACTACCCTCTGCTGTATAAATAGAATTAATCGCACTCGGCATTAAAGAAATCCCTACAACCACAATAACGGTCCCAGCAACAATCGGCGGGATGACTTTTCTAACCACTTTACTATAGAGTTTAAGCGGATAACCAAGTAAGGCAATAATTAACGCACCAGGTATTAAGCTGCCTATCATCGCTCCAATTCCTGATGTCGTTCCAATTGCTGCAAGTGCACTTAATGGTACAAAGGAAGGTCCTTGCATAACAGGAAGCTTCATTGCAAAGCCTGCTTGAATAATCGTTGCAATTCCACATGCGATAAAAGTCATTTGGATCAGCAATGAACTATCCTGTACAGAAAAGGATAATAAACCTGCCAAGATAATCGGTGGGATAAACAAATCCATCGCTAATATTTGCTGAACTCCTAGAAAGATCGATTTGCCGACAGTAATTTCTTCTTTTCCTTCCTGTATCTTCCCCTTTGCTTCCAAATCCTTTGCCATCTTCTCCATTCCAGTACCCCCTATTGATGATACTTCCTATAATCTTTGTTTCTTCGTTAATAAGTAAATTCACCGAACAGAAAAAGCTCGAAGTACATACCTTCCTTAACAAAAGAAAAGCATGCACTTCGAGCCCTTTATAATCAAAGTATGACAAGAATAGACATCTCCCTATAAAGGGGCGTTATGTCCATTTTATCTCTGCTTTTCATAGTCAGTTTATTTACGGTAAACAGGTAGAAACTTGTAGGCCATATCCCTACGATTATATGAAAATACACTATTTTTTTTTGAATATTATAGCGACCTGAAACCTTTTGCAACTTTCAAGCTCACCATCAACATTCACTTCATTTTTTAAAATACACAATAAATTTTTTTATTTACTAGTAATTATCAACTTGCTACAATAACTATATTAACACAAAACACGAACATTAGGAAGGTGTTTATGAGCAATTATACGCATATTTTTCAAGGAACTGCTTTTTCTAGTGAGTCTCCCAAAAAAGTAACTATATTGAAAGACTATTTATTCTTTATCGATACCAATGGAATGATAAAAAAAATGGTCGGACCGGAACAGTCCGAATATTCCACCTTGTTGGAGACTTATGAGGGCCAAGCTAACTTCCACCGTTTAGCAGAGGGGCAATATTTCTTGCCTGGTTTTGTAGACTTGCATGTTCATGCACCACAATGGGCACAGTCGGGTACAGCTTTAGATATTCCACTATACGATTGGCTGCATACCTATACATTTCCATTAGAAGCGAAGTATGCAGATTTATCCTTTGCCACAACAGTATATGAAGACTTAGTAAGCACCTTGCTCGCAAATGGAACAACAACCGTTCTTTATTTCGCAACTGTCCACAAAGAGGCGAGTTTGTTATTAGCAAAAATCTGTGCAGAAAAGGGTCAACGAGGTTTAGTAGGTAAGGTCGTCATGGATGATCCAGAACAAAATCCATCCTATTACCGAGATGCTGATACAAAAACAGCTCTAGCTGATACAGAGTCATTTATTTTAGCTGTGAAAGAGTTAGCTAAAGAGACGAAACAAGGTGTTTATCCTGTTGTTACACCTCGCTTTATTCCAAGCTGCTCTGATGAAGCCCTTAAGGGTCTTGGGAAGTTGGCGGCGAAATATGATACCCATATTCAGTCCCATTGCAGTGAAAGTGACTGGGCCCATGATTATGTAAAAGAACGCTTAGGTAAGCATGATGCGTTTGCTCTCCATGATTTTGGATTATTAGGCAACAAATCGGTTATGGCTCATTGTAACTTCTTAGATGACAACGATGCCGCGTTATTTGCGGAAACTGGCACAGCCATCAGCCATTGTCCGCTATCGAATGCTTACTTCGCCAATAGCGTACTGCCCATAAAACGATTTCAATCAATGGGAATTGATATCGGACTAGGTACAGATATTTCCGCTGGTGCCACTCCAAGTCTTTATGATAATGCGAAGCAGGCCGTTGTTTCCTCGAGAATGCTAGAAGATGGCGTAAATCCAACTCTTCCCGCAGAGGAAAGAGGCGTTCCAGATTCCCGAATTTCTATTCATGAAGCCTTTTATTTAGCAACTGCCGGCGGTGGTGAAAGCTTAAGTCTGCCAATCGGACGTTTACAAGAAAACTACACATGGGATGTACAAATCATCGATACAAAAGCACCAACTGCAAAATTACCGATTTTCTCTGAAGCAGAAGATTTAGATGATATTTTCCAAAAGATCCTCTATCTCGTACGCCCAGATAATATCTCGGAAGTTTGGGTTCAAGGAGAGAAAGTTCACTCCCGTTCTTGAGAATTCTATTAGTCTACAATCAATCAGATAGCATGAAGCACCCTAATCAAACGTTTGATTAGGGTGCTTCTACTAAATAAAAAAGCTAATACGAAGTGTCCTTTGTAGAGAAACAGTGTCTTTTTATGGTGCCTGTCACCCTATCTCTACCTTCACCCCAAAATGATCAGACACAACCGGCGTTGTTCTTCCATCAAAAACCGTTTCATATGAATAAACAGAGAGATTAGAAGAAACAAAGATATAATCAATCCGCAGAAGATCACTATTATTCTCCCAGCCATCAATTCTCTTCTCCACAGTATGGCTGCCATTTTTGAGCGTGGCATCTAGAAAAGCGTCCTTTATATAGGGGTGCTTGGAAACAACACTATACCCTTCCTCTTCGATATGGGCAGGGTTATTAAAATCGCCCATCAACAAGATAGATCCACCTGCCCGTGCTTCCACTTCCCATGCTTCAACAAGCTTGTTCCATTCATACAAGAAAGGATAGCTTCCGGTTTCATCCTGCCACCAAGAGAGGTGCAATCCGTACACTAAATAGTTTTTTTTATTTGCTTGAAAACGAACTTCCAAGGCTTTTCTTGTATGATAATCTGTATAATCATCTTTGCGGGACAGCAATATCCCTCTTGCATTTGTTACTTTAAATCGAGTAAGAATGGCGATTCCTTCATCATATTGGTCGTAACCAATATGACTAGGAACCCAGCTCCAATAAAATTTGAGCCCTTCTTTCTTCAGCTCCTGCTGGAGAAGAAACGCAAAGTTATCTTTTTTAATCACTGTATCTTGATTGGGGGCAATGAAAAAAGAATCCACCTCCGCTTCCTCTGCATCCATCGATTGATTTACTTCCTGTAAGGAAATAACATCATAGGAATCAGCCAGCAATTGCTCCTTGATCGCTTTCAGTTTTTCTAAAGGTCTTTCTTCTATCCAGCTATGGGTATTTAAAGTTAATAATTTCATTCACTTTGCTCCAAATAGTCATTAATATCCGATTTCAGAATGTCAGCCTTTGGACCATAGATAGCTTGAACACCGCCATCCTTCTTAATTAAGCCCATTGCGCCAGCTGCTTTCCATGACGATTCATCGCCAACTTTATCTAGCTCTTTTACGGAAACACGCAACCTTGTCATACAGGCATCTACATCGGTAATATTAGCTTTTCCGCCTAATAAGTCGACAATTTCTAAGACTTGGCTGTTAGTAGGACCAGCGTTTCCAGCTTCTATGGTGTTAGAATCTGCATCACTTTCATAGTTACCATTACGACCTGGTGTTGAAAAATTAAATTTCTTAATCATGAAATTCGCAATAAAATAGCTCACTATAAAGAAGACAATACATACAATTACAAAGTTTAGGACGTCGCCTCCCAAGCCTGCTTTAAAAGCAATCGGCAAACGTGTGATCAATTCTAAGTTTCCAAAGGAATGGAGACGTAAATGAACAATATCCGCAGAAGCAAAAGCTAATCCTTGTAAGATAGCATACACAACGTAAAGTACTGGAGCAGCAAACATAAACATAAATTCTAAAGGCTCTGTAACCCCTGTTAAAAAGACAGCGATGGCTGCGGAAAAAATCATTGATTTATATTTTTTCTTTTTATCCATATCTACATTTCGGTAGATTGCAACAGCGACACCCATCAAAATTGCTGTCGCACCAATCATCTGCCCTACTTTAAAACGGGCTGGAGTAACAGAAGATAGCAGTTGATTATATGCCGCAGTATCACCCGCATTTTGTAGATTCACTAAATCACTTGCCCATGCTAGCCAAAGTGGATCTTGTCCAAATACTTCCTTACCAGCCATCACACCAGACATGATCGTATATGTTCCACCTAGTGAGGTATAGTTAATTGGAATCGTTAACATATGGTGTAGACCAAATGGAATAAGTAGACGTTCAGCTGTACCATAGATAAAAGGCGCTAGGATTGGAGCGCTTTCACTTGAAGTCGCAATCCACAGTCCAAAATGGTTAATTCCTGTTTGAATCGTTGGCCAAATCACCGCAAGGATCAAGGAAACGATAACAGACCAAAGGATAACCACAAACGGTACAAATCGTTTTCCATTAAAGAAGGCCAGTGCATCTGGCAGCTTTCTGAAATTGTAATATTTATTATAGACAATTGCTCCGATAAAGCCGGAGATAATCCCCACGAAAACACCCATATTAAGTGCAGGCGCTTCCAATACACTTGTAAAATATCCTTCTACTAAAATCTTCGTTCCAAATAAAGTATGCGTAAATGCGCCATCTTCAGATAGCATTTCATTTGTGACCCCAAAGATAGAGCCTGTAATTCTATTAATTAATAAGAAGGCAATCCCCGCAGCAAAGGCCCCGCCTGCTTTTTCCTTTGCCCACGAACCACCAATTGCTAAAGCAAATAAAATATGTAAATTCCCAATAATCCCCCAACCAATATTCTCTACAACGCTTCCAATTGTGATAAAAACAGAAGCATCGATCATGGCAATCAGCTTACCTAAACTAATCATAATTCCAGCTGCCGGCATAACAGCTACCACTACCATCAATGCTTTCCCAAATTTTTGCCAAAATTCAAATGACAACATCTTTTTCATTGTGTTCCCTCCTATTTCCAATTAAAACGTTTGCATTAAATCATATCTATGATTATAGTAATATATCTACCATTTTACAAGAAAAATATTCATAATTTTAGTAATCGATTGCAAAAACAACGCAAACGATTGCATTAAGCGGAATCACCTTCAGAAAAAATCCTGCTTTTAAAAAGAATGATAAATAAATTGCTTCTGTTAACCTAACTGTCTATCTCCTATGGACAAAAAAGACCGGTTGTCTTTTTGTGGTGCCTGACACCATACTAAAAAATCCCCACCACTATGGATGAGGATTTTATCAAGTTTTTTAATATAACCAAATCCTTACTTCACCAAATACCCTTCCACTTCATTCAAAGTTGGGATTGCTTCTTGGCCGCCGCTCCGCGATACTTTTATTCCTGCTGCAACGCTTGCGAAATTAGCCGCTTTTACTAAATCATTCGTATCTAAATAGGCACTAGCAAGAGCACCTGCAAAGCAGTCGCCTGCTCCTACTGTATCCACTGCTTTCACTTTAATAGCATCTACTACTGTTGCTTCTCCATTTTTGTATACTAAGCTTCCATGTTCGCCCATTTTGACAATGACATCAGAAATGCCTTTTTCATTTAGTTTTTTCGCTGCTTCTAGTGCTGTTTCTTTATTTATTACATCAATTCCAGTGATGCGTTTTGTTTCTTGTTTGTTTGGTGTTACTAAGTCAGCATATTGAAAGGCTTCCTCAAAGATTCCATCTGCAGGTGCTGGATCTAGGATTACATACATTCCACGTTCTTTAGCAGCCTGCATCGCAGCGATGATAGATTCCTTGCTAGTTTCCAATTGGACGAGCAGAATTTTCGCATCTATTTGGGCAAATATCTTCTCGATATCTTCTTTTGATAGAGAATCATTTGCTCCCTTTGTTCCAACCATTGTGTTTTCACCTGAACTGTCAACAATCGCAACAAAAGTACCAGTGCCTGATTCTTCACTTTTCACAATATAACTAGTATCCACATTTTTGGCCTGTAAATTCTCAATCAATTGATTTCCTGCACTATCTTTTCCAACTGATCCAACTAAACAAGTTTTTTTGCCAAGCTTCGCTACAGAGACAGCTTGGTTTGCTCCCTTTCCCCCTGGCAGCATCTTAATCGAATCACAAAACATCGTATCCCCATATGCTGGATACTTCGGTGCTTCTACAATTATATCCATATTAATACTGCCGACAACTACGATATCATAATTCATTTTAGCCTTCCTCCAGTTGGTTTTAATTAAATATTTCTCTTGTTAATCGAACATTTTCTTCCAATGAATGATTACTATTAAATACAGCACTTGTTCCTAATACATACATCGTCGCACCATTTTCTTGGCATGTTGGAATGGTACTCTCTCCAATATTGCCGTCTACTTGGATCTCAATTTCCCGGTTATACTGCTTTATCTTCCCATTTAGTTTCGCGATCTTTTCATACATAGAAGGAATAAATTTTTGGCCGGCAAATCCTGGATTTACAGTCATCACTACGACATAATCGATTAAGTCATATACTTGATCAAGGAATTCAAGCGAAGTTCCCGGATTTATCGCTACTCCTGCTTTTATTCCTTTCTCTTTAATTTTCATTAATACACTATGTAGAGCATTGGTTGATTCTTGATGTACAGAAATCATGTCTGCTCCACACTCTGCAAATAAGTCGATATGCCTTTCTGGCTCTTCTACCATTAAATGAATATCTAATGGTGTTGTTGTAAGTCTGCGAACCGTTTTCACAAAGTCTGGTCCTAATGTGAAATTGGGAACAAATTTCCCATCCATAATGTCAATATGATAAAAATCAACACCCGCTTTATCTAACTCTTTTATATTTTGTTCTAAATTTCCTAAGTCTGCACACATCAAAGATGGTCCGATTTTATTCATTAATACTTCCTCCATTAATTGTTGACGAATTTCTTATAACTAACTTTGGCTCCAATTGATATTGCTTCTGCTTATTCTTCGGATTTTTGATTAATTGGATTAATTCATTGACCGCTAATCTGCCAATATCCTCTTTACACTGATCTACAGAGGAAAGAGTTGGATACATATAGGAAGCAAGACTAATATTATCATAGCCTACAATCTTCACTTCACTTGGTACTTTAATGCCAAACTCATGGCATGCACGCATGGCGCCAATAGCCATTGCATCATTTGCACAAAAAATGCTATCAAATGAACGGCCCTTTTCAATGAGAGCCTTTGTATTTTCATATCCACTTGCGGTTCCAAAATCCCCATAACATATATGCGTTTTAACAGGATGCCTCGCCTCGTTTAAAGCAAGCGTGAATCCAGTTAAACGATCAATCGCACTTTTCTCATTTTTAGGTCCGGAGATAAACACAATATTATTACATTTTTCATCTCGAATAAGATGAGTAACAGCCAGCTGTGCACCTAAAGTGTGATCAACAGTTATGGCAGAGTATGGATGTTCAAAATTTGCACGGTCAATTGTAATTGTTCTGATTCCGCGTTTTTCTAATTCTGCTAAGTCACTTGCATCTACATGAAGGGAATTTATAATGGCTCCACTAACATAGTGGTCAATCATGGATTCTAGATAATATTCCACTTTCATGCGATCATCATCACTATTACATAAATACACATTATAACCGTTTTCATTTGCAACCTTTTCAATTTCCCTAACCAACTCAGGAAAAAAGGGATTATTCAATGTTGGTACAAGAAGCGCAATTAAATTGGAGCTTCCTTCCGAAAGACTTTTGGCTATTTTATTTGGTTTATAATTTAATTTCTTTATGACATTTTCTACATGCGTAATTGTTTCAGGCTTCGCGCCACCTTTATTATTAAGAACTCTTGATACAGTAGCAACAGAAACACCTGCTTCTTTCGCAACATCTTTGATTGTTATCATCTTAATCCCTCATTTACGTAACCGATTACTTATTTTCATTTAATCATTCCAAAAAAATAATGTCAACTGAAATTATATATTTTAAAAACTTACCGCTTTTTATCAATCCAGCGAAAAGGCTCTCCTATAAACGAAACCGTTTACTTACCTTTCCATATTATTCTTCCAAAAATGATTTTACTTGAAAAAACTAATTTAAATTAATAGTTGTACCTTTAAAAAAATTCTGTTATATTTTGAGTAACCGTTTACGGAACCGATTACGTAAATTTCATAAAAGGAAGGTAAGCCAAATGTTTCTTGAGAAATTAAATGATGCTTTTAATGGCTTTATTAATTTAGGAGGATCTGCCATGATGTTTATCATCATTACGATTCTTTCTTTAATCGTTGGCGTTTCTATATCGAAAGCAATTGAAGGCGGCCTAAGAATGGCCATTGCCTTAACAGGTATGGGAGCAATTATTTCTTTGCTTACTACTGCTTTTTCACCAGCGCTAAATAGTTTTGTAGAATCTACGGGAGTTGCCTTATCTGTTACGGATTTAGGATGGGCTCCACTCGCTGTGATCACATGGGGATCTGTTTACACACTCTATTTCGCTTTTATATGCCTTTTAGTAAACGTATTCATGTTGATAGCTAAGAAAACAGCAACCTTAAACGTAGATTTATTTAATATTTGGAATCTCTCTGTCATTGGTCTTCTTACTATGTATTATTCTAATGATAATCTAATTTTAACAACATTATTCGTAGCTTTTATTTACGCATTAATGCTTATCAATGCAGATGTAATGAAGCCTACAATCAATGAGCTTTTAGGCTATGACCAAAACAACATTACAACAACCGCTCATCCATCCTTACTAATCGCACCACTTGTTATGGTGTTAAACAAGTTTATCGATATATGCTTACCATTTATTGATAAATTTGACTTTAATGCAGAAGCATTAAATAAAAAAATTGGTTTCTGGGGCAGTAATTTCGCAATTGGTGCCTACTTAGGGATATTCATCGGTATTCTTGGACAATTGTCAGTCGCAGAAATTTTCACCTTAGCCTTTACTGGTGCTGTTGCCCTTGAACTATTTGCTTTAGTTGGCAGCTGGTTCGGCCCAGCTATTGGTCCTTTATCCGAAGGTATTACATCGAAAATGAGTAAGCGTTTTAAAGGTCGGAAATTATTGATAGGAATCGACTGGCCAATCTTAGCGACACGCGCAGAACTATGGGCAGTAGCGAATATTTTAGCACCAATCTTGCTGCTAGTCGCTATCTTTCTTCCCGGCAATACAGTCCTTCCATTAGGAGGAATTCTGCTTACTGTATTAGCCCCAGCTCTTCTAATCGTAACAAAGGGAAGAGTAGTACGCATGACCATTATTGGAACCATTTTAATTCCTTTATTCTTATGGGGAGCAACTTTTATTGCTAAATTCGTGACGGAAACCTCCAAAGCTATGGGGAATTTCCCTAATGGCTTGGATGCAGATTCCCTGTTCTCTTCCGTGGACTCTGATCCAATTGAAAAAATGCTCGCTATTCTATTTGGGAAAGCTGTCGATACTTGGGATATCAAATTAATAGGATTCTCCGTGTTAGCGCTTATCGCTTATATCCTGTTATTCGGCTGGTACTTTAAACAAATGAGAAAAGAAAATGAGAAAATGGAATTGAAACAAAATACAGATAAGAAAGTGTCATAACTAGAAAGTAGGATGTTAACCATAAAGTTTTAAGGTTAACATTCTATTTTTATTTTCACGGAGTGTAAGAAAAAAATCGCCAAAACTACTTTATTCTATCCTTCAGCAGATTCTACCGCTAAAAGAAGTCCTTATCTTCTATTTTTTCAAAATTTTTATTTAAAATACGAACTTTTTAAGTTACAATGTTAATATTGTACGTAAATACCCCGTATAATCCCGGTAATATGGTCTGGGAGTCTCTACAGAGTGGCCCTAAATCACTCTACTATGGACGGAAAATTTCTTTTTCTAGAAACCGTTCTACTTTGCTGAACGGTTTTTTTCTATAGGACATTGCGGGAAATAGTAAAGGAGAAGGAAAATGGAAGATATACTAAAAGACATACTAGCAGCATTAAGTGTTGTATTAAATGGATTGCCCCAAGGGTTACTGGCTCTATCTTTTGGCTTTGCGTCCGTGCCAACCGCACTTGCCTTTCTTGTAGGTGCTGCTGGGAATAGCTTAACAAGCAATGTTGCCGTTATTTCCTTTCAGGCGGAAACCATAACAGTTGCAGGAACAATGGGGAAAAATATGCGCGAACGGCTCTCTTCCATCTTTTTTGGTGCCTTTTTATTAGTTATTATAGGTGTTTTTGGATTGATGGAACAAATCGTTGCCTGGATTGGTCCTGTTATTACAAATGGGATGATGGCTGGTGTTGGTTTTATGCTCGCAAAGGTTGCCTGGGATATGGCAAAAAACGATCGATTGATTGGGGTCACTTCATTCGCTAGTGCCTTATTAACCTATATTATTTCAAAAGACTTAGTATATACCATCACTGTTTCTGTGCTGCTTTCTAGCATTGTCTATCATTTCACTAAAAAAGAATCTGCCACTGTAACAAATATGCTAACAGAAGATAAATTTAAGCTCCAAAAGTTTATTCTCAACCCTTCTGTTATTCGCGGGGCACTCGCTCTTGTTTGTTTGAATATTGGTGCTAATATTGCCTTTGGAAAAATTAATGGAGAAATCGCCGGAGCAAATGTAAATATTGACACGCTAACGATTATTAGTAGTTTAGCAGATATGGTCTCTTCTCTATTTGGTGGAGGACCTGTGGAAATCATTATTTCCGCTACTGCCTCTGCTCCCCATGCAGTATGGGCAGGAGTTCTAACAATGGCCATCATGGCAGCGATCCTGTTCTTCAAACTTTTGCCGAAGATTGGAAAATATGTACCTAGTTCATCCATTGCCGGTTTCCTTTTCGTCTTAGGGGCGATTGTGACATTACCAGGCAATGCAACAGCTGCACTAACTGGTACAGAAGCTAGTTCCCCTATTGTTGGAGCCATTACTATCATCGTAACAGCCATTGCCGATCCATTTTTAGGGTTATTAGCTGGCGTTGTGATGGAATTTTTACTAGGACTCTTTGGAGTTTAAGAAAAAGGAGAATTTATGATGGAGACTTATTCACTTACTGTTGCTGGAGTAAAAAGAGAGTTACCGATTATCCCTATTTCAAATGATTTAAAGATTGCAAGCTTTGTTATTTTAGGCGATACAGAAATCGTCGTTGCAGCCGCTTCCCTCTTAGCTGAGCAATTGAAAGACATCGATTATTTAGTAACAGCTGAGGCAAAAGGAATTCCCCTCGTCCATGAATTATCGAAACAACTAAACATGCCAGAATATGTCGTTGCTCGAAAAAGTGTAAAACCCTACATGGACGAACCACTAATCAATCAAGTCGTGTCCATTACCACACAAAAAGAACAATTACTCTGTTTAGATGGAAAAGACGCCGCCAAGATTAAAGGAAAACGCATTGCCATAATTGATGATGTCATTAGCACTGGAGAGTCAATACGAGTATTAGAAGAACTAGTTACCAAAGCAGGAGGAATCGTTGTTTCCAAAGCTGCCATTCTTGCTGAAGGAGATGCTGCAGAAAGAGATGATATCGTTTATTTAGAGAAGTTGCCTGTGTTTTGATAGGTTGGGATACAGAGGATGGTTTTGTGAGGGATTAAAAAAATCGTGTAGGAAAAACAGCCATTGGAACAAACATTGTTCTAATGGCTCTTCATTATTTTATTCACTTTAAAAACAACGCCGAAACTTCTACAATACTCCCCAAAAAAAGAAATCAGGAGGAACCGTCCCGCTAAATAATGGAATACCCTAGTTCTTGTATGTCTTTATTAAACATTTTTACTGTATCGAGGGATATAGTTTTTAGGTCTCTTCCTACGTTTGCTAGTTTATTAAGGATGTCTGGGGAGCAGGTGATGATTGAGCAGCCACATGCGTCTGCTTGCATGATGTTTAATAGCTCTCTCGAACTGGCCCATAATAGCTCTGTTCCTTCTTTTTTACTGCATATTTTGGCAGCTTCTTTCATAGTGGGGATAGGATCGATTCCTGAATCTGCAATTCTGCCGGCGAATACGGAAACAATATTCTTTGTTCCAGATTTGAAGGCTTGAACCGTTTCTTCGACTTGGTCTAGTGTTAAAATGGCTGTAATGTTTAATTGCATTCCTTTACTGGATAGTTTTTGAATTAATGGAATAGAAGATTCCCCAATCGAATTCGTAATTGGTATTTTAATATAGACATTTTCTCCCCAGCTATTTATCTTTTCTGCTTCTTTTTCCATGATGGCAAAGTCATCGGAAAATACTTCAAAAGATATTGGCAAATCTGGTATATGGCGAAGTGCTTCGACTGCAAATGCTTCATAGTCTTGAATACCGGCTTTTTTCATTAGACTTGGATTTGTCGTAAATCCATGGATGATTCCACTTTTATATGCTTCTAACATATCAGCTAATACTGCTCCATCTGCATAGATTTTGACGTTTAATTGATCGATTAATTTATCCATTCTGCTTCACTCCTACATATTGGTATCTTCATCGACATGATTGATCGTAACAGTTTTCGTTTTAATGAAGTTTGGAATAATTAAAATGAGTACTAGCAAAAAGACAATCGCGTAGATGCCAGCTGTGGTAAATAGGTTTCCTGCTTGCCCAAGAAGTATCCCAATTAGAGCAAAATCCACATCACCGAACGTAGAATTGGCAAAGCCTAAATCTCCTAATACAGGGAGAAGTAATGCAGGTAAGAAGGTTAGTGCCAACCCATTTACAAAAGAACCAAGCATTGCTCCTTTTCTTCCGCCTGTTGCATTTCCATAGACGCCAGCCGTAGCTCCACAGAAAAAATGAGGAACGAGCCCTGGAATAATTAATACACCGCCAGCAAATCCAAGAATGAGCATTCCAATAATTCCTCCTGCAAAGCTACAGATGAAGCCAATGATTACCGCTGTTTGTGCATATGGGAAGAAGACGGCACAATCTACTGCTGGAACTGCATTTGGGATTATCCTTGTAGCAATTCCTTGGAAGGACGGAATAAGGTCTGCAAGAATCATCCGCACCCCGTTATAAACGATCGTTACACCAATGGCAAATTTCAAAGCACTCATAATAGCAAATAAATAAGGGGACACCCCGTCCGATAGCGTGTTAACAAATTCTGAACCAGCTGCGATTGCTGCTATAAGATAAATAACACACATCGTTAGTGCCGTAGATAAGGTTGTATTTCTTAAAAAGGACCATTGCTCCGGAATATTAATTTTCTCCGTACTATCCTTTGGACTTCCCACAAACTTTCCAACCCATGCAGACAGATAGTATCCGATGCTCCCAAAATGGCCCATCGCAATATCATCCCCATCCGTAACTTTTAATGTATATTTCTGCCCGATTGCTGGGGAAATCGCACTCCATGCGCCTAAAATAAAGCCACCGATCATAACGAGTAATGCTCCTGATAAACCAGATGCACCTAGCACTGCGGATAACAAGCAAGCCATGAAAAAGCTATGGTGACCGGTTAGAAATACATATTTGTACTTTGTAAACCTTGCTATGACGATATTAAGAATGAGACCTAGTAATAAAATCGACATCGTTTCTACACCAAGCATTTTTTGAGCGGTAGCAACTACTGCTTCATTATTGGGAACAACCCCTTGGATGTTAAACCCTTTTTCTATCATTGCTCCCAATGGCTCCAGATTAGCAACAATAAAGGATGCACCTGCACTCAGCATAATATAACCGAGAATAGGACCAAGTGTACCGGTTAAAACTTTATGAAATGGTTTCCGCAATGCAACAAGGCCAATGAATGCAATTAACCCTATTAAAAGTGCTGGCTCTGAGAGAATATCCTTAAGAAATTCTAAAACATTTGTTAATAAGCCCATTTTAAAGCCCCCTCAACCGTATGTTATTTTTTATTAGAAGCAACCTCTTGCAACACTTCCTGGACATCCGCTTTAATTTTCTTCTTATTTATATAGCTCCTTACCACACAAACTCTTTGCGCCGTGCTATCAAATTGTTTTGCTAATTCATCAATCGTCACGACTAAGTCACAGTTTCTTCCCTTGGCTCCATTAAAGTCAGATGATTCGACCTGTGCTGGAATTCCCAATTCTGCACAAATTTCTTCTATCTTCATTTTCAACATTAAACTACTGCCAATCCCATTTCCGCAAACGGTTACAATTGTAATCATTGTTAAACATCTCCTTTATAATTCACTATAGCTTTGAATAAGCTCGAGAAATGATTCAGTTGCTGTCATTTCTATCATTTGGTCGATATTCTCCTCTTCCTCTAATAATTCTGTTAGCTGACTTAATGCTTTTAAGTGCGAATGATTATCTACAGCAGCCAATACAAAAATCAAGTGAACATTTTTCTCTGGATCATCTGGTGAAAAAGAAATAGGTTCGTGCAATTTAAGTAGACTCATGCCTAATTTTTTCACCCCTTCTTCTGGTCTCGCATGTGGAATCGCTACATTTGGTGCGAGAACAACATAAGAGCCCAGCTTTTCAATATTGGTAATCATTGCATCGATATAGCGTGGTTCTATCGCTTGTATGTCAAGCAATGGTGACGAAGCAACGCGAATTGCCTCCTGCCAACTATCTACCTTATCTTTTATTTGAATCAATTCTCGTTTTAACAGATCACTTATCACTGGTTTGTACCCCCTAAACTGAGCAGCAGTATGCCCCATTACTAAATCACAAAGTGCTTCATAGAGTCCATTTTCATTATGGATGGTCGTAAAAGGCTTGATGACTTCCATTATTTGATTAACGCTGACTCCTTTTAAATCCTTTTTCCTGAGAACACGAAAATCAAATTCCTGAAGAATACGCGCTTTATCTAACGCTGTTAAAATAGGATTAACCATAATAATTGGTTTTGTTGTTTGAAAAGGAATGGTTGAAAACAACAAATCAAATTCATCTTCCCTTTGATAGTCATAGTCACTTAGGGAATAAATAGCTAGTATTTCTACCTCTGGCAAAAGCTTTTCTATCTGGTATTTGAGCATATTAGATGTCCCCATTCCATTCGGGCAAACAATGACTGCCTTTTTACGCAGATCCACTTGAATATTTGCCGCATCCACATAGGAACCAAAATGCAAGGTAATATAACCTACCTCCTCCTCCGAAATGGAACGGTTTACGAATTCCTCTAATGGCTTGAGCGCCTTTTTTACTAACACAAACAAATCCGGAAATTCTTCCTTTATTTGCTTTAATAATGGATTGACGATTGGAATATGAAATAACATTCGATAGTAAGCCGGTCTAATATGATAATAAAGGGAGTGAGCTAACTCCTTCTGATTGGAAATCGACACACAGGCTAGCAGTTCGAATTCTTGAATGATTACTTGTGTCAACGCAAATAATTGCCTTTCCATTAAGAATGAAGCTTCGTTTAGATGGCTATCCTTGCATTGCAATCCTATCAGAACGCTTGTTATATAAAGGTGTTCATCAGTCTCCTTTGAAATGCCAAGTTTGGTGACTTTTTCAGAAATAACCTTATACTCGTTTAAGTTCGCAATGATTTCTCTCCTATCATCTGGATAGAAAATACTGCCTCCTTTTTGTATTCTCAATAGAAGAAAAAGCAGAAAGACGATTACTTCTTGGACCTTTTCTTCAACGTATTTAATGCCAAGCTGTTTTTCCATTTCTGCTATAATAGCAGCAATCTTTTTGTGACTATGTTCATAAGCCCCTTGGCCATTTTCTTGATTGTATAAGTCCTTTAATAGCTCAGATCCTTCCTCATAACGTATAAATTCTGAAATGCAAAGCATCATGAGAAACCTTATATTACCTTCCTCCCCAACCAATTCGTAACCATGCCTTCTTGTATACTTAATAATTACATGATATTGTTCAGCGAGCTTAGATGCTTCTTTAATAGAAGTAAGGACCGTATTTTTGCTGACCTTAAGAAGATCAATGAAGTGATTCACAGACACATATTCTGTATTCGTAAATATTTTTAATAGAATTAACCCTTTTCTTTCCGTTGGTGAAGCAATATAAGTATTTGTCTTTACGACCGGTATCTTTCCTTCTTCCTGTTCCTTCCATTGATTAGGAAAGATTAACCCTTTTGAACGATCATTTTTAATAGGGGGCATCCCCTGATCTATTAACCAATTATTGATTTTCTTCACATCATACGTAATTTGCCGCCGCGTACACCCTAACTCCTTTTCCAATCTCTTGATTCTTTGAGGACCATAATTTTTTAATACCTGTAATAAAGCAGCCGCCCTCTGATCCAACATCTTCCTACCTCCTTCTACGTACAGTATAAAATATTCCAACGAAAGAAAGCGTATTCATTTGGTCCGAATTGTGGCTAGCTCGTTTGAACAAGATTGGATTGATTTTGGGGTCTATTGTTTTTTACTTATATGGAAGGTCCTAATTCTAATTAAGAGGGAGTATAGCAAGCAGACAGTGAGGAGTTTGAGCCACTATTTACGGATATCTGAGCCAGGAAGTGCGGGGGAAAAGCTACTGTTATTAAAAATACAAAGTAATTAAAGAGCCATTAGAACAATATTCGTTCCAATGGCCGCTTGTATTATCTGAATCTTTATGCATAAGATACCTTGTTATACGATTTTTAACTTCTGTGAGAATTATATAGATACGCTTAATCCATGAGGTTCCTTCATCAAAAATCCGCCATAAACCAGGGCTTTATAGGAGTCGTGAACAATTAGATCAAGAAATATTTGCGCCTGTACTAGTTTTGATTGCCCTACTTCTAGAGAAAACTGAGAATAGAAAATAGTTGATGCTTTTTTTAATAGATTGGAATGTAGGGAACGGTTTTTGTGAAGGATTTACCTCTTAGAATGCCATCCTCTGCTCCCTCCTACCTGAGTCCATCAATAAATGTAGCAGAGGAATTTCTTTATGTTTACAGATTATCAGCCTGCTATTTAGTAAACTGGGTCTCGAACTCTATTGAAATCTGCGTTTCCTTAACATTTTCTAAATGAATAGCTAATTTCTTAATATTATTATTTTGTTTTTGGTTTTCACCAAGCGAACTAGATAATGGTTTAGCATCCATTACTGAGAATTTAGCATTAGAAGGGTTCTTTATTGTTACTGTAATGAATTTTTCACCCATTACCAATATAGCTGTTTTTCGATCTACACTTAGACCAATATTTGCTCGAGTATGCATAAACCAATAAATTTCTGATGGAGTACTTAATGTAATATTATCCTCTATAAGTATGTCATTTCTATCATTAATCAAAGATGCTCTTCTTTGGATAGATTTTGCATTTTTATACGCATCTGTCATATCAATAAGGGTACTAGCCTCATTTTTCTTTGAAGTAAAGTCTATTATTTTTCCTTTTGCAAAAATATTTTGATCTGGACCTTCATCTGGATTTATCACTAGTGTATTTTGACCCTCTGCTCTTTTCCTATAATAATTCCAGCGCTTGCTTTTCTTATCAAAGTAGCCTGGAAGATTATAATTATCCATACCAAGATCAATAGCCCATCTCTCACCTAATGCATCAATTACAAATGTCCCTATATCTAAATCGCCATGACTAGCTTGATTATCACCAGCATGTATGCCTACAAAAGATGACTTTGAATCCCATGAACTTCTCATAGTTACAATACCAGCACTACCATTGAACATTTTGTCTAATGGAAGGGGATAATTTTTTTCTTCTTTTGGTCTGTACCAAATCATATTTAGAGGACTATATGTTTTTAGCACACTATCTGCCAATTCCGGCTTATTAAATTTATTAGAAAACCAAAATAATTGTGGTGATTTAATAAAGTTATCTTCTTGAGAATCACCTATATTAAATGCGCCATTATTTCCTTTGGTATAGATTGCATAATATCCAGTATTGGCTATTCCTTTTACTTTGGAAAACTCATAATCTGTACCTAAAGAAGTTTCTAAAGAGGAGAAAAGCAATGCCAAATATTTTGTTGCATAATTCCAATATCCAGGTCCTTCTTCCGTTCCTCCATCGTCACCATACGACATTAAAGAAGTTTTTAATGAAGAAAGAGACTTTTGAATAATTTCACCAGTAATTCTTTCGGTAAATGGTGATTCATCTGCGATTGCCAAGGCACTAATTAATATACCGCTATTAGAAACTGTATTCCAATTATTACTTCCATCTCTCCAAAAAGTAGGTATTTGAGCTTGACTATTTTGATCATTATATACTATAAGTGCTGGATTAAGTGCCTTTTTAAGTATGGACTGTTTTAGAATATCCTTTTGGTTCTGATTTAAATAATCATAAAGCCAATCAAAACCAATTCCTACTGCCGCAGCCATCTCAGCTGTATCTAAAAAATGTGCAGGGTTCCAATCATAGAACCTATTTCGATCAGATACTCGCTCCAACTCTTTCCAAGCTCTTTCAGCATATAACTTATTACCACTCAACCTATACATTAAAGACAATGTTAGGGTTCTGTCTAAGACAGTTCTACTAATTGGCAGTAATCTCACACCATCTGATTTTTCATATGTCACCACAGGCTTTTCTAATAAATTATTAGCATTTATTGTCAGCTCTTTATACCAACGCTTTAAATTTGAATCAGTTTTTAGAGATTCTTTTATTTTTTCAAAATCTTCACTTGTTGCTAATAGTCTGGGATGCTTTTTATTAGGAGATACTCTCTTTAGGTCATTTATAATCACTTGTGCTGCTGGTTCCTTTAAAGAAGAAATATTATTTTTTCCTTTATATTCAACATTATTCTGTTGTGAGCTATCCCTATGGATGGTTACACTACTAAAAAAAATAATAAGAATTAATACAAAATATGAAAATTTCTTTTTTATTTTCATCCCAAACCTCCCATTCATTTTATATTATTTCTATATTTGTTGATTAACTCAAAATAATTACTCTCACATTTAAACGTTAAATATTTACTTTTATTTCCCAGTATTAGTCTTATTTAATAAAAATAAAATACTCCTACCTATATTGGTAAAGAGTATTTTATAATTTTATTTCTAATCTCTACTAAATAAATCCCTCGTATAAACCTTGTCTTCAACATCTGCTAAATCGCTAGATAATCTATTGGCAACAATCACATCAGAAATTTCTTTAAATTGATCGAAATCATTAATCACTCTTGAATTATAGAAAGTCTCTTCCTGCAATGCTGGTTCATAAACAACCACTTCAATACCTTTTGCTTTAATACGTTTCATGACACCTTGTATGGCTGATTGTCTAAAGTTGTCTGAATCCATTTTCATTGTTAAGCGATAAATACCAACAACTTTTGGATTCTTTTTGATAATCATTTCTGCAATATGATCTTTTCTTGTTCTATTAGCATCAACAATTGCTGTCATAATATTATTAGGAACATCTGCATAGTTAGCTAGTAGCTGCTTTGTATCTTTTGGTAAACAGTAACCGCCATAACCAAAGGAAGGGTTATTATAATGGGTTCCGATTCTTGGATCTAGGCCTACACCATCAATAATTTGCTTTGAATCTAAACCTCTTACTTCAGCATAAGAATCGAGTTCGTTAAAGAATGCAACTCTCATCGCTAAATATGTATTAGCGAATAATTTAATAGCTTCTGCTTCAGTAGAATTTGTGAATAAAACATCTATATTCTCTTTAATTGCACCTTGGACTAACATATTAGCAAACACCTTTGCTCTTTCTGATTGTTCTCCCAATACAATTCGAGATGGATACAAGTTGTCATATAGTGCTTTACCTTCTCTTAAAAACTCTGGTGAAAAGATAATATTATCCGTTTCAAACTTTTCTTTAATCTTCTCTGTGTATCCAACAGGAACAGTTGACTTGATAACCATAATAGCTTCTGGATTAATGGATAATACATTCGCAATTACGGCTTCAACCGTTCTTGTATTAAAATAGTTTTTTTCCGGATCATAGTTAGTTGGAGTAGATATAATTACATATTCTGCGTCTTTAAATGCAGCATAATTATCTGTTGTTGCTGTCAAATTTAAATCCTTTGTCGCTAAATATTCCTCAATTTCATTATCAATTATCGGTGACTTCTTATTATTGATCAAATCCACCTTTTCTTGAATAATATCAAGTGCTATAACTTCATTATGTTGAGCTAGAAGAATAGCATTAGACAATCCAACATAGCCAGTGCCTGCAACTGTTATTTTCATTTAATTATATCTCTCCCTTGATAAACTAGTATTCAAATAAAAAACAAAAATTTTTTAAGCGTATACTGCTTCTCGAAATATGCCTGATATTCTCCACAAATAATTTGCTCTCATCAATCCTGTTACTAACATTTTCTAACCTAACCATATTCTTCTCTAGCAAGCCTTTGGCGGGTTTTCTTCACTTGTAAACTAGTAATTAATTAGTATTATTCCTGTTTCTTTCAATAAAAATTAAGAAAAGAAACTATAGCGAAAGTTCATTTTCCCTTCTCTTTATCTAATTTGTTTGTTGTCTTTTTGAGAAGCCCGATATCTAATTTTATAAAACCTAACCAGTTTGAACTTCAGTAAACTTCAACTCTGATAGAGCATGAATTTCATGTTTCACTCACTTTGTCAGAAGATGAACAAATCATCTACTTAAACGTGAGTAATACTATCGTTCTTCATCTCTTTAAATACTCTTTTAATATATTATTTACCCTCATCATCAGGTAGACAAATTCCACTTTCTGTTTTCGATACAAGCTCAGAAACATACGTTCTTTAAACGTCCAACTATCAAACTGAACTCCCTTTACTGCCTCCAGGAACTCCTGATCTTGCATGACCTCACGAATCTTCTCCAAAGCTTGCCTCTTCTGATTCCAATTGGAAAAATGCAGTACAGTACGACGAACTACTTCATTACCATAATGGAAATATAGTTCATTCTTATGCCCGACTTCAGTTCCTGCAAGGTTACAGGCGGACATGTACGATTTTTTCAGTTCATTCCAAAAGTCCGACCTATAGGAGTGACTCGCACTTTCACTATATACCACGTACAGATAAGGGGACTCTGCTGCCAACACTTCAAATTTCTTAACTACTCTAAAACAAGAAAAACAGAAAATACAGTCCTCTGCAAACCTCATATTCATTGGAAAAGCAAGCTCATTATCAAGCAAAAATTTTCGCGAAAATAGGTATTGATATACCTTCCCGCCAAAATATGTTGCTTTATAGTTTTTAGAGAAAGGCTCATCGTAAAGCCTTTCACAAAGTAACCTTGCATCAGCCTCGTTATAGCAACCTGGTTCGAGCGGTAATGGTACTTTCCTCACTATTTTTTGGTTCATAACAGCATATGCAAACATGTAAATCTCTTTATCAAAGCCTACACTGTTCAAGATCTTACTGTACTGTTCGGGGAGCACTAAATCATCAGCATCCACAAATGCAATATAGTTACCAGTTGACTTTCGAATACCGGTATTTCTAGCTGCCGATACCCCACTATTTTTCTGTGAGACTACCATAAGACGATGATCTATAATAGTCTTCAGTTTTTCTAGTGTCAAATCTGTAGAGCCATCATCTACCACAATCACTTCAATCTCCTCATATGGAATCTGAAGAATCCTTGTGACACAATCCAATATATACTTCTGTGCGTTATATGCCGGAATAATAAAAGATACTTTTTCCTTTTTCATTGCATCACCTTCTTATTTCTTCTTGCCTCAGTATTTTTTGAAAATTTGTATAAACATAATAAGCCTTATATAGTCCCTAATCATTACTATTTCAATAACGTAACAACCGTTTTTCCAAGGCTAATTTACCCTTTGTCATTTTGTCAAATAGCTGAAGACTTTGACGAAATTCTATCTGTTTATGATATGCCAGATAGAAAATGACATTGGGAATTATACAACAAAGTATCCCGCGAGTAACAAGCGTAGTAAAATCTGAAAATTGTAGCAAACTAGAAGGGATATAAGTCAAAATACACGCCAAAATTGTTACAATGACATATCGAAAAAGTTTTCTTAAATAAGGCCACATATCGCTTTTATCAAATAACTCGCTAAAAATATTGTGTAGTAGCCAAGGCATACCTATCAACAATGTAGCTAATACAGTGGATAAAATTATTCCATATATTCCCCAAAATTGAACCATAATCAAATTCATTATCAAATTTGCCAAAGCTGTTACTAAAGGACGGAATCTATCCTTATTCCAAATTCCTCCTGCATCCTTAAATAAATTTAGGAGTTGATTTATTTCGTATATGAAGTAATAAATACAAAAATAAATTACAGCAATAAAAGAAAGCTCATATCTTTCTCCAACCCAAAGTTTCATAATTGGCTGATACAAACATAACAAGCAAACTGTACAGAATCCGGAAATCCATACAATAATCAATGTGAATTTTTTCAGGTCCTCTACGTTTTTCTCCTTTGTTTCCTTAATCAAACTATTACCAATACCTGCAGTACATGAATTAAATACAATAGTGACTAAGGCAATTAAAGAAGATAGAATGTAATAGTAATTTTGATAAACAGCTAACATGGTAAGACCTAAAAATGCAGATATCACAATTGTATCTACAGAGTTCAGAATTACCGCACCGACCTTTGATGTAAACAAGTCTCTTATCCTTTTGTTAATCTGACTAATTACTGTTTTTTCGAGTCTACCTTTCGCACGATAATTAGGATACATTTTCGTAGCAACAACGGCAGTTAAAATATTGGTCATCGCCTGTGTAAAAAGTGCAACGATTAAATACCAGTAATAATTTTGTAAAATAAACAAAACTAACAATTGTAAACCGTACTGAAAAGTGTTTGTAAACAGTTGTACCTTGCTTATCACATCATTTCGTTGATGTGCATTTAACAAGCTATTTTTATAGGCAAATAGCCAATAAGAAAGTACAGTTGCTCCTAGGTTTAATAGATATAGAATATAAACATTCAATCCACCAGGTACCTCACCACTAATCAAGCTCGGTATAAAAGGTAAAATTATCAAGCCTACAACCGCAATAATACACCCAATCACACGGTAATATATTTGATATAAGCGTAGCAATGCACTGATGGTTTTTTCATCATCTTCTGCAATGGGTTTATACATACTAAAAACCATGGCAGATCCTATTCCCAGCTCTACTAAATTCAACACTTGAAGAATCGACGTGAACAGACTATTCAAACCAAGATACTCAATACCCATCCAATAAATCATTGCTGTACGCATTAAAAACGGTACAATAATTTGATATATCTTCAAAATACCGCCAAAGATGATATTACGTGTTGCATTTTTTGTGCGTTCTATTTTCACTTGTAAAATCCCCCTCAATTACGTTTCATGTGAATTGAAAAAATTCATTATCAATACAATCAACATAATTGTAATGGTTAATACATATTAGTTAACATATATAAAGAATGATAAATATATCATTCTGTTCAGTAATATTTCCATAAATACTATTAAATTTAATTCCAGATATCTTTTGGAAAAACAGCAATCAATTGTTCCTGCATTTCCGATAGGTTCGGTAGTTCCATTGCCTGCATTTTAAGAGCTTCATCTAGCGTTTCAGCCATTTTAACTGAAGTTCTTCCTGTTGAGAAGTACCAGTCATAAAACTTTATAATTTCCTGATCCATTCCCTTTTTTAAAAAAATAGCCGGAACTCCATAGGCCTCTGCCAAAATAATACCATGCAAAGTAGACGAAATAACAAGCTCTGATGCAACTACATCGTTCAAAAAAGACTTATGATCGTATGTTTCTATATTGATATAATTCAAATCATCTCGTCGGTTTCCATCTTTTCCATTCTGAGACATATGGTATATCACCGAAATCGGGTATTTTTTTTCTACATTTTCTGGCTTATAGATTAAAGGCAGCAATATACCTGGATCTCCATATACCTCCGGGCATTCATATCCGATGCCTTGCAAGAACCATCTCGTTATTGGTCCCCTAACTGCACGGATATCATATTTTCTATTTTTTTTTTGTTTTACCACTGCTTCCATACTACTGACACTATGGATTCCACTTCCCCAAACTGTAGCATCAAAACCACCCATGCCAATCAATGAGCCAACAGTTAATAAATGCTTCGTACCATTTACCTTTTGTTCTTTGTCCAAGCCGTAATAATCAAGCATCCAATCATATATCACAATTGCCAATCCATCACCTAAATTGGGCTTTTTATTCCACCACTCTAGGTTAACTTTATTTTTTTGCGATTTCTTATATCCAATAGACAGCTCATTTCTCATTAAAAATCTTTTTATCCTAGACACATATAGTCCTCCATCACATATTTTTTTTGAATGGTATTCCTAATAAAATGTAAAAAGCAAAACCAAAAGCACTAAACACCAAAGTTGAAGACGTAACGCCAACTATTAACAATGAAATAATACCAGCAATTAACACCGCTTCATGCCGCTGATACGTACCATTTTTTCTTTTTGTTGCACTTATAACCATCGCAACATAAAGAAGTAGCCCCACTACTCCAGTAGACACCAAAATGCTAAGTACCATATTATGGGCAGAGGTTGCGAACACATTTCCTGTTATCTCTACATATTTTTCTGCATATAAATAACCCACTCCATATATCGGGCTGGAAGAAATCACATTTAAACAACTTTCCCAAATGAATGTCCTCGTTGTTAGCGTCGGACTTTTTCCTAAAATATTCACAACAAAATACTGCATAATAGGTGACCGATCTATTAATATGGTAAAAGTAACGAGCAGTCCATAAAGTGGAATAAAAACTTTATAATTTAAAATTTTATATATAATTTTTTCGCTTCCCTTTATTATTTTACTAAGGTTAAAAAAAATAAAAAACCCACCTATCAATAGGATACCAACATTGGCTGCTGTTGATTTAGAGTGATACAAACATATTGCCGAAATTATAATGGCAAGATAACTCTCTATATTAATTTTTTTATTTTTCACTTCTGACAAGTATGCAGTAATGATGCATAGTGGTAAACTATAAACTAATCTTGCCGTCTTATACCCTAAAAACCAGTTTTCAGTGTATAGGTCATCGCTATATAATCCACTTGGGTATAATATCATTGATAATGCATCGGCAATAATAATTACCCATAGAGTATTTTTCCATATTCTCAAAATTGGAATAATACTTTTCTGGTAGGAATCGATACAAAGCGAAATTAAGAATGGAATAGATAACAATCTAAACGCATACCCAACATTTCCATAACCAAATTGTGTACATAATAAAGAAAATAAAATAAATACACTTAGCCATTTAAATGTAGTTGTGTATTTATGTCTAATAAAAAAATTTCTTATGACAAGTCCTATAATCGCAACAATTCTTATCCAAAAAAGGATTTGAGTCATTTCACTAAAAATGGAATTTAAAAAGGTAATATTTATACAACTAATAAGGATTACTAAACTTATTAAATCCGTTGAGGTAATCTTCTTTATTCTAAAGTTCATTATTTTCCCTCACCAAAATTAAGGCTTGCTATTCAAACCCCATATTATAAATCAATATAAACTTAACACGATTTCGTTATCCAGAAAAGTCTATATATGTAATTATTTCACAAAGCGAGATGTATCATTTTGTAAAATAGCAAACAGTTCCGGATAATGTCTCATAATTTTTTCAATAGCAATATCGTTATTTCCGCCTTGCACATTTTGCGATTGTAACGAAGAAGAAGGCTGTCCAACCACCCAAACTGGGCAAAGTCCCCTTTGCTCCGGCTCCGATACCATGGCGCGTGTACCTTGTTTCACAGCCATAAATTTTAGCCAAAGATCATCAACCGATGGAGCTAGCGACATAAGCAATTCTTCCGAAAACAAATCTTTATATAATACACCAGGTGGATAGAGGATGCCCCCCTCTCCGATTGGTAAAATTCGATAACTAGGCTGCTCAACTTTTTCTGGTAGCATTGTTCTCCACTTTACATAAGGGGCAAGTCGATCCCCTTCCACTGCAATCCAACGTGCTTGATTGCAAATCACTGTATTGGGATACTTTTTATGCATTCTTAACAATTTTTCAACCGTATTTTCCGGATAGATAACGTCATCATCGACTGTAATTACAATAGCATCTGGATTTTCAAGCATGGAATAATAATATTTTTTGTGCGACCTTAAATCGTTACAAAATCTAACCTCTAAGCCATATTGCATATATTGTTGGATTTCTTGCGGAATATCTTCTTCTGGATACTGTTCTTCTGCAAGCCATAGAATAAACCGATCGACCGGCACACTCTGATTCAGAAGTGACTTAATCGTCCATCCGACTATGTTATTACGCCCTGGATAGGTCGTCATTGACAGAATGATTTTTTTTTCGCCTTTACTTTTTCCTATGCAATTTTTAATTGGCTGTTTGCGAAGTAGTAAATTTTCCGAAACCATAACGAATCTATTTAATATCCAATTTAATCCCTTGATCCTTTTGTTATAGGGCAGTTTGTATTTATGAATATCCTGTATTTTCATGTATCCTCCCACTATCTTCTAAAGAAGCTTTGGATGCAACACTATCTACCAGAAAGCTTAATCGCACTTTGACAATAATCTTATATGAGCAAAACGACGCGAAAAAAAGCTGTAGCAGTTTTCTTAGGCTAGATTTTCATGCGTCTATTACAACAAATTGTGAGCATCCTTTTCTTCCGTTGCGCAGGTCGCTGCGCAATTTGATTTATTCCCAAGTGTATCCACTTGCTATCTAAAATCCTTACGATTTAGTGTTATTCTTAAAAATAACTTTTGAATTTTCATTTTTTCATAAATAACGCTAATGTATCCTAAAAAACGAAATTCTTTTCACTAATTTTATTAGTCAGTTTCTTGTTTATAAAATTGGTTATTCTTTAAAAAATTTTTTAATCTACTAATCTTAATGTCTGATAGTTTAATTAATATATGTTTATTTCTAAGCAATTTAATAAAAATTCCTAAGCTATAAGATAAACCAAACTTATACCTTACAAGTGCCATTCCAGTAAGTCTTATGGCAGAATTCCTTATATTTTTATATTCTTTAGTACTTAGCTTTTCTCTGAAAAAATTATTTTTTCTTATATATACATCCAAAATATCCGAAAATTTTTCTTTACTCATCGCACTAGTTATACTTTTGGAATTAAAGTCCCAACTATAAATTGTATTTGAATCAACTGTAAATGAAGTTGAATAATAATCACATTTTAAACTAAACATAACATCATTACTGCTTAACGTTGAATCAAAAGTAATATTATGTTTTTTAATCATTTCTGCTCTAAATAATTTTGACCAAACCACTTGTATTTGATATTTTATTTTACTACTATCCCTAGTTTCCAAATATTCTTCGATTGGTTTGGAATAAGAAAGGTGTCTAGTTGTTATATTACCATTTTCATCTTGAGATGTAGGTGGAAAATAAACTATATCAAAATCTGCTGTTAAATACGGTTCTATAAACTTATAGAAATTATCAGTAAAATGATCATCACTGTCTGCGAACAAAATCCATGGAGAAGTAGCCTTTTGAATCCCGATATTTCTACAAACACCGGCACCTTTTTTATTTGTTTGGTTTTCATACAAAGATATATTTAAAGGAAATTGCTTCACAATTCTTTTTAAGTTTTCTATTTCTGTAACACTACTCTTATCATCAACAATAATAATTTCAAAATTATCCTTTTCTTTCACCATTAGTGAATTAAGGAGCTTTCCTATCCTATCACTTGAATTAAAATGTGGTATTACAATAGATATCAACGAATTCATTTTTAGCCCCTACTAGCATAATTTTTTATAATATAAGAGTTTATTATCTATTACTTTTAATACTATTCGAAAGTAATAGTTGCAAAAAATATCCTTTTTTACCTGATGGAAAGTAAAGATATACTATTCATTTATTTTATATAAATAGTATAATCTTCAATACTTTTTCTATCAGAGGCGGGAACAATTGTCTCTTCTTTAAAGTCACCAATTGCAATAAATAATATTAGTTGTTCAGAATCGTCAACTTCTATTAACTTTCTTATATCCTTTTCATCCCTAGAATTCATCATCGCGTTTAACGGGACAGCAGCTAAGCCTTCGTGTTCTAAGCCATAAATCACTGACATTGAAAATAGGCCACCATCAACAAAAGCCTCATTTCTTTCTACAGGGCTCAAAAATGTACTATTAGAAACACTTATTGCCAAAACCACCTCAGGCAATTTGGGATATCCTTTAAACCCTCTTTGCAAATATAGTAAATTTTTCATTTTTTCTTTATTAGTTACAACGTAAACTTTCCATCCTTGTCTATTACAAACAGAGGGAGTTTTTCCAGCATTCTTTATTGCATTATTCACTTTATTTATATCTATAGGTTGTCCAGAAAACTCTCTAATACTATATCGATTTTGAGCTAATGAATAAAAATCCTTATTATGATTTTGCTTTTTTTCCTCTCGATAAATAGTTTTAGTTCCTGCTTCTCTAAATACTTGATTGTAATCTTCCAAAAAAGTGCTATCTATAATTTCACTCAAAAAACTCACATCAAAATTCTTACTCTCGTGAAATTTTTTATACCGCAGTATAATAGAACGCCCTTGTCTATAAGGAAAACTATCCTGAGAATAGCCACTTTTTGTATAAACCACTAAAGCATCATTAAGAACAGAAAGAGCCTTTTTACCAAATCCTAATCGAATATTTTCATTACGAGACAATCCTTTTTCAATCGCATGAACATTGTATATTATTCTCGAACATAATTGTTCATATGAACAATCATAAATTGAAAAGGAGGCTGTTTTCGAAAATCTTCTTATATCTTTACCTGCTAAATAACGAAGACGAATCTTTTGCAAAAATTTCTTTCCATATTCCTTCAATTTATTTGTATTAGTTTTCATATATACTCCTCTTCTTATCAAAAGTACAACTATATATTAGATTTCAAATAATTTATCGCCTTTTCTCTCTCTAGGTTTAGTTTTTTATTGACACTATCATAATCAATTTCATTAGATAATATTGAGGACAAGCCATCTAATGATAAGTTATCTGAACGTTGAGAATCAAGACCAAATAAACCTAATAAATAACCTAGCTTTTCTTCGTTACCATAACTGTTTCCAACACTTTTTCTAATTATTGTACAAAATTGTTTATTATTTATAATTGAAAATATTGTTCCATGAAAAGTATCAGTAACAATGGACTCAGCATCACGAAAATAAGCTAAAACTTCAAACGGGTCACAATCAATAAATTTATCACAACAATCTTGGACGCCGCCTATACATATTACCTTAGCACCTTTATTTCTAGCATATTCCTTAATCATTTTATTTTCTTCACTAGTAAGCCTGCCAGAATATCCATAAACTATAATATATTTATCTTTAAATAGACGATTTTTGGGAATTTTCGATTCTAATTTCATATAATCATATGCTAAAACAGGATCTACATTTACTGAAGGATTATTGCCAGTGAGTTTTTCTATTACACTGCGAGAGTTTTCATCTCTAACGGAGATTTGAGCAAATGCCTGAAAATCTTCCTTTAACATTTCACCAATTGAATATTCATTTATTTTTTCATATGTTGTATTACCAAAAGACCCTGCATACGAAATGACTTTCTTTGCTTCAGAATTATGTCCAAAAAGATCTCTAGAAAATCCAACATTACTATTTGATTGCACACAATTGAATACCTCATCACTACCAATAACTTGTACATCAACATTATAATTATAATTAGGTTGTTCAGTTAAACCGAGAAGCGGAAAAAAACGGTTAGCATATGTTCTTTTGTGATTAAAAAAGCGAATCTTATCTATCAATTTAGCATTAACTTGATTATATTCTTTAATTTTACTAATCTTTCTACTGAAACTATTTTTCCTATCAGCAATATCAGTTTTAATTAAAGGATCTCCCGGACGATAATCTAGAAATTGCACCTCAATATTCTGATCAGACATTTCTATTAGCCGCTTTAAGGCATAACCCTGTAAGAATGATCCATAATTATAGATTCTTTGCATTGACATAATTCCTACTGTTTTCATTCACTTGCTCCTCATTAAATCTTTAATAATTATTTTGAATTGATCGATAAATTGTGTATTATTTGATACAAAATCCTCATTGGTATCCGAGAAATTTTTAATAGTTTCAGATAAGTCTTTTATATCATCAACCAAATATATTCCATAACCACGCTCTTGGATTCTCTTTGCAAAATCAAATTGATGATTATTTACATGTTCATCAAACTCAAATTTCCTAGGCACTACAATCGGGGATTTATGCTTTTCTAAAACACTTAAAAAGCTTGCTGGACCTCCATGGGTAATTACTATACGAGATTTTTCAATGTAATTCGTCATTTCATCAAAACTTACAAACTTTGTCCACTGACAGTGCTTTGGCTCGTAATCTGAATAACCTGTTTGAATAAAGACTTCATCATCAATTCTTCCATTTGCTTTTAATTGATCAATTTCCATAATTAACCTGTTAAATTGTTGCTCATGTGTTCCAACTGTTACAAATATCATCTAGAAAATACCTCCTAAATTTATTGCTTTAGGATATACCTTCTTCATTTCTTCCCATTGAACAATAAATTTGTCAGAAACAGGATATACTAATTTTCCAGTAAGGGTTGGTGAATCAATTCTATCAAATACCTCTATATACACTGTTTTACAACCAAATAACTTTCCTAGATAAAAAAAAGGCACAGCAACAGCGGCACCAGAGGAAATAATAATATCTGGTCTTTCCTTTTTTAAGATTTTATAAGCTAAAATTGTATTTCTAATTGTGTTTTTCACATTACGATTGGTTGGGTAGTAACATGGGTACATTTTTTCATTTTTTAAGATACTTTTAGCATCACTCTTATCGAAGGTAACCCAAAATCTTTCTTCATTTTCCCAAAAAGGTTTTAACATATGAAGATGCGTTAAATGACCTCCACTTGAACCAACTAAACAAACTTTCATAATATTATTCCTCACTAATTACCCTATTTATTTTAAAACAATAATAATTATTAACTATTAAAAGTATCTTTAAAAACTTAATTTCTACTCGATTATTCTGCTTATTAGATTATTCCTACGAAATTAAAATGCATTTTTTGATCCAAATAACACTAAAACTGTTCTTAAGATAATTTTAATGTCTTTCATAATAGATCTCTCTTTGATATAAAGCAAATCCAACTCTACCATCTCAGAAAACCCAATATTACTTCTCCCGCTAACTTGCCACAACCCTGTGCATCCTGGCACTACTAATAGTCTTTGTTTATCATATGGAGTATATTCTGCCACTTCTCGAGGAAGTGGTGGCCTCGGGCCTACTAAACTCATTTCACCCTTCAGCACATTAATCAACTGCGGTAATTCATCTAGACTAGTTTTTCGGATAAACTTACCCACTTTTGTTACTCGTGGATCATCCTTCATCTTAAACATTGCACCTGAAACCTCATTTAAAGCTAATAATTCTTTCAATCGCTCTTCAGCATCAGAAGCCATCGAGCGGAACTTATACATATAAAATTCTCTTCCATCTTTTCCTACTCTTAATTGTTTAAAGAAAACTTTCCCTTTTGGATCTTCTAATTTAATTAAAAGACCAATAATAATAAAAAGGATACTTAGAACAATTAATCCACAAAATGAACCAATGATGTCTATTGATCTTTTCATTACAAGGTAGCTTCGAGCTGTATTTACAGATATATTCTTTTTCTTTTCTAAATACAGAGATTGATCCTTATAAAATTCAGACATCACTATACCACCTATCCCTTAACTTTTTTATGTAGTCTATAGATAACTAATAATAAAATTACAATAACAATTATTATAGCTTCTATTATTAGTTATCTAGTAAATTATATAATTAAAATATTCCTAAAAACTTCTTTCTTTGTATACGCTCTGGAATCTCTTTTATTATATTTTTATCTTCAATTAGTAATTCAGCATTTTCTTTAAAAAGATAAATATAATCCATTCCAAAATTTTCTTTAATCATCTCTAAAGACTCAGCCATTTTAAAAGTGCGATTATGAATATTATGGGCATCTGAAGCAATAAAATGAGTTAAATTATGCTCTATCATCTGTTCCGAAAACTTTTTCACATTTTTCCCAAAGTATCCTACTACACTGGATGCTGTTACTTGAGTCAATGCTCCGTTTTTTACAAACTTATAAAGAAGATCCGGTTTTTCTTGCAATTCTTTGTTTCTTTCAGGGTGTACAATAATTGGAATAATCCCCTCTGTTTGCAATTCATATAATAATCTTTCTGCATATCGTGGTACAGAGGAAGAAGGAAATTCAATGAAAAGATATTTTGTATGATTCAGTGTTAGAACCTCACCCTTATTATAATCTTCTAACACTTCTCCATAAATTCGAACTTCCTGCCCTGGAAGTATATTAAGAGGAAGGTTTTCTTGTTTTAAAACAGCATTTAAGTCATTAACCTTTTCTAGAATGGATGACTTCTCGTTAATATATTGGTTATTCTTATGATGAGGTGTAGCAATAATTGTTGTAATCCCTTCATTAATAGCAGTCTTAGCCATCTCTAAACTATTTTCTAATGTCTGTGCTCCATCATCAATATTCGGTAATATATGACAATGTATATCAATCATCGTGCTACACCTCTCTATTTTTATTCATTTAGTATCTTTCTATCACATTATCAAATAGTAACATTGATCATTTTTTCCGTAAATAGCATATACCGGCGGTATTTTCGATTATATCTTGTTAGATATTAGTTTGTGCCGTAATAATAGTAATTACTATTTTTATCATTCTTTTTATTATTTAATACAACGCCCAATATTTTCCCTGTAGAAGAAGCGAGCTGTTCTTTTGTTTTTACCACAGCATCTTTATCCGCTTTCCCACTACCTACCACTAAAATACTTCCATGACAAAGATTTGCCAGGACTTGAGCATCCGTTACCGCCATAACTGGTGGAGTATCAAATAAGACAATATCAAATTCTTCTAAAGCTTGTTCTAGGAAATAGCTCATGGCTTTTGATCCTAATAACTCAGAGGGATTCGGTGGTATTGGACCGCTTGGAAGAACATATAAATTTTTCTCGTCATACTGGTGAACAGCTTCCATTAACTCCATTTGGTTCGTTAATATAGAGGTCAATCCAGTTGTATTATTTAAATTAAACGTATAATGCACAGTCGGTTTACGTAAATCAGCGTCCACTAGTAACACTGTTTTGCCTTGTTGAGCAAAAACAATTGCTAAGTTAGCAGTTGTGGTTGATTTCCCTTCCCCAGGTCCAGAAGAAGTGACTAAAATAGACCGAATTTCTTCATCTATACTTGAATAAAGGATATTGGTTCGAATATTTCTGTATTGTTCAGAAATAGGTGATTTAGGATCATACTTTGCGATAAGCTTCCTTCTATTATTCAGTCCTAGTCCGCCTTTTTTTGCTCTTTTACTTGCTGCCAAGTAAATCCCCCCTACCTCTTCCTTTTTGAGTGCCTCTTTGTTTTGCTTCAAAACTTTCATCAATTTTTGTAATAGCTCCTAGTACTGGTAACTCTAGTAATTTCTCAATATCTTGTTCTGTTTTTACTGTGTTATCAAGATATTCCAATAGGAACGCTATTCCACCACCTATTATTAATCCAACTATTGCTGCAATTGCAATATTTAATGGTGGATTAGGACTAACAGGAGATTGATTTTCTTGATCTTCTGCTAATGGCAATACAGTGACATTATCGATACTCATAATATTCTTAATTTCTTTTTCGAATACTTCTGCTGTTTTATTTGCAATTTGCAAGGCCACTGTTGGGTCAGCATCTGTGACTGATACAGTCATAACCTGTGAACCTTGTGAACTTTCTACTGTAACTTTACTGTTCAATGTAGACACACTCATATCTAAATCCAATTCGTCTTTTACAATATTTAAGATAGCCGCACTTTTTAAAATAACACTATACGTGTTTATTAATTGTACGTTTGCTTGTACTTCCCCTGAATTTAATACAGCTTTTGAATCATCTTTTGCCTGGTTTACAAGAATTTGTGTCGATGATTTATACTCTGGCGTAATAATAAAATAACTTACAACAGCACTTACTATCATTGCTACTAATGTAATGGAGACAATAAGTGATACTCTTTTCTTTAACGTATCAAATAATTCTTTTAGACTAATAGTTTCTTCCATGACTTCCTCCTAGAAAAATATAAAAACCAAAAATATTATATCATATAACGTTGCATATATTGTCATTTCTTGTCATAATTTTAAATGAAAAGTTTTTACGTGTTTTACTATATCAATTAATTTACATTTTTGATATATATTTTTTTAAAAAGGGAGAAGTTTCCTATCTAATGTACTAATTTGGTAGATTACTAAAAGACTATACTTAAATTTTAGGAGGTTTCAATGAAAGCTATTATTTTATCCATCCTTTCTATTATTCTCGTGGCTATTCTTGTTATTGGGAATATCCATTGGAATATTCGGGAGGACCGTCCTCTATCTAACATCCATCCTACTAAAGAAGCAGATAGTAAAGTAGAAAATAAAGAGAATAAAGACCAGTACTTTAGTCTTGATTACTATATGAGCTTTGCAAAGTCATGGCCAGAAAGTGCACAGAAAGTACTGGAAGAGAAACTTACAGAGAAACAACCCTTTCATATATTATTGGTTGGTTCCGATGAAATTGGTGATCAAGAGCTTGGGTTAATTACACCATTGCAAGAAGCATTAGCTAGTAAATATGATAAATATGTAACAATTGATAGCATTACATATGAAGAAACTTCATCCGATTATGTAAATAATAATGAATATGAATCTATTATCGAACAGAAGCCAGATATGGTTATCTGGGAGCCTTTTTTGTTGAATGATAACGGAGTAGTTGATATTTCTACAACCTTATTGAATGTCAACCAAGTGATTAATGAAACAAAAGATGTCCTGCCAGATGTAACATTTGTTTTAATGCCAGCACATCCCCTGTATAATGCAGGCCTCTATCCTATGCAAGTAAGCGATTTGAAGAAATTTGCTGAATCGAAAGAAATTCCCTATTGGAATCATTGGGAAGCATGGCCTGAGAGCAATGATTTAAAACTTAAAGATTATTACGTTGAGTTAGGTGATAGATCACAAGCAAATGAACAAGGCTTTAAAGTTTGGAGCAGCTATCTGTCTAAAAAACTTATATCAGAATAAATCTTTTCATTAAGCGAGAATTTCTCGCTTTTTTTTTCAAGAAAATAGTTCTGTATAACGCACATGGATAGCATGTTATCACATTTTCTGAATATTTGTAAATATTACTTTACTCCTATCTCTTTCCTGTAAGCGCTACCTAGTTTCTTCTATTATATATATTATTTTACTCAACCTTAAAGGATGTCTGTCTGCTGTAATTGTATGAATAACATAATGAATGAAAATGAAGAACGATGGGAGGATTAAAATCTTTTAGGAGGGATTGCAGGGAAAGTAGGCAGAAAGGGGATTACTTTCCCTTTATCAAAGTTTAACTATGTATCTTTTGATGGCTCTTACGTCTATTTGATCGTTCCTTTACTGCTTGCATTATTATTAAGCATATCCTTTTCAAAATCATCACTAATTAAGTATTCCACGCTTGTTCCTAGTTTAGCCGCTACTTTTTCTAAGAAGTGTAGAGAGGGATTATTTTGTAAGCCTCTGTCGATGTTGCTTAAGTATGTTTTGGATACCTCTGCCTCTTTTGCCAACCTAGATAACGAATAACCTTTTCGCTGACGTAAATATCGAATTCTTTCGCCAATCATTCATTCTCCTCTTTTCCTTTAGGTACTCTTTATTGTAATCAAACCTTCCTCTTTTAATGTTTCCAAGAAGGAACAAACATGCTGCTCGCATTTTCGTTGTGTTACGTCATACTTTTCCATTAAGGTAGCTACCACTCTGTCAATCGAGATTGGCTCCTTTATTAATTCCCAAATATCGCCTCCAATATGGCCTAAATTATAGTATTTGCTATTCGCAATGCTTAACATTACTTTTTCTCCATTCATATCACTCACAATATGTCCTAGGGTTTGCACAACGATCGTCTGTTTATCTATTTGCGTTTGTGTTTTCCTCATTTGTCTTCTTCTCCCTTTTGCTTTGTTAAAATAAGTTCTACCAGTTCATTTACAGTAAAGCGAGATTTCGGCCGCTCGATTTTATAAATAAAGGTACTTTTTAAGAATTTAGATGTGGTTATTAAGTGCCATTCCAATAAACCTAATGGTTGTAGAAAGCTGTTCCGAAAAGTATGCTTATACAATATTTGCAGCCGTTCAAGATTCCGTTTTTCTTTTATTTCAATCTTCTCTCCATCCTTTTTTGTGAGCTCAAAGATGCCTGCCAGCGGGAGACAGCTTGTTTCAAACTGCTGTTCTATCGGCACACTAAATTTCTCTTCTCGATAAGCAATCGGTTTGAAAGAACGATTAGTCATTTCAAACTCATGCAAACTCTCAAGCCATAACTTTTGATAGGGATAGGTAGGGATAACAATTGGATTTCCGCCTTTATTTAATTGGACTGGAATAATGTCGTCACTTATCAATTTATAGCCTTTTTGTAAAAATGCTCTTGCTAATGTGGACTTGCCCGCGCCACAGTCCCCTACAATGGCATATACTTTTCCCTCTATCACAATTCCACTGCCATGAAGAGGAAGAATTCGTTTTTGCATGAGCAGAATACCCATACATGTACCTAATAAATAGAGACGCATTTCATCCATTTTATTTGCCGACAACAACGTGATAGAAATGCTTTCTCCTTTTTCGATTAAGAATATCGCGATATTTGGAACATGGAAGAGAACCATATCCCTCTCTATGACAAAATAGTTATTTGCTTTTGCTTTAGCATTCCAATATTCCCGCAGGTCTTTTTCTTTAATCACTAGTTCTGGAATGGCTTCTACCTTTTCTTCTTTACATAACTCCGGCAGCATGAATTCGCTGTACACATGGCATCCAAAAGCATAATAACGAAATGCGCTTTTTGTTATCATATTTCCCTCCTACACCTTCTTCCTTATCCTTTCAAAAAGAAAAGCCTCAACCTTCTTAGCAGCGAAGGATGGAGGCAGATTGAAAAAATATAACTATTATGTCCTAAAAGTGGAATTGAGCATTAGCTCCAGCCAAGATCAGGGAATGGCGTTCCCGTTTCATACGTTGCATCTAACTTATTGTTATTAAATGGTCCTGCCATCGTTTCTTTAACATCTAAAACTTCTAAGTTCGGCTCTTTCCATTCAAGCTTATTCATCTTATCACCTCCCTTCAAGTTGAAAGATCTAGTATCTTCCTACTCATCCTGCCAATTTTAGCTTCTTTAGAAACCGATACACGATAATGCTTCTGAACAATGCTCGGACATCAGGATCCACTGCGTATTCAGAAATTGCTCCTTTTCCTAACTTATCCAGTCCCCTTTTCAAGCAATTATAATTGATATAAGAAAGAATCACTGGATCTTTTGAAACCTCCCTAGCCTCCTGCAATAGACTCTTCCAATGGGGAATCACTCGATAAAGCCAATCCGTCCCTTGAGCCCCTCTTATTTGCTGATTCAGTCGTATTTCATCAGGCAAATACCCCTCCGTACTTCTTCTTATCAGGGCACGATCCATTCCCTTCTGTACATACTGATCTTCTGGAATAGACAAACAAAAACGAATAACTCGTATATCATTTGTCGGGTCTCGACTGATTAATCCATATTTCAGCGAAAGTTTGGTCATGAATGTATTGGAAGCATTCCAGTGAAATAAGTCATCAAAATGTCTTCTCCTTTGCTCAAATGCGTTTAATTCAGAAAACCATCCTGTTGCATCCATTCCTGCTTCTGCTAATTTCGTATATATTCTTGTTTTCGCTGCAAACTCTGGATTAATCAGCGGCGGCGGCCCTCCCGTTGTATATTTCTTCCTTTGCTGATTTAAAAAAGGAAAAGTTTCTCTAAGCACCATCGCAGCAACCCTTTTCCGCGGTCTTGCAATGTTTTTGCTATATGCTTCCACTTCTTTATAGAGCTTAAGCAATCTACATTGTTTTAGCAGAAGAGGAAAATAATCCTGCACCCCTCCCCACGATATAGACAGGTTTCCGCGATTTCCATTCAGAAGAATACCAATGTCCCGTTTTTGCGCCTCTTCAAAAATCCCCTTAATCCAAAATGAATTTTCAAAAAACTTATAGGGCATTTCCATTATTTCTAAAAATTCGTCTATCTGTTTGTAGGAATCCTTCCCTTCGAAATCCAGATAATGATCCTGCAAACGGCCAATATAATTCACTGTTTTATGTACAAAGGATGATTCATTGGCTACTAAATTCTTCGGACCAAATGGAATAAAATCTTTAGGTGGTATATAGCTAAAAGTATGTAAGCCAGCATCTTCTGGAAGATGTTTGGCTGCTAAGCTGACAACCGATCCTGAATCCAATCCACCACTTAACTGAGACCCCACCTTTTTATGGGTTCTAAGCCTTGCTTGAACAGCTGATTGATAAATCTCCTGAAATGCTTCTACATAGTCATTATCACTAGGTAAATGTATTGGTTTTACTTCCGAGCTTATCTGACTATATCTCTTTACTTTTTTCCTTCCTTTTTCAATTGTGATGCTATGTGATGGCGGCACTTGCTCAATCCCGACAAAAGGCGTAATGGAAGAATCAACCGTATCTACTACCCCAGCAATAGCTAAATATTCAGCTAGCCATTCCTCATTTAACCGTTGCTTAACATTTGGTAATTTCAATAACGATTCTATTATTGTTGAAAAGTAAAACTGCCTATCCTTATACACATAATATAAAGTTCTGCTTCCCGAAAAGTCTCTTGCACCAAATAACTTTTGCTGCCTTTCATCCCAAAGAAAAAAGGCAAAATCTCCAATCAGATATTTCGGGGTTTCTTCCCCCCATTTAAGATAAGCAAGAAGGATTAACTGCGTATCAGAAATAGTTTGCTGCAAGGAACAATCAACCTGCAGGGATTGAAACAATTCCATTCGGTTATCGATAATAGAATCAGAGGTAATTACCACCCCGCTCGTTTTATCGTAATAGGGATTTCTCTCTCCCATTGATTCTGGTGTAATCCACCGTGCATGACAGCCAAGGAAAATATTCATCCTGCTATATACTTGAATATCATCGGAAGGGAATCCTTGAAACCCATTCATTATTTTCCCAGCATACTCCGTTGCTATGTTCGCTTGATTTTCATATAAGATTCCAGCTATACCACTCATTTATTGTACTTCACCTTCATTTATTCTTAATAAAGAACGAAACAGTTAAAAAAATACGAATATTAAGTAGTGTTCCCCCACCTTATTCTTTATTAAGAACATATCATACTAAAGCCTTCCTAGCAATACCTGTTTATAAATTTATCGCGAGATTTTTAAAGGTTATTTCATTCATTATTTGTTTCCATTCTAGAGAGAATCGATAAATATCCTCTTCAACTAGCTCACTGCCAGTCTGTACTTCAATAATTTCCATTGTACTTGTTGCTCTTAAAGCATGCTTTGTTCCTAGAGGTATATGAATAACATCCCCTGACCGAATATGCTGTAGTTGATCATCTAATACCAGGACACCCTCTCCTTTAACAACTGTCCATACCTCACTTCGTTTGTAATGAACTTGATAGCTCAGGTTCTTCCCGGTTTCTACACATATTCTTTTTGTTAAAACTTCATTTCCTTCGAGATATTTCGTGTGTTCTAGCACCTTATACCAGCCCCACCTTCTCTCTTCAAACATAGGTCTTTCTATTAGGTCTTTTAATATTTCCTTCACTTTCAGACTATCCTCTTTATTTGTTACTAAAATACCATCTGGACTTGCCGCCACCACCACATCATCTAAACCAATTAATGTAATAGGAATATCCAACTCATTTACAATATGAGAATTGGTGATCCCTTTACTAACAAAGCCCTTTCCACTAATCGGATTTTGCATTTCCTCTGTTAACGTATTCCAGGTTCCAAGGTCTTTCCAATAGCCCGTATAAGATAAAGCAATTACTTGCTCTGCCTTCTCTGCCACCTCGTAGTCAAAGCTATTATGGGGTAATAGGTGATATTGACTTACTAGTTGTTCATATTGAATAGGGTAGCCTCTTTCCAACAAGATATTAAGCAGATATTCGATTCGGAAAGCAAACACCCCACTGTTCCATAATCCGCCACTTTCTATTAGTCTTTCTGCCTCTTCTCGTCTCGGCTTTTCCTTGAAGGCGGATACTCGGATATAGTTCCTCTTTTCTTCATCATAAGGAACCATATATCCATATTTTTCAGAAGGATAGGTTGGCTGCACTCCTATTAAAGCAAGCTCTGCAGTACTTTCTATCAGCGTTTTCTCAAGCTCTTTTACCTTTGAAAAAAAGTGATTCTCTACAAAAGGGTCAACAGGAAGTATCGCTATCACTTCATGAGGACTGCAGCCTTTAACAGAATATAAATAGACAGCAGCTAGAGCAATTGCTGGAAATGTATCCCTTCTTGTTGGTTCCACCACAATCGGCACTTGTGTTCCCACTTGTATTTGAATCATTTCCACTTGTGATTTACTTGTTGCAATCAGCGAATCCTTAGCAAGATCATTTTTTTCTAGCTGTCCCCATACTCTTTGAACCATCGATTCCTTATTGCCCTCTTCATCGGTTAACACTTTCAGAAACTGCTTTGAACGGGCATCATTGGACAACGGCCATAGACGTTTGCCAGAGCCGCCAGACAATAAAACAAGTTTCAATTTCATCCTCTCCTTTTTGAAATTAAGCCAACGTTTGATTTCCAGCTAATTCTTGGGAAACAAGCATTTTTCTTAACGCTCCCTTTGTTTGCGTCAATTGCTTATATTCTCCTTCTTGTATTACCTTTCCAGATTCCAAGACTAATACCTTATCTGCATTTCGAATCGTTGATAAACGATGAGCAATTACGATTATCGTCATTTTCCCTTTTAATCGATCAATAGCCTGCTGAATCTTCTGTTCATTTTCACTATCTAATGCACTTGTTGCTTCATCTAGTATGAGAATAGCTGGTTTTCTCAAGATGGCCCTCGCCAAAACAAGACGCTGGCGCTCTCCGCCTGAAAGCCTTATTCCTCTATCTCCAATAACCGTATCCAATCCTTCCGGCATCTGTTTAACAAAGTGCTCCGCAGCAGCAAATGACAAAGCTTGCCATAATTCCAGTTCTGTCGCCTTTGGGGCAACCATTAATAAATTATCTCGAATGCTGCTATGAAATAAAAAAGGCTCCTGAGCAACATAACTAATGGAATTCCGATATAACAGTAACTCCTCCTCTGTTAACGATTTTCCGTTTACAAGCAATCTGCCTTTTTCAGGCTGCAGCAAGCCCATTACTAAATCGACTAATGTCGTCTTTCCCGCTCCTGACGGCCCAACTATTGCGGTTGTTTTCTTAAGCGGAAAATGAATATTTACGTTTGTTAGTGTCCAGCCTTCCTGAGATGCTTGATAGCGGAAATAGACATGGTCACATTCTATTGCTTGTTCGAGAATAAACGGCTCCCATTCCCTTGTGCGAAAGGTACTCCATTCTTGGCTTTTGTTACTTTCCGCTTGAACACGCAGAACATGATCTAATGCCGGAAACATGGAAACAATTTGTTCTACATTGCTTTGCAAGGAGGAAAATCGCGGCCATAATCTTGAAAAAATCAAAATAATTACCATAAGCTTCTCTGGCGGCAGTTTAAGAAAGGAAAAAGAAATAGAAACAAAAAGAACAATCAAGAAACCAGCCATCAGTCGATAAATGAATACAGACTTAGCATTTAAGCGAACCAAATTCATCACATTATGGTGTATTAAATGAGACTTAGACTGAAACCAATCAAAGAAAGATGGCTCAAGCATATTGCTTTTCATATCTTTCATTCCACTAAACTGTTCTGTAATTCCTCCAAAGTAATCGTTCATTAACTCTGTTGTTTCTTTGCCGATTGTTTTAGAATTCCTCACGAATTTCCTCATAAAAACACTAAGTAGCCCACCACTAATTAAGACAATGCTTGTTAAGGATGGTGATAAGAGAAAAGCCAGCATTATTTGAACAATAGTAAAAAATACAATGCTGATTAATTGGATAATACTATGTGTTCCCACGCCGACTCGTGATATTTCTGTTGTGAGAATATAGTTAAAATCCGACTTTCTTTTTCTCAGCATGTATTCCCACTTCACTTTGATAAGTGATTCATATGTCTCTAGTCGCAACTGTTTAATAAAGTTCTGCTGGATATCTGTATTTAAAATCGTTTGACTCCGTTGCAGCAAAGCCTGGCCAACTATCAATATAAGATAAATCAATAAGACAGAAGTCAAATTTAGTTGAAAAGGCAGCTTTTCCATTGCTGCTACTATTAAAGTAATAGGAAACAGATCGTTTATCTGCATATTCAACAATCCAATAACAGAAAGCATTGGTATTAAAAGATAAATGCTAATTCCTTCAAGGGCACTTATTAGAATGCTAAGAAAAATATTAAGATACATCTTCGTTCCAGTAACTGCCTGCAGTTTCTTAAAAAAAACAATAAGATTTCTCATTTTCTAAAGTCTCCTAAGTGAAACTTTTTGCTTTAAAATTACTCGCCACAGCCATAAAATCGGTCTTAATGGAAGATAAAGAAAGTGCAATGATTTTGGTAAAGGAAGCACTTCTGCATCCCATGAATTGGCATAGAATTTCCGAATAATGTAAGCTGCCTTCTGCTTAAATGGTTTCATCATAAATAGATACTTTTTTCCTTCCTTATCCCATGTCTTGTCTGGAGGATGAAAAAAGTTGATTCTTTCTCTCATGAATAGAAAAGCCTTTTGTGCAAGTCCCTTCGATTGCTTCTTTATCTTTCTCTGATACCTTTTTGGGCTTAATTGTAGGTTTTCTACTAAATAGAGCGCTTGTTGATAGAGGTGGCAGGCTTGATTTTCCATAAAGACCATTGGAAAACTATTAATATCTTCTTCTCTCCTCAACAGTTGCACAATATCTTCTAGCCACCGAATTCGAAACCAGCCATGACGCGCTCCATGTGTTACAAGATAGTAGAATAATGTTTCCTCTTCTAATGTGTAGAATGTTGTTGTCCCTATAGACACCGTTTTTCGATTATTCCATAAGTCTTCAAAGCTCGGCTCTTTACTAGGACCAGGATGAAGTCTCCAATGCACCTCCACTTTGCAATTTTTCTCTTTATGAAGGAATTCAAGATGATGGTTTCTTTTTTGCCAGTCTTTTAATTTTCGTGGTGGTTCATACTCCATTTCATATCCTTTTGCTCGAAGTATTTCTATCGTCGACTTTAAATCTTGAAAGGAAATCAGAATGTCAAGATCGTTGGAAGTTCTAGAAGATAAGTCTCCGTACAAATAATAGGAAAGAATTGGTCCTTTTAAAGTCAGCATGCGGATCTCATTCTTCGTTAATGCAGTTGAAATATTATCTAGTTCTTTGATCAATTGGAGCATTTTGATTGTATTGTCTTTATATAAACCCTCTACTAGTTTGACTACGTTGTTAGGCAAATAGGGAGAGTCTGTACCAGACAATCTTAAATAGATGGATGGATACACTTTATGAAAATAAACTAACTGAAGAAAATCCTTCCAATCTACCTTTTTATGAAATTCTTCTATCAGTTTTACGGAGTCTTCTTCCTCATTCAATAGCCTTAATAACAACTGCAGTTCATTAGCACAGCTATGCAGATCAATTTCTTCTGATCCCTTCATTCTTTTCACCTCTTTTACTCATACCACCGGCAAATGTATTCACAACGGTGAACCGTTGTTTACCGCGTGCACCTGTCACATAATGAGAACCACTTCTAACCCATGCATGTGCCTCCATTTTGCCTGCTTGGTCCCTAGCAATACCTAGATATAAAGTGGTTGGAATCTTTCTTCTATTTAACATTCTCGTTGCTGCAATTGCTTGGACAAGGCAAGCACTTTCCCAAAATGTATATTTGCTCATCGTCTCAATCGCCAAAGATACATCTTTTATCATCTTTTCATTGCCATTTACCTGAACTTCCGTTTCCATCGATTCTTCGCCCAGACTAGGAGCAACTTTCGCGAATGGCAATAGTTTCAAAAACCTACCTCTTGCCAAAAAAATAAATGCCTCCATCATTAGGCATTTTAGTTTAAAATCCATTTCTATAAATTTCTTGACTTTCCGTATCACTCTAAACATGCTTTTAAATCTACCTTTATTAGTAAATTATCTGCTAATAATTCTGCTAAAAAATATTCTACTTGCTGCTCACATTCTTCTTTTGAAACTTCATAGTCCTCCATTAACATTGCTACGATTTGCTGCTCACTTATCGGATACTTGCAATATTCCCATATCACAGTCCCTATTTCTCCAATCTTGTAATACGTATTATTTTGCTCATTCCATATATACATTTGGCTATTTAATTCTTTACATGTATTTTCTTTATTAACTTGATAAAAACAATCTCTCACTAACTCCTCATTTAATAACATCATCATCGCTCCTAACTGATTGATTGTTTCTTTGTCCAGTGAACGTCTGAAATGATATAAGATTTTACTACATTGATTTTCGTTGCCTTTTCCCAAATTTGCTGTTTGTGCGCTATTTTTTCCTCTATAAACTGTTTGAATTCTGTACGAAACCGTTCCGGAGAGAAATTCAAAGCATGCTCTCGACAGTGGACTGGATTGAATGGTAATCGTTCGAATTGCTCCACAGCCCTTCTTATCGCTTCTGGAGTTTGGTCATAGAAGAAATACCCCGTTGGATGAAGCGATTCATTGTATCCTTTGACCGTTTCTAAGGACCCCCCTTTTCCATAAGCAATGACTGGCGTACCACAAGCCTGTGCTTCTAGAGGGGTTATGCCAAAGTCTTCTTCCGCTGCAAAGATAAAACCTTTTGCTCGCTGCATATGGTCTTTTAACACTTGAAAGGATTGATAGCCCATCAAGTGAACATTTGAACCTGCTTTCGCCTTAATTTTTTTAAAATCCGGACCGTCGCCAATTACGATTAATTTCTTATCTGGCATCAGAGAAAATGCTTCAACTATTGTATCTATTTTCTTGTAAGGAACCATCCTGGAAGCAGTAAGGTAGAAATCCTCTTTGTCTGGATAAAAGCTAAATTTAGAGATATCCACGGGCGGATATACTGTTTGGGATTCTCTTTTATAAACCTTCCAGATTCTTCTTCCGATAAAATCAGAATTAGACATAAAAAAATCTACACCATTTGCTGTTCGATAATCCCAATTACGAATTTGGTGCAGTAGAAATCTAGTTAAATATCCTTTTATTCCTTTATCCATCCCTGCTTCTTTTAAATATTGGTGCTGAAGATCCCAAGCATAGCGAATAGGAGAATGAACATAAGAAATATGCAGCTGATCTGGTCCAGTTATGACCCCTTTTGCTACAGCATAGGAGCTAGAGATAATGAGATCATATTTAGATAAATCTAATTGTTCAATGGCTAATGGCATTAAGGGAAGATACGAACGGTACTTCCTTTTCGAAAAAGGAAGCTTTTGAATAAAAGTCGTGTTCACTTTCTTATGTTGAATAAAATGCCGATCTTTCTCATCTAAGTAATCGACTGTACTGTAAAGGTCTGCATCTGGATAAATCTTGAGTATCTCCTCTAGTACTTTTTCTGCCCCATTATAAACTACCAGCCAATCATGGATAATTGCTGTTTTCATAGGAATGCCTCCTTTTTATCATGCCTTCTTTCTCTTATGCAGCCAGTGTTCAGAAGTTGCCTCTTTTTCACTTGCTAAAGCTTTTTCTATTCTCCATTCATTGATTTTGGTATCAATAAACGCTTTAAATTCTTTTTGAAAACGTTCATTCGAAAAATATAAGGAGTGATTTCGGCAATTAATCGAATCTATCTGGATATGCTCAAACTTTTGGACAGCTGCCGCAATTGCTTCCACATTTTGTTCATAAAAAAAGAGCCCTGTTGGACTGGTAGATTCATTGTATCCTCTAACTGTCTCCCGAGACCCGCCTTTCCCGTATGCAATAACAGGTGTTCCACATGCTTGCGCTTCTAATGGAGCAATGCCAAAATCCTCTTCCGCAGCAAAAATAAAGCCTTTCGCACGCTGCATAAAGTCCTTTAATACTTCAAAAGGCTGGTACCCCATCAACATAACATTTGGTCCAGCTTTTGCTTTAATTTTCTTAAAGTCTGGACCATCTCCTATGACAACTAGTTTCTTGTCTGGCAATAAAGAAAAAGATTCTACAATGGTATCTATCTTTTTGTACGGTACCATCCGTGAGGCAGTTAAATAAAAATCTTCTTTCTCATCTCTTAACGTGAACGCAGATACATCTACTGGAGGATATACTGTCTTGGCTTCCCTCCGATACGTCTTCCAAATTCTCCGCCCAATAAAGTCAGATACGCACATAAAAAAATCCACACCATTTGCTGTTCGATAATCCCAGTTTCGAACATAGTGCAGAATGAACCTTGTTATCCAGCTTTTTATTCCCTTTTCAAGACCCGATTCCCTTAAATATTGATGCTGCAAATCCCAGGCATAGCGTATTGGTGAATATACGTAAGAAATATGGAGCTGATCCGGACCTGTTATCACTCCCTTTGCAACTGCATGAGAACTGGAGATGATTAAATCGTATTTAGAAAGATCCAATTGCTCGATTGCTAACGGCATAAGAGGAAGATAATTTCGATACTTCTTCTTCGAAAAAGGAAGCTTTTGTATAAAGGTTGTTTTCACCTGTTTATTTTGAATAAAATGTCGATCTTTGGCTTCTAGATGTTCGACCGTACTGTATAGATCTGCATCTGGGAAGAGTTTAAGTAATTCCTCCAGCACTTTTTCCGCCCCGCTGTAGACTACTAACCAGTCGTGGATGATGGCTGTTTTCAATGTTTAACACCTCCATTTATCTTTTAGTTGTTAAGTGCATCTAACAAAGGTTGAAATTCCAATTTGAAGTTATAAATATCACTTTTGTCTAAATCTATCTCTTTCATCTCTTTAATCGCTCTTCTAATAGTATCCATATCAGTTGGATCCAATAATTTTATATATTCTATTCCCTTTAGCCACTGATTGTAAGTACCCTCTATTTTGTGATTACTATTTTGGAAAACTATACACGGAGTTTTGGTTATTGCACAAAAAATCATTCCATGTAATCGATCGGTAATAACTATTTTGGATTTCTTAAAAGCATGAAATATCTTCTCTAATTCTTCTTTTCCTTTACTCATCGTTATTTCGCCATCGCCTAAATGTGTATCATAATACACTAGTGGTTCCACTTCGCCTTCTAATAAAGTTATGAGGGTTCTTTTAAAAGACTCTTCTAGGTTAATTTCCATGTCATTCCTTAAGCAAACTAGAATATGCTCTCTACTTAAAATTGGCTCAGCCTCGTTTCGTGATAAAACAATATCAGGAACAAGGTAAACTTTATTATAAGGAAACAGTCGTTTCATTATTTCATATGAAATAGGTTCTCTAGCTAATAGATGTAGGTTTCTATGTCTCGAATAAACTTCTTGCGTTTTTAGAAGTGCTTTTCTTCCTGATTCTGTTTCGGAAAAGTCGATTGTTTGAGGAAATGATATTATTTTATTTTTAGGGAAATACCTTATGATGGTTCTTCTATACTCTTCGTACGACTTGTATAAATCTCCCATATTTCCCCCACCTATAATGGTAATTATATCTTTTTCGCTGCACTTTTTTTTCATTTCTTTCATGGCACTATATGTTTCACTAGCATAAACACTGATTATATTATAACTAGGATATATAGTCTGCAAATAAGCAATCTGGGTTTGAGTAATAGCAATATCTCCTAAATTTCCATAATCAGATGCAATAGTGACAAATATTTTTAAATCTTTTTTTCCATATGGAATCACAAATTTTGTAGCTGATTTATAATACTTATAATTTATCTTCCAGTTCAAAGGTATTCTCTCTTTCATTTTAACAATCATAGCTTACTCCTTTCTCTATCAAGGTTTTGAATATCAAAATGAAAATCATCGATTAATTTAAGTATCTTTGTATCCTTTTTTATATCAAATTTCCTTGCAAATAAGGAAGCGCTATTGACTATACTGTTATAATCTTTATCTATTAATATGGAGGGGCTGCTAGTCGTGTCTCTCCATATCATAAATCTTAAATTGTCATTTATAACTTTATCTTTATATGGTGAGTTCAACACTAATGTTTGAAAGATTATCTCATCAGGTATTTCAACATGATGAAAAAATTTTTCAAAACGAGGGTATTCACGCAAGTACTCTAGAATAAATTGAACTGCTTCATTTGTTAGACACCACCATTGGGATCCTCCATATAGCTGAAAATCATTAGGAAACCTTCTTGCAGGTAGCTTTTTTCTAACAATACTCCATGTTTTGGAAACTGCCTTATTTAAAAACGAAGGATTTCCTTTCTTTCTCTGCAATCTCCTAAAGAACCAATACTTTGTTCTGGCATAACCACCTTCATACCAATTAATCTCGGAAAACTTAGTGTATTCTATAAAAGATTTCTCCCTATTCTTCTCTAAGAAATTTAATATGTCTTCGATTGGATATATTGGATAATCTTGACCACTTAGTAGTATATAATGATCATATTTGATATTTGCGGTTGCAGCATTTCTCAATCCCTCCAAAGTTGCTCTTACTAAACTAAAATCTCCCCAATAACATTTATAATTTTTAATGAAATACACATTTTTTTTATTTTCTAGTTTCTCTTTAAGCTTCAATATAAATGTCTTTCCCGCCCTAGAATCAATATGTATATAAAGATCAGTATGAGGAGAGTCTAACTTATTTACTAACCTAATTATCTGGTCTGGATTCTGATGAACCAAAAGGATAAAAGCTATTCTTATCATTTAGACACTTCCCTTTCCATTTTGCTATTAATTCTTCCTCGTTTCCACACTCCCTTTCTTACAATACTAAATGCAGCCATTATCATTGCCTTGAAATCTGCTAAGCTAGGTATTAAATATACCAGCTTCAATTGATGGATATGTTTATTATATTCTACTAAATATAGGATAAGTTTTAGTATAGATGATAAAACAGCAATAACACTGGCGCCTATTACTCCCCAATGTTTTACTGTAAATGATAGAGTGATAAAGATAAAAATGGTGGATATTATTTCAGTCGTTGTATTTATAAAGGTTTTTCCATAACCATTTATTGAATTTCTAATAATCATTGATTGTCCTCTTACAAATGTATAAATAATTAATATTTCAGCAGGTATAATAGATGGAATATATTCTTTCCCATAAACGATTGGTATCAATAAAGGAAGTAGCAATGCGAAAGGTAGAGCTGTTATAGAGTTTGCAATAAAGCTATTTGTCCATATTCGCAAAGTTCTTTGATGTGTAAGATCTGCAGATAATCCAGCTAACCTTGGAAAACTCACTCTTTGCAATGCTGTAGATATTGTGGACAAAGGCTTGACTGAGCTTTCCGAAGCTGAATAAAAGCCAAGTGCAGCTGGTGGCAGCATCGCTGACAATACTAATTGAGTAGCATTGGCTGAAGTTGCCCCCGCAACAGTTCCTCCTTGAGCTTTCATTCCATACCATAAAGTTTTCATCAATTCCCAGTGGAAATCCCCTGAAAAATAGTTATTTTTGTACCCTATGAAAAATGTAGCGATTGCAATAATAGTATTAGAGCCAAGTAATATATATAAAGCACTTGAAACTTCAAGTAACCCCATATAATAAATGATTATAAGAAAGGTAGTAGAAATAGTTGGATTTATTATCCTCATCATATTCGCAAATAAAAATTTTTCCTCAGCCGCTAGTGCTCCCAAAATAACCTCACTTATAATGCCTGGTATAATCCCTATTAGAAATAAACGTGCCGCTATTAAAACTTCACTATCTAAACTCGGCATTACATAAGGAATAATTATAAATTCACCTACTAGTGTGGCAACTAATCCTAGAAAAAGACTGGTCACAGCCAAAGTTTTCAATAAATTTTCTCTGTTATCTTTCATTTTGTGCCAATAATAAATAACTGTTTGATATATATTTAAATGAAAGTACCACATTAATAGATTGCCCCAAATTGTTATCGCTAAATATTCTCCTCTCCCCGCTGGTCCTAAAACTCTTGCAATTATAATCCCTGAAATTAGAGTAATGATAATTAATATAAATTCACTTTGAAATGTCTGAATAAAGTTCGATAAGAACCTATTTTTAGATTTCATTCTCTTTTTCCTTTTCCTTGTAAAATGCAATTTCACTTTCTAAGTTTCTTATATACTCTATTGCTCTCTTCATAATATTAGAAGTTGAGGAAAACGCCTTTATATTGTTTTTCTTAACTTGATAGCCCAACATGTGAACATAACAAAAACCTAAATAAAATAACGCTTTTGCTATACTTCTTTCAAGCTTATAATACTTTTTAAATGTTACATAAATTCTAGAAGCTTCTTTATATGGCAGATAATAATCTCTATTAATTGCAGAGGGATAATGATTATTTATAGCATCTTTACATAGATATATTTTATAATTTAGCGCAAGTGCCCTAGCTGCTATATCAACTTCATCATATCCATAAACTAACTGTTGATCGAATTGAATTTTTTTAAACATCTGTAAAGGGAAGATAGTACTATTGATAATGATTGTGTTTAATGGCTCCTTTTTTTTATACGCTTTAGTCTGAAACCCTAAAAAATCAATTTTGTTCGGATACACTTCAGAACCATTATTTATTTCTATTCCAGTCATAATTGCCCTTTTGCGTTTTGCGGGCTCTATCTTCATTAATCCATTTATGATTTTTTCTAGAAAATCATATGACATGATAACATCATCATCCATAAACATAACCCGCGATCCTGATACAAGCTTTAATGCATTATTCCTATTAAAACAAAGTCCCTTCTGAGGTCCCTGTATATATTTAACTTTTGGAAATTCCTCGGTGACCATTTTTTCCGACTCATCATTTGTACTGTCGTCAGATATAATGATCTCAAAGTTTTTGTATGTAGATTGATATATAGAATGTATCGCACTCTTCAAATCATCTACTCTATTTCTAGTACAAATACAAATGGATATTAATTCCACCAAACCACCTTCAATCATTTATTAGAAACTAATTCTATAAACTCTTCTACTTTAGAAACCGTGTTTAAAACATTGAACTTTTGCTGATATGTCTCGTACCCTTTATTTGAAATAGATTGATATAGATCTTCATCTTTTATTAATCTGTGCAATTTGGAAGCCAATTCTTCAACATTTCCTGGTTGATATAAGATTCCAGTTACTCCATCTTCAATAATTTCCAACGGTCCTCCTATCCCAGCTGCGATTACTGGCTTTCTAGAAGCCATTCCTTCAATAATCACCCTGCCAAAAGGCTCTGCTCTAGTAGAAGCATGCACTAGGATATCGATATCTTTCAGTAATGCCAAAACGTTTTCTCTATGACCTAGAAACTGAATATAATTACAATCCTTTGCTAATTCTATTAAATGATTCTTGTACTGAAGTTCTTCTTCTTTCGCAAACAATACATCTCCAATTATCAAAAATTTGATCTCGGGGTACTTTGGGTGCAAAAGCTTTGCTGCCTTAATGAACACGTCTTGCCCTTTCCATCTAGCTATCTGACCAACAATAGCAACTTTAAATTCCCTCACGACTTCTAACCTCCTCTAATGGAAGGATTCCGTTATAGACAATTTTTGTCTTCTCTGTTTTTCCAAATTGACTGGATACAGACTTTGAAATACATATAATTTCGTCCGCAAACTTTGACAGCAAAACAAATAATTTCTTATTTATTCCACCATCAATAATATCCCTTACATGCCAAATAACTTTTTTAAATGCCAGCTTCCCAACAACAAGTCCAATAAAATGGGCTTTCATTGAGTTAGAATAGACAATCTTTGCCTCATTCTTATACATGAAAGAAAAAAGTCTAACCATTGGGACAAATAAAGAGAATATGGACAAGAACCTTAAGGTACTTTTTTCATCTCTGTTATACTTCAATACTTTCTCGGAAAATGGAATGACAGCAACCTCCACACCAGAAATTTCCGATACTCTTTCCACAAGTGGACCGTCTTCAAAGCATACTAATGTGGGCTGGAATCTTTCTTTGTTGATATAGGTCAATATATCAATTAAACTTCTTTCTCCCCCTCCAATTATTGCCGTGTGTACTAGGAACAGTACTTTAATCTTTCCAACTTGCTTCACTGGCTCCCCTCCTTTTCGCCATTTTTATACATAAAAAAGAAGCAGTTCTTGACTACTTCAAAGTTAATTTTCTATAAATTTGCTAATTTAGGAAAAAGAGAAGGATAGCTGTTTAGTTCTTTCCTTATTCTCTGTACATCCGCATCCACCATTACTTTTACCATCTGCTCTAACTCTGTCTTCGCTCTCCAATTTAACTTTCTTCTCGCTTTCGATGAATCTCCCAAGAGAACATCTACTTCTGCTGGACGGTAGTATTGAGGATCTATCACTACATAGTCTTGATAATTTAAATCAAGATAGCTAAAGGCGATTTCACAAAGTCTGCGTACAGTTGTTGTTCTTCCAGAAGATATAACGTAATCATCTCCTGATTCTTGTTGCAGCATTAGCCACATTGCTTCTACATAATCTGCTGCATAGCCCCAATCTCTTTTGGCTTCTATATTGCCCAGCCTCAATTCCTTTTGTATCCCCATCTTTATTCTTGCCGCAGCATCTGTGATTTTTCTGCTGACAAATTCAATTCCCCTCAATGGCGACTCATGATTGAAAAGAATGCCACAAGAAGTATGCATTTTATAGCTTTCTCGATAATTAATTGTCATCCAGTGTGCGTATAATTTAGCCGCTCCATAAGGGCTCCTAGGGTGAAATGGTGTTTTTTCTGTTTGAATCTCCTCCTGCACTAATCCAAACATTTCACTTGTTGATGCTTGATAGAATTTTATCCCTGGATTCGTTAACCTTATAGCCTCCAGAATATTCACTGTTCCTATACCTGTGATATTGCCTGTTAATACTGGCTGTTCCCAAGAGGTCCCAACAAAGCTTTGCGCTGCTAAATTATATACTTCATCAGGTTTGGCTAACTGTAATGCTCTTATCAAAGAAGACAGGTCTGTCATATCTCCGTCAACTAATACCACTTCTTCCTTAATTTGCAGATACTCTAGTCTCCATAATGTATCTGTACTCCTTCTGGCCAGTAACCCAAACACTTTATATCCTTTATTTAATAGCAATTGTGCTAAATAAGCTCCATCTTGACCAGTTATCCCAGTAATCAGTGCAGATTTCAATGATCTCGCCATCCTTCCTTTATCCCTCTAGGTTGTCTAAGAGCTTCACTCTACTCGACCATAAACAATTGCTATTAACCCACTTATATCCATTTATCCCTATTTCCTTTATTAGCCGCTTATCTTGCTGTAACCTCTGAATCGTGTTTACTACCTCTTGAATATCTGTAGCATTTACTAGGTAGCCAGTCGTTCCATTCACTACTGCATCTGGCACTCCTCCGTTGTTTCCTCCTATAACTGGCAATTTATGCATGCCCGCTTCTAAAAAGACGATCCCGTAGCCTTCTACATCTCCTTGCTCTTTCAATTCCCTATTCAACATAATAAATAAATCCGCTGCCTCATATAATGCTTCCAATTCGTTCTGATCTATGGCCCCTGTAAAAATTACAAACTTCTCTAATTGTAATTTCTTTATCTGTGCTTCTAACTTTTCACGTTCTGGCCCCTTGCCACAAATAATATATCTAATATTCGGATTATCTTGCACAAGCTCCTTTAATGCTTCTAGTACTTTATCATGGCCTTTACGCTCTACTAGTCGACCAACTGTTAACAAAACAAATTTATCCTGGAGTTGGTACTTAGTTACTACTGCTTCTTTATGTAACTTTTTAGATTGAAGATTGGCATGGATTCCTGGATGAATGACCATTAACTTACTTTCATCGATACCTGATTGTATCAGCACATTTTTCGTATAATTGCTATTACATATTATTTTCGTGGCATGTTTTAAACTATAATTTAGTAACTTATACTTTAATGGATTGGTCTTAGACTCAAGAAAATCAAGTCCATGAATATAAGGATAAAATTTTACCTTTAACCATTTACTAGCGAACGGACCAACTAATCCAATCGGCATTATATTTCCGAAATGGAGTTCCTTTATATGATGGTTTCTTTTAATGGACCAAATAGAGAAAAATAAAACAAATAGCTGCACTACTTGTTTGACTATGGACACCTTGTTAGAAAATCCGATTCGATACGTTGGAAAGGACTGTTTGCCATCGAATTCTTTATAGACGTCCTCTCCTAATCTATTAGAAGTTAAAACCACTGTTTTCATAGGATCAAGATGAGAAACAAGCCCATATACATAGTTTTGAATTCCCCCCTTTTCTGGTGGAAAGTCTATAGATATAAATAATCTATTGGTCATCACTAACACTACCTTTATACTAGATTTTAAGTTTATTTTTACATAACCTTTTCAAAAGCGCTCACTAATCGAGCAGCAATCCCCTTATTTCCATATTTGGCTATAGAGAATTCTCTAATATCTAATGAATTACTTGTTTTCTGAGCTACTTTTAATATCTCCTTAGTAAGTTGTGCTATATTTCCTTCTTCAAATACGTTTTCCATCCCTAAGCTATCTAGTACAATAGGAATCTCTCCACTAGAACTTCCAATAGAAGGTACCCCGCATGCAGCGGCCTCAATTAAAACCCTGCCAAACTGCTCTCGCCAGTTAGGCATTGTAATAGAAGGCAGAACATGAATATCCATCCCATTAAACCATTTAGGCATTTCGGAATGAACAGCCTTATTTATAAAAATGACTCTTTCTTTCACACCCATTTCTATTGCTAATTTTTTCAACTCATCTATTAAAGGTCCTCTTCCTACAATTAACAAGTACATATTACTTATTTTTTTATAAATGGAACTATATGCTCTAATTAATAGATCAATACCTTTTTCCTTTACAAGACGGCCAGCAAATCCTATTACATAGGCATTAGATGGTATATTCGCTTCCATTCTTGCCTCTTCTCTTAAATCTGCAGAAATATGAAAGTGGTCTTCATCTACTCCTAGAGGAACTTGGCAAATCTGATTTTTAAATCCTTTTTCTTTTAATACTGATGTAACATCTTCACTAATGCTTACTGCAAGAGAGGAGTTTTTATAAACATACCTTTCCATCTTTCGAAATAAGAAGGGATAGTCTTTTTTTATATTTTGTGCCGAATAAAATCCAATTGCTTTGGTGTATTTTAAAGCACTTTTTAAAATTTGAAAACAACTAATTGAATAGGGTTCTTCCGCAACATAGACAACATCTGGCTTATTACTTTGAAAAAATTGTTTTAAACTTTTTTTATAGAAATGGAGTGGAATACTTTTATTAAAATATATTGGGATTTGTAGAATTCTTCCACTAAATGCCGGCCATCTTTTAACTGAAATTGGCTTATCAGTAAGCCCTGGAGCAATAAAATTACTAGGTACTATTAAATCAACTTTATGTCCCATTTTCTCCATTTCCGCATATATTTGCTGGTTGATATCTGTAACACAAGCATGACTAATGACTACTATATGCATGAACTTCACCTCGATAACTACTATATTGTTTATGAATCCACCCTACTAACAGCCATGTTAGTATTGAGGTTGTATAGAATCCTCCATTTACCCAATTTCCAATTCCCCCTGCCAAAATTCCTAATACCATGATGTATTCTATTTTCCTTTGCCTACTTATTAGTTTGATAAGTTTATACATTGTCATAATAACTACTAAAATGTATATAACTCCTCCAATACCTAATGCTACTATCATATTAGAAAGGTCCATTTCTGTTGACATAGCATCCTTTCCCCCTGATTTATCAGCAGCTTTTGTTACAGATGCAATGCCGTGCCCAATGGGATTAGTGGCGATTGTTTTCATTCCTTCAACAATCCTTTCAATGTGACCTAAACCAGTTTGTTCTTCTGATAACGGGTCAACCAAACCTTCTATCATATGTTGTACTGCTGGTTCAGCAACGCCAAACCATGATGGATTTAAACGAGGTAAAAGGGACCAAATAGAGAATAGGACCATAATTGATATTAATCCTGTTACTATTTTTTGAAGCAGCGTTTTCTTAGATACAATCAAAATCATTATTAAAGCTATAGCCATAAAAAAAATAACTGTTCTAGAACTGGCAAAAAAGATGGATAGCAGAGTTATAAGAACTACTGGTAGATGAATCAGGCAGTTTTTCTTTAATATCAACTTTGTAAATCCAATCATAAAAGTAATCATTGTAAAATAAACAAATTCCTGTGCACTCGGAAATGTGCCAATTGCTCTTACTGTATCTTCTGCTAGATACAAAGCAGCATACCCCGTCAGATCCACCCACATTTGTTCAAATGGAAGAATTCCAAAGAATGTCTGGTAGATGCCATAAAGTGCAATCAGTGTACCGATTACTTCTACAATATTTAAAATCCTGACTATATCCTTTTGCTTAATTTTGTAGAATGCAATGAAATACCATAACCAAGGAACAATTATATATATCGCGGCTACGAAACCTGATATCGGACTCCCAGAGTATGGATTAAACATTTGTACACAACCAAAAATAAAAAGAGCAACCATTAATTTATCCGGCTTCTCTTCTCCTAGGTTCTGTTGACTTTTCAATTCCCAAAATAAAGAAAGAGCTAAAATAATCGTTATGCTTGGTCCAAGTATTAGTAAAGGATCAAATGAGCTCCAGCTTGCAATAGGAATTAGCGCCCTTCGAATTAAGCCCATGAAAGCTAAGTAGACAATTAAAAAGAAAATGATACGTTCTCTAACGATTGCTAACATGGCTAATGTAATGATAAAGAGACTAGCAAATATAAGTACTCTTATATTTCCAGGACTTATTGAAAGTCTGCCAACAACAAGAAGAGCTAAGAATAGAATCCCTAACTCCATTAATCTTCTTCTATAAAGAAAAGTAGTCAATATTCAGCCCTCACTTTTAAGACACATCAATTAAATTCTCATATTGCTTTTGAAATAACTTATACGTATCATCCCAAGTGATATTTAGCGATCGTTGTCTAACTTGGAATGACATCTTGTCTCTTAATTCTGGATTTAATGCTAATTTTTCCATTGCTTCTAAAACCGATTCCTTATTTCTGTCAACGGTATACCCTGTAATGTTATCTTCGGCAATTATATTAGCAATACCAACAGAAGTCATAATGACTGGTAAACCACATGCCCCTGCTTCCAATGATGCAATGCTAAACGTTTCATATAAGCTAGGGAGAACATATATATCTGACAATCTATATAAATCGGCTGGATTCTCTTTGAAGCCGTGAAAAATAATATGATCGGTTACCTCCTTAGAAAAATCTTTCAATATTGCTGATTTGTCCCCTTTTCCTACTACTAATACTTTTGCCTTTAGTTCTGCATTCCTCGATAATAATTCTTGAAAAGCCTCTAATAGAATTCTTAGACCTTTCCTTGACCAATCCCCACCAACAAAAACGAATACTAAAGCCTCTGTAGGAATTCCTAATTTTTTCTTATAATGCTTTTTCTCTTCAATAGATGCTGGTCTAAAAGCTGAAACATCAACCCCGTTATAAATAATACTTATATCATCTTCTTTATAAAGAAAATGCTTTAAAACTTCTTTTTTAACATGTTCAGAAACGACTACTAGATGCGGAATACGGTCTGGCTGATAACAAACCCCTTCCATCCATAAAGCAAAATTGCCTTGTAGCCAAGAATTTATTTTATGAGCAAATGATTTTGTATGTTTGAGACGATCATTTAGTCCAAGAGTTCTATATGCCCGATGGCAAAAATGAATAGTAGACATATCTACTCGGTTAAAAACTATTGCACCTGTTGTATGAACTAAATCATATTTTTTAATAAACAAAACAAGACTTGCTATAACCGCAAAAAGTACACTTTTTAGAAAAACAGGTCTCTGTGGAACTGGAATTTTTATGAATTTAACTTCGCTAAATTCCCCACTTAATTCAGAAGCAATAACAGTGATCTCATATTCATTACTTAGTCGCCTAATCATCTCTGAGAGATGAATTTCCATTCCACCTCTATTGTTTATGTTATGGGCAACAATCGCTAGTTTCTTTTTCATCTAGCTTAACTCCTTACTATGGTTTTTAATTTTTTTTGAACTCCTAATCGAGTATGAATATTTACGGAGAATTTTTGGAAGTTGGATTTTGGATTTTTCTTTAAAAGTCGAATAAGTTGTAATATTCCCGGTCTGTCAGATGTACCAATCATTATAGACCATCCTATGTATAATAATTTTCGGATCGGATTTGACATATATTCAGATAAGATCAAAGTTTCATTAAATACCCCTTGTAAATACGCTTCCTTATTAAATTCCCCTCTCTGATCGAGATCAAATCGCGGAGCTGGATAATGATCCACTGCTGCTTCCGGGTCATATACCAGCCTCCATCCCCGCTTTCTTACACTTAAACTAAATGCCATATCATTATGTATTTGTGCTCCCTGCCCTAATAATCTTTCATCAAAAGATAATCCAGCAATTGCCTTACGGCGAAAGCTCATGTTTGCTCCTTTTAAAACATCTACATCACGAGCTTCTCCATACCCTAGATGGTGATTTCCAATGACACGACCAAACCATTGTACTTTTCCAACAGGATCTTTCCTTTCCACTTCTTTGTGGTTGCCGTGAACTACCCAGTCACGCCCACCGACCCCGCCAATTTGCTCAGAACTTTTAAATATATCGATTATCTTTTGAAGCCAGTGAGTATGCGGCACTGTATCATCATCTAATATACAAATGAATTCTCCTGCAGCCTGCTGCAGCCCTTCGTTTAATGCGGCAACTTGACCTGGTCGAGTTACGATTGCTTGTTTAATAGAAATAATAGATTGATAGTCTTTTAGAAAGCTTGCAGTTTGGTTATCTGTATCACGAACTACCACTATTACTTCATCAGGTTTATGAAGTTGTCTGCATAATCCCTCTAAACATCTTTTTAAATCATTTGTCCGCTTATAGGTCGGGATAATTACCGACGTTTCCATTTCTTCATCCCTCCACTCAAAACGCATCCTTTGATCCAAATAGGACAAAAAAGGTTTTAATGATTAACTTAAAATCAATAAATAGGTTTCTTTCTCTTATATATTTAAGATCAAGCTCTACCCATTCACTAAAACTAAGACTGCTTCTTCCACCAACTTGCCAATAGCAGGTGATGCCTGGAACTACCTTTAATCTTTGTCTTTCATATGATGAATAGGCAGCAACTTCTTGGGGAAGGGAAGGCCTTGGTCCTACTAAACTCATTTCTCCTTTTAAAACATTTATTAACTGTGGAAGTTCATCGATACTAGTCTTGCGGATAAATTTGCCGATTCTTGTTACTCTTGGATCGTCCTTTATTTTAAACACAGGACCAGTAGCCTCATTTTTATCCATTAACGAGGCTTTAAGGTCTTCTGCATTGGATACCATAGAACGGAACTTATACATCTCAAAGGGTTTTCCGTCTTTTCCAATTCTCGTCTGTTTAAAAAAGACTGATCCCTGTTTGTCCTCGAGCTTTATTAATAACCCAATAATGAAAAATAATACCGAAAGTATAAGCAGCCCTATGATGGCACAGAGAATGTCGAAGACCCTTTTGAAAAGAAGATAAGCTTTCTGCTCTTTGATCAGCACTACTTCTGTCCTTACATTTAATTCTCTTACTAATGATTTTTCTCCTAACGACAACTACTTTCACCAGCTTTCTTGTTAACTGCTAATTAATATGTTCTAGTTACAATAAATATTATTTATCTAGTAACAATGATAATAATATTTATTTCTCTTTAAAAAAACTTAACGAAGAAAACGAACTTGTTTCCTTCGTTAAAATTTCTTAAATAAGGCATTTAACCTCCCCTCACATCACACTTTTGCAGACTAGCGCTAAGGTAGAGCCTTTATTCTACCCACAGCGTGACCGAGTGCCTCTATTGATATTGGTTAAGAGACATCACCAAAAAACCATAATATTCTTAATAAAGAACGAATCTTCAAAAATATATAGCCTTATAAAGGTCTATATTGTAAGATCATAAAAGATTTAATTTAAAATACTTTATTTACATTAAAAGCAAATCGTTCTTTTTGAAGAACGATTGACTAATCGTCATTATAACAATGTATCTAATAGAAGGAAATAGCACTTTTTGTCGAATGGAGTTTATTTATAAAAAACGCTTAAGTTAAGCAGTTTTCTTTTCAGCTCTAGTTTATTCTCACTTTTTTACGCTGCCTTTTACTCACACGCTCATCATTAAGCACTGCACCTAAAAAAATCGCTTTAGAATTCGAAAGCATATCCCGTGTAAATTCAACGGTTTCTATATTGTTTTTATTGCTGCGCACAACCATTAATACCCCGTCTGATATATTCGATAGTAATAAAGAATCAGCGACAGATACTAGTGATGGCGTATCAAATATAACCATATCGTACTGGTGGGATACGTTACTTACTAACACCTCCATTGCAGGTGAACCGAGTAATTCTGATGGGTTAGGAGGCACAGGTCCACTCGTTAACAGGTCAAGATGGTCAATAGGTGTTTCTATTACACATTCTTCTAGCCTATCCCTGTTTACTAGTATAGTGCTTAAACCAATTTCATTATTTTCTTCAAATGATGTGTGTAATGTTGGATGACGAAAATTGGAGTCTACAAGAAGAACTCTTTTTCCTACCTCTGCAAAGGCAATTGCTAGATTAGCAGAAAAGGTAGATTTTCCTTCTGATTCTTCTCCTGATACAATTGCTAAGGTTTTAATCTGATTTTCATTAATAGCTAACTGAATGCTAGCACGTATTGCATGGTATTGTTCTCTGATTGGCGATTTGGGTTTTAGGTGGGATAATAGATTACTTACCCTTTCTAATTTAGATTTCCGTTTCGGTAGTGGTGACATTTAACGATCTCCTTTCTGCTTTTAAGGATTCCATAAGTGATTGAGGGATTCTGTCTTTTTCAGAAATAGCAGATAGCGTTCCAACTACCTTTATATTTAATTTTTCTAAATCTGATTTTGATCTTACGGTCGTATCCAAAAAGGCAAATAATAAGACTAATCCCACTCCCATAATCCCCCCTAAAGCAACCGCAATTGCTATATTAACAGTTATACTAGGGCTGATTGGCTTTTCATTTACTATTGCTTCATTCATTATTTGCACATTATTAACCTTCATTAGGGATGGCAATTTTTCTAAAAAAGTAGTAATAGTAGTATTGGTAATTTTTGCAGCTCGTTCTGGATTAGTGTCTGTAGTTGTTACATTTAAAACTTGTGTAGAATCTTGTTTAGCAACTTGGATTTGACTACTTAATTGCTCTGCCGTTATTGGTAATTGGAGCTTTTCAACCACATCATTTAAGATGACTGGATTTCTGATAATAACAATATATGTATCGATTAAATCCATATTGGATCTTACATCCAGTTCACTGACATCAACGACTTTTTCAATATTCTTATTAACCAAAAGCTGTGAGCTGCTTTGATAGAGTGGCGTTATTTTATAATTAGTATATAAGCCGCTTACAATGCCAGCTCCAATGGATACCATCATAATAAGTAACATTCTTTTTTTCAAAATAGCTAAAATCTCTTTAACCGACTTTATTCCTTCCAAATAGAATACCTCCCAGATTATTCGTGCTTTATAAAATTACACTCATTGAATATTCGTTCTTTATAAAGAACCTATGTCCATTATACATCTTTTCTTTCTATTTGCCATAGTAATTTTTAGTGATTTATAATTTTTTTACTTTAATGTAAGTACATACATTATTCTGTTATATATATTTGTTAAAAAACTAGATAATAAAAGAGATTTTTTTAAGTCAATTTCTTCATGAAAAAGAGTTAAAAATACTTTTCTCATATTACAGTTTATTTACCATTGATTGAATTGATAAGAGTCCGGGTATTCCTATGCTATAATGATGGGCGAGGTGAATTTTTTAATGGGTAATTTGCAAGTGTGGTCACAATCAGAGCGATTTATAACTGCTTTTCAGCGGTTTAACTGGATTGATTTAGGTATCGCTTTGTTAATCTTTTTAGTTTTCTTAGGTTTTAGAAAGCTATTTACTAAGTACATTTATAAATTAATCTTAGCATTGGTAAAAAAATTACCTGTAGATATTGTTTCAAAAATTTTCTTAGCATATGAAAGGCCCCTACGCTGGTTCTGGGTCATACTTGGAACTTATTTGGCTTTAACTTACTTACCATTCCCGATTACAACCTTTAACTTTGTTCAACAAGTTTTTAGATCGTTTATAATCGCTTTAATTGGCTGGGGAATTTTTAATTACTTTTCCGATCAATCGAATCCGTTTGAACGAATGATTTCGCGAACAAAATTAGATGCTGATAGTATGCTTATTCCATTCTTAGGAAGAGTTTTCCGCATGCTTGTCGTTATCTTTACGGCTGTGAGTATTCTAGATACATGGCATATTCAAATTGGCGCCTTTGTCGCTGGTCTCGGAGTTGCAGGTCTTGCCTTCTCCTTAGCTGCACAGGACACGGTTGCTAACTTCTTCGGCGGGGTTGTCATTATTACCGAAAAGCCGTTTGCAAAGGGAGATTGGATTCAGACGCCTTCTGTAGAAGGAACTGTTGAGGATATCTCCTTCCGTAGTACACAAATTCGGACATTTGCGGATACAATCGTGACAGTTCCAAACTCGAAGCTTTCCAATGAAGCAATTACAAACTGGTCAAAGATGTCAAAACGACGAATTGATTATGAACTAGCCATTTCCTATCGTACACCAAATGAAAAGCTCAAAACAGCATTAAAAGAAATTGAAGCTATGCTTCATGCACATCCAGGTGTACATCCTGATACGATAATGGTTCGATTTACCGATTTCCGCGATTATTCATTAGGAGTCTTTGTCTACTTTTTTACGAAGACAACTGTTTGGGCTGAATACTTAGCGGTGAAAGAAGATACAAATTTACAGATACTTAGCATTCTAGAGAAACATGGAATTGAAATTGCCTTGCCTAGTCAGCAGATTTACTTGCCGGAGAAAGAGGATGGGAAGAAATTGATGACTGGGGAGTAAGTATTAGAGGACAGCTTTAAGTGTATTTTGCACTTAAAGCTGTTTTTCTATTCGGTTTATAAATGGAAGAACTTATCAAGCCCAAAAACAGCATAATCACTCTTAATTTTACAAACAATACCTTCTAACTAGGGGGTGTCACAATGTTATGGAATAGTGCCAAGAAAATCATCTGGCTGTTATTTGCGAGCACGATTTTATCAAGTATATTGAGTACGTCCTTGATCATCATAAGCATGAAAATTTATAAGGATGTAATAAGTTTAAGAAGAAAATTAAGCAACACAGGTGACAATGGAATTAGATTTCAAAAGTATCGACAGCCATAGAACTTAAATTGCTTTTACTTTTTATAGACACACCAAAAAAAGCGTCTAGAAAAGCTACCTTTTCAGACGTTTTTTCGTTATTCAGCCTCTCGCAAACGAAAAAGACGCTAAAAACATTAAAATATACGCTAGTAAACTTCCACCTATAAAAAACACTAGCCCCGGTATATATTGAAACAACAAATAGACAGCGATAATTCCAACTAGCATGGCCATCGTTTGGAGAGGGCGTGCAAAGGAAAGAATAATGGCGTGTTTGACATATTGAACTAGCGAAAAATCATAATGGACATATACAGGGAAAATATATAATAAGACCACACAAAACCAAAACAGTAAGGATAAAAATATCAGACTAATAATTCCATAACCTGGATTCATTTCTGTCTGAAAAAACCTCAAATCAAAATAGAGAAAAAACCCTATTAGGGATAAGGCATAGCCTAATATATTGGCTCTTTTAAAATCCGATTTATAGTAACGCCAAAATGTCGCTATAATTGGAAGGTCTTTATCTCCCATAATCCATTTTCTCACAACCGAAAACAAAGCGATAGTGGCTGGGAATAAGCCGAATATACCCCCTCCAAGTATGATTCCGCCAACCCAAAGCGCATTTACATACATTAATTTTGCGACTATCTGACTCCCATGGTACACTCGAGCAAAAAGTCCATCCATCTTTTCCTCTCCCTTTTTGAGCACATATTCCGATTTCTTTTCCTCTTAACATCTACAGAAAATGCCACAGCTTAAGGAATAGTCGCTAAAGATAAATCCTTGAGCTAACTATTCCTATTAGGCTAGCTTATTTCAGCGCTTAACTATTTTAATTAGCTTGGTAACGGTCATGAGCTGCTTTTTCTACTTCTAAATATTGATCTTGCCCCATTTGTTTTACTTGCTCTACATATTGATCCCATTCGCTAAAGTCTTTATCTCCTGCAATGAATGCAGCTTCTGTTTCATTGATAAATGTTTCTAAATCAGTTCCTGTAGCTAGCTTGAATTTCAACTCATCATCCGTGTAGTTAAAACCATTCCAGATTTCTTTTGGAGCATCTGGCTGTACTTTATCTCCAACAGCTACAGAGCTTGGTAAAGCTTCTGATCCACCAAAATACTTTTCTTGTACATACCCAGGATAACTTCCTCCCATCCAGGTAACATACGGTGTTAGAGCTTGGTCAAAAGTTAATCCATCTGGGTTATTGGTAATTTTTTCAGTGAATTGAGGTTTCCCATCGCCATTTTTTTCATACGTTTCTCCTTCTACTCCCATAAATTGCAATGTTGCCCCTTCTTCCCCGAAGAAATAATCAATCCAACGAATAGTCGCTTGCGGATTCTTATTTTTATCTGTTATCGCAAATGCTCCAACATGTACAAGAGGTGATTTCACATGACTGTATAATGTATCACCATGAGGTCCCTTTAATCCGCCTAAACCAATGTAGTCTTTCTGATTAGTGAAGACTGTCTCTGGATTCGGAACGATCGCTGTTCCTAAAATTCCTTGCGAGCCTTTCGCATTCAATTTATTGTCATCCATCGTATAAATCTCTCCGTCAATCAGTCCTTCTTTATTCAATTTATGAATAAATTCGAGCACTTCTTTAAAACGGTCGTCTGTGCGGAAAAATCTTAATTCATTTGTTTCTGGATCCACATCGACAAATTTATGACCTAATCCTCTTGTGCCAACACCCCAAGAGCCTTTAATCGAGTCCATAATTTGGGCAATACTTGTCGCACTTAATGGAATCTCATCCTTTTTGCCATTTCCATTAAGATCTGTTTCCTTTACAGCCTTTAAATACTGATAAAATTCATCAATCGTTTTCGGCTCATCCATCCCTAATTTTTCTAACCATTCTCCTTTTATCCAAATTGGTTTACCAATAAGCATCGGCAAAAATTCCGGGCTATAGTAAGAAGGGAGTGAATAAATATTTCCGTCCGGCATCGTTAAACCTTTCTTTATATCTGGATGCTTGTCCATGGCAGCCTTAATATTTGGTGCATATTCTTCAATCAAGTCATTTAGCGGCATAAAAATTCCTTGCTTGCCGTATTTATAGAGATCTGCTGATGGAATCCGCGAAGAATAGAAGACATCTGGATACTCACCACTTGCAAGAGCAAGGTTTCGCTTCTCTGTTAGCGTTGCAAAAGGCACCTCATTAAAGGTCACATTCACGCCAGACTTTTCCTGATATGTTTTAAACACCAATGTTTCTTCATAGTCATCAAGATTCGGTTCATATTTTCCTGTGAAAAATGTTAAATCGATCGGTTCTTTGACAATTGGAAATCCTTCTTTATTCACATTGTCAACAGACTCTGTCGTCACTTTATTCTCCTTTTTATCAGAAGATGCGCTCTTTTGACACCCTGCTAGCAAGGAAGCACTCATTACTAAAGCTGTTGTCACCGTAATCAATTTCCTTCTTTTGAACTTAACCATTTTTTCTCCTCCTCATTTATCCCTTTATTGAACCAATCATGACACCTTTTACAAAATATTTTTGCAGAAATGGATAAAGCACTAACATAGGCAAACTTGCTACAATAACTACTGCGTATTTAAGTCCTTCAATTTGCATTAAATGCTCTGAAATGGCATTGTCACTTGCACTCGACATGCCAGACATATCCTCTTGAATCAGCATTTGTCTTAAATAAAGCTGCAATGGAAATTTGCTTTCATCATTTAAATAAATAAGGGAATCAAAGTAGGCATTCCAGTGCCCCACTCCATAAAACAATGTCATTACGGCGATAATGGGCATTGATAACGGCATGACAATCTTCAGCAGAAAGGATATATTTCCACATCCATCAATGGATGCTGCCTCATGCAGTTCATTTGGGATACTTTGAAAAAATGTCCTCATAATAATCACGTTATAAACCGAAACGGCGCCAGGTAAAACAATTGCCCAAATTGTATCCAGCATTCCTAAATCCTTCACTAATAAGTAGGTAGGAATCATGCCCCCGCTGAAAAACATTGTAATCATAATAAAAACAGTAATCATATTTCGTCCGTAAAAATCTTTCCGTGATAAAGGGTAAGCAATCATAACGGAAAACAATAAATTAATAAATGTTCCAAACACTGTGTAGATAATAGTATTTCGATAGCCGATTAAGATTTTTTCATTTTGAAATACCTTCACATACAAATCTACTGTCAGCTCTTTCGGGAATAGCCAAATATCCCCTAAAACCGTACGTGCTGGATTACTAAATGATGCACTTAACACGTAAATTAATGGATAAATCATTAGACAGGCAATTATTGCTAAAAGGGTATAATTTACCACCACAAACACTTTGTCTCGAACACTTTCTCTTTTTAACATGAAGGATTTTCCCTCCCAAACACTGTACTTACCATAAGCTGACCTTGTTTACCTTCCGAGCCGTATAATTCACCAGTAATAAAATAATCAAATTAACAAAGGATTCAAATAAACCAATTGCCGTAGAGTAGCTATAATCAGCTCCCAATATACCTGTCCGATAAATATGGGTCGAGATTACGTCTGATGCACTCATATTTAAAGAGTTCTGCATTAAAAAGACCTTTTCAAATCCTACACCAAGAATGCTACCGCATTGTAAAATCAACATAATGATGATAGTTGGCTTGATGCTCGGAAGATTGATATGCCATATCCGCTGCAATCTGCTTGCGCCATCTATTTTGGCTGCCTCTTGTAATTGTGGATCAATCGCTGACAGAGCTGCCAAATAAATGATCGAACTCCACCCCATATTCTGCCAAACTCCAGAAAATACAAAGATTGTTTTAAACCATGCAGGTTCTGCCATAAAGTAAATTGGCTCTCCACCTAAAATGACGATTAGCTGGTTGATAATGCCTGTTTGTGGAGATAAGAATAAATAAAGAATTCCTACTACTACCACGACAGACAAAAAATGGGGCGCGTATGTAATTGTCTGGATAAAAGATTTAAAGTACTTATTCTTTACTTCATTAATCATGAGGGCAAGAATAATCGGAATTGGAAATCCTACCGCTAATTCATATAAACCAATTAATAGCGTGTTCGAGAGTAATCGTTCAAAATAAAAACTCTGAAAAAAACGCTCAAAGTGTTCCAATCCAACCCATGGACTATTGAAAATACCATCGACTGCAATAAAATCCTTAAACGCAATTTGCAAACCATACATTGGGATGTATTTAAAAATAATAAAGTATGCAATAATCGGAATTATCAATAAATAAAGATCCCAATTTTTTCTTATTTTCCTTACTATTTTCTTTTTCTCGCTTTTCCTTGCTATCTTCATCTGTGCTGCTTTTTCTATAGCGGACGAGCTATCCACACCCCTCACCTACCTTCCATCTTTCAGCTTGATTAAGCGCATTTTGTAAACAGCTATTTTAAGAATAAGCAGGCAGCCAATCACCATGTGCTTCAATTAATTCATCACATAATTGTACGATTTCATCAATGGACAGTTCAGAAGCTGTATGGGGATCTAACAATGCAGCCTGGTAGATATACTCTTTCTTTTTCGTGATGGCAGCTTCGATTGTTAGTAGTTGTGTATTAATATTTGTGCGATTTAGTGCAGCTAATTGCTCTGGCAGATCTCCTACATAGGTCGGGAGAATCCCGCTTGCATCCACCAAACAAGGAACCTCTACACATGCCTTTTCTGGCAAGTTACTAATCAATCTACCTGTATTCAGCACATTTCCGCCTATTTTAATAGAGTTGTCTGTTTCCATTGCTTCGATGATGTAGGAACCATATTCATGGGTGCGTTTATGAGTGACATGTTTATTTCCAACTAACTCCGCTTTTCGTTTTTCCCATCCTTCTATTTGTTTTTCACAGCGGCGTAAATACTCATCTAGCGGGATATGGTAATAGTCTATTAGTTCAGGATAATTCTTCTTTATAAAGTATGGATGATATTCGGCGTTATGTTCCGATGACTCCGTAACGTAATAGCCAAATCGCTCCATCAATTCAAAACGTACCTTATCCGAATGAAGGACCTTCTGCTTCTCCCTTGCCCTTTCTTTAATTTCTGGATATAAATCTTTGCCGTGCTGTGTTATTTCAAGCAACCAAGCCATATGATTTATCCCCGCAATCTTCCATTGGACATTCTCCTTAGCCATTCCCAATGCATCTAATAAACGATCGGCACATACCTGCACACTATGACACAATCCAACGGTTTTAATAGCGGTGTTCCTTAACATCGCCCCTGTTAACACAGCCATAGGATTCGTATAGTTCAACAGCCAAGCGTCAGGGCACACCTCCTCCATATCATTTGCAAACTCAAACATAACTGGTACAGTTCTTAAGCTGCGAAAGATGCCTCCTATTCCAACCGTATCTCCAATCGTTTGCCGCAGTCCATATTTCTTCGGAATATCAAAATCAATAACTGTGCTTGGCCGATATCCCCCTACTTGAATGGCATTAATAACATACTTAGCTCCTCTTAAAGCTTCTTTTCTATCTGTGTATAAATGTATCGCTATATTTGCATCTAAATTTTCCTTTAATTGATGCAACATCATAAATGAATCATTCAATCTCTCTAAATCAATATCAAAGAGTGCAAACTCAAATCCCTGCAATGCCTCTACCTGCATACAATCTCCTAGTAGATTTTTGGCGAATATCGTACTCCCTGCTCCTAAAAAAGTGATTTTCGACATATCTTCCTCCTTATTTCGTTAGTGCTAAAGGGAAATAGTACAAATCTTGCTATACAAAAAATTTACAAATTATCCACTTTTCAGACAACATTCCCTTGTTATACTCATCTTAAAATGCGACAGAAAGACTTACAATGGTAAGATATTTTGAAAGGGTGGTAAAATGTTGCTGTCAAATAATCCATTAACTACTTATCGCACTTACTTTTTTCGTTTTCCTGAAAAGCAACAACAACGAATAGCAGGTATTTATACGTTAGGATGGGAGAAAAGGAATAGTGCTTCCTATTATTGGGATGGGCTTAAACGATCAGAGAAGGGGAAGATTATTTTTCAATATACATTGCAAGGAGAAGGAGAAATCATCATTCAAGATCAGAAAGTTCGCTTAAAGCCCGGATACGCTTTTTTCGTCAATATCCCTAGTGATCATACCTATTATCTTCCAAAGGATAGTCAAGAGTGGGAGTTTATTCATATCACTTTATATGGGGAAGAAGTGTGGAGAAGCTATCATGAAATAGTGAAAGAGCATGGAAATATTCTTCGTTTGGACGATAACGCCTATCCAAATCAGCTTATTTTTAAGCTTTTTGATAAAGCGGTTCATGAAGAAATTAAAGATGCCTTTGAATCTTCTTCCCTTGCCTATACATTCATCATGGAGCTTAAACGCTATCTAATGCATACAAGCCATTCCAATAAAACCATACCAGAATCGATATCCAATGCCGTGCGCTACATTCAACATAATTATGCAAATCCAATCATTTTAGATGATATTGTCGAAGCATCCGGACTTAGCAAATATCATTTTTCCAGACTTTTTCAGTCCATTATGCAAATCACCCCTATGAATTTCCTAACAAGAATCCGGTTAAATAAAGCCATTGAATTAATGAAACAACAGGACTTAACCATTGAAGAAATTGCCTTACGAGTCGGTTACTCCAATGGAAACTATTTCACCAAGGTGTTCCGCTCCATCATCGGCGTGTCTCCTGGAAAGTATCGAAACAGCGAGAATTTCGTGCCCTTTGATGAGGTTATTGGACCGAGTTCTCTTTTTCATTAAGGTAATGTGGAAATAACAGACGTTATTTTTTAATATTTTATTTAGGCTAAAGAACAGCTCTAGTGTCTTATCAGACAGAGAGCTGTCCTCTTCTTTAATAATTCTAATCTATTTTCAACTGCCTAAATATATCAGTCATTATTTATAGAAGTGGAATTTTCATTCGTTGAAAGTTGAGTTTTCAATGTTTCTGATAATTCCGCTCTAGTTTCTTCTGTTACCGTATAATACCAGATGCCATCTATTTTCTCCCCTTTCCCTTCCATTTCTAATTCTTCTATTGTTTGGATTGCTGGTTTATAGGCTCTCTGTGCATCCAATATTTGATCAAACGTTAAGTTTGTCTTCACATTGTTCTCTAGTACTTTCAGTAATTTAGGATAGCTTGTTATCGAGGATATCTTTGTTCCTTCATCAATAACTTGATTTAGTACCTCTCGTTGCCTCTGCTGCCGACCAAAATCTCCTCGTGGATCCTCTTTCCGCATTCGAACATACTTAAGCGCTTCTTTTCCATTCAAATGTTGTTTTCCCTTTGATAAATGCACACCTTCAAGTGTAAAGTCAAACGGATTATTAACTGTAACACCGCCGACCGTATCCACTATATCTTTAAATCCCTCCATATTCACCTTAATATAATAGTCTATAGGGACATTTAAAAACTGCTCAACTGTTTTGACAGAACCCTCTACTCCACCGTACACATAAGCTGCATTTATTTTAGTATAGCGATTTTTCAATGTGTTAAAAACTCTTGTGTCGCGTGGAATACTCACAATTGTTGTCTTTTTTTTGTCTGGATTAACCGCTACTAATAACATGGTATCAGAACGCCCGATATCATTTGGACGTTCATCAACGCCTAATAATAAAAATGTTCTTGGTTTACGATCTTTTATACTGACGTCCTCCCCCTGTTGCAGACTATCTTTTTGCAAAGGCTCATACATGTTATCAACTGATTTATCTACCTTTTGATAAATGGCATAACTGACTGTGCCACCCATAATTAATAAAAACCCTACAACAAATAAAACAATCCTTTTTAAGTTTATCTTTCTTTGTTTGATTAAATTTCCCATCATACATCTCTTTCCTTATCAATATTTTCTGTACTATTTTACGTTCTCTTAACCCTTAATTTTCACTTTCCTGCCTTCAGTGCATCTACAATTAAATTCGCATAATATTCTGCACCTTCAGGCTTCAAATGTACACCATCTGGCCCAAAGTACGCCTCTTTTCCCTGACTAGCGCTATACCAATCTATTACAGTAACATTTTTATATCCTTTGGCAACTTCTTGTAAATCCGAATTCACCTTATCTTGCCAGTCTTTAGGAACTCTAGTATTGACTAGATATATATGCTTTAAACCATTAAGGGAGCCTAGTAGATCATGAAGGATTTCTTGAGAAAAAGGTCCATTTGTTCCCAACTCAATAACCATTTCCTCTCTTAGTTTCCCCTGAGCTTTTAGTTGATCTATTACTTCGTTCGCTTGATTCATTTGTCGACTTACTTTTCCATCAATTACAATGCCTGGCAACATCTTTTCCAGGTAAGGAGCAGCACCTACTATAACGGAGTCTCCAATAATCGTTATCTTCTTTCCATTTATGCTTGCTTCTTGGCTTAAAGAAACATTCTCCTTTTTTTCTGAAGGCGATTTATCTTCCTGTCTACTCTCATTTGTTGCAACATTAGATTCTTTCGCTTTATCAATTTGAACATCTAATTCTTCATTTTGCATATCAATTGATTCTTCCTTGCTCTGTTGATTATAGAAAATAACAAGTCCTATACACACAATAAGTAGTATTCCTGCAAATATTTTATTCATGTTTAAATTCCTCCTCTTTCTTATCTAACTACCATTCTTTCTATTGTTCTTTTATTCTATTTGCAATAATGGATGCATAAATCTTCGCTCCTGTTGCACTTAAATGCACTCCATCTTCATAAAAGTAATCCTCTTTCCCTTCACTTGCTGAATACCAATCAATAAGTGTTGTGTTAGCAAATTCATTAGCGATCTCTGTAATATTCCTATTTACAATATCTTGCCAATCTCTTGGAACACGAGTGTTTACAATAAAAACTCGTTTCTTATCCTGAAGGGATTCTAATACATTACGTAATTGATTAGAATGAAAGGATCCATTTGTCCCAAGTTCAATCACAACTGTTTCTCCTAATTTTCCTTCTAGTTGTAGGTTATCGATTACGTGTTGCGCTTGTACCATTTGCCTACCTACTTTGCCATCAATCACTATTCCAGGAATCATTTCTTTTAAATAAGGAGCAGCATCAAGAATAACAGAATCTCCAATCACTGTAATTCTTTTTCCTGCTTGCTTATTGCCCTCATCTATCTTTTCTGTCTTTTTATTGGCATCGCCGTTTTCTTGGATTTGTCCCATTATCACCTCTGCAGCTAATGGTTTCTTTTCAAAAAACGTAAGATACCCTTTAAAAATAATAAGAAAAAAGACTATCAATAAAATCGTTCCCAAATAAATCCGACGAAGAATAGATTTGTGTAATAAACTACTACGCTCCATTTTCTTAAACGTCCCTCGTCTAAAAGGCTCTTCGATATATTTATACGATATAGCAGCTAAAATAAAGCTAAGAGCTACCTGAACCGTTATATGGAAAATACTCGTATGCTCTATATTTGATGTACTGGATAAAATAATGACTGGAAAGTGCCATAAATATAGACTATATGACCGAACCCCAATCCAGCGTAGCGGCTTCCACGACAGCCACTTCCCGATGGAACTTGCTGGATGTGCCAATGCTGCAATTAAAATGGTCGTCACCACACTTAGGAGTACAAATCCTCCTCGATATAAGAAAATATCATATTTATTCCAGTTAACGATCATTAAAATGATTAATAACAAACAAGTACCACCTGCAAAGTCTAATAAATACCGAGCTTGTTTTGACACTTGATAACTCAACTTTTGACTTGGCCAAACAAAGGCTAAACTCACTCCTATGAGTAGACCGAAAGCTCTCGTATCTGTCCCATAATAAACCCTACTAGGATCAGTACCAGGTACATAAACCCAAGCCATCCACAGTGCTGATAATATAGCGGCGAATAAAACCCAAATAGTCAGCTTTGATCTGTCTTTCCCTTTTTTTAATCCAACCATCAAAATAACTGGCCATATCAAGTAAAATTGCTCTTCAATAGAAAGGGACCATAGATGGCCAATTGGAGAAGGCGGACCAAAATTCTCAAAATAAGAGACCTTATGAAAAATTAACCACCAATTATTCACATAAAAGATAGAAGAAAAGAAAGCCCCCTTCAGTGATTGCAGCCTTTCAAAATCAAAAATTAAAAGCCATATACTTACACAAAAAAGCATCCAAATCACCGCTGGAATAAGCCTTTTTACTCTTCGTTTCCAAAAATGCAACAAGTTAAAGCTATCTTGTCTCTGCCACTCTGTTATAATCTGATCTGTAATGAGATAGCCCGAAATCACAAAAAATATTCCAACTCCTAGCAGACCGCCTTGGAAATATTTGATATTTAGATGATATGCAATAACCGCAAGGACAGATATCGCTCTTAGACCATCTAAACCTGACATATATCGTCTACTTCTATGATATTTCGAAAAATGTTTCGTGTTGTTATGACTCATTGTATTCAAATCCTTACTTTTGATTATTAAAAAAGATAAAAGTAACCCAGAGATATTAATATTCTTGAAAGAAATCACTTTGTATCCCCTTCTCTTTCTCTTACTTTTTTAATATAAAACAAAAATGCGACCAAAGTTCGGACGACTTGTAAACAAAATGTCACAAATAAATTATCTAAATATTAATAATTATTCTACTATCGTTTTTTATTTTGATTTCATCAAAAAAAGTTAGACAATCTTTTAAAAAAAGACTACCTAACTTCTTAATCAAATTATTCATTTAAAATCAATAATAACTGCTTCTTCCTCTAATAGAGAACTTTGTTTTGGGGTATATGTTTTTCTTCCAGATAACAAAAGTTTTTTATCATCAGGGCTCCACTTCATTTCGGAAACCGACAGCCCATGATAAATTGGTTCTTGATAAAGAATATTTTTCCCTTGCAACGCCCCAGCAAAAGTACTGTCTTGATCAATTAGAGAGTAAGCAATCTTTTTTCCGTTTCTTGAGAACTCGAAGTTATCTACCTTTTCCAATAAGATAGACACTTCATCATTTCGAAGATCATATTCATATAATGTTTGATCCGTACCAAGAAACACAACCTGATTATTGTTTAACCATGCACTCTGACTACTTCCAGTCTGGCGCTCATACTGAATCTGGACTTGATTATTATGAATAGTTACTATAGCGATAGAACTATTACTATTTTGCAGCAGAGACAGTACTAAATTTTTTCCATCATCCGAAATACTCAGTCCAATTAAAGTTCCCCTTTTATCAAAATTTTCGAGATTATATGTTTGGGAGCTTTTCGAAATAGTGTCATAGACGCCAATTTGGGCTTGATTCTTCTGAAGCGGACTGATAGTAAGAAAGCAAAGATACTGACCATTGTTAGACCATGTAATATCCTGAAGGAATATTTCTTCCCCTGAAGTAATTTTAACCTCCTCACTCTTATCAAGTGAAATTAACTTTAATAACTTTGCCGTTGCTTGAGTGCTTACTTGTGCTACTTTTTTTCCATTTGGCGACAATATTAAGTCTACCATATTATTATCAATCTTTTGGAGACTCTCCACTTCTTCATACGGAAATTTCATTTGCTGAATTTCATTTGTAATATTCTCTGAAGCACCTTTCTCCTGAAATATTCCCACAACTGAGCCACTATCCTTCCAACCTAACAAGTAAACTGGCTTAGGAAGACGATATATGGTCTCGACTTGGAAGGAGTGACTTTCCTGCTCTATTGTAATATTCTCATGCTTACTAGGAATAATAATCGTTTCCGATCTTTTCCCTATCGTACACCCAGACAAAATAATAATAATAAATAAAGCTATTCCGATCCACCTCATCAGTCGATTGCTCTTCATGATCGATATTCACCTTTCATGTGGGTTAGTTCTACTTTCACAGTAATAGAATGATTCTCATGAAAAATATTAATCACTCCTCCATGATCTTCAACAATGGATTTAGCTATACTTAGTCCCAAACCAACACTCCCTTCCTCCACATTATCCGTTACCACATAAAATGGTTCAAAGAGGTTATCATACTGATCTTTTGTAATAGAATCACTAGGATTTTCAAACACTAAATATACCTTTTCTCCAATTACTTCTGCTTGGACTATTATTTTTGATTGTGGCGAACTATACTTTATTGCATTATCTATAAGATTAATAAAAAGCTGACGTAGCCGATAAGGCTGTCCGTTTACATAGAGATTCTTGGAAAAGTTACGAACGATTGTTTTCTTATAACGTTCAGCTCGAAAGGACATAGAATCACATACGTCATTTAATATCTTTCCTACTTCCACTCTTTCAAATGGATAATCTTTCTTCACTCCTTTAGATACTTCAAGAAGTTTAACAACCATTTTATGTAGTCTACGACTTTCGCCAATGATATGGTTCATCCCTTTTTCAAAAAATGTTCTATCCGATTCCCCTTTTTTACTTATTATTTCTGCATACCCAAGAATAGAAGTTAATGGCGTTTTGAGTTCATGAGTTATATTATCAAAAAAGCGTTTTTCTTTCTCATTCAACTCCTTTAATCGATCACGATCCTTTTCAATGGTTGTGATTTGACTATCAATTTGATGAATCATATCATTGAAATTAACAGCCAATCTCCCAATCTCGTCTTTTCTATTAATTTGAATATTAACATCTAAATTTCCTTTCTTTACTTCATTGGATGCTTGTGTTAGTTTAATCAGCGGAACAGTGATATGTCTAGAAAGAATATAAGAAAAAAGAAAGGCTATTCCAAAAATGGCTAATGCAATATAAAAAATGAAATCTAATATCCTCTCACTTTGATTATAAAGAAGACTAAAATCTTTAGAAAAACGCATGATACCAACTTTAGATCCATCTATAATAACCGGATAAGAGAAATGGACAATAGCCTTCCTTCGATCATAGGTAATATGGTATGCCGTTTCTCCTTTAATAGCTTGCTGTAAATCTTCTTTCCTTGCTCCAGAGAAAGCTTTCTCGTCGGAGGAGGCTAATAAATTTCCATTTAAATTGTATACACTGATATTACTCCCAGTAGAGTAATTTAAATCTTGAACTATCTCTTCTGCCATATCACCGAAATAAAGTCTATTATTTTTAAAGTGGTTTATCAAAAATGATTGGCGAACATATACATTGCTGTTTTTTTTTAATTCCACTAAATCTGACGTAACAACGTTCTCATTATTTGACCAAATTATTTCCTTAACTATTTGATTAAGCGCAAGAAAAGATAGTAAAAAAATAAGAAAAAATCCAACAATAAATTTAGATCTAATGGTCTTTAACATCTTATCTTGCACCTACTTTTCGAATTTATAGCCAACGCCAAATACTGTTTTAATAAGATCTGCCGCATCAAGTTTTTTACGCAGCCTTTGAATATGTGTATCAACAGTACGTGTATCTCCTACAAAGTCATATCCCCAGACGATATCAAGCAATTCTGAACGAGTAAATATTCTGCCTTTATGCCCAGCTAAAGTTATTAATAAATCAAACTCCTTTGGGGTTAGTTCAATATTGACACCATCTCTTTTGACAAGTCTCTCCTCTAAAATAATGATAGTATTTCCAAAAGAAATTTCATTATTTGTTTTTTGATTAGACTCATTAAGCGATTGCTCCAATCTACGAAGAATAGTTCGAATTCTAGCAACAACTTCCCGCATATCGAATGGTTTTGTAATATAATCATCTGCCCCATATTCTAACCCGATAACCTTGTCTGCAATATCTGATTTAGCAGTAATCATTAAGATTGGAATATTATAATCTGTTGTTACCTTTCTACAAATATCCAATCCACTGCAGTCTGGCAGCATCCAATCAAGAAGAATAATATCAGGGTTGTACGAATCGATTGCTCTTATCCCCATCGTTCCGGATGTTTCAATTCTTGTTTGGAAACCTTCCATTACTAAACCGTACGACAATAAGTCCGCAATTGGCTCATCATCTTCTATTATAAGAATTTTCATTTTATTCACATTGATCATCCTTAATTTGTATAATATAGTTTAAGACTATTTGAAATTTATTATAGCACAACTAGAATAACGTCGATTAGGCTATGAAAGATTCTCTTCGGGAACTTTACTCATTCCATTGACTCTACCCTTAGAGGAGAGTTTACACTTAATGTTTGTAGATACTTCTTAAGGAGACGAACATTATGCTTAGACAGAATATTACTCTTTCTATTTTACTTATAAATTTATTCATTGCCTTTCTCGGTATTGGTCTGGTTATTCCTGTAACTCCTACGATTATGAATGAGCTTCATCTTTCTGGAGCGATTGTTGGTTACATGGTGGCAGCTTTTGCGATTGCCCAGCTTGTTGTTTCTCCTATAGCTGGTCGCTGGGCCGATCAATTTGGTAGAAAGCGCATGATTGTCATTGGACTACTTATCTTCGGAGCGTCTGAATTATTATTCGGACTTGGGAAAACGGTCAGTATTCTTTTTCTTTCACGTGTGCTTGGCGGGATTAGTGCGGCGTTTATTATGCCTGCTGTTACGGCTTTTATTGCCGATATTACTACAATGGAAGCTAGACCGAAAGCACTTGGCTATATGTCTGCTGCTATTTCCACTGGATTTATCATTGGCCCAGGAATTGGCGGATTTTTAGCAGAAATTGGGACGCGTATGCCTTTTTATTTTGCCGGAATCTTAGGCTTTACAGCTGCGATTCTCTCCTTTTTCGCCTTAAGGGAACCTGAGCGACGTACAGAGGAAAATCAAGCAAATGCAGAAAAGGTGGGCTGGCAGCGAATTTTCGTGCCTATCTATTTTATTTCTTTTCTCATTATCTTTATTTCATCCTTTGGATTATCTTCCTTTGAATCACTATTCTCGCTTTTCGTCGATCATAAATTTGGATTTACGCCAAAGGATATTGCAATTATCATAACAGGTGGGGCAACGGTTGGGGTTATTGCACAAGTAGCCTTATTTGAAAAATTGACAAAGTGGATGGGCGAAATTCTGTTAATTCGATACAGCCTGCTTTTTTCCACTATATTAGTCTTGCTTTTAACGATCGTACATTCGTACTCTCTCATTCTCCTTGTTACGATTATCGTTTTTGTTGGCTTTGATTTAATGCGACCAGCCGTGACGACCTATCTTTCTAGAATCGCGGGAGACGAACAAGGCTTTGTTGGCGGGATGAATTCCATGTTCACAAGCATTGGTAATGTATTTGGCCCGATTATTGGAGGAATATTATTCGATATTGATTTAAATTATCCTTTCTATTTCGCAGCTGTCTTTTTAGCGATCGGTATCGCCTTGACTCTTATTTGGAGACAAAAATCATTAGCTAAATCTTAGAATGGATGGAGTTGATTAAGATGGAAGAGAAACTTTACTCCATTGGAGAAGTCGCAAAAGTAGCGAATATTACCATTAAAGCACTTCGCCATTATGATAAAATCGGCTTATTTAAGCCTGCTTATGTCGATCCCCAAACGAATTATCGTTATTATCGGGATACTCAATTATACCGTCTTGATATTATTAAATTGCTTATTTCAATCGGCACACCTCTTGGGCAGATTAAAGAAATCCAAGAAACAGATAACTTGGATTTCGTCGCTTTTTTGGAAAAACAAGAAGAGCTAATATCTGAAAAAATTGCTTCTTTACTGGAGACGCAACAGTCCATTCGAGAGCTCCGCGAAGAATTGCAAAGACAAGAATATCCGTTTGGAGAAATCATCCTAATGGAAAAGGAAGAACAGGCCATTATCCAAACAAGCGTTAAAAATATTGGACCACAGAACATTCTTAATCCTTCCTATAGCAACCTAAAGAAAGCAACAAAGGAAGAGTTTCGCAACAATGGCTATGGCTCCATTATTCCATTCAAACAATATGAAAAAGTGGAAGAGATCACTTATAGCTATCTTTACACACCAGTCCCTTTACGAAAACAGCTATCCAGCCTTTCCAATGAAGCAGAGCGAGCAGTTATTCCGAAGGGGACATATGTATGTATCAAATTAAAATCCTCCATATTTACAGAGTATTTTCAAACCTTGCAAAAGCTCCTTCACTATGTCCAGGAACAAAACTTAACCGTGACCAGCGACATTTACGAAACATTCTCGGTGGGGCTTTACCATAAGAAAGAAGAATATATTAGTGAATTTAGCGTGCGGGTTGCGGAGGATGAGAGCAGGAAAAATAATGTTGGATAACTTTTTTGGGGCTGTTAGCTTAAGGGATTATGGCACTTAGCCTGCTCTGTTACCGAATATATGAGTAGAGTAACAAAAGGGAACGGAGAGACTTCCTATGTTACCTTTTGCTAAGGATACCTGGGGAAATGGGATTAGAGAGCTGTTCTCTGTTACTGGAAACATTGGATGCTGGCGATAAGAGGCGCTGAAAACCTTTCTCTGTTAGCTAGGAGAACTTTCGTCCAATAGCTCAGAGAACTTCTCTCTGTTACAGGAAGCATCCTCCTTTTTCAATAGATACAAGCTTTTAAGTCGCAAAAATACATTCCATGCAAAAAAGTCAGGTCCTAGACCCGACTTTTTTATTTGCATTTCTTTTCCTTTGGCAAAAATAATACTTCGAAATCTTCTAAATCATCAATACCGTCTGCTTCCAGTTTCTTACCGACAGCGGCTACCAATAATCTCATTCCTTCTTCGACTTTTGCTTGCTCGCTTGGCTGCAAATGATCTAAGACGGATCCCATTATTTGTTGATTGGGCTTTGGGGATTTTTCTTCAATTCTCTTTACCATTCTTTCTGTTAACATAATCTGAACGGAGCGTTTGTCATTCGGATTCGGTTTCTTTATCAGAATGCCCTTTTCTGTCAGTCGTTCTACAATATCCGAAACAGTACTTTGTGTGATACGCAGATTTTGGGTAAGCTCCTTCACACTTATTTTTTTATGAAGGAAAACTTCTAGGATGAGACGCGCTTGAGGAGCAGTTAGTCCATGCTCTTCTGCGTACCTTTGGCGGCTCTTCATAATAAATCGATTCAAAAAATCAATCGATTCCCAAATGTATGTCGGCCTATCTAACATTTCTTAACTCCTTTCTATAAGAAGCTGGAAGAAAAACTCGCAACATTCTAGCGAATTTTTCGATGAGAATCTTTTTATTACGATGCTTCTTCAAACTGGCTATTATAAAGCTCAGCATAAAATCCATTTTTCTCGATTAATTCTTTATGTGTTCCGGCTTCGATAATATCGCCGTCTTTCATGACAAGTATTAAATCGGCATTTTTAATTGTTGAAAGTCTATGGGCGATCACAAAGGAAGTTTTTCCTTCTGTCAGCTTATCCATTGCTGTTTGAATCAGTAATTCCGTACGGGTATCCACGGAGCTAGTCGCTTCATCTAGGATAAGTAATGGCGCCATTTTTACCATGGCACGTGCGATGGTGATAAGCTGTTTTTGACCTGCTGATAAACTTGTTTTGTCATCCAAGATAGTATCATAGCCGTTTGGCAATGTTTTGATAAAATGATGCAAGCCAACTGCTTTGCAGGCAGCTTCTACCTCTTCATCTGATACTCCTTCTCTTGAATAGACGATATTGTCGCGAATAGACCCTTCAAATATCCAAGTATCTTGCAGCACCATACAGAAAAGCTCATGCAGGGCCTCTCTTGTCATTTCGTTGGTTGGAATCCCGTCAATTGTGATCTCGCCGCCATTTATTTCATAAAAGCGCATCAGCAAATTAATTAATGTTGTTTTTCCAGCGCCAGTCGGTCCTACGATTGCGACCTTCTGGCCAGCGGCTACTTGTACGGAAAAGTCTTCAATGATTGTTTTATCTTCACTGTAGCCAAAGCGGACATGCTTAAATTCCACATCACCTTTGATATTTGCCAATTTTGCTGTTTTCTCCTCTTCTACTGCTAGTTCTTCTTCGGACAAGAACTCAAACACACGCCCACTTGCTGCTGCTGTGGATTGCAGATTTGTCGCTGCTTGCGCAATTTGTTGCAGCGGCTGTGTAAATAAGCGAATGTACAGCATAAAGGCAACAATAACACCAAATGAAATATGGCCATTTACAGCAAGAGCAGCCCCGACAATACATACAACCACATAACCAAAGTTTCCAATAAACATCATTAATGGCATCATCAGCCCTGACATAAATTGCGATTTCCACGCACTCTCATATAATCGTGTATTGATAGCAAAAAAGTCATCCTTCGCCTGCTGCTCTGCATTATAAGCTTTCACGACATTATGGCCAGAATAGATTTCTTCAATATGACCATTTAATTTTCCAAGCTCTTGCTGCTGTTGAGCGAAGTATTTCTGTGATTTCGAAATAATAAAGAACATAAACGCAAAACCAATAAAGGTGGAAAGAATAGCTGCAATTGCCATAATCCAGTTGGTGTAGAACATCATGATTAAGGAACCGACGAACATAGTAATAGCCGTAATTAAGCTGCTAATACTTTGGTTCATCGTCTGTCCCACCATATCGACATCATTTGTAACCCGGCTAAGGACATCACCTGTTGTTGTATTATCAAAATACTTTAAAGGCAGACGGTTAATTTTTACCGAAATGTCTCTTCTTAATTGTTTTGAAATTCTCTGGGTGACAGTTGCCATAATATAGCCTTGCACATAGTTAAAAATAAAGCCTAAACCGTATAGGAACACCAACAGAATCGCTACATCATATACAGCATCTAGATCAATGTCTCCCATCAGTCCTGCTGTAATATAATCCGTCATTTTGCTTAGCTGATCAGGACCGATAATGCTAAAAATTGCCGCTGTCATCGCCAGAATTAAAGCAAAGATGATAATCGGAAAGTAAGCTTTACAGTAAATTACCAGCTGCTTTAAACTGGAAAAATTCATCCCTTTTGCACGCGGAGGAATCGATTTTGCTGGTTGGTTCCCCAACTCCTCATTTTGGGTTGGATTTTTCTCTTCTTTTACTTCGTTTTTCTTAGCCAATTTCGAGTTCCTCCTTTGATAATTGTGATAAAGCAATTTCTTGGTAAACATCGCAAGTTACCATTAATTCGTCATGTGTCCCCATTCCAACTACTTCGCCTTTATCTAATACCAGAATGCGGTCAGCATCCTTAATCGTTCCAATTCGCTGTGCCACAATAATATTAGTGGCATCTTGGATCTCTTCTTTCAGTTTAGAACGGAGGACACGATCTGTTTTATAGTCTAACGCGGAAAAAGAATCATCAAATAAATAGACTTCTGGATCTTTATAAATGGCACGTGCAATCGATAATCTTTGTTTCTGTCCACCAGAAAGATTGGTTCCACCTTGTGAAATCGTCGCCTCATATTGCTGATCCATTTTTTCAATAAAGTCTTTTCCTTGCGCAATTTCCACTGCTCGTTGGATTTTTATCTGTTCCACTGAATCCTTATCTTCCTCTCCAAACGTAATGTTGGAAGACACAGAGCCACTGAACATAACTGCTTTTTGCGATACATATCCAATTTTGTCTCGTAATGCTTCTAGCTTATAATTCTTCACATTTAGACCATCTACCAAAATTTCGCCCTCGGTTGCTTCCATAAAGCGAGGTATCAAGTTCAACAGAGTACTTTTTCCGCTCCCAGTAGAACCAATAATCGCAACAGTCTCCCCTTTAGAAGCAGTAAAGCTAATATTTCGGAGAATATAATCACTCGCTCCAGGGTATTTAAAGCTCACATCGCGAAATTCAATCTCTCCTACTTTGTCTCCATTTGTTTTTGAACCACTCTTAATTTTCACATCGGTATTCAGGACTTCGTTTATTCTCTTAATCGAAACTGCCGCACGAGGAAGAAGAACAAATGTAATGGAAACCATCATAAACGCCATAATGATTTGCATCGCATAGGAAGAAAAGACAACCATGTCTGAGAATATCGGCAAGCGGTCTGCCATTGCCGCATTATTGATTAACACTGCTCCAATCCAATAGATGGCAAGCGTCATCCCCGACATTATCAGGGAAATCGTCGGCATCATCAGGGCCATGATTCGAGAAGTGAATAAATTTGTATCCGTTAATTCCTTATTTGCTTTCTCAAATTTTTCCTCATGATAGTTTGCTGCATTATAAGCATGAACAACCCGGATTCCGTTTAAATGCTCTCTTGTTACCATGTTAAGATTATCCGTTAACTTCTGGATAACTTTGAATTTTGGAAGAGCAACTAGCACAATCGTAGCAATCAGCACTAATAACACCGCAATTGCCACGCCTGTAGCAGCGGTCCATTCCCAGCTTTTCCCGGTAATTTTTAAAATTCCCCACACGGCAATGATCGGTGCTTTAATAACAATTTGTAAGCTTAATATAATCAGCATTTGAACTTGCATAATATCATTTGTCGAACGAGTTATTAAGCTAGCTGTTGAAAAACCAGACAGCTCTTCCATCGAAAAAGATAATGTCTTATCAAAAACCTTTTTGCGCAGACGATTCGAAAAGCCTGCGGCCACTTTCGCAGCAAAGAAAACCGTGATAATCGAAGCAACCATACTTCCGATCGCACAAAGCATCATAAATCCACCTTGAGCTAAAACGTCGCTTAACTCACTTCCCTCTGTCTGCACTAGTCTTGTGATTTCAGACATATAATCTGGCAGCTTTAAATCAAGCCATACTTGTAAAATAATAAAGACTAATGCACATGAAATGAACATCCAGTCCTTTTTTTGAAAGTTTTTAAAAATATTTATCATGAATCCATTCCTCCCCCTGCAGCCATACATCAATCTCACTAAATACATCGCATCCGATATATCGTATGCGATTATATTAATGATTTTAGAGTTCGATGTCAAACAAAAGCTTTTACCAATTAAAAAACAGCCCTCAAATTCAAGGGCTGTCTGTTTATTTAATAATCTCTTGGACTCTGCTCTTAAAGCTTTTGTATACATATGTCCAAATAGCTGGCTCGGTGCGATATCTCTTCTGTAGGCTTTCGTAAAAATCTTTTTGTTTTTCCGCAAATGTTGGATCCTCTTTTGCAGGAAGCTTGGCACGCCCTTCATTAACTATTTCTTGGACTTCTGGTGCACGCGGTCCCCATTTGCCAATTAACTCGCCTTGTTCATTTAAAATAAGCACCATAGGAATCGCTCTGCCGCCGTTTGTTAAATGGCGATCAATTAAATCTGTATCTGCATCTCGCAATGCCACATGCATTGGCAAATCCGCCGCTTCTACTATTTTGCGAAGAACAGGATTAATCACCATCGCATCGCCACACCAATCTTCCGTAATCGTTAGGAAATGTAACTTATGCTTTTTTAATTCTTCGGTAAAACCATCTTGCGGCAAAGAGAAGTTTTCATATACTTCATGGCTTTCCTCTTTTAATGTACTCATGTTTTCCATATATGTTTGAATCGTTGTGCCTTCTTCAAAATATTGTTGCTCTGTCTTCATTATGGTACACGCTCCTTTTCTATGTAGACCTTCTCTATTATTTTACTATGTCTATGTGTTTCATACTATTTTGACGATTTGGGATAAATTGCTTTTTTTGATAGATGAATGTATAGGGCTTTGTTACAATTAACTTAACAAGATTTCTTAAGATTGGAGTTATGGCATGAAGAAATTTTTTTCAACACTAGGAATGGCTTTGATTGGAGGAGTATTTGGCGGAGCACTTATGCTCACTCTTTTATCGCAAGAATGGACTATCACGAATATTCTTCTTGGAGTCGTTTGTTTCCTTGCATTTTATATTATACATATTATTTTACATGAAGGTGGACATCTTATTTTCGGAAAATTAACTGGCTATTCCCTTGTCTCCTTTCGCGTTTTTTCCTGGATGGTCGTTGCCACTAAAGACGGTTTAAAGTGGAAAAAGCTGCATGTGCCAGGCACATTAGGCCAGTGTTTAATGGCTCCTCCCGAATATGTGAAAGGCAAGTATCCCTTTAAGTTGTATTTATGCGGCGGAGTTATCATAAATTTTCTCAGTAGTTTAGTGGTTGGCGGCATTGCTTTGATTGTATACGGGAATGCTTTTCCTATCCCTGTCACTCTATTCGTACTCCTTGGCCTCTTTATTGGAGTCACAAATATTATTCCTTATGGTTTTAACGATGGGATGACATTAAAAATGGCGTGGAGCAACGAAAAAAAGCAATGGCAGCTATTTAGTCAATTCTATATTAATGCGCAAACTTCCAATGGCATTTCTTATCAGGAGCTGCCAGAAGAACTATTTGCACTGCCCGATGGCGATGATGGGAAGGATTATTTTTCCCAGTGGGGACTGTGCATGCAACAAGTGCGCGCAATGGACCGCCTCGATTTTGAAGAAGCAAAGAGAATTAATGACTTACTGTGGGCAAGGAAAGACGAGTTAATCTCCCTTTTCCGAGTGGAGGTTGCCAAAGAGCGCTTGTTTTTGTTAACTGTGCTGGAAGGTGACAAAGAAGAAGTCCAATCTATTTATAAGAATAAAGAAGTAAAACGCTTCTTAGCAATCAAACAGATGAGCAATAAACGAATTGCCGCCGCATATGAGTTGCACGTAAATGGCGATCGCCAAAAAGCAACTGCGCTTTGCGAAGAAGGAGCTCAGTTGGAGAAGCATAATCCGAATATGACCGATATTGTGCTAGAGAAGCGATTGATGAAGACTTTGTTGGCAGGATGAGTTTTGGTGGGGTGGGATTGAGTTGGTTTGGGTTGGGGGTTGGCTGATATTTTCTCAGTTTGGCTGATTCCTCCCTCAGTTTGACTGATATTTTCCCAGGTTGGCTGATTCCTCCTCCACTTTGGCTGATATTTTCCTAGGTTGGCTGATTCCTCCTCCACTTTGGCTGATATTTTCCTAGTTTTGGCTGATTCTACCTCTACTTTGGCTGATATTTTCTCAGTTTGGCTGATTCCTCCTCCACTTTGGCTGATATTTTCCTAGGTTTGGCTGATTTCTCCCTTACTTTGGCTGATATTTTCCTAGGTTGGCTGATTCCTCCTCCACTTTGGCTGATATTTTCCTAGGTTGGCTGATTCTACCTCTACTTTGGCTGATATTTTCCTAGGTTGGTTGATTCCTCCCTTACTTTGGCTGATATTTTCCCAGGTTGGCTGATTTCTCCCTTACTTTGGCTGATATTTTCCTAGGTTGGCTGATTTCTCCCTTACTTTGGCTGATATTTTCCTAGTTTTGGCTGATTCCTCCCCCACTTTGGCTGATATTTTCTCGGTTTGGCTGATTCCTCCCTCAGTTTGACTGATATTTCTTCAGGTTGGTTGATTCCACCCACGCTTTCCGCTGATTCCACCCTAACTTTAGCTGATCCTCTTCCCGCTTCTCCTAATATATCCATAACTCGGCTGACCTTCGCCCAAACTTTCGCTAATAAAGTGTATTTTCTTATATCCTCTCATCCATTTCATCGAATATTCCCTTCACTCCAAAAAAAGCTCCAATAAAAGTCTATAATTAGACTAATTGGAGCTTCTTTTTATTTTATTTTTGCCTTTTTGTATATGCTCTACCTATCTTAGCTTCTTCAGACCATCTTGCTGAGGCAATGCCGGGTACAGCTCCTTTTAATAAAGGATCTTTTGTTTCGTTCATCCAATTTGCCACTTTTTCGCGCAATTGCCTTGCTACTTCAGAGTATGCAGGATCATGGATAAGATTTTTATATTCTAATGGATCTTTTTCTAGGTCATACAACTCTTCTGCCTCATTTGGTACATAATATTCTTTGCGAACCTCAGCTCCTGATGGGCTGCTGTGGATATCCATCGGCATATAAATTTTGGGACCATCCTCAAAATTTTTCACATACTTATATTTCTCTGTCCGCACTCCGCGCATTGGATGGTAATTATCATGCCAGGTTAATTCACAAAAGAAGTCCTCACGAATTTTCTCATTAGATTGTTTTAATAATAATGGAGCAAAGCTTTTCCCATCTAAATCATCGGGAATCGGTAAGCCCGCTAAGTCTAATAATGTGGGCATAATATCAATATTGCAAAGTAATTCCGTCGAAACAACATTTTTCCCAAACAGTTTTGGATTATAGAAAATTAAAGCTGTTTCTAATCCTGCTTCTTTCAACGTTCCTTTTGCCCTTGGGAACGCTATTCCGTGATCTGTTGTATAAATAACAATTGTATTGTCTATTAAACCTGTTTCTTCTAATGTGTCCATAATTCTTTTTATTGCAGCATCTAGCACTTTTACAGAACCATTCATTAACGCAATTTCCTTACGAATGGCTTCCGTGTCTGGTAAATATTCTGGTACTTCTACTGCTGAAATTTCATCTGCAAATGGTTCATACTCATCAAAAGTACGATGTGTTTCCCAAAATCCAATATTTGCAAAGAAGGGTTTACCATCCTCCTTTTTTTCTTGCAGGTATTTCACTGCACTATCTGCCACTTGCGGCGCTCTTGATCCTTCAATTTTCTCATAGCGGTCATATCCTAGCTTATAAGAAGAAGTCCAAGTGCCTCTTTCTGTGTGTCCTACTGTCTCATGGCTAAATCCAATTAAAGCTGATTCATAGCCAGCCTCGGAAAATTTAGTAGGCATTGTATCGATGCTTTCCTCTATTCCAAACTCATAATGCGCTAGACCAATTAATCCATTATTATGTGGATACAAACCTGTTAAGATACTACCACGACTCGGACTACATTGAGGTGCTGGACAAAAGAATTGATCAAAGCGCACCCCTTCTGCAGCTAATCGATCAATTTCAGGAGATTCAACAGCTTTTCCATAACAGCCTAAATGTCTACCTGTATCATGCGAAATCATAAAAACAATATTAGGTTTATTCATTTATATTCACTCCTTTTATTCTCCTACTATTTCTTCAATCTCTGTTTTGATAATAGATACATGTGGTCCATAAATTACTTGAACTCCATTTCCACGTAACATTACTCCCTTAGCACCTGTACCTTTTAATACAGCTTCTGATACTTTCGAAGAATCTTTGACGGTTACGCGCAATCTAGTTGCACAATTATCAACTTCGGATAAATTATCTTTTCCACCTAATCCAGAAATAATGGTTGCAGCTCTGCTACTTCCATCTGTTGCGGCAGCTGCATCTTCTGCCAACTCCTCGTCCTCTCTTCCAGGTGTTTTATAATTAAATTTCACAATTAGAAATCTAAATACTACATAATAAACAACAAAGAAGACTATCCCTATTAGGGGAATCAGAATCCAATTTGTTTTATCGTTTCCTTGTAGAATTCCAAATAAAGTCAAGTCAATTAATCCAGCAGAGAAGGTCATTCCCACTGTAATATGGAAGATATGAGCTATCATATAAGATAGTCCCCAAAAAGCTGCATGTACTACAAATAACACTGGCGCTACAAATAAAAAGGCAAACTCCAACGGTTCTGTAATACCAGTTAAAAAGGAAGTCAATGCTCCTGTTGCCAGTAAACCAAATATCTTCTTTTTATTCTCTGGTTTCGCTGTATGATACATCGCTAAGGCTGCCCCAATTAATCCAAACATCATTGGGAAGTATTTCCCACTCATAAAACGTGCTGTTCCAATGTAATACTGTTCAACATTTGGATCTGCTAATTGAGCGAAGAAGATATTCTGCGCTCCTTGCACAACATTCCCCGCGACCTCTAAGGTCCCCCCAAGGCCGGTTTGCCAAAAAGGTAAATAAAAGATATGGTGCAATCCCAAAGGCCCTAATAACTTTACAACAAACCCAAATAAGAAGGTTCCAAAATATCCTGTTTTATCTACAAGTCCACCTAATTGAGCGATTCCTTCTTGAATTGGCGGCCATACTATATACATGGCTATTCCAAGGAAGATGGATACAACAGAAGTAATGATAGGAATAAAACGGGATCCACTAAAAAATCCTAAAAACTGTGGCAGTTGAACTTTATTGAATCTGCTGTGCAGCATGTATGTAACTAAACCAGCTATGATACCGCCAAATACACCTGTTTGTAATGTCTGAATTCCTAATGTTATGCCCTGCCCAACGCCAGCTAAGTTTTCAGTAGCTAACTTATTGGTAATTTGTAACATTGCATTTAGCGATGCATTCATTACAAGGTAGGAAAGAACGGATGCAAGTCCAGCAACCCCTTTATCGGATTTTGCTAGGCCAACCGCAATTCCAATAGCAAAAATTAAAGGTAAATTTCCAAATATAATGTTTCCCGCGGAACTCATTATCGTAAAAATCGCCTGTAAAATCGTATGATCTAAAAATGGATAAAGAGCAATTGTATTAGGGTTAGAAAAAGCACCCCCAATTCCTAATAAAAGTCCTGCGGCAGGTAATACAGCAATTGGAAGCATAATTGCTTTCCCAAACATTTGAAACTTACCAAAAAGCTTGTTAAACATATTTTTTTCTCTCCTCTCACACTGGTCCCTGTTCTGTTGCGACTCTCGATTTTTTAGTTGTTTATTCATTTCAAGGTACAATTGATAAGTGCTATCTTTTCCAAGAAGTATATGCAGTTCATCCTCCCGAAATAGTGCTGCGTACACTCCCTGTAATGACTTTAATTCCTCTAGCCTTACCTGATCCTCCCTCACTAGCCCTAACCGTAATTTAGTTGCACATGCCTCGGCATACTTAATATTTTCAATGCCTCCAAGGTGTCTCATAATATTTGCGCATATCTGTTGGAAATCCATTTGAAACCTCCCGTAAATAGACCTGTTAAACTAGTGCAATCTTTCCTCTTGTTGTTGCTAGCAATAGAAAAAGGCAAGACCTAAAAAGACAGAGAGAATATTTCTCTATCTTTTTAGGTCTTGCCTGATTGAACAGTAACAATCCCCTGTATTCTACTTATTGCTTTTGTCCCAAAGTCTTTGAATATGCAAGGTTAAAAACCCAACTTCTGATTCTGGCACTTCGTATTGATATTCTTGATTTAAAAACACCGCTAGCACTTCTGAGCATTCATATGCTCTCTTATATTTACTCTTCACAATATCGAGCATCTCGTCATCCATCTCATGAAATGCCTCATTTTTTTCCATTCTACTGATAACAAATTCTAAATGCGTTAAAAATCGATGGTATGTTAAGGAATCCTTATCAATTTCCATATTAAGCTGACTTGCAACAATATCCAATAAATCTTGTAAGATCATCGTTCGCTTTAAAGGGACATCTACATTATTCGAATTCATTGTTCCCGTATGGATATGTAAGCCTATATATCCAGCCTCATCAATAGGAAGTTGAATGCCAAGTTTTTTCTCTACTTGGTTAATCGCCCATACCCCAATTTCATACTCCTTAGGATATAAAATCTTTACTTCACTTAATAATCTATTGCGAATGGCTATCCCTTTTTTCATCCGATCAATGGCAAATGCCAAATGATCTGTTAGCGCAATATGAATATGACTATTCAGCTCAACTTCTAAAAATTCCTCCGCATAAGAAATAATTTCTTCTGCTATCGTTATATAGGATTCTGGCAATGACTCTAGCAATTCCTGAAATTGTTTCGTTTCATTTTTCAAGATAAAAATCTTTTCAATTTTACTCTCTTGAATTAAATCATTCTTCCCTTTTTGAAAGGCAATACCTGCACCAAGCACAATTTTTTCTGTGCCCTCTTCTATAATAACTACTGCATTATTATTCAATATCTTATTAATCCTAAGCATTATCCCATCCCCTTTTTCAAATGAAGGGTTTTATTATAAAGAGGCAATTAGAACTTCCTCAATTCCAGCATTCCCTTGCTCCTTATATTTCTTTTCCAGACTCTTCACATTATCTCTATTCAATATAACCATTGGGGTTATAGTGCTAGCCGCATTTTCTTCCACTTTCTCTAAATCGAATTCAACAAGTATATCTCCAATAGATACTTGATCGCCTTCTTTTACATGAACGATAAACCCTTCTCCTTTCATATTAACTGTATCCAACCCAATATGAATCAGAATTTCTAAACCATTATTACTTTCCAATCCTATAGCATGTTTCGTTGGAAACACTTGTTTTACTGTTGCTTCGATCGGAGCAACTACTTTTCCTTCAGCTGGGACAAAAGCGATCCCATCTCCCATCATTTTTTCAGCGAAAACAGGATCCGGAACTTCTTCTATTGGAATGACCTTTCCTGTGATTGGTGCTTTTAATCTTTCTTGCTTTGCTTTATTGTTTCCAAATAGTTTACCTAGTACCAATTTCCATACACTCCTTTATTTTGACAAAAAAAGACCTAAAACAACTAGAGAAACATTCCTCCCAATTGTCTTAGGTCTTGCCTGATTGAACAGTAACAAATCCTCGATATATTAATTGATTTTATCTTATAATAGAATAAAAGCGTTGTCAATCATTTTTTGTATTCGCTTACTATCTATTTATTAACTTTCCAATTTTCTCGATTGTGTATGGATAATACGTTTTATAGTTTTAACAAATATAATCCTTCACCATTTGTTTATGCGCCTCATTAAGTCAATTCCTCAGGCACCCTCTGTAGCAACAATTTCTGGCATTAGGCCCTAGGACTTCTTTACGTTCATTTTATCTCCCTCAATCTACATTAAATAGTACGAATGAGTTTTCTGTTCTTCCATTCACATCATAACACACTTTTATCCAAAACGGATGAAAGTGTGCAAATTAATAAATAAACTTGTGAGGAAAAGGCTATTATATAAATTAGTAGCTCACAAGTTTTCAGAATAAGAAATGATAGTTTCTTTCCATTCATCAAATGAATTTACTTCACATAGTTGAATCATCAGCTCTTTATTATGCACTAATTCTTGTATGAATAGTAACAAATCTCTAACCTCACTGCTTTTAGCTTGTGCAATAGTAAAAATTATTTTAACAGGTAAGCCTGACCAATCAATCGGTTTCTTTAGAATCCCTATGCCAATTTTCGTTACTTCTGAGCAAAGTTCTATGGGGTGAACAAGGGCAATTTGATTTCCAAAAGCTGTACTAGCCAAACTTTCTCTTATTAAACAAAGTTCTTCAAAATTTGGAGGCGTTATTCCTGTTTTCCCTATTAAATCACACATTTTAGTAATTGCCTCTTTTTGGTCATTACAGTCCAAATTACTCTGAAACAAATCCTTAGAAAAATACTTATCTAGTATATATTCTGTTTTCACCTTAGACTTTTCTTCTAGCAATTTTCGTTTCTCCTCTTCTGTGAAAAAAGGACTAATCACTTCTATTGGTATGTTATTTATGTCAACAGGAACAGTGGAGAATATAATATCAGGATTAAAGGCTATAACATCTTCTTGATGATATAAAGAGAAGTTTTTAATCATATGAGCTTTTGGAAATGTTTGCTCTATCTTAAATTTAAGTAATTGAGCCGTACCTTGCCCAGTTGTACATATAATAGCTATTCGATTGAAGTTCTTATCATCAAATTTTTTAAAGTCTCTTTCTAGAGCCAAACCAATATGCATTGTCAAATAAGCTATGTCATCATCAGTTAACTGACACTTAAAAATGGAATTCACCTTTTCCGCTAACAATACTGCTAGATTGAAAGCAAAGGCAAATTGTTTTTTTATATCATGAAGAATGGGATTCCTCAAATGAATGTCTTTCATAATCCTTCCTATCAAAGGACGCAAATGAATAAGAAGGCCAGACCGAAGCTTCTGATCCTTCCATAGAGAAATATCATACATCGATTCTATCTTTTCTAAAAAACTATCAATAATCATATTTATTCTTGCATCCGATATATGCATTCCAGCCTGGCTATCATTTTGAAAAATTTGACCACTAATATGAGAATATACATAGACTATTTCAGCATCAGACATTTTCATTGTAAATACATTCTCTACCTTTTCTATAATCGATTGAGAAACTTCATGCTCTAACGAACCTTCCGTCATATTTTCTGTGGGAATATCAATAGGATGCCCTGCTAAAACACGTCTAATCATAATTTTTATATGATAAATAATATTCTGAAGCACTATATCTGAACAATTAATATCTCTAATTTTCCATTCCTTCACAATGAAATCTTCAATAAAAAATAACTTTGGCGTTCCATCTAAATATATTTTTGGTCTAAGCATGTTAGCAATAGCTAACCTTTTCCCTAACTCCGTGCCACTTATTTTAAATCCGTAATGTGGCTTACTCTTTAACACTAATCCATATGTTTGAATTTCCTTTTTCAACTTAGAAATTATGCTGCTCATTTTGCTTCTGCTTACATAATATTCATCACATAATTCTTCTAGTTTTACATACTTAACCTCTTCAATCAGTCTTTTGAATACATTTTCTAATAGATCAGAAGAAGAAAAGAAGGGCGTATCACTAACCCTGGTGATACTTTTTAATATTTCTTCTCTATTGCTCGTACGAAGATAATATCCTTCTCCTCTTTTGGCCACTATCTTACTATTAAATTTCTCTAAAAAGACGTTTATGCTACCTATTGAATTTCTGATTGTTTTTTCGCTTACGCCAAATGCAAACATTAAATTTTTAATAGGTATATATTGCTCTTCTCTAAGAAATTCTTCCAGTAATTTCATATCTTTCTCTATTAAATTCATGTTTATCATCCTTTTTTAAATCCAATAAAAATTACGTACGCTTATCATATCGCTGTGGCACGACATCTCCCGTTTCAAAGAAGTGTTTCAGCATTTTTTCTTTAAATCTTTGAATAACAGGGGCATATTTTTCATCATTAATCTTGTTGCATGTTTCATATGGATCTTCTGTTAATACATAAAACTCGTCTTGTTCATACAAACGGTAGATATATTTATAAGATTGATCCCGAATCATCATAGCCTTCGTATGCTGCGGCATTTTTGTTTGTTCTATCGTTCTAGCCCAATATTCATTACTTGGATCATGACCTGCATCCATACAATGTGATTCCCCTTCTAATCTTCCACCTTCAGAAAAAACTACCTCTCTATGCTCCTCTTTTCCTTCTAATACAGGTTTAAGAGACTTTCCAAAATGAGTATAATCAGGTGTAATACCAGCAATATCTAAGATAGTTGCCTGAATGTCGATTAACTCTGTCAAAGCTGCAGTTACCCTTTGCTTCACTTCCATACCTTTAGCAGGCTTAATAACGAGGGGCACATTTGTTAACATATCTTCAAAGGTATTCTGGTTTTTCTCTGCTATTTCATAATCTCCCGTATAATCACCGTGATCACTAAAGAAAATAAACAAAGTATCATCGTATAGTTTTTTATCCTTTAATGTCGCAATCAGCTCCCCAATATAGTGATCAAGTTCTGTTCCCATCGCATAATAGACGTGTTTCATTTCTCTTAATTGTTCGTCTGACCAATTATATAGCTTCTGGTTTTCTCTTATCCCCCTTAAAATGCTAGGTTTTAGTTTCCACTCTTCTTCTGTAAGGCGAATTGGATTTGGTATATCTTCTTTCTTAATTTGCTCATACCATTTCTGATCTACTTGATAAGGTGGATGAGGAAGACTTAAGGCCAGATAAACACAGAAAGGATTTTCTTCATATCGTTCTTCCTGAAGAAATTCGATGGCATTATTAATTTGTTCCCAATCTAACTTAGCAGGGCTTTCTTTTACTCCCTTAAAATGAGAATAATCGAAGTCTTTGGACTCCTTCTTTTTTGGTTGAGCTTCTCTCATTTTGCGGAAAAATTCTGCATACTGATTATCCCTTGTAGAACAATATTCTGCAACATCAACATCGGCACGTAAAAAATCATTACGTCCGCCCCAATATACGTGATATCCTTCTTTTTTTAATGTCTTTAATATATTCGGATCCTCTTCTCCCATTAAATGGTGCATCGTTCTAAAACCTTTTGTATGTGGATACCAACCTGAAAGAAAGGAACTTCGACTTGGGACACAAACAGGCAGTTGACAATATGCATTCGAAAAACCTACACCATCTTCTACTAAACTATCAATATTGGGCGTTACCGTTGTAGTATTACCTGTATAACTAATGGAATCTGCTCGCCATTGATCTGCTACTATCATTACAATATTTGGCCTTTTCATACCCGCAACAAGAAAGATTATCTTTCTTGTCATCCACCTCCTATTTCAAACTTTTGTTTTTTATAAAAATAAGTGGGAACTAAATTATTCCCACCTATTTACATTACTGTATTAGTTCTTCTATTCTTTTAAGCACCTTGCTTCCTTTTGCCATCGCATAATCTCGGCTGTCAATGACTTCGCATGGCTTCCCATTTGCATCTGCTACTTTCTTTACCGTTCTTAATTTATGACGAATTTGTGGTCCTAATAAAACGACATCAAATCGGTCAATTAAGTTCTCTAGTTGATCAACTGGATGGGCTTCTACTGTCCAATCCGCTTTTTCCGGACCAAACGAATCTCTAATACTTTTTTCTAGGATACTTGTTGAAATTCCGCCTGCACATACTAATAAAATATTCATTATAATACCTCCGTAAGTTTTTCTATTAAGTCTCGCATCGTAATGGTTGTCATTAAATGATCTTGAGCATGGATTAACAATACACTTATTTGAACTCCATCCCCCCCAGCTTCAGCTGCTAATAACGTAGTTTGTTTCTTGTGAGCTTGATTTAATTCTTCTTTCGCTAACAACATAAGTTCGTTTATTTTATCTTTCTTTTTAGGCTTTATATAATCCATTGATTCTAAAATGTATGCTCTTGCATTTCCACTATATAGGATAATTTCCATACACAGTTGTTCTAAATTCATTTTTGTCTCTTCCATCTTCGCTTTCATTCCTTCCTTATTGGACGCTTATGCCACTTTCTTGATCATTACTTCTTGCTGTCATTTGTTCTTCCTCTTGTTCTTCTTTCATCATGTCTTTCTCAAAACTCTTATGAAATGGATAATATATAGCAATGTCCACAAGAATGATTATCAAGGCAACCAATCCTGCTTTCACAGATGCAGAAGCTGCCATCGCAATTAAGATAACTGGTGTTTGGGCTGGTACATTTAAGATAGGATAATTAATAAAATGGAACCAATCAAATGCTGCATAAGTAATTATTGTATTAATAACCGGCACAGTAACAAACGGTATGAACAATTTCGTATTAAAAGGTATTGGTGTTCCGAACATCGTTGGTTCACTAATATTAAACACAGAAGGAATAAAGCCAATTCTTCCTATTTGCTTCAACCCTTTAGATTTACTAAAAAAATTAAGGAAAGCTAGAGCAAAGATTCCTGCTCCTCCAATCAAAATAAATCCAAAGTGTACCGGTGTAGTAAATACCTTGTCATAAGGAAGCCCAGCTGAATAGTTATTAAGATTCTCAACGATATTTTGAAGTTCTATCGGTAATATAATGGGCATAATGATACTTCCGCCATGTATTCCCATAAACCAAAATAAGTTTATTATGAGCATGAACAAACCAACTAAAAATACATTATCAAAATTATTTACAAGCGGACTAAAGATAGTAGTAATTAATTCAGGAAGCTTCACTCCAAATAAAGCAGTTAATATACCGTTAATAAGGATGAAAACCAATACCGTGACAATACCTGGTAAAATTGCATTAAATGAAGTTTTCACATAAATCGGTACAGAATCAGGAAATTTAATGCCTATATCTTTCACATGAAATAACCGAATGATTTCTACAACAATTATCGAAATAATAATCCCTGAAAATATACCCGTAGCGCCAAATGCACTCATATTAACTTGTAAGGTGGCAACATCATTAATCAGTATAGAAGTTGGCTCTCCTACAATGAAAAAATAAATCATCAGACTAGTAATTAGGGCACCCAGCTCATTCAGCTTATAATGTTTGGCTAAATTATATGTCAACCCCATTGTGAAAGCGATGCCAATTATTCCAGTAGAAATATCATTTATTCCTCTTATCCATAAATGATTGTCCCCCCAATTCGCCCAACCTACAAGCATCTTAGCAAATATACTCTCTGAATCAAAAACTACTTCAGGAATCGGCGGCTTCCCAATAATAACTCCTAAGGCTCCAACAATAGTCAGTGTAAGCGTAGCCAAAATACCTGTCATAATAGCCTTTAAATAACGATTGCTCGATGCCCAATCTGCTACTGGCCCCATAACCTTCTCTATATTTCCCATCATTTTATCAAACATTTTTATTCCCCCTTTATCTTTTATTTTGTTTTAACTTCTATCTTCATTATAGATAAGCACCATATTAGTTCCATTTAGATATTTACCAGATAAACTGGAAAAAGAAAAAGACATGCTTTTTACATGCCTTTTTTACTTTATATATGAAAATATGAGTTAGCGAACTCCCATGCTGTGTCAATGTTTGGCTGATATTTTCCCAGGTTGGCTGATTCCTCTCCCACTTTGGCTGATATTTTCCTAGGTTGGCTGATTTCTCCCTTACTTTGGCTGATATTTTCCCAGGTTGGCTGATTTCTCCCTTACTTTGGCTGATATTTTCCTAGTTTTGGCTGATTCCTCCTCCACTTTGGCTGATATTTTCCCAGGTTGGCTGATTCCTCCTCCACTTTGCCTGATATTTTCTCAGTTTGGCTGATTCCTCCCTCACCTTGCCCAATAATTAATGGATAATGAGTACATTTTCATTCTCTACTCATCATCCATTCGAATATTTATCCTGATTGCTTATGGGTTTTGATACTTTCTTCCTCTATTTTCTCCTATACTTCGCAAATTCATTCTTACTAGCATTTTAGCAGCTGTTTCACGTGAGGATATGTTGGCAAATTGCCGGAATTCTTTATTTGTAATAGTGGCTTTTATTAATAAAAAATAATCGTTCACTGTTTGGTGATGGGCATTTTTGTCATATGTGTGGCAGTGAGGACAGAACCATTTGCGTTTTTGACGTATCATCGCAAATTTTTCGCATGCTGGGCATTGTACACCTGTGATGAGGTCACTTTGTGGGATTCCATATTTTCTTAGTAGATCGATACTTTCAGGAGTGTTATTTTTCAAGAGATTTTTGGATACTTTGCGGAGGAGCTTCCCTTCTACCACAGTCACTTTATATTTTTGAGAGAGATTGTCCCATTTTTCTAAAAAACTATGACTGTGAATGACTTTATCTCTGATAGCTGGACTTCCTTTTAATATAGTAGATGAACTGCTGAATATTATGATGAATTCGATGGGGATTGGCGGGAGATTATGCAGTTGAAAGTACTTTTGCAATTGACGTTGGTGCCTTTTTGCTTGGGAAATTGGATTCGAATAGCCTTCTACCTTTTCATCTACTTTGCGAATCATCTGATTAAAGTTGGAGTCAATCTCTACTTCTCCATAATAGTTTTTGCATTCGACAATAAGAGCAAATTTTTGCGTGAGGATGAGATAGTCCATCTGGAAATATGTTTTTCCATCGTAGAGGCGAAGATTATGAATGATGAGGCAATCTTTGTCTGGCAAAAATTGAAAGTAATACTTCATATCTTTCTCACCCCGATAGCCTGCTAACAATTTCCTTAAATCTTCCATTACATTCGGTCTAAGCTTATACGTTTCTTTTAATCTTTTGATTAGAATTTCCGTAGTTTTTAATCTATTGCTCTTACCAATTTCGTTTATAAACAATTTACCACTTCCTTTCTCTATTTCATTTATTCTATTTGTTTGCTTGAAAATCCTTTTTTTGGTGGGGAGAGGGATTGGGGTTGGCTGATATTTTCCTAGTTTGGCTGATTCCACCCTCACTTTGGCTGATATTTTCCCAGTTTGGCTGATTCCAACCTCACTTTGGCTGATTCCTACTCTACTTTGGCTGATATCCCCCGCACTTTGGCTGATTCCACCCCAACTTCGACTGATATCCGCTGATTTCCTCGCCTGCTTCAGCAAAACCCACCCCAATCAAGCCAATTCTCCCCATATTTCAATCCATTCACATCAAACTTCTCCAACCACCCCGCTCAATTAGTCAAACTATCTTAAAACTCTTCATAAACAGCTGGATCTTGATCGGCAATTCGCCCGTCAGCACGGGTTAGGATGGAAATTTTATCCATTTCGTCTTCGTTCAGTTTAAAATCGAATATCTCTAAGTTTTCTTGTTGGCGTTGAGGGGAGCTTGATTTTGGGATTGGTAATGCTCCTAGTTGGGTGTGCCATCTAAGGATGACTTGGGATATTGTTTTTCCATGGGCTTCTGCTATTTGTTTAATTGTTTCGTTTTCTAACACGTTATTGGCGCGGCCGAGCGGGCTCCATGATTCGGTTACAATACCGTTTGCTTTATCGTAGGCCAGTTGTTCTTTTTGAGAGAAAAATGGGTGGAGCTCTACTTGATTAATGCTTGGCAGTACGCCGGTTTCTTTTTTCAAGCGGTCGAGATGCTCTGGCAGGAAGTTACATACGCCGATGGAGCGGATGAGTCCCCATTTTTGGGCATCAATTAAGGCTTGCCATGCCTCTACATATAAGTCTGTTTTTGGGTTTGGCCAGTGAATTAGGAATAAATCGTAATAATCTAATTTGGTGCGGTATAGTGATTCTTGGATGGTATAGATGGCTTTGTCGTATTGATGATGGCGTCCTGGAAGTTTGGAGGTAATAAATAACTGTTGTCTGCTTACGGTGCTACGGCGAACTGCTTCTCCAACTGCGCCTTCATTTTCGTAATTGAATGCAGAATCTAGTAACCGATAGCCTATGTCAATTGCTGATGTCATGGCCTGAACCCCAGTTGCTCCTCGTAAATTATAAGTACCAAGACCAATTGCTGGAATAACAAGACCGTCATTAAGCGTGATTTGTGGAATAGTTGTATGCATGATTAATATCCTCCTTCTATGAATTAGAAAAGATTTCCTCTTCAAAAAAAGTATAGTGGAAACCTAGTAGCTAATTCTAGTGATATGCTTTCAGCAAGTTATCTTTACTTCAAAATATTTCTTCATTTTCCGAGACTGTATGTTAAAATATAGGATATATATTAAAAATTGTATAGGGAGGGAAAAGTATGAAAAGCACAGGAATTGTTCGTAAAGTGGATGAATTGGGTCGTATTGTTATTCCAAGAGAATTGCGAAGAACATTAGGAATTGAAATTAAAGATCCTTTAGAAATTTTTGTCGAAGGGGAAAAAATTGTCTTCCAAAAATATAAAGCTTTTGAAGAATGTGCCATTACAGGAGAAGTCTCCCCCGATAATATCACGGTTGGGAATGGAAAGCTTGTGTTAAGTAAAGAAGGCGCAGCATTATTAATGAAAGAGTTGGAAACTGTCTTTGCAAGTGAATCACAGAAGTAAACTTTATAATAGGACAATTCCACCTTTTTCAATCACAGCGGAATTGTCTTTTTCTATGGAAATCGATTCATTAAGAAGGGCAGACTCTCGCCTAGGAGGAACTGCAGACTACTACATTTCTTCCTAATTTCTTCGCCTTATATAGCATTTGGTCACTCTCTTTTATTAATTCGTCTAGTGATTTCCCCGCAGAAAGACCACCTATTCCAACAGAAACGGTTACTTTTCCATTAGGCTGTGTCTCTTCCCCAAAGAATCGATACTCTTCCACATTTTTCCGAAATCGCTCGGCAATAGTTGCAGCTGTTTGCATATTCGTTATTTTGGTAAAGCACATTATAAATTCTTCGCCGCCATATCGAGCAAACACGTCTTCTTGTCTCATCGTATCATTTAATAACTGTGCAATCGTACGTAGTACAGCATCACCAGCTGGATGCCCATGGGTATCGTTATATTTTTTAAAATAATCCACATCCATCATGGCAATGACAATGGGAACATTATGCTGCATTAATTTTTCAACATTGGTCCGAAAAAAACGAAGATTGTATAAATCGGTCATACTATCATGTCTTGAATAATATTCTAGTTCTTTTCGTAATAATTGTTTTCTACTTACCCCATTTTGCATAAAAAAAATGCTGAGAACGGCAATGAACTCGAATACTATCAGGACAATTACTGTCATAAACGAAACATGAGTTGTCTGCAGAATAAGGAATAACCTTAAGATCTGGTAGCAGAAAAATGCGCTTAGCATATGCTTCATATTTACAATGGAATATGGTGGATTATGGGACTTCTTATTTTGAAAAAAAGCGCCTATTATAAAGGGCAGGATGATTGCCTGAAATATTCCTTCCATTACAACGGTTCCACCAAGCTGATAACGATATAAAGCCGGTAGGATGGTCGAGATTAATCCACATTTCCATCCCAATAAATAAGAAATATAAAAAATCGGAACACCTCGTAAATCCAATCGCACCTCCCCATAAATTAGTGGTTCCCACATGGCTGCAATACTTAATAGACTAACAACGATTGGAGTAACCCACATATACTTGAGAATATTTTTATATCGCAAGACAAGATATTCTTTTAACTGAAGTGCCAAAAACATAAAAGCAATTATTAATGTCATATTATTTAAAAAGGCATGGAACGTTATTTTAATGTCAATCACCCTATTTTCATGTTATCTCTTGTTGAATTGCGAATGATTATCCACTCTAGTTACATGGAAACTATTCCTACTTTTGTCCCTGTAAAAGATGCTTATTCCTAGGGGATATTTATTCAAGAGGATTTATAGAGGAATCACTTTACACATTTGAAAGGAAGTATCCCAAAACGAGCAATTAATGACGCGGTGCAAAAACCATTATCATTACACCTATTAAACAAATTCCTGCCCCTATCCAGTCATATATATCTGGTGTTTTTCTATCTATGCCCCACCCCCATAATACGGAGAGAATAATAAAAATTCCTCCATATGCAGCATATACTCTACCAAAGGACATAAAAGATTGGAAGGTTGCAATAACACCATATAAAACGAGCGATATCCCGCCAAAAATCCCCCAATAATAGGGTTTTCCTTCGCGAAGCCATTGCCAAATAAGATAGCCTCCACCAATTTCGGCTATACCGGCGATGATAAATAGAAGAATTGTCATGTCAAACCACCTAAGATTTTAGTATTTCCTTTATTATACCAAATTGGAGGCAGTTTAATGGTCGCTTTCTCTCCTGCTTCTTTTCAATAATTTCACCGTAAATTGATGAAAGAGAAGGAGCGTGACATAAAGAACTGGATAAGTAAATATAGAATATGATTGCTTCCAACCATTTAAATAGAAGGTACCGCTCCAAATAAATATCGTTTCAAAGATCATGGCAAGGACGACCAAGACAAAAACATAAACTATCTTATTCCTGAGCCTCTTTTTATACGGAAAGCAATTGAGAAAAATAATATTGACCGCAGGGTAAATTCCCAGAATATAGATAAAGCTTTCCCAATCCGGTCCTTTTTCGAAGTAACCATAAATATTATATTTCAAACTAAGATAGATATCTGTTAATAACTGAATTAACATTGCAAATAGTGTTGTTGTCAACATTTCAATAGGAGTTAAACGTTTTGGTATGCTATAGGCTAGCGTATTAAATAAAAGCACAATAAGGATAAGAACGAGCATGGAATAGACTCCAATCTATACTAAAATGTTCTTTCTTATCCTTGCCGAAATCAGATAAATTACTCATCTTCTTGCCATTTCATAAATAGTTTTGTTACTAAATATCCACCAATATATAGGAGCAAATAAATCAAGAAGATATGAAAAAAGTTAACCCATTTATATGGTTCAAATAATCCAATGCTTGTTAACAATGGTTTAAAGCCAAAACCAAAAATGGCTGCTAAAATGACAGCATATAGATAGAAGTTCTTTCCGTGTTTTAATGTCCATTGAAATACTAGCATAACCGCGACTGGAATAATCGACCCATCTAACGAAAAGCTTGGTAAGAAAGGCAGCATCTGGTATGGATAGGCCCATAACCCAAAGCGAATACCAATTGCATCTGCATAGAAAAATAACATATGCACGGCGAATCCAAAGAAACCAATGATGAAAATCCGCTTGCGGTCAATGGTAAAATATAAGACGATCAGGGGAACAACTAACATAAGCAGCACCACCCAAAATTGCCATGAATCTATGCTTGAATACAAACTCCAATACTCTTGCGCCTCTTTTGTATATTTTTCTTGAATGGAAACTAATCGATCAAAAAAGGAACGTTGTTGGTCATTCATCTGATCACCTCAGGAATTATTTTCATTTTTGTAGTATGAGCTTTTTTTTAGAAAATATTTCTCCCCTGCAAAGCTTATTAAATTAGAAGAATAGGGAATGCTTCCATTAATAGAGGTTGGTTCGATTAAGATTAGCACTGGAGGTCCGATATGCATCATCGAATTTGGAATAATCCTGCTTATTTTCGTTATTTATTCTTTATTCTCTTTATCATTAGTATCATTTTAAATCGCTATATTCTGCAAAACCATGATAATTACTTTATTTTATATATATTATGCTCTATTTTTCTGGGACTCGGCTTCTACAATAGCTCTCTTTGGAAAATTGTAATGTTGACGTTTCTAGTCGTTATTTGTAGATTTTTTTTCATTCCGGATCCACATACTTCGTCTATGCTTACTTTTATTACCTATTTATTAACCTACCTTCTTATCACATTCATATCCGTTGCCTTTATGTCCCGTGTGCAAAGAGTGATGGAAGATAATTTAGCTTTAACAAAAGTACTTTCAAACGCACTAGACTCCCGAGATTCCTATACGATGCACCATTCGAAAAACGTCGCAAAATACGCCATGCAAATCGCCAAAAAAATGAAGCTCCCTCATCATTTATGTGAGGTTATTCATATCGGGGGATTACTCCATGATATTGGAAAAATTGGCATCCCAGAATCTTTATTAACAAAACCTGGAAAGTTAACAGAAGAAGAATACGAATTAATAAAAACACATACAACAAAAGGGTATGAAATCATTAAACATGTGAAGCAATATAAAAACAGCGGAATATTAGATATTGTCTTATATCACCACGAGCGTTTTGACGGAAAAGGATATCCACGACAATTAAAAGAAGAAGAAATCCCCTTGCTTGCTCGTATCGTCGCAGTAGCAGACACGTTCGACGCGATGTCTTCTGGACGTGTCTATCGAAAAGAACTTCCTTTAGCGGAAATTCTCCACGAAATTAGGCTGAATAAAGGAAAGCAGTTTGACCCAAACGTAGTCGATGCCTTTCTCGCTCTTTTTGAAGAAGAAAACAAACCATTTACAGCTGATTAATAAATTAGTGATTTCCTTAATAAGATCTCACCAAATCCGTTGACTTCTTTAAAAAAATATGCGAAAATCCAATAGTTCGCATACGAACAGTTCTGATAAAAACTATTAGAAAGGGAGAAAAATTTCAGATGAACGGGTCGTTAAATAATGAATTAATCCGCTCCTATTCTCGCATTAATAAAGCCTATAACCACCTAGTGCACCTTGATGCGAAGAAACTGGATTTAACAGCCGTGCAGCTAAAGACACTGTACAGAATTTATTTCTGCCCTAATATCGGCATTGGAGAACTTGCAACAAAACTATCTTTAACCAAAAGCACCGTTAGTGGCGTTATCGATCGACTATCCCAACGACAATTAATTGAACGAACCATTCCTGAAAACAATCGTCGATCGGTCAACATCCAACTAACTGCAGAAGGTCAGCACGTCATGCAGCAATATTTCGCCGGAACTTCCATTCTAGCGGGCAAAGTGAGAGAAGTTATGCAGCTTCCAGAGGAAGACATAAACAAATTACTTGAGCTAAATGAAAAAATACTGACCATTTTAAATGAAATTGAGGAGGAACAACCATGAATAGTAAACGCATGATTTTATTAAATATTATCCTATTGATTGTGTTAGTTGGCGGAGGGTTTGCCGGCTATTACTTCTACGATCAATCTGTTTCCTATATCAAAACAGATAATGCACAAATTGCTGGACAACAAATCAGCATCGCATCACCAGCAACAGGGAAATTAACGGACTGGAAAGGCGAAGCAGGTACTTCTTTTAACAAAAACCAAAAAATTGGTACTGTAGAAGTTGTAACAGAATCAGGTACAAATAAAATGGATATTACCGTTCCAGAAGATAGTACCCTTGTTCAATCTAGCGCTGTTCCAAATACATTTGTTGCTGCAGGAACTTCCCTTGCTAAAAGCTATGATTTAGAAAATCTATGGGTAACAGCAAATGTCGATGAAACAGATATTAACAAAGTAAAAGTTGGCCAAGAAGTTGATTTATATGTAGATGCCTTCCCAGAGACTGTTTTAACAGGGAAAGTAGACAGCTTGGGACTTGCAACAGCAGGAACATTCTCCCTTCTGCCAAGCAACAACAGCTCAGGAAACTATACAAAAGAAACACAAGTAGTTCCGGTAACAATCTCTATCGATAACTACGGCGGACTAAAACTAATTCCAGGTATGAACGTTTCCGTAAGAATTCATAAGTAGGTGATGGATATGACCACTTACATCACAAGCTATATTATAGGAAGCATCCTCCTCCTGCTGATCATCAATCTTCTTTTACGAAAAAAGAAGACAGTAGCAGAACCAAACCGCGTTATGGAAGATGCCAAGAAGGAAAATGACACTGCGTCATCCCTTACAAAATCAGAGATGGTGAAACAAGAAGAGCCATCGAAGAAAGAAGATGGCGTAGCAGAAGCAATGGAAACAAATGAAGGAATATCCGATGAAGAGGAACGCCTTGCTAATGCGGTCGAATCTAACGAAATAGCGGATGAAGAGGAGCCAGCAGCTGTGGCCAAAGAATCAAAAACAGCAAAAGCGCCTTATAAACCACTTGAAATGGGCGAAGAAATCCACCGCGGCAAAGTGATTATTGCCCTCATGCTAGGTGCATTTGTCGCTATTCTGAACCAAACTTTACTAAATGTGGCCATTCCACATATCATGAACGATTTAAATGTATCAACAAGTACTGTCCAATGGCTGTCCACTGGATATATGCTGACAAATGGAGTGTTTATCCCAATCACCCCATTTTTAATCAATAAACTAGGAACACGGAAACTGCTGATTTCAGCAATCTCCGCGTTTACTATCGGATCCATTGTCTGTGCAACCTCTGTTGGATTTTCGATGCTCCTAATTGGGCGTATCATCCAAGCAGCAGGTGCCGGTTTACTAATGCCACTTTTAATGACCGTCTTTTTAATTATTTTTCCGCCCGAAAAACGCGGAACAGCAATGGGAATTATGGGCGTCGTTATGATTTTCGCCCCAGCCATTGGGCCAACTTTATCAGGCTGGTTAATCGGTCATTATTCTTGGAGAGTTTTATTCGAGCTTGTTATTCCAATTGGCATTCTCGATTTAATTATCGCTATTCTGTGGATGAAGGATGTAACGAAAGTATCCAATCCAGTCTTTGATACAATTGGCTTTATCACTTGTACAGTCGGCCTAGGCTCCTTACTTTATGGTTTCAGTGAAGCAGGAAATAACGGCTGGGATAGCAGAGTAGTTGTTCTTTCTCTTGTTATCGGAGTAATCTTCTTATGCCTCTTCGTCTGGAGAGAACTGACAACAGAAGCGCCAATGGTGGACTTACGTGTATTCAAATATAGTATCTTTACTTTAACAACATTAGTAAGCATGATTGTCAATATGGCAATGTTTGCGGCAATGCTGCTTTTACCAATCTATTTGCAGAATATCCGTGGCTTCACTGCCCTCGATTCAGGATTATTAATGTTGCCAGGTGCGATTGTGATGGGAATCATGTCACCAATTTCCGGTAAACTTTTTGACCGCTTCGGGGCAAGACCACTAGCGATCATCGGTTTAGTCATTACGGTTCTCACCACATGGGGCTTCACTCAATTAACGATGCAGACATCTTATTCTCATCTCATGATGCTTTATATTTTCCGGATGTTCGGGATGTCGTTTATTATGATGACGGTAATGACAGAGGGAATGAACCAGCTTCCATTAAGCTTAACAAGCCATGGGACTGCTGTCTCCAATACAGCAAGAACGGTTGCGGGAAGTATTGGTACTGCCTTCTTAATCACAGTTATGACTAATCGTACCGCTTTTCATTTAGATAACTATAACAACATTATCTCGTCTGCCAACCCATATATTGCAGAGAAATTAGCTCAGCTTGGTCAAGGCTTAGCTGGTCTCACAGGACTTCCGACTGGAGCAGGCCAAACCCTAGCGATTTCTACGATTTATGGAAAAGCAACTCAAGCATCTACAATCAGCGGAATTAATGACGCTTTTATTGTAGCTACAATTATTGCGAGTGTTGCATTAGTGCTATCGTTTTTTATCCGAAGAGCTACTGCAAGTTCGAAATAAAGTTAAAAATAGGAAAAATCCCGAAGCAGAAGATGGTGCTTCGGGATTTTATTTTTTGAAAAGAAAACTGGTTTATGAAAGAGTGTCGTAAGATAGAAAGTTAATTTTTTAGCAATATTGTCATTAATATGCTGAAATAGAGGAGATGATCAGCAAAAATAACCGGTTTTTTAGCCAAACTTTGACAGATATCAGCCAAAGTAAGGGGCGAATCAGCCAAAGTACAGAGGGTATCAGCCAAACTGGGGATTTATCAGCCAAAGTACAGAGGGTATCAGCCAAACTTGGAAAATATCAGCCAAAGTACAGAGAGAATCAGCCAAACTGAGAATTTATCAGCCAAAGTACAGAGAGAATCAGCCAAACTTGGAAAATATCAGCCAAAGTACAGAGAGAATCAGCCAAACTTGGAAAATATCAGCCAAAACACAGAGGCTATCAGCCAAACTTGGAAAATATCAGCCAAAGCTCAGAGGTAATCAGCCAAACTTGGAAAATATCAGCCAAAGCTCAGAGGTAATCAGCCAAACTTGGAAAATATCAGCCAAAGTACAGAGAGAATCAGCCAAACTTGGGATTTATCAGCCAAAGTACAGAGGGTATCAGCCAAACTTGGAAAATATCAGCCAAAGTACAGAGAGAATCAGCCAAACTTGGAAAATATCAGCCAAAACAAAGTCAGCGCTGCCACACAAAAAGCACCTCTCAACGAGATGCCTTTTCCCCATAATACCCTTTAATCAGCTGATCCATTACCCAGTTGGTTCTTGCTCCACTTACGCCTGTGCTTGGACTAGTGCCTTTTCCAGTTAACTCATCCACCATCAATTGAATCATATGCTGCTGAATATGACGTGGATTTTCGATTACCCACTCTTCCATTCCTTCTGAGGTTGTTAACGTAATGGGACCATTCCCAAAGGTTGCAAAAGTCAGTTTCCCTTTGCTTCCGACAATTTCGTTTTCGTCCATATGGTCATAGGCGCCAAAACACCATGTCCCTGTTCCATGCACACCTGATTCAAATAGATAATTGCCGGTCACCATGTCTTCTGCTTCGTAGCTGCCATTTTGGTTGGTTGCGAATCCTTCTGCCTCCTTAATCGGTCCAAGCAGAAAATCCAGAATATCCAATGTATGGCTCGCTAAATCAAGGAATAGTCCACCGCCTGCAAGTTCTGGCTGCACTCTCCATGCTTGATCATCTTTTAAAGGTGGCTGGTATTGGATTGTTCGCACAAAGCGAATATCCCCAAGCACACCGCTGTCGACTATTTCTTTTATTTTTAGAAAACGAGGAAGTGCACGTCGATAATAGGCAACATATAAAGGCACATCTGCTTGTTTACATGCTTCAATCATCTCTAGGCACTCTTGATAATTTCTTGCCATTGGTTTTTCAACATACACTGGTTTCCCTGCTTTTGCGGCAAGAAGTGCATATTCTTTATGAAAAGCTGGTGGAGTAGCGACATAAATAGCATCGACATCTGGATCATTTATTAGCGCTTCTCCATCGTCATACCATTTGGAAACATGATGACGCTCCGCATAATCCTTAGCCAATTCACCATTGCGGCGCATAACTGCCACTAGCTTTGAGTTTTCAGCTAGTTGAAAGCCTGGTCCACTTTTTACTTCTGTCACATCTCCACAGCCAATAATTCCCCATCGAACTTCTTTTTCTATCTTTTTCATCTATTTTTTCACCTCACCTTTTTATTCGCTCTTCGCCTTTGAAAACCCTTCATTTTCCACAAAATATGTCTAGTCAATTCAGATTTTTATCGCTTGCCCAGGGTAAATAAGGTCCACATTTTTAATCTGTGGATTTTTTGCTTGGATGGATGATAGGCTTGTTCCATAGATTTTGGCAATTTTCGTTAACGTTTCACCACTGGAGACGATGTGGACTGTTTCTTGCTGCGGGTTAATCCATGCCCCCGGTTTTCCTGCTATTTTCGTGACATTTATCATTCCTTGGGATGTGTTAAAAATCGAGTATGTTCCTGGCTTGACGATTCCCTTTTTATTTTGGCCAGCTTTAGCATCTGCTGCTGTTAGAAAGGCACCTGTTTCCTGCTGAACAGTGTACTTATTCGCCTGCATTTTGTCTGCTCCCCAGTGTCCAGGACTTTGCATAATCTGATTCCGGTCAATGTTGACGCCTTCTAGGATGATATTATTTTCATGTTGATACATATGAATAAAGGGAGCGACTTCTCCCCGTGACCATGCATAGGTCTGCCATAAGTAATCAACTTCCCCCTTCATGGCATGCATTACTCCATAGGAACCGTATACGCCTATTTTGTAGGATTTTAGTTCCTTTTTCACAGCCGCAGTGTAAGCTTGGATTTGTGCCATTTGCTTTCCTGTAACCTCACAATCAACTGCAAAGTAAATAGCGGTTCCTGCCGGCTGTCCAACTGCCTTTGCCCACTTTTCTGCGTCCTTCCCATCTACTGTTCCTTGCTTTTCTGTAAAATAGGAAATCTTATTAGCGCTTTTTTGAAAAATACTAATTAGCTTTATTCCTGCCTTCTGAATCACTTCAGCCTCTTTCTTATTAAAGGACTTCCAGCTATCCCCTAAATAGCGTGCGGCATAACGAAATCCTGCTCCATACAAGTCTTTTGCCATTTTCTCTGTTAATTTGGTAGCACAATCAAAGCCTATTGTCATTCTGACCCACTCCTTTTTCTTTTTATATAGAAAAAAAGCAAATAAATGGTCAGCACCTTTTCCATCTGTAAATGCATGTCGTCATGTAGTGAAACTATTATCTTGGAAAGAAAAACGGGAAAAAATTCTGCAATGAGCTATCTCTTTCATCCTATCTATATTGGCGAGAAAAGAAAGTTATTCTTTGTTGCTATTTAAGAATCATTAAAGAGTATGAATAAACGGCAACTGGAAGTCGTATCCAGTCCTAATTTTGCTCATCAAATAGTGGTGCCGGATCAAAAAAGTTATTGACATCTTTGTTATTCACTTTTATCATGATATTGTACTCGAGTTCAAAAAAATATACTTTAGTACAATTTTATAAAAAAAGGTGGATAAGAAGAATGACAAATATTAGAACACATCCAATTGACATTAATGGAAATCCATTTAGTAGAGCCGGATTTGTCATCGTTTTAATGATTGGTACTTTTTTAACTATCATAAACCAAACGTTATTGGTCACAGCTTTGCCAAAGATAATGGTTGACTTAGACATTAGTGCTATTAACGCACAATGGCTCATTACTGCATTTATGTTGATCAGTGGCATCATGATTCCCACTTCAGCATTTTTGTTAAATACAATAAATAATAGAACATTATATATGACAGCAATGGTAAGCTTTGTAATAGGCACAGTAATTTGTGCTCTCAGCCCTACATATAACATACTGTTATTAGGACGTATCATCCAGGCGGTTGGTTCAGGATTGATTATTCCTTTAATGCAGACATTAATGTTTTTAGTATATCCGGTTGAACGACGAGGAGAGGCTATGGGGTTAGTAGGAATTGTTATTGCATTTGCTCCCGCTATTGCTCCTACTTTATCTGGGTGGATTGTTGATTATTTTAATTGGCGATACTTATTTTATATTATTCTCCCAATTGCTGTGATTAACATGTTGCTGGCATGCTTCTATTTGAAAAACGTCATTAATTTAAATAAACCGAAGATTGATATCCTTTCTATTATACTTAGTAGCTTAGGTTTAGGTTCCCTTCTATATGGGATTAGCGTTGCAGGTAATATAGGGTGGCAAAATAAAATTACAGGGTTCTCTTGCATAGCTGGTCTCCTAATCATAATCTTATTTTCCCATCGACAATTTAAACTCACCCAACCTTTTTTGGAGTTACAAGTTTTTAAAAGTAGAACATTTACATTGTCTACAATGATCGTTTCTATTATTTTTATGACAATGATTGGATTTGAAATTCTTTTACCTATTTATACACAAACTATAAAGAGCTTCTCAGCACTTCAATCGGGGCTAATATTGCTTCCTGGTGCGATTGTACTGGGTATTATTTCTCCAATATCAGGGAAATTATTTGATAAGTATGGCGTTAAAAAAATATCAATAATGGGCATGTTCATTCTAGCGGCAGCAACTTTTCCATTCTTATACCTCTCTAACAATACAGCTACTTGGTGGATTGTTTGTCTTTATTCATTTAGAATGCTAGGTATGGGATTTGTCATGATGCCGTTAGCCACTGCGGGAATAAATGCGTTATCTAATGATTTGATAAGTCACGGTTCTGCAATAAATAATACTGTTCGACAAGTGTTTGCCTCACTAGGCTCCGCAGTCATGGTTGGAGTTATGTCGGCTACTGTGACCAAATATTCAAGCTATTACGAAGACTCTTCCTTTATTCCGTTGTTGAATGGTCTTAAGAATGCCTTTATATCCGGCTTAATTCTAATCGTCATCGCATTTATACTATGTTTTTTTATAAAGTCTCCATCGAATAAAGCTGAATAAACAGTATCTCTTCTATTAAGTCATCTGCCTTATGGGTACTTTTTTAAAAGGAGAAAGGATATCTGGAAATTCGATATAGCTTTGAAATTTAGAGATATTGGGGAATTATTTAAATCGACTTACAAAAGTTCCATCTATTAATCTATTTGTAACTTAAGAACTCTTAACAAACAGTGATCTAAAATCAGTCATAATTTATTTCTTAAAACTTAACTAAAACGATTGGTGAGTTTTAGTAAAAACAACTATGTGGAGGAATTCAAATGAATCATTTAAAGTCAGACGACCCAAAAAGTACATACATTCAATCTTACGATAACGTATTAAAAGCATTATGGCCAACACAATTTTCCTCTTATTTTGTAGAAACGTCTTATGGAAAGACCTATATAATTGAGAGTGGAGATAAGTTGTCTCCCCCACTACTCCTTTTGCATGGTGCTAAAATGAGTTCGACCATGTGGTATCCAAATGTGGCAGAATGGAGTAAGCATTATAGAGTCATTTGTATTGATATTTTAGGTGATACAAATAAAAGCATTGCAGAGAAACCATTCTCTAATCGATTAAGCTATGCCTCTTGGTTAAATGAAGTACTAGACTCTTTGAAAATTGCTAAAACAAATATTGTAGGTTTATCCTATGGTGCTTTACATACGGTTAATTTCTTGACCTTTTTCCCTGATAAGGTGAATAAAGCTGTTATTATGAGCCCAGCTGCTACTTATATTCCTTTTCAGCCTGAATTCTATTCTTACGCTATCGGATTGGTTAGTAATGAAGCAGGAGTTAACAACTTTTTAAACTGGATTTTTGGCAACCGTTATACAGTTGACCCTCTAATAAAACAACAATTAATAGCTGGAATGAAGGACACTGTGTCTTCTCCACCAAAAGCAACTCAGGTGAAACAAGCATTCCCCTATGTATTTGAGGATGAGGAATTAGCTCAAATTCAGACTCAACTTCTTCTGTTACTTGGAGAAGAAGAAGTAATGTATGATCCTGTGGAAGCTTTTAATCGTGCCAAGAACTCCTCTCCTCATATTATGACAGAGATTATAAAAGGAGTAGGTCATTTGATGTCGATGGAGAAGCCAGAACAAATTAATAATCGCGTCTTAAATTTTTTTAATAAATAGAAAAAGATAAAAGCCCTTATTGATATTACATGAGGGGCTTTTATCTTTTCATCCTCTCTTAAAAATAAACCGAAGTTTATTTTTCTGTACTCAAGTCTGTTTTTATGGTAGATTGGTATTATAATGATAACCATCATATTTTAAGGAGTTAAAATTGTATGAGTAAAAAAGAAAAAATCATTGAAGCAGCTAAACAATTATTTCGAACAAAAGGCTATCATGATACTGCAATCCAAGATATCTTGGAACAAGCAAAAGTTTCCAAAAGTACATTTTATAATTACTTCTCTACAAAATCACAATTGATTCTTTCTATTATTCAAAAAGTTGACGAAAAAGTTGACGAACAACAAGATACGTTATTGCTGGAAGGAAGTCCATATGATAAACAGCTATTTCATTCCCAGCTTCGAGTAAAGCACTCCATTTATGGGACGGAGAAAATCTCGGAATTGTATAATATCTCTTTGGGCGAAAATGATGAAGAATTACAAAGTTACATGCAAGAAAGACATTATAAAGAACTAAATTGGCTGTCAAAACGCTTAATAGACGTTTATGGAAAAGAGATCGAAAAAAGTGCAATGGATTTATCCACACATTTTATTGGAAGTTTAGGTTATCAGTTTAGATATTCCGATCAAATAAAGCTGAATATAAGTAGTTCTGATATTCTAGATTATAATATTTTACGTTTAGAAAATAACATTGAGATTACAAAACAAACGAATCAAGTTTTATTTCCGTATAAATCAGCTAATTCAGCCGACGATCAAGAATCAGCTATTAGGGAAATAAGAAAATTACTTGACAAGTGTATAAGTTGGGATGAATTATCACAAGAGCAAAAAGAATTAATAAGTTTTATTTTAGAAGAAACTCAAAGTTCTTATACAAGATGGGGTGTTTGTGAAGGTGCTATTCGTCAATTACAGACACTATCTTCCTCCACAGATTTATCTTATCAAAATATATTGAAAGAATTATTTGACATTATCCATACGCAAAAAGATATTTATCAATAATGTTAAATGTTATGTAACACACTTTTTTATATAAATCAGCAGTGTAGCTAATTGAAAAGCGCTATCCTACCTTAATAAATTGAAGGCTATCAATGGATTTAACTAACCTATATTTAAATAAGTGTAAGGAGAGAATACCATGAACAACTACTTAGAGAGAGTAAGGAAGCTGAGTAACTTGGAGCCAAAGACACTGGAGCAAATGGCATTAAAGTTATCAGAAGAAGCTGGGGAAGTGTCGCAGGCTGTGCTTTCTTATTCAAATGCAAGTGGAAGCGACTATAAACAGCTCAATAAAGAAGACATTAAGGAAGAATGTGTTGATACTCTCCTTGTTGCTTTATCATTATTTTATAAGCTTTCTAATCAAGAAGAAGAGCTGTATGACTTACTAGATAAAAAAATGAATAAATGGGAAAACAAAATAAGTTAAACAAAAAGCCTGTGCTATAGCGAGTCTGTTGAAATGAACAGATAATACCAGCTCGGAATAAAGGTTGGAGTGGTAATTACTTCTTTTGTCAAAATGCCTTTACAACGCAGCAAATAAATTTTTCAAAGAGCTTTGATTCTTAATACTGGACTAGTGAGTCTTTGATTAGAATAAGAAAATTCCTAACTATAGGATTTAAACGATAAAAATATAATAATAAAGGCCGTTTTCTTGTCATGTTATTCCAAATATATATTTTTTTCCTCTAATATTCAACGAAGTCTTATTTATGAGATAGAATGAATGCTATACAATCCAATACATATGGGAAAAAGCTAGATATGCCTGTGTTCCCAACATGTCGGTCTGCACTTTAAGCTATCGCAGCTGCTGACTCCTGAATAAAAATCACTCTTTCTTATCACACTAAGAGAAAAAAGGGTGATTTTTTTATGACTAATTTTCTGCTGACTAACTTGTTTTCGGCATTTCTCCTTCATCGCAACTTACAATGGCACCGTAAACTCGTCTTTCTTGCCATCCCATTGTTTTTTCTATTTATGCTTCTGCAAGGAGAGTATATTATTGCTCGTTTGAAAAAAAATACCTTTCATTTATAAATTAACGGGGAACATGGATAGCATCCTCTTCCCCCATTTTTATTTAGGTTTTCAGCAATGAAATAGGAAATATAGACAAACATAATGCCATAAACAAGTTGTTCTAATTGGTGTAAGTCGATAAAAAACGGTAATCGGCTTCCGCAACGTCTAATATCCCAAACTATTTAATGTATAGTGAGGATGTATGGAAATACATTCAAGCAACTATCCAGGATAAGCGCGAGGGCGGTGAATGGTACTCCCGCATTGACGCAGACGGCGAAGTTATTTCTTCCCTCCGCGATGAAAAGTATCAAACACAAGAAAATATCGTCGATTCCTGGAAATGTCCCTATCATAATGCAAGAATGTGTTTAGAAATGATCAAACGCTTAGCTAATTAAAGAGAAAACCACTGCTCCAGCAGTGGTTTTCTCTTTATCCTTTTAGCACCTTATCAATAGCAGCAAGCTCTTCCGCACTAAAACGAATATTATCCAGTGCCTTCACATTGTCTTCAATTTGGCTTACCTTGCTTGCGCCAATCAGTACACTTGTGACAATGCCATCACGCAAAATCCAGGCCACGGCCATTTCGGCAAGGGTTTGCCCTCGTTCTTTCGCAATATTGTTTAAAGCTCTGACTTTATCGATCGTCTGATCCACATTTTCTTTATGCAGCCATAGTCCCGTTTCCCGATTGGCACGAGAATCCTCAGGAATGCCATTTAAATAGCGGTCTGTCAATAATCCTTGAGCAAGTGGACTGAAGGCAATCGCTCCAAGCTGTTTTTCCACTAAAACATCCTTCAATCCATCCTCGATCCAGCGATTAAACATGCTGTAAGAAGGCTGATGAATAATGAATGGCGTTTTTTTCTCTTCAAAAATCCGCGCGATTTCTCTTGTTTGCTCCGATGAATAGTTGGAAACACCAACATATAACGCTTTACCTTGACGGACCAATAAGTCCAAAGCCTCGGCCGTCTCCTCTAATGGCGTTTCCTCATCTGGACGATGGTGATAATAAATATCCACATAATCAAGCCCCATCCGCTTTAAGCTTTGATCAAGACTAGCCACTAAATATTTCTTCGAGCCACCATCACCATAAGGACCAGCCCACATCCCATATCCTGCTTTTGTGGAGATAATCAGCTCATCCCGATACGGCTGTAAATCCTTTTCTAAGATTCTTGCAAAATTCTCCTCCGCACTACCAGCAGGCGGCCCATAGTTATTCGCCAAGTCAAAATGCGTAATCCCCAAATCAAACGCTCTTCTTACAAGAGCACGACTATTTTCAAATAAATCGACACCCCCAAAATTATGCCACAGCCCCAGTGATAGCGCCGATAATTTCAATCCACTCTTCCCCACACGATTGTAGATCATCTTTTCATACCTATTTTCATTTGCCATATACATAATTCGTCCCTCTTCTCCCATTATTTTAACTACTATTTTTTGAAAAAAATAATATTGTGGACTAGCAATATATTGAATCTTAATCGTTGTTTAATGGTCAGCGGCTACTTCGGCGATACTATGCCAGTTAGTTTGAGAGCTACGAAAGTTTGTTTGCGCGATTCACTAGATTACTTGTGGGTTTTGTCCGTTTATTTGCAGTTCTTGCGAGTTTCCTTGCGGCTCTCCACACTTTGCTTGCGCCTTCCTCACACTTACTTGCGACTCCGCACTTTCCATTTCCTACTTTCCAAAAACAAGCTCATAATTATAAACAGCACCAATTAAATTGGCATCATTTTGAAAATCGCATATAGCTACGTCGGGAATGAATGGAGCGATTTTTGTGCTTTCTACTACTCTGGCAAGATGAACGTTCAACTCGTCTAGTAAGCCTTCCTTAGCAGAGACACCGCCGCCAATTATGATTTTTTCCGGATCGAAGCTATACTGCAGATTGTAGATGCCTGTTGCCAAATAGTGATAGAACGTTTCTACTTCTTCTTTTGCTGCCTTATCTCCTTGTTCGGCGAGTTCGAATACTTCTTTGCCGCTTAACGGAGTTTCTAATCCCATTCTCTTGGAATAGCGTTTCGCCATATTGACAGCCGTCCCTAGGTCACTAAAGGTTTTATCCTCTTTTAGCAGCATGTATCCAAACTCGCCTCCAAATAGATGCTTCCCATGACGAATTTTTCCATCCACAATAACTGCACCGCCAATTCCCGAACCAATAACTACGAACAGAACATTCTGCATTCCACGAGCGGCACCTTTCCATACTTCCGCCAGACCTGCACAGTTTGCATCATTTTCCATGGAAACAGGACAGCCAAATAGTTCCTCTAACTCGAATATAACCGGAAAGTGGTGAATATAAGGAACAGCACTTGCCCCTTCAATCACTCCTTTTCTTTGATTCACCGCACCTGGAGCACTAATTGCAATGCCCTCAATAGTGTATTTTGCGTCCATTTTTTCTTTTAACTGCATCATTTCTTGTTTCATCACATCCCACATTTTTGGTGTGATGAAAGAGCCTTTGTCCACTAGCTGTTCTTTTTCCCAGACAGCAAACTTGACGGAAGACCCGCCTATATCCATTACTAATAAGGACATTTGAACACCCTCCATTTGTGTACGCTTTCACTTTTATTATATGCTTTAAGAAAAGATCACCGCAAAAATTAAGCGATGATCTTCTTCCTAATTATTCAATCCCATTCTTGGCACTTACTTCTTTAATCCAATAACCCGATTTCTTAATAGTTTTCACTTGGGTATGAATATTGTTTGAAATAAATCCATAGCGGTTGCGATAGGCATTCATCCAGCTCCAACAATCGATTGGAGTCCATAAATGATAGCCATAACAATTAGAGCCCTCCTCGATTCCCTTATGAACCCATTCCAAATGTTCTTGAATAAATCCAATGCGGTAATCATCCTCGATTACGCCTTCTTCATTTAAGAAACGTTCCTCACGGGAAACGCCCATGCCATTCTCTGATACAAACCATTCGATATTTTTATAGTTATCACGAATATTGATGGCAATATCGTATAGCGCCTTTGGGAATATTTCCCATCCTTTATCCAAGTTCATACGACGCCCAGGCATGGCGTAATGATCGTAATAGCGATCTGGCATCCAGTCCCCGACACTGTTTGGTGCTACATCTGGTGCTTTTACGCGCGAAGGATGATAGAAGTTTACCCCAAGTGTATCAATGGTATTTTCTTTTAAAATCGCTAGCTCTTCTTCTGTTGCTTCCCAAATTACTTTATCCTTTGTTAAAAGTTCCACTAATGCAGGCGGGAATTCTCCGTAAACGGCTGTATGCAAGAACATTTCATTGCGCCAGAGGTCCGCAATTCTTCCTGCTTCCACATCTTCTGGCTTATCGCTAGCTGGATAGGACGGAGTTAGGTTTAAGATTGTGCCTATTTTCGCGCCTTTTTCGTTCATTTTTAAGTCGCGGAATTCTTTAATGGCTTTTGCAGATGCTAGGTTCAAGTTATATGCCACCTGTACTGCCTTTTTTCCATCTACTACTTTTGGATAATGGAATTGGTATAAATATTGCCCATCGACAATGACCATTGGCTCATTAAACGTGAACCAATGCTTCACGCGATTGCCGAATAATTCAAAGCAGCGGCGAGCAAACTTGGCAAAAAGATCAACGACATGCTTAGATTCCCAGCCGCCATACTGATGATACAGCTCGACAGGCAAATCGAAATGATGCAGGTTCATTACAGGTGTAATCCCTTGCTTGATAAATTCATCAATTACATTGTTATAAAACCGTACGCCATCTTCGTTTAAGCTTGCTGTTTCGAAATCATCAATTAAACGTGTCCACTGAATCGATGTACGAACAGAGTTTAAGTTGATCTCTTTCATTAATGCAATATCTTCTACATAACTATTGTAAAAATTAGATGCTGTATCTGGTCCTACATGATTATGGAATACTTCCGGCTCTGTTTCATACCAGTAGTCAAAAACGTTCGCATGCTGTTTATTAAAACGGCCTTCACTCTGCGGCCCAGATGTTGCTGCACCCCACCAAAAATTTTCCGGAAATTTTTTCATGATACTAATCTCCCTTATTGTTTTCTTATATGCTCTAAAGTAAAAGGATGATTCCCCTCTATTTGATTAATAGAAGGACGAATCTCTCTTTCTAGTATGTATTGAGAATTATCAAGTGTCGGTTTGCTTTTACCAAAAATAAAGATGCTCTAGCCAGGATGTTTTTTCAATGACATGAAATAAATAACCTATTAATCCATTTGATAAATAAAATTCTAGTGTTTCTTCTTTGAGTATAATCATTCTACTCATGATTTAACAAAAATCCCCTGACTCTATCTCCGAGCTTCGGCAAATATTCATGCCCATACTCTGGGAAGAAGATCATCTCTTTTGGTGAAGAAATCTGATTATACACAGCAAATTGCGTTGCTGGCGGACAAACTCCATCTTCTAACGCAATTGCCCACTTTACTTCTGCTTTAATTCTCGGTGCCAAATGCTGTAAATCAATGTATTCTAATGTATCGAAAAACTCCTCTTCTCTGTCATGCATTGGGTCGCGGAATCGAAACCAATATGCCAATTCCTCATATGCAGATGAATTAATGTCTAACTCAAATACTTTGCGATAATCACTAAGGAAGGGATATTGCACTACTACTTTTTTCACTCTCGGTTCCAGTGCTGCACAGACTAATGATAAAGCTCCCCCTTGTGAGGCACCTTGAACAGAAATAGCCTCTTCATCAACTTCCTCCATGCTCATTAAAATTCTAGCTGCATGAGCAGTATCTAAAAATACGCTTCGATAATAAAGGCTCTCTGGTCCTTCTTCGACCCCGCGGATAATTAATCCTTTTAATGTCGTTCCTTTCGCCGTTGTCTTATCTTCTGACTCTCCGCCTTGCCCGCGACAATCCATCGCAAGAACAGCGAACCCCTCTGTTACCCAGGAAAGCTTATCACCAAAGTCCCCACTATCGCCATGGTAACCATGAAACATCAGCATCCCAGGCACTTTTCCTTCTATTTTTTTCGGGCGGATATATTGGCATCTTATCCTTGCACCTTTTACACCTGTAAAATATAAGTTGAAAAACTCTGCCGTTTTGGAAGGAATCTCTACTCTTTCTAACTCGTAATCTAAGCTTTGTTCTGCTAGCTCTTGTATCGCTTTATCCCAATACGCATCATAATCCGCGGGCTTTCGACCAGATCCTTTATATTCTCGATATTCATTGATTACCTGCTCTTTTTTCATGAAGGACACCTCCGAACTGTTATCGTTTTCATTATAATGTTTATACTTGTAATTGTAAATGTCTATGTTTATTTCTTTTAATGTAAAACCAAAACTTTTATTGAAGTATTTTTTCGATTATAAGTGCGGTTATTGGCTATTTTATTGAGTAACTTTCTTTGTATACTTGCTGATTATGTGTTTTGTTGGAGCTGATGGAGGATGAGGTTGCAGCATTTATGGTATTGTTGCGGTTTATTCAACTTTGTTTGCAGTTTTGCTACTTTTGCTTGCGACTCTCTCCATTTTACTTGCGACTCTGTCAACTTTGCTTGTGGGCTCCCCCTCATCCTCTCCAATCCAATAAACTTTTCACAAAAACAATAAAAAATGTATATCTGCGGAATTGGCTGCATTTGTTAGAAGTAACAGATTTGCATTTAAAGGGGGACTTACAATGGGGCGACATTCAAAAAAGGTAATGGTGATGGAATCGGTAAAGGATTGGGTAATCAATGGACGGGTGAAACCGGGGGATCGGATTTATTCGGAGTATGAGCTTTCGAAGCTGTTTGATGTAAGCAGGCACACGGTTCGATTAGCGATTGGAGAGCTTGTCGATGAGGGATGGCTCTATCGGGAGCAGGGTGTTGGCACCTTTTGCGGGGAACCTTTTGCTAGTAGAAAAGGTAAGAAAATAGCGAATGGGAAAAACATTGGGGTGATGACCACTTATCTTTCTGATTATATTTTTCCATCGATTATCCGTGGAATGGAAACTTATTTAACAGAAAAAGGCTATACTTTAACATTAGTTTGTACGGAAAATGATCATGCAAAGGAGCGATTATGTATCCGCAAGCTCCTTGATTTGAATATGGATGGGCTTATTTTAGAACCTACGAAAAGTAGTCATTTCAATCCTAATCTAGATTATTACCTGGAGCTGGAGGAACGCCATATTCCCTATGTAATGATCAATCAATATTATTCGCAGCTTTCTCCCTTCTATTTAATCATGGATGATGTAAAAGGCGGATATATGGCAACAAATCATTTAATCCAGCTTGGGCATGAACAACTTCTTGGTCTCTTTCAATCAGATGATTTACAAGGCGTTCATCGCATGCAAGGCTTTTTGCAGGCGCTGCGAAATGAAAAGCTTCCGATTGCACCAGAGCTTGTCGTTACTTTTACAACAGAAGAATTACATGCTGGTTTGGAGGAGAAAATTTTGAATACGCTTACAAATCGAAAGAATATACCTACTGCTATCGTCTGCTACAATGATAATATTGCCGTTATTGTTCAAAAAGTTTTACAAAAATTGCATTTATCTGTACCAGAGGATATCTCCCTTGTTGGCTTCGATGATACTGCATTAGCTGACTCACCAAATCTTCCCTTAACTACTATCGCCCATCCGAAAAGTCATATGGGAAGAGATGCAGCTAGAAGAATAATTGCAGCCATTGAAGGAAAAGAATACACGCTTTTCTTGAAAGACCCGATTATTTATGAACCAGAACTAGTCATCCGTTCCTCCACTAACATTGTAAAAAAGAACAGATCCGCCGTGTATTGACACACGCGGATCTTAACATACTAGAATATTAATTTTCCTATTAATCCACTGATAATTCCTAAAACGACTACCGATATGGATACAAATACGAGCACTTTTCTTGGAAAGGATTTTGCTACCATCAATAAAGATGGCAAGCTTATACTTGGCAGTGTAATAAGCAGGGCTGCAGCTGGTCCTGCTCCAAGACCCATCGCCATTAACGTTTGAATAATTGGAATTTCTGCGGCTGTTGGAATAACAAAAAGCATCCCAGCAACTGCAAAAAGCAGAATAGCAAGCAAACTATTAGACATGCTGTCACTTAGCTGCGGGAAGAGCCAAAAACGCGCTGCCCCTAGAATTAATACGGACAGAACATAGGCCGGTACCACATAAAGAACCATGCTTCCAAGAGAAGTAAGCCATCTATTTAAAAATGGACGCTTATCTACTTCCGCATCTTCTATTAATTTATCCACAGAGACAGGAGTTGGATTTTTAACAAAGCGGTTGGCAAAATAGCTAATGCCAAATGTTAAAACTAGTCCAACGATAAGACGTAATAATGTAAACTTCCAAGAAAGGACAAAGGTCATAAAAATTAAGGTTGCTGGGTTGATGGTTGGATTCCCAATCCAAAAAGCCAAGCTTGCGCCGACGGAAGCATTTTTTTTACGAAGCCCCACAGCGACTGGCGCGGCACAGCAAGTACACATCATTCCTGGTATGGATGCTAGTCCTGCTGCTGCAGTACTGCCAAAGCTCGTTTTTCCTAGCACCTTTAATAGCCAGCCAGTCGGCAGAAGCACTTGCACAAGGGAACCAAGTAGAATACCTAAAATTGCTGCCTTCCAAACAGATTGGAAGTAAGTGACCGTATAATCTACTGCGGCACTCCATGTGAATGTTCCGGAAATTTGATCCTGTAAAATCGAATCTCCGATAGAATTTGTTTGAAAAGAAAGGATGGCTTTATGATAATATGGCCACCATTTCACATATGTGAGACCGATTACTGCGACTAAAACAAATAGAAAAGCGAACCAAAACGTTCTTTTTTTGCTTGATTGCTCCTCTGCTAACGTACTCATCACTTTCACCTTCGATATATTAGATTAATTGCGTATAAATTATATCATATTTTAAATTTTAGGTACCCGAAAAATGATTCAACCTCCTTTTTTTCCCATCCAATCTACTAGGCATGCAATGAACCGCCCATTGCTTTATAATAGAGAAGGATACTTAATAAAAAATATTTAATTTACTAGAAAGAAGGTTGGTGTCATATGACACAGTCTTATTCCGTTAAACTTACATCTTTATCCTCCAAAGGGGGCTGCGGCTGCAAAATTGGTCCTGCTGACTTATCTGAAGTTATTCGTACATTACCACCAGCAGAGAAAAATCCAAATCTTCTTGTTGGCTTAGATACAAGCGATGATGCTGGCGTTTACAAGCTGACAGATGAATTAGCAATCGTGCAAACAGTCGACTTCTTTACGCCAATTGTGGATGATCCTTACTCGTTTGGACAAATTGCTGCAGCAAATGCCTTAAGTGATATTTATGCAATGGGTGGAAAACCGTTAACTGCCCTAAACATTGTGGCTTTCCCTATTTCTGTTTTGGAAAAAGAAATTTTGGCTGATATTATGCGAGGTGCTGGCGATAAAGTGAAAGAGGCTGGAGCTACCCTTGTTGGCGGACATTCCATTGATGATAAAGAACCCAAATTTGGTCTTGCTGTCACTGGAACCATTCATCCAGATAAAGTACGTACAAATGCCGGTGCTAAGCCTACTGACAAACTAATTTTAACAAAACCAATCGGTGTCGGTATTCTAACCACTTCTATTAAAAGAGGTCTTTTATCAGCAGAAGAAATTGATCGTGTGACAAAAGTTATGGCTACACTGAATAAGAAGGCGGCTGAAGTGATGGAGGCTTATAATGTGCATGCTTGTACAGATGTAACTGGATTTGGATTACTTGGACATGCTTCAGAGATGGCGAAAGGAAGCAATACAACCATCCATATTAAGCGCGATCAAGTTCCTGTTCTTCCACGCGTAAAAGAATTAGCGGAACAAGGAGTAATTCCTGGCGGTACGAAAAATAACTTTGCCCACCTAGAAGGCGATGTTACTTTTGCTTCTGACTTAGATGAGCTTGATCAGTTGATTTTATGTGATGCTGTAACGTCTGGCGGATTGCTTATTTCGGTGGAAGGTGAACAAGCAGATGCATTGCTGCAAGAATTAGTTGATGCCGGTGTAGAAGCGGCGATCATTGGAGAAGTCACAGAAGAGAGCCCTGGCCATATTTTTGTTGGGTAAGAGAAAGGCGGAGCTACCTTGTTTCAAGATATAACAATCGAACGATTATTTGAATTACGGGAGAAAAAGGAATTTTCTTTAGTAGATGTTCGCTCTCCTTCTGAATTTAACGAGCATACAATTCCTGGCAGTATCAATATCCCTCTTTTTACAGATGAGGAAAGAGCAGAAGTTGGGACTCTTTATAAGCAGGTAAGTGTGGAAGCGGCAAAAGCTCGCGGCTTGGAAATCGTGTCTGCTAAACTGCCTGCTTTCATCCAGTCCTTCCAAGAATTATCAAGGGATGTAGTGGTCTTTTGCTGGCGGGGCGGCATGCGCAGTAAAACAGCGGCAACCGTTATTGATTTAATGGGCGTGCATAGCTACCGCTTGCAAGGCGGTTTCCGAACGTACCGTCAATGGGTTATCCACCAATTAGATACAATGGAAATGGCTCAGGAAGCAATTGTCTTAAACGGCTACACCGGTTCCAATAAAACTGTTATTTTACAGCATTTAAAACAAGAAGGACTTCCTGTATTGGACTTGGAAGGAATGGCCAATCATCGTGGCTCCATCTTCGGACAAATTGGACTCAAGCCCCATAATCAGAAGACTTTCGACTCCTTGCTTGTCGGTGAAATCGAAAAGCTGCCTGCTTCTCCCTATTTTTTAATGGAAGGTGAAAGCAAGCGGATTGGCAAAGTACTGATGCCTAACTTTCTTCTGAAAAAAAGGAGGCTGGCCTTCAGCTATTTATTCATATGCCCATCGAGGAGCGAGTTCAGCATATATTGGCTGACTATTCTCCAGCCGATCATCATGATGAATGTGTAGAAGCATTCCAATTAATCAAACGGCGCATCCACACACCCGCGGCTGCTAAAATTGAAGAAGCTCTGCAGACTAGAAATTATGCTGAAGCTGTTGAATTGCTGTTAACCTACTATTATGATCCACTCTATGAAAGAACGGCTTTACAATATAAAGATGAGCAAACTATCGATTTATATGTGCAAAACACAGAGGATGCGATCATCAAAGTGAAGGAGTTTTGGCAAAAGAAGAGTCGGACTTCAGCGAAGAGTGAAGTGAACTAATTTAGAAACTTTGCTTTTGGAAATAGCTTTATTACTTGTTATTGAGGACAAGTGATAAAGCTTTTTTTAGTTTGGAAGGCGTGGTGCGAGTAGAATGTTAAATGAAGGAAGGGAATTTGCAGTGGTGATTGAATGTGGAGTCGATTTGAGTGCCGTTTTGTGGTAATCCTTCTAATTTTGGCGGAGATTTGGAATTATTGGCTAGAAACACTGAGACAAGAGCAAAATTAAACGAAGAGATTTTAGGATATCAGCCATTCTTCAGCACTTATCAGCCAAACCTCAGTACTTATCAGCCATTCTTCAGATTTATCAGCCAAACTTCAGATTTATCAGCCAAACCTCAGATTTATCAGCCAAACCTCAGATTTATCAGCCAAACCTCAGATTTATCAGCCAAACCTCAGATTTATCAGCCAAACCTCAGATTTATCAGCCAAACCTCAGATTTATCAGCCATTCTTCAGATTTATCAGCCATTCTTCAGTACTTATCAGCCAAACCTCATAACTTATCAGCCAAACCTCAGATTTATCAGCCAAACTTCATAACTTATCAGCCATTCTTCAGATTTATCAGCCAAACTTCAGTACTTATCAGCCAAACCTCAGATTTATCAGCCAAACTTCATAACTTATCAGCCATTCTTCAGATTTATCAGCCAAACTTCAGTACTTATCAGCCAAACTTCAGATTTATCAGCCAAACCTCAGTACTTATCAGCCAAACTTCAGATTTATCAGCCATTCTTCAGCACTTATCAGCCAAACCTCATAACTTATCAGCCAAACTTCAGATTTATCAGCCAAACCTCATAACTTATCAGCCAAACCTCAGTACTTATCAGCCAAACCACCAGCAACTACCAACCCCCTCTCACTCACACCACAAATTCCAAATAAAAACGCCTCTCACATGCAGATTATCTACATCCAAAAGGCGTTCTCTTATTACAATACTTTGATTTTATCTAGATCAGCTTTATCCAGTACCGTTTTCATATATTCAATAATTTCTTCTCGCATTTCATCGCGTTGTAAAGCAAATTCTAATGTTGTTTTTACGAATCCTAATGTTTCACCAACATCATAACGATCTCCTTCGAAATCATAAGCAAAAACACGTTGAATTTGGTTTAATTGTTGGATGGCATCTGTTAATTGGATTTCTCCGCCTGCACCTGTTTTTTGATTTTCCAAGTACATGAAGATTTCTGGCGTTAGCACATAGCGACCCATGATTGCTAGGTTAGAAGGTGCTGTTCCAGGAGCTGGTTTTTCAATGAAATTATTCACCTGGTATCTTCTTCCTTCGCTCTCGCCTGGATCGACAATTCCGTAACGGTGTGTTTCATTATCTGGCACTGTTTGAACGCCGATAACAGAAGCATGTGTTTCTTCGTATTGGTCAATTAATTGTTTTAAGCATGGTGTATCGCTCTGAACGATGTCGTCACCAAGTAAAACAGCAAATGGCTCATCGCCAATAAAGCTTTTTGCACACCATACAGCATGTCCTAAGCCTTTTGGCTCTTTTTGTCTAATATAATGAATATCTGCAAGATTTGAAGAATATTGAACTTTCTCAAGCAATTCAAATTTCTCTTTATCACGAAGATTCTGTTCTAATTCATGTGCGTAATCGAAGTGATCTTCAATCGCTCTTTTTCCTTTACCTGTAACGATAATAATATCTTCAATACCAGAAGCAATTGCTTCTTCTACGATATATTGAATAGTAGGTTTATCGACAATTGGTAACATTTCTTTCGGCATCGCTTTCGTTGCTGGCAAAAATCTAGTACCTAGACCAGCGGCTGGAATGATCGCTTTTCTTACTTTTTTCAACTTATTTCCTCCTTTAGGCAATTCACTTTTGATTATACCATTTTTTTGCTAAAAAGGAATTCAAATACGAATTTCTTCTTTGTAAATTATTAGTAAAAAACACAAAGATGTTCTGTATAAAATCCTATCATCCTACCACTTCGTTCTTTATAACGTACAACTATTATATCACTTTGGCTTTTCTTTGAGAATAGTTGTATATGTATTTTTTAATAACTTATCACTTTTTACAATATTTTGTCAAATTATCCCTAATAAGCATTAATTACATCTATAATTTTCAGAAAACTTATTATTTCAGCATACAAAAAAAGAGTTGTGATGACAACCCTTTTCTTCTAATATTATTCTGGATATACTTCTTCTTCGGTGACCCACTTGTGGTTTGTTACCCTTTCGCCACCTGTTGTCGGTTGATAATCTACCATATATACGGTTGTGTTCTCAGCGGATTCAATCGTTGCTTTTGCACCTTTCATCCCTTCCATATGATCTGCTTCTAAGGTAACCTCTGTCCCTTTTTCAAGCATTTCATTTCCAGCATCCTTTATTTCCTCTTGGATAACCCATTTATGATGCTTGACTGGTTTTCCACCTGTTGTCGGAGTGTAAGTCACTTCATACGCAATCGTGTTAAATGCATTTAATACCGTCGCTTCTGCTCCGTCCATTCCTTCCATATGATCTGCCTTTAAGATGACTTGACTACCTTCTTTATAAGTTGGATCTGATGCTGGCTCTAGGTCATCGGGAATATCTGAAGATCCTGTTTCTTTGTGTTCATGCTGAGTTTGCGTAGATTGATTTTCACCATCGCTATTTTTTTCACCAGATGAACAACCGTAAAATAGTAACAGTACGGCAAAAATCGCCGCCATGTAAAAATGCCTTCTTTTCATTTCATTACCTCCTCTATTATTATGAATTCTTTCACTTTAGAGGTTATTTTAAACATACGTCTATTTATTAGCGAGAGGTAATTGGATTGTGAATGTGGTACCCATTCCATCTTCTGAGACAAAATCTATTTTGCCCTTATGTTCTGCGATAATGTTATAGCAGATTACTAGCCCTAGCCCGGTTCCTTTTTCTTTTGTTGTATAAAAGGGTTCCCCCAGCTTATTCTTTACTTCATCTGGTATTCCTTTCCCATTATCATTAATAGTAACAACTACCCATTTTCCATCAAGCTTTGCTTCCATATTTATGGTGCCGCCATTATCCATTGCTTCAATCGCATTTTTGACCAAATTGATAAAAACTTGTTTAATCTGATCCACATTGCATAATGTAATTAAATGATCTCCATATGTATCTAAATTAATGACAACATTATCTAAATTGGCTTGTGATTGCATCAATGTATAGACATCGAGAAGAATTTTTCCAATATTTGTTTCTTTAATCTCTGATCTGGCTGGCTTTCCTAAGAACATTAGCTCGCTTGCGATTGTTTCGATTCGATTGATTTCAAGATCAAGGATTGGATAAATATCATCTAATTTCATCGCACCTTGGTATGCCAGCTTTAAAAAACCTTTAATAGCCGTGAGAGGATTTCTAATTTCATGGGCAATACTTGCTGCTAGTTGTCCTGCTATTCCAAGTTTTTCATTTTTTATCTGAAGCTGCTGATTCTCTTTTCTGACACTTATATCTCGAGCAATGATAATAATGGTGGAACTTAAATCTTCAAAAAGAAACGGATAAGCTAAAACTTCTACCTCTACCTTTTTTCCTTTTGAGGTAATCAGCTGCATTTCATACGGAGTCGAAATTTCTTCTCTCCATATATTTCTATTTTTATCTAAATAGTTTTCTAGAAAATCTGGCTCCATAATCTCATAAGCTGACTTTCCGACAAGATCTTCTGCATCTAGTAACTTTGCAGCTGCTTTATTTACATACATAATAATATTGTTGGAAGTAATAAATACCGCGTCTAGCATGTCCTCTACTAGCCGGGAATAGTAGGTTTGTGCTAATTGTAAATTGGCAATTGTCTCTTCATATTTACCATTTCGCACGGGGGATGGAGGTAAGATTTCTTTTTCATAAACACTGGATAATGTAAATTCCGTATCTGTCATCACATATGGATGGTATTTTTTTAAGCGTATATAATTGCTTGCTGATAACTCCATCCCGTCATAAACACATACCGTATAATTATGATAATTCCTTATGTACTCATCCACTTCATCCTCATATTGAAGTAATTTGTCTATGTTACTTTTTTCACTTAAGACTCTTGGTATTATTTTCCCCCAATAACGGATGGTAATTTCTTTATTGAAAAAAAGGGTAGGATCCACCAAGTCTTTGCTTGCCTCCAACATATTCTCCAAACATAGCTCTCCGTTTTTAAAATAAACATCTTCACTATTAATAAAGTTTATTTTATCAATTAGCTTAGTATGTAATCCGTTCGCTTCCAACTTTTTTATTATTAGTGGCCATATTTTCTTCTGATCGACAAAAATTACTATTTGCTCCAAAAGCAGACCGGTTTTTAAGAAGGACGCCGCATTAGTTATGTATTTATCTTCATCGTTCATTAAGTACAAGATATGGGCGCCACTTGTCATATCAGAGAGATTTGTAAGAGCAACCTCTGGATGAAACCTTGTCTGAGGAGTATATACAGCCATTAAAAACCCCCAACTTTCTTTATAAAGTTTAATATCCTTTTATTATAGCATGTAAATTTCCGACTATTTGGATGATTTTATTATTTTTTCAAAAAGAGTTCCTTCCTTACTATGCAGGAAGGAACTCTCTCTCCATCTATTCTTCATATTCATACAATGTTACACTCTCAATATAATGAACAAATCTACGAAGTTCTTTCGCCTGTTCTCGATTCACTTCTCCTTTTTCATACATCTTCTGTATGGCTGCACGTTGCTGATCCACGATACCTAGACGCAATTCTTCTATTTGTTCCTGCAGCCTTTCATTAAATGATGCAGTTGGTTTTTCCCAGCGATCGACCATCCGTCGGTATTCTAAAATAACGGATTCCACCTGCTGTTTATGTTCCGCTGTCTCTTTCCATTGTTCTAAATAGAAAAGAGCAGATTTCATCGAATTTAATAGAACTTCTTTGCTAATACGAATTTGTTCTCTTCGATCGGATTTATTGCCGCGGTGCTTCCGAACAAAACGTTTCCAGCCTCTCATGGCCTTTCCAAACAGAAATCTCGTCCCAGTCTGCACATTGGTACATAGAATTTCTTCGCGATAATCCAATGATTTTTCAAAAATCGCAAACACTTCTTCTGAAATTTTTTCCTTTTTTACTAACTGGTGTACATAGTTACGTTCTTCTTTTAAGGCGCGCAATCTAATTTCAACCAAGGCTGAATAATTATTCTCTTCCTCTTCTGTTCTTGCCACTTGATAATTTAATTGCTTAATGCGTCGTTTATACTCATCAATTAGTTCATAAGCAGCCGCTGTATTTTCTTCATTCATTTCTAAATAGAGCTTATCAATAGTAGAAAGCATAATTTTTTTCTTTGCCCTAATTACTAGATCTTCATCATTTATTTCTGTCTCTCCACTACTTTTACTAAGAAATGGCAAAAATATCGTAGCTGCAAGTAAAGTGAACATGATAACACCTGCAGCTAGAAAAAGAATTAAGGAACGCTCAGGAAATCCTTGACCAGTATGGATGACAAAGGGGATAGACAGCACCCCTGCCATTGTTACCGCCCCGCGGACTCCTGTTAGACTGACAAGTAAAGTATGTTTAATACTCGGCTTTTCAATTTCTCTCTTCTTGTTCATTTTATATTCATAAATGGAAAATAAATAGGACCAGAAAAAGCGAATACCAAGAATAACCATTCCAATTAACATAACATATCCGATAATTAACCAGTTACTTAAAGAAGGATCTTCCACTGTATCCACAATAGAAGATGGGATATTCAATCCGAGTAATAAGAAGACTATTCCGTTAAGAATAAAGATAACGATAGACCAAATATTTTCCGTTAATACCTGTTCCTCCGCAAGCATCGTTTCTGTTCGTTCACTGACTAAGGAGTGAATAATTCCACCTACTACAACAGCAATCACCCCAGAAGCATGGAGCATTTCCTCCGCTATAATAAAAATTAGAAACGGTGTCAGCACCTGTAACAAGGAGTGAAATGTAACATCCTGAATTCCCTGTTTTCGTAAAATAAAGCGGATGATGATGATAAGGAGACTTAAAACAAGTCCTGCTACAGCTCCTATAAAAAAGGTATACGTGAAATCAGTCAATGCCTCTGTAATCGAGAAATATCCTGTGACAACAGCAGCAACTGCGTAATTAAATGCCACTAGTCCTGAAGCATCATTAATCAGCGATTCTCCTCTTACAAGGTTGAGCACACTTGCCGGAATATGAATACGTTTCGCAATCCCATTGACAGCTACTGGATCTGTCGGGGATAAAATTGCCGCTAAAGCAAAAGCTGCTGCGAGCGGGATACTGGGAATAAGCCAATGAACAAAATAGCCGCCAACGATAGTTGTAAGCAATACTAAAATGATGGCATTGCCTAAAATAGAAGTGCGCATCTTCCATAGCTCTTCTCTTGGAAAATGCCTACCATCGTTATAGAGCAAGGGGGCAACGAACAAAAGCAAAAACCACTCTGCCTCTAGTTCAAGCTCAAAGTCGGAGAAGAGAAGTGCCATCACTACTCCAAAGGCAATTTGCGTTAAGGCAGTTGGGATAGAGGGAAGATAATGACTGACAATATTTGAAATCAGTAAACAAAATAATAATAAAATAATTGTTATTAATAACTCCATCTTGTTGGCTCCTTGCAGATTCTTATGCTAGTTTTTCTCCTTTTTATGTAGATTATGTTGGAATGAGATTAAAAAGAGATTCCCAACAGGAACCTCAATCCATAATTAAACCATATATCTTTCCTTTATCAGTTTCAAATGATGAAGCTCATGACCGGCGATAATATAAGCAAGAGCCAGGACAGTAAATTCTCCATTATTAGCAAAACCCCTGTTTTCCCAAGTATCTTCTGAAAGACCTCTCAACAAGCTTACCGTAGATTTGCGGACTGCCACCAATTCTTCTAATAGGTCCTCTATTGTTCTTGTCGAAAAGCGGGCATTCTCCACATAGCCTTCATCATCATAGCCGGCTAATGGTGTTTTATCTCCTCGAGCAATCCGCATTAAGCGATATGCCTGAATTCTCTCCGTATCGATCATATGACCAATTACTTCGATGAGCGACCACTTTCCTTCTGCATAGCGAAAATCTCTTCGGTCTTCGTTTTTCTTTATATAAGCAACTGTTTCTTCTATTTGAGCATTAATTATTGCAATAATATCTCCCTCTGGAACTAAGCCTACATACCCCCGATAATGTTCTGGATAATCGCAAATTGCTGGTCTTATCATGCTGACTCCTCCTTATTCTTCTACTGGAGATTTAGGTCCTATTAATTCTAGCTGATAAAAAGCTAAATCTAACCATTTCTCAAATTTATAGCCGGCTTTTTTGATCGTGCCTGAATACGTAAATCCTAATTTTTCATGAATAAAAATACTTCCTTTATTCGTACTGTCAATTCCTGCAATAAGGGTTGCATATCCCTCTTCTTCCGCCCGCTCGATCAGCGCTTTTAATAAGTGTGTGCCAATTCCTTTCTTTCTTGCTTCTTTATGAACATACACCGAATGCTCAATCGAATATTTATAAGCAGGCCATGCGCGAAATGGTCCATATGTTGCAAAACCAAGCACCCTCCCAGCCTCCTCGAAAACAAAAAGAGGATATCCGCCCTCCAGTTTCTGGTTATACCATGCTTTTCTGTCTTCTAAGGAATGTGCACGATAATCATATACAGCCGTTGTATGTAAAATAGCATCATTATATATTTCCAAAACCTCTTCTAAATCTGTTTCCTTCATCTCACGGATCATCGCCATATCCCCTTTTTTCTATAATTTGAAAAATTCCATCTAATTTTATAATCTTATTAAGTAAGATACCAATTTGGGGCGAAAAATGAAAGTATTATCTACCTTATCTAATGAAAAAAGATGTCCTATTAAAGACATCCCAGACTGTAGACAAACTCCTGTATTTTGGAAATAGAAGTTTAACTAAAAAAATATTTATTAACCTCTTTGAATCAAGGGGTTACTTTCCGCTCCAAGCAACGATAAAAATGCAATTCTACTTCACCAATACCTTTTTATCGACAAACTGAGATGTCTATTAAAGACATCCCTTACTCTTTCCTGCTATTATAGCCACTATCTCCAAACGGCTGTAATTTCTCCAGCCACTTTTCTTCCAACTTAGTCAGCTCTTCCTTTTCATTGTAATAAGGATCATCTTTCCTTGGCTTTAATACTTCTACTATCTCAAAGGAAAATGCCTCTTTTCCATATTGCTTCCATTCGTCCACCAGTTTTTTATTTGCATATCCGCCATTTTCCAAGGAAAATTTCACGCCATTAATGGTTTTGAAATTTCTTGTACTAACGACACAGACTTTCCCATTCTTCTTATTAGTGATTGTATAAATACCGGCTTCAACTGGAATTTCTTTATATTGCATTTTCAACTCTTTTTTTCGATCCATTGTGATTCACCTTTCTCTTATTTTTTTAACCAGTAAAGACTTCCATCTGCTTTACGGTCAAGAAATCCGTATTCGATTAAATATCTTCTAATAAGAACATAGTCATCGTAAATTGTTTTTAAATGTTGATTCAATTGCTTCTCCGTGTAGCTTTCTTGCGCATCTAAATACTTCGCTATTTCCCGAAGCACCCCTAATTTCTGCTTTTGTTTGATTGGAAATTTACTTAATATACCATTATTGAAATATTTGGCTACTATCTTTTCCTGCTCTTCTTCCGTGATATTATATCTGTCGTCAACCATTACAGCAGTAGGATGAACAGGGACAAAGCTTGGCGCATGATGGTCCTTTTCCTTCAGCAGCTCCATTATTGCCAGAAAATTTTTCGCCTGCCTTTCTTTTTCCTTAAGAGCAAAACGATGATGCCGAATGGTTGAAGCACTGCCGATTTTCAACTCCTCTTTCACTTCTTCATCCCTTTTTCCCTGATAAAACAGCTCCAGCAATTTTGTCTGATGCTCCGTTAACCCTGTCAGCTTTTTATCTAAGCTTAGTAAATAATGAAAAACTGATTGATGGACATCCTCGATATGACGCTTCATGTACTTTTCCGCTTCATATAATCTGCCGCCTTCCGGGTAGATAACCCCTTTCTCGATCTCCTCCCCACATAAAAGACAAAGATACGAATCTGAATTCTCTATATAACCTTTTTTTAATTCATCAATCGTTGCATTTTGAAAATAAGATGAAACATTCATTTATAAACACTCCATTAATTCGTTTGTTATTTTACAAACAATTATTATTTACGTTAGTTAAATATTAAACTTTCTTTGGATAATCGTCAATAGTCTTAGGAGTTTTTTGTTGATGGATCTTTGGCGTGCTTTGAGGCTTTTGGGGTTTCTTTCTTTTTCAGCTTCTATTGGAGTTAGGTTATGCAAGCTATTTTTCTTCTCTATTCTCCTTTTTGGCTTTCATCTGCGCTATGAACGCCATCTTTCTCTTCCCTGCTCTCCTTTTTGGTTTTCATCTGCGCTATGAACACCATCTTTCTCTTCCCTGCTCTCCTTTTTGGCTTTCATCTGCGCTATGAACGCCTTTTTTCTCTTCCCTGCTCTCCTTTTTGGCTTTCATCTGCGCTATGAACGCCATCTTTCTCTTCCCTGCTCTCCTTTTTGGTTTTCATCTGCGCTATGAACACCATCTTTCTCTTCCCTGCTCTCCTTTTTGGCTTTCATCAACGTTATGAACGCCTTTTTTCTCTTCCCTGCTCTCCTTTTTGGCTTTCATCTGCGCTATGAACACCATCTTTCTCTTCCCTGCTCTCCTTTTTGGTTTTCATCTGCGCTATGAACACCTTTTTTCTCTTCAATGCTCTCCTTTTTGGTTTTCATCAACGTTATGAACACCATCTTTCTCTTCCCTGCTCTCCTTTTTGGCTTTCATCTGCGCTATGAACGCCATCTTTCTCTTCCCTGCTCTCCTTTTTGGTTTTCATCTGCGCTATGAACACCATCTTTCTCTTCCCTGCTCTCCTTTTTGGTTTTCATCTGCGCTATGAACGCCTTTTTTCTCTTCCCTGCTCTCCTTTTTGGTTTTCATCAACGTTATGAACACCATCTTTCTCTTCCCTGCTCTCCTTTTTGGTTTTCATCTGCGCTATGAACGCCTTTTTTCTCTTCCCTGCTCTCCTTTTTGGTTTTCATCTGCGCTATGAACACCATCTTTCTCTTCCCTGCTCTCCTTTTTGGCTTTCATCTGCGCTATGAACACCATCTTTCTCTTCCCTGCTCTCCTTTTTGGTTTTCATCTGCGCTATGAACACCTTTTTTCTCTTCCCTGCTCTCCTTTTTGGCTTTCATCTGCGCTATGAACGCCATCTTTCTCTTCCCTACTCTCCTTTTTGGTTTTCATCTGCGCTATGAACACCATCTTTCTCTTCCCTGCTCTCCTTTTTGGTTTTCATCTGCGCTATGAACGCCTTTTTTCTCTTCCCTGCTCTCTTTCATCTTAACTCTCCATCTATCAATCTCTGAATGGACATTCCCAAACAAGTGTACTACCATGAAAGAAACAGCTTTTATTGGAGGATATATGGATGAATATTCTTTGGGATTTTGATGGTACGTTATTTGATACGTATCCTGCTTATACAAATATTATTTATAAGGTATTAGGTGAAAAGGTGGACAAAGCCCTTATCTATAAAGAGCTAAAAGTATCTTTTTCTCATGCGATGGAATATTTCAACATATCAGACCAGCAGCGAAGTGAGATTAAGCTTATGAATAAAGGAATTGCTGCGGATGAGGTAAAACCTTTTACAGGGGTAGAAGAGATTTTGAAAGCTGCGAAAACAAATGTAATTATGACGCATAAAAGCTATAATGGTGTTGTCCATTTTCTTCGGCACTATGGGTGGGAGCTTTATTTTGCTGAAATAGTAACATTGGAGAATGGTTTTCCGCGGAAGCCTGCGGTTGATGCCTATCACTATTTGCACACGAAGTATTCTATTGACTTAGCTATTGGTGATAGAGAACTAGATTTGATTCCGGCTAGGGAATTAGGCATACAAACTTGTATATTTCAAAATCAATGTGAATTTGCTGACTTTCAACTTTCAAACTTTGCTGATTTTTTCAAAGTATACCCAATGAAGGCGTAATGATAAAGATAACAAAGAGCATTCCTTCCATCACGGAATGCTCTTTACTCTTTTTCCAACACTACTTCGATGATTTCAGGGCGATTAAAAATCCGCTGGGGAATGATGCTATTTCCTAAGCCCCTATTCACAATCATTGCTGTGTCTGTTTTTTTATACATACCAGCTGTGTATTCTGGCATGAATCCTTGATCTGGTGCGACGACTCCACCGATAAAGGGCAATCTTACTTGACCACCATGGGCATGACCTGTTAAAACTAAATCTATTTTTTCATAGAGAGAAAAAAGCTCTGGCCGATGGGAAAGCAATAAATTGAAATGTTCTTCATCCTTCAATCCACCTATTATTTCAACTAGCTCATCCTCTCTAGATAAAAAGGTTGGATCATCTACACCCATAATATTAATCGTTTCTCCTCCAACCTCTACAAGAGTCTGTTCATTTCTTAACACAAATACACCTGCATGCTTTAAATTCGCTTCTAGCGACGGAAATTCCCCTGACCAGTATTCATGATTACCTGTTACATAATACGTTGGCGCTAGCTTAACAAGCCTTTCCATTAAAGTCATACTTTTTTGCTTATCGTATTTTTTTGAATCCACAAGGTCTCCCGTAAAAACAATCAGGTCTGGTTTTAGCTTTTTTACTTGCTGTATTAAACGCTGTTGCTCTTTTCCAAATTGCTTGCTATGTAGGTCCGATAACTGCACTATTTTTATCGGCTTTGTTATTTTGGGAGACGAGAGAGTAAAGTTCAAGGTCGATAAATGATTATTCTGGTAGTATGAAAAAAATATACATATGCCTATTAAAATAGCAAGAAGCAACACTCTTTTTTTCACTATATTCACTCTTTCTCCCAGTTCACCTCAAATCCACCTTGTAATCCATCTCCGGTCACAATAAGCTTATAGGTTTCTGTTTTTTTTGCATCAAAGGTTAAAACTTTTTTCTCTTCATTACTTATGCCAATTCTTCGATTTTTTTCATCTATCAAATAATACCCGAAGCCACCGCCATTGCGATTGGTAAAATCAATGTGAACGGTAACCCTTTCCCCTTTTTTCGCTTTAATCGGAACCTCATCCTCCCCGTTAAAATAAGCAAAATAGGCTTCGTAGGACTGTTCGCCTCTTACTGTATTCCATTCTTTTTTCACCGTGAAGTCTGGGATTGTTAACAAAAGAAAGAGAATAGGTGTACAAGCAAATATCCACTTAAACCAACTTACTTTTGCGGCTATTTTAATCCCTATATAGAATAAAATCGCGCTAAAACCAGAAACGATAGCAAGGATAGGTAGAACATTCCACATAATCGGCAAAAAAAGACAGACTCCAACCACAATATATAATAATAATTCTAGCTTTGGAAAATAGTTAGATACCCAATCTATTACGATCGAAATAAGAATTCCAAAGCCAAAAAAGCCTATCCAAAAGTATGGATTTTCAATTTCATGTGAAAATAAATATAAATCGAAACTCGATAGAAAAATATAAGAAAAAAAGAGTGTTGCCGCAAAACCAGCTCCTGCTAGTTTTATGAAGGCATATCCCATTCCCCTTCTAAAATTCTGACTATCTACCATATTTGTTCCTCCTAAAGGATAGTTACTCATATTCTATCAAAATAAGAAAATAAATTGTTAAAATTTTGGAAAATAAGCATAAGTTAAGGAAAACTTCCATCAGTCGGTTTTGCTGAGATGGTTATCCTAGCCTTTAGGCATGCGATAAAATCAATTATTGATTTTATATGCTTTTATCATCTTATTCTTTTCCGTCTCAAATAATCACGAGTAGATATCCTTATCTATATATTTTTCAGGAAGTAACATGAAGATTGCTATCTCCTTATTTTCTATTTTGACGGTCAAGCAGCTCTCTTTAAGTTATCCTATTGGGATTCGAAAATTTATTATGCTGTGGGGGATTTAGCTTTTATAAGCTGTGAGGAGGAGGAGGGCATATTATAACCAACCATTCCGCTTCGCCTCGGCAATGGCCTCCATTCGGTTTTTTGCCCCTAATTTGCTGATTGCTTCTGAGATATAATTGCGAATCGTTCCAGAAGATAAATAAAGCATTGCCGCAAGCTCCTTTACCGATTTCCCTTCTTCAATCAGTACTAATATTTCTCTTTCGCGCTTTGACAATGGGTTTTCCTTTCCTATACTGCCAAAAATCAGTTCAGAGGCGAACTCTCTTTTGCCGTTCATGATTTTGCGAATAGCTTCTGCTAATTCCTCGCTAGGACCATCCTTTAATAAATAGCCATGAACATTGGCATTTAGCGCTCTTTCAAAATATCCTGGTCGCGCAAATGTCGTTAAAATAATCACTTTACAGGGGGATTTCTGCCGCTGTAATTCCTCTGCGACATCCAGGCCGCTTTTAATAGGCATTTCAATATCTAATAGGCAGACATCTGGATTATATTTTTTTATAAGCTCTAATGCCTGTTCGCCATTTTCTGCTTGTCCCACGACCTCCATATCCTCTTCAAAATTAAGCAAGGTTCCTAATGCTCCTCTTAGCATGCGCTGATCTTCAGAGATGATAATTCGTATCACAATATCTCCTCCTCTCTTCCTTCCTTTTGAATAATGGGGACAATGATGTGAATAGTGGTTCCCGAATCAGATGTCATACTCCATTTTCCGTCAACCAATTCCAGTCTTTCACGCATTCCCTTTAATCCATTCCCTTGCGTTTCCTCCGCCTTCACCCCTTTCCCGTTATCCTGCACGATAAGCTCTATCTCGCCTAAACGTTGTTGAATCAATACTTTACTGATGGTCGCCGCACTGTGCCTGATTATATTTGTTACTGCTTCTTTTAAGCAGAGACTAATAATATTCTGGGTTAAAAGCGGGACCTTTTCATCTTCTAGTTCGATTGTTAGTTCGCTTTCTATCTCTGCTGCCTGTAAAGCTGTCTGTATCTCTACTATTGCTTCACGAATGGTTATGGCGCGCATATCAGACACAAGCTCGCGAACTTGCTTTAATGCCGAGCGTGATATGCTTTCCATTTCCTTTGCTTCCTGTATAGCACTATCTGGTTGAGCCGGTACCATTTTTGCGACAAGCTGGCTTTTTAATGTCAGCAGGGATAAGGTATGGCCGAGCGTATCATGCAAATCTCGAGCAATTCTCATTCGTTCTTCTCTTTTGACAAGATGGCTAATTTGCTCATTCGCTATATCTAATTGTCTTTCTAAATCCATCCGTCGGTTCATCGAGCGGATTCCAAAAGGAGAAATCAGCATAATGATAAAGAACGGCACTAAGAAAAAGAGAGACTGAGGATTGACACCCTTCCAACTAAAAATAATTGGAATAACCAAAGAAATGGCGAAAAGGCTGTAAAAGTAATAGAAGTACTTTTTGCCTGAGTAATATCCGATAAAGTTAGCAGGAAAATACCCCATAAATAATAGATTAGGATCATAGAAGATACTAAAAAACATGACTATCAAGATTTGCACAACCAGCCAATAATTAAATATACTCTCTTCCATATGACAGTATAATTGTCGATACGCCAGGAGGAAAACAAGTACAAGCAGGATACCAATCAATTGCTTTATCCCCTTCTCCTGCATTACCTGAATAATCGGAAGTAATACGTATACTAAAAAGATATAAGGAAAAAAACCATATCTTTTCGGAAAAAGCTCGAATCTCTTTTTGGTATCCATTTTGCGCCTTACACCGCCTCTTGTTTTTTTCCAATATAAATTGATAATACCATAAATAGGAGAAGATACCCGATAATCATCAGATAATTTAGAAAGGATGGATATTGATCTCTAATAATCTCCCACGCTCCATTAGCGAAATGATAGGAAGGAACCCATTTCGCCACTTGCTGCATAAAGGTTGGAAACACATCAATCGGCATCCACATTCCTCCTGTTATTGCCATAGACATATATAATAGATTACTAATTCCTGAAGCCGTTTCTACTTTTTTGATATTACCGATAATCGTTCCAAGCGCTAGAAACGGGAGGGACCCGAAGAGAATCCAGATTCCGCAAAACATCCACTGGGAAAAAGAAAGATGTACCCCATTAATAAGGACTCCAGCTGTAAATATTACCAAGATAGAAAATAAATGAATAACTGTTTGTGCCACCATCTTAGCCCCAAAGTAAGCAAATTGGGAAAGAGGCGTAATATGCAGGAAAATGGTCCACCCTTCTGCTTTTTCCTGCACAATTTTGATTCCTAATGTCATAATACTAGACCCCATAATACTAAATGTTGTCATCGACATTAAATAATGTACATTCCATAACGCCTCATCATCTCGTGGTGCCGTGAAAATATTGGTAAATAAAAAATAAAAAAGGACGGGAATAAGTAAGGACCAAAAGATATAATATTTATTCCGCAGTGTTCGGACGATTTCCGCTTTACTTTGCATCCAAAAAGATTTCATTCTCATTAACCCCCTTCGTATCTTCCATTAACTGCGAGAAAACTTCTTCTAACTGACCAAGCTTTACTTCAATATGCTGAATATCCAACTGTCTTTCGAAAAGTTCTTGTAAAAGCTGATCCGAATTTGTAGCAATCAGCGTTACTTTCTCCTTCTCTTTCTGTACATCCACAACATATGGCAATTCTCGGTAGAAATTTAGACTATAAAGAGTTTTCTCCTGAAACATTACCCTTGGTTTTGTAAGTTTTTCCTTCAATTGCTCTGGCGTACCGTCGCCTACTACCTCCCCCTTATTAATCATAATAATTCTTTCCGCTACTTCGTCTGCCTCTTGTAAGTAATGGGTTGTAAAAAGGATTGTCTTTCCTTGCCTATTCAATTCTTTGATTTTTTGCCAAAACTGTTCTCTTGACGTTACGTCCATGCCCACGGTTGGTTCATCTAAAAACAACAAATCAGGATTTCCTGCCAGTGCCAACGCAAAATTCAAGCGTCGTTTCTGCCCGCCAGAAAGCTTTTCCGTCCGTTGATTCCACACTTCTTCTTGAAGCCCCGTTAGTTCCAACAGAGTTGATAACGCTAGCGGACTTTGATAATAGCTTTGAACTAATTGGATTAGCTCCTTTACCTTCAAGCTGTCCATCACACTAACTTCCTGCAGCATCCCACCTACCTTTTCTAATACTTCCTTTTGTCTAGGATTCTTGTGAAAAAGAGAGATAGTTCCTCGGGTAGGCTTAATTAAGCCAAGCATCATCCGCATCGCTGTCGTTTTCCCTGCGCCATTCGCTCCTAAGATTGCCACCATTTCTCCCCGTTTTATTGAAAAGGATATATCTTGAACTGCTTTCTTCCCCTGAAACTCTTTCGTTACATGCCTTAACTCTACAATTGTTTCCAACTACTCCACCTCCAAGCTATTATCCTTAGTATAGCGAGCAAATAAGGGGCGGTTTAGTCGCAGATGTCAGGAATTTAAGATGACAAATGTCATTTTTTTATAAAAAAATGCTCTGGTTACTAACCAGAACACGGTTTGTTTCCTTCTTCTCTTGTCATTACGAAAAACTCTACATCATTTGCATTCATAAAAGCAGAAACTTTACGAAAGCCAAATTTTTCATATAAGGCATTGGCTCGTTTATTAAAGGCTGCAACTGTTAAGCGCAACGGCTGCTTCGTTTCTATGGAATCGATAATAAATTGCATAAAGCCCATGCCCCGTCCCTGTCCTGTTAAGTCAGGACGCATACCGAGGCCGATATCGAGGTATCCTTCTGGATATGCTTGAAACAGATATCCAATTGGAACCTGAGCAACAAAGCCTGTGCAATAGAATCCGACTAGATTCCCTTCCTGTTCAATCGCATAATAAGGGTTTTCTGCAAATTCTTGTAACGATTCCTCTGTTACCTCCCCATTATATAAATCATAGGGGGCAGGATAGGTCCAGCTAAGGATTTCCCTGGCCACCTCTTCTGTCATCTTTTGGATAGTGTAATTCATCCGCTATTTTCTCCTGTCCTTTTATTTCGCGTAAATCCTAAATATCTTGTTCCTTGAAATTGCAGTTCCCCGCTGTCCCCTTCAGCCAGCATGCCGTATTCTTCGTCTTTCAGTTGAAATTCGGTGCGATCTCCATTCGGAAATTCAAATGTGGCAAAGTAATGATTATATGCATGAGTATTTCCTCCGCCGTGAATACTTGTTCGCTTGCCTATTACCTTCGCAGCAGAAGTAAGACGTGGCTGCTGATTGTTCTTGCCCCACTGAAAGATTCCCTTTAAAACATTAAATAAAATAATAGCAAATACAAGAAAAATAAAGAGGCGTACAACTGTAAACATAATATCCCCACCAAGCAGGAATTCTTCCATAGGCCTATCTCCTTTTATGATAAGATTATTTTCTTTTCTCTCAATATAGTACTTATTACGCCGCTATATGGGAAAAGGTTTCAAAAGGTAGTCATCGTTTTCCTAAAAGGTTATGTTTTTTCACAAAAAAATCTAGTGCTCTCCGCACTAGATTCTGTTAATATACTCGTATTTGTGAATTACTGATGTGGTGCACCTGGAGGATAGAAGCTCGGCGGCATCTTAATCCATCCATGCTCCCTCATTCTTGTTTTCAGCTCCATCCCAAAAATGCTTTTCTCCGTATGGAAACGAATCCACATTAACCCCACATCACTGCGCACACTTTGCGTGATATTAGTGGAACACATAACAATATTGCTTGTCACTTTTGCCGCCAGCAAATTGGCTATCTCCATATCAGTAGATTTCGCTCCTAATGGAACGGCATTCGGATCAGACTTAGGCTTTGACTCAGCAGAATTCGAGAGAGGAACACCTTCCTTAATCATAAACTCCTCTAAAGTTCTGCGCTGCTCTGTTGCTAATTCCTTTGCTTCATGAACCAATTTAATTAAAACATTATCTGTCGTTGTATTAAGTGCCATCTCAAGGACCGGAATTTCATCCGCAATTGCAGCATGATATGTCCAGCAGCCCATCGCCTCTCCAATATGAAGCAAAGGTTTTGGTTCTGAATCAAATCTTGTCCTAATATAGTCAAGAAGCGCTTCCATCTTATGTGCCATTACTACACCTCTTAGTGTTTTTTACCTATAATGTTTACAACTAGATGGCAGTTTATTCAAAATAAATGGAAAGGCAAGCAAAAAGTGAAAAGAATCTCCTTTTTTGACAAATGAGCGAGCAGTTAAGTTCACACTAAAACTTATTGATGCTTTTGTTTGCGGGTCTATCTAGTTTTCTTGCGACTTTCTCCACTTTGCTTGCGACTTCCGCTCTTTTACTTGCGACTCTCCACTCAACGCAGCACGCCGATCCGCTTTCTTACTTCTTCTAAAAATGGCAATGTTCGCGCTCTAGCTTTTTCTGCTCCTTTTTGGAGAATAAGATCTATTTTTTCCGGATTTGCCATTAACTCCTGATATTTCTTTCTTGGTTCTTCTAAGAATCGATTCATCACAGCAAATAATTCTTTTTTCACTTCGCCCCATCCGATTCCGCTTTCGTACTTTTTACGCATCTGCGCTATTTCTTCGACACTGGCAAATTCCTTATATAGTGTAAATAGAATAGACGATTCTGTATCCTTTGGAGCTTCTGGCGGAAGCGAGTCAGTTTTGATTTTATTAATGAGCTTTTGTAGCTTTGCCGGTTCTTCAAAAAGCGGAATTGTGTTATGGTAGCTTTTGCTCATTTTTCGACCGTCTAAACCAGGCAAAATGCTTGTTTCTTCATCTACAATATATTCTGGAAGTACAAATGTCTCTCCATATTGGTGATTAAAGCTATCCGCAATATCGCGAGCAATTTCCACATGCTGAATTTGATCTTTTCCGACTGGTACCATATTTGCTTGAAAAGCAAGAATATCAGCTGCCATCAAGATTGGGTACGTAAATAATCCCATATTTACCCCGTCATCTACCTCTTTCCCTGCTTGTTTATTGCTATCAACTATCCCTTTATAGGCGTGAGCTCGGTTTAGCAATCCCTTTGGGGAAAAGCAAGATAATATCCAACTCAATTCAAAAATTTCCGGCACATTCGATTGACGATAGAAGATTGTTTTTTCAGGATCCAATCCAAGCGCTAACCATGTCGCTGCTACTCCATATGTTAATGTTCGAAATTCTTCCTGATCGTGAATTTTTGTTAAACCATGGTAATCCGCAATAAAATAAGCTGCTTGATAATCGTTATTTTCTGCTAGCTTCAAAGCGGGTTTAATCGCTCCTATATAGTTTCCTAAATGAATCTGCCCTGTTGGCTTAATACCTGTTAAGACAATTTGCTCCATTTGATAATCCTCCCTTTTCTTAAGCGAAACCTCCGTCAGCGGGACGATAAGCATCGGATAAAACACAAAAAGGGCTACTCATCCTAAAAAAGGACGAGTAACCCGTGGTGCCACCTTCATTCGTTTATATCCGATAAACGCACTTATCCGTACAGAAACATAGCCGTTTCTTATACTTTGTCTTTTTTAACGGTAAGACGTTCCGCGCAGCCTACTATTGGTTCAGCCTTGAAGCTCCGAAGCCCATTCAGCAATCAATCCGTACTGATTCGCACCAACCATCAGCTCTCTTAAACCTTTCAACTGCCTACTCTTCTTCCTCATCGCTCAATAATATTACATATATAGTAAAATATACATTTCAAAAGGTCAAGAGATCCAAAACGAAAAAATTTTTAAACATAAAATCAACATAACCTCTTGTATTTGCAAATTTTATCTGTTAGTATCTTTATCAAGTTAGCGCTAACTTTAAATTTTACTAATTATATCTTTTAATATATATGCTTTGATTGGAATCAGTAGTGCCTATTTCCCTGTTCTTAGAGAGTCAATGGCCGGTGCAAATTGACACAAAAATAGACGCGAATTACCTCCAAGAGCATTCTTTGTGAAAGAATTTTATTCGATTAGCAAAGAACGGATGAGCCGTTACCCATAATGAGTGGAAGAATAGGAATAATTATATTCTTCAATTAGGGTGGTACCACGTGCTTACAAGCAACCACGTCCCTTTTTTTAGGGGCGTGTTTTTTTGTTTATTAATCATTTAATTTAACGAAAGGAGAAAAAAGATGAGTCCATTTATTGAACAGTTAACGAGCGACCAAGAAAAAGAAATGAAGAGGCAGCTAGATGTCTATCGCCAAGGCGTGCAAGACATCATTCCAACAGAAGAACTCGCAGAAAAAATTGCAAAATCCCTTGTGACCAATACGCCATTAAAAGTAAAGCTTGGTCTTGACCCATCTGCGCCAGATGTTCACCTTGGCCATACTGTTGTACTGAATAAATTACGCCAATTCCAGGAAAATGGGCATACTATTCAATTGATTATCGGCGATTTCACTGGGAAAATCGGTGATCCAACTGGAAAATCTTCTGCTAGAAAACAACTGACAGATGAAGAAGTAAAGGAGAATGCGAAAACTTATTTTGAGCAATTCGGAAAAGTCTTAGACATGGAGAAGGTTGAGCTTCATTACAACTCTAAATGGCTCTCTTCCCTTTCTTTCGAAGATGTTATAGGACTTGCTGGAAAAATAACCGTTGCCCGCTTACTAGAACGAGATGATTTTGAAGAGCGATTAGCATATGGAAAATCGATTTCCTTGCATGAATTTTTTTACCCATTAATGCAAGGGTATGATTCTGTTATGTTAGAGGCAGATATTGAGCTTGGTGGGACAGATCAGCATTTTAACATTCTCATGGGCCGCCACTACCAAGAGAAGTTTGGAAAAGAAAAGCAGATTGCTATATTAATGCCGCTATTAGAAGGATTAGACGGGGTAGAAAAAATGTCTAAGTCAAAGCATAACTACATTGGCATTGATGAGAATCCCAATGAAATGTACGGCAAAGCAATGTCCATCCCTGATCCATTAATGAGCAAATACTATGAGCTTATTACAGATCTGGAGCCTGCTGAAATCACGCAAATAAAAAAAGAATTGCATACAGGAACTCTTCACCCTCGGGATGCTAAAATGCTGCTAGCCAAAACAATCGTCCGTATGTACCATGGCAAAGAAGCATCCGAAAAAGCAGAACAGCAATTTATTGCAGTTTTTCAAAAAGGCTCCTTACCAGAGGATATTCCAACCGCTAAGTGGACTGGAAAAAATCCTGAATCGCTTGTTCGGCTATTAGTAGACTTACATCTATTAACCTCGAAAAGTGAAGCAAGACGGATGATACAAAACGGTGGTGTACGCATCAATGGAGAGAAAGTCGAAGAAATGGACCTTGAAGTTTCAATCAATAAGGACTTGATTATTCAAGTAGGAAAAAGAAAGTTTGTAAAACTGCTTAGCGAATAAGAAAAAATGGGCTAGCTGCTAGCCCATTTTTCTATTCTCTCTTTAGGAGCTTACTGCTTCGCCTCCATTTACGTGCAGAACTTGCCCTGTTACAAATCGGGAATCATCGGAAGCTAAGTATACAAAGGTTGGTGCTAGTTCAAATGGTTGGGCCGCTCTTTGCATTGGATTCTCTGAACCAAAGATAGCCACTTGATCAGAGGAGAAGCTCGCCGGAATTAATGGTGTCCAAATTCGTCCTGGCGCTACTGCATTTACTCGAATGCCATCTTTGATAACACTTCTGGCAAGAGCGCGAGTGAAGCCGACATTTGCTGCTTTTGTGGCAACATAGTCAATTAACAGAGGTTCCCCAGCATATGCAACAACAGAAGCAGTGTTAATAATGCTGCTGCCCGGCTTTAAATGTGGAAGCGCTGCTCTTGTCGTATAAAAATGAGAATAAATATTAACCTTAAATGTATTATCAAATTGTTCATCCGTAATATCTGTTAATCTCGCCTGTTGAAATTGAATGCCGACATGGTTACAAAGAATATCCAATTTTCCAAATGCCTTAACTGTTTTCTCTACAATATCTATACACTGTTTTTTCTTGCGCAAGTCTCCTGGTAATAACAGACATTGCTGCCCTAACTCCTCAATTCTTTTTTTCGTACGATTCGCATCCTCATGCTCATCTAAATAGGCAATCGCTACATCTGCCCCTTCCTTTGCAAAGGCAATGGCAACGGCTGCACCAATTCCACTATCTCCTCCTGTTATTAAAGCCACTTTCCCTTTCAGCTTTCCACTTCCTATGTAGTGGTCATTTTCAATAATTGGCCTTGGAACCATATAACTTTCAAGTCCCGGCTGACGAAGCTGTCTATTTTCAGGAAAATTAATCGGTATTTCCTCATACTTTGTGATTCTTCCGTAGTTCGGATAAAGCGGATATGGGTCTGTCTGTTTATTGTCAGCAAAAAGTTCTTGAACTTCCTTTAATCCCAAAAGCTTCTCTGATTGATGATTTCTTGTTTCTACTAATTCATAATATGCTTTTGGCACTTGGTACATCGGATCTCTCGGATCATTTACATAAATAGACATACTGATCCCTCCTCATAGTCGTAACATATCGTATGTGGCATTTATTATTTGGTGCCTAATTATCTTTTTGGGACTAACTCTCTTTTGTCGGAAATGAATACATTAAAAGAAGAAATGAAGGAGGGGTATAGATGAGATATGAATTTAACCCAAAGGTAAAACTATTACTACAAAAGCATTCTAATGAAACTGTGTATATGACCTATATCAACCATAAATGGACAATGCCCAAAATAACGTTAAGACCGCCATATTTTAAAAGGCCAGTTTATGAATTACATTTTCCAAAAATATGAGAAAATTAGAGGAATGGAATCTTTTCCATTCCTCTTAGCTTGTCGACAAAAAGATATTGGAGAAGTAAAAATGCATTTTCATGCGTTGCTTGGAGTGGAGGGGGTGAGACTCCTGTGGGATTAGCGAGACAGTCTGAGACCCTGCAGGCTGTAAGCCGAAGCGGCTCAGCGCGAGCCCCACGGAAAGCGAACCCCCGGAGCGGAAAGTAACGTCTAAATTCAAAGAGATTAATAAATATACTTTACTCAAACTTCTATTTCCAAAATACAGGAGTTTGTCTACAGTCTGAGAGGAATGGAATCTTTTCCATTCCTCTTTTATAGGCTAATTCCCTGATTCACTCACCTTCCGCTTCAAAGCAGCATGAGCTTGTCCCCAAAAGATAAGTAAGATACCAATAATCTGCAGAAAATCAGGACGATATGCTGTTAAAACTATATCCATAAAGATTGCAACTGCTGGATCGATAAATACCAGGATTGCAATTGTCCCTGAAGACAGCTTTGGCAAACTGCTAAAAAACAAATAATACACATACCCCGTATGGACGATCCCTGTTAATAAAATATAAAACCAATTCTCTCCCGTTAACTGGCTAAAATAATCCCATTGGACAAATGGCAATAGCATGAGAACCCCTACACCTGTTTGGATAATGGTTGTTAAAATAGGATTTAATTTTGAAATTTTCTTGCCCATCAAAGTGGTTAATGCATAAAACAAGGCTGCTCCAAATGCCCACGGCAATCCAGCTGACATAAGACTTTCTAAAGACAGATAATCTTGCATTCCCCCAACTAATAATGTTCCAATAAAGCATGTAATAACCGTCAACATTACTTTTAAAGTGATCTTTTCCCGATAAAGAAAACTTCCCAGTAACACAACTAGAACCGGTGCCAAATGATAGATCGAAACGGCAACCGTTACGGACATATGCTCAAAGGAACGAAAGAAAAAGACCCAATTGACAACGAGAAACACACCACACAGGACACTAAAGCCAATCTCCTTTTTCTCCACCGTTTCTTTTTTCTTATTTGAAAATAAATACACCAAACTTAATACGACACATGCACAAATGCACCGAATAAATACAAGTTCGATTGATGGCAAATTTGTTTTGGCAGAGAAATAGCCAACCGAACCAAATATAGCCATCGATAATGCAAATTTCATTGCTGCACTCATAATACTCCCCCAAATTCTTCCCAGTTGCTCATTTTACTCTTAATGATATAGAAAAATTGGTCTTTTTGGAATATGTTGGGATGATTTTTTCAGTTTATTTCGTAAATTCTTGAAAAAAATCCTTATTCATTAGAAAAAGAAGGGGTGTGGTCATCATCCGCAGACTGAATACACTTCACTTTCCATAGGGCGAGCGCCGAGCCGCTTCGGCGTATACGCTCCTGCAGGGTCTCGGACTTTCTCGCAGCTCCCATAGGAGTCTCCGTGTATTCAGTCAACTCCATTTTCCCTAGTAATTTTAGTTTACTAAAAAAAATAGAACTAAATAAACACTAAAAACGGAGTGTAATGGAGCGGAGGACACTCAAATCCTATGGGAAGCAAAGCAATCTTTAGACCCTACAGGAGGCTTAGGTTGTTCCCCGGCGCATAGAGTGTCAGTAGCGTAATAGAACGAGTTGATTTTACTTCTTAATTAGAGATTGTTTGTCTTTATCTATTATATATTTTATCCTAGCCTCCATTCAGAAAACAAAAAACCCTTTCTGAGAAAGGGTTAAATTCTTTTTGCACCATAGTATTTTGTTTTCCAATAAGAGTTAGATAGCTTGTCCACTTTTACTCCTTTGGAGGAGGAACTATGGATAAACTGATTACTTCCTATGTATATGCCAACATGGGAGGCACCTTTTTTATATGTTTTAAAGAAGATTAAATCTCCTTTTTTCAAGTTTGATTTCTTTACTTTTTTTCCTTTTTTATACATGCTCGCGGTTGTTCGCGGCAGTGATTTGCCGACCTTTTTGTAGCTATAACCGACAAAGCCGGAGCAGTCAAATCCTTTTGGAGATGTTCCTCCATATTTATATGGTGTTCCAATGTATTTTTTTGCAACAGTAACAACTGATTTCTTTGAAGCAGCGCTTGCTTCATGGGCATTAAATATGCCGGAAAATAACAAACCAAATGACAGGAGTGACATAACAAGAACTTTTTTCATGTAGTGACCTCATTTTAAAATATTGTTCCCAAGGCTTCCTTCTATCAACAAAATCTATCTTCTCATATTATTCAGATAATTAGGTTACAGCTAGATAGAAATTCGATTACAAATCTATTACACTATTATTCAAGAATAACTTTCCTACGGTTCCAATATCTTCTTATTAGCTAATTTCTCTAAAGAAAGGAACGAACATGATATACTAATAGAAAAAAGAAGGAGCGTATAAACAGTGGATTTTATTGCTATCGATTTTGAAATTGCGAATGCTGATATGGCAAGTGCCTGTTCCATCGGATTAGCTTATGTAGAAAATAACGCGATAATAAAAGAACAATATTTTTTAATAAAGCCGCCAAGTCTATCATTTGATCCAAAGTTTATAGCGGTTCATGGAATAACAGAAAAGGATGTTGAGAATGCGAAGAGTTTTCCAGAAGTGTGGGAACTAATAAAAGAAGATATTTCTTCCCATACTATTATCGCTCATAATGCCCAGTTTGATATGAGTGTTCTGTATTCCTGTCTAGAAAAATATCAATTGGCTAAACCTGATTTTTCCTATATTTGCAGTATTCCTATTAGCAATCGGGCAACAAGAGGAGCAAAAATTGGGCAATCATTGAAGGACCGGACCTCTTATTTTGGCATTTCTATGCAAGAACATCACCATGCAGGTTCCGATGCGCGAGCATGTGCAGAGCTAGTAATCGCTTGTATCCAATCGAGAAAGAAGAATTCGTTAAGCCATTACTGTGCGTCCTATCCAACTCTTCCTATAAAACAATTTTCAGAATTAAAACCACAAAGAACTTTTGGAAGAGCAACTAATTTTTCCAACAAAAAACCATTCAAGAAGTTTTCTTCCGTTTCCATATCAGACATAACACCAACAACGGATTCCTTTGATGTGGATCACCCGCTATATGAAAAAAATCTTGTATTTACTGGTGATCTGCGTACACTAGAACGGAAAGATGCGATGCAGCAAGTAGTTAATGTTGGAGGTATTATTAAAAGTGGTGTCAGCAGTAAAACAGATTATTTGGTGGTCGGTGACCAAGACCAAAAGCTTGTTGGATCTGAAGGCATTAGTTCTAAAGAGAAAAAAGCGTATGATTTACAGGCAAAAGGAAAGCCCATAGAAATTATTAACGAACAGGAATTTTTAGCACTATTAAAAAGAGAACGAGTCAATCATTAATTGAATAGAAAAGACTGTTTCTTCCCCACTAAGAAGCAGTCTTTTTATTATCCTTTTTTCCCTTTCTTCCATCGGAAAGGCATAAGCAAAACAAAAAATAAAAAAAAGGCGACTGCCTCAAGAACCAGTATGTAATATGGATATGGACCTAAATAATCGAGTAAAGAACCATTTTCCGGTTTATATGCTAAAAACATATAATTACCGCCTGTATAAACATTAACAATCCATGCAAGCACTGCGCTGCTATTGAGAAAAACAAAGGACAAAACCATCCCTTTTTTAGTCGGTTTATATTGGTGGACAAGCACAAAATAAAGACAAGTCCATATAATAAGAATATGCGTAACAAAAAAGTGAAAATAGCGGAAATGGGGATAACCTATAAATAACTCAGGTGTGACAATAGCCATTAAGGCGCCAATCATGCCGAAAAAATAGACAACTTGAAAAACAAACTCCCATTTTGTAATCAGAAGCAGCAAACAAAGCACTAAGCTAATGGAACACAGATGGAACGGCAGCATAAAAGAAGCATCCCATAAACCATCCTTATACATCCAATAATGATACATCACCTCAAAACCAAGTAATAATACAAAGAAAACAGACTGAAAAATACCCCTGATCATTTGGATGCAATTCCGAAAAATAACAAGGAAAATTCCCCCTATTATAAGAATACCTATCATGATTAGATGGGAAACAGAAAATAATTCAAAGGGAAAATCATCATAAAGATGCCCGTACCATCCCTTCATTACCACCATTCTCCTTTCTGATATTTTCCGAAAAAAACTTTTTCCAAATTATTTTTAAAAACTATGTATAAAAGTTTAATAGTTTGGGAATATTATAGACAAATACTACTGAAAAGAAAAAATCATTTTTAAAGGAGAGGATTATGATGAAACTACAAACAAATACTGCAATGACTGATTTTATTGACAAAGATAAATTCGAATTAGAATCCTACCTTGAATATTTATTTAACCTTGCTTCGGAAAAATAATCTGAAGGATACGATGATTTTTCTTTATTAAAAAATCATCGTATCCTCCAGACTCCTTTTAGGTGACATGGTTGGATATCACTATCCTTCTAGCAAAAAAGGAAAATTATCCAACAAGTCATTCTCCTACATTTTTGTAAATTTAATAGAAAAAGTACTTATTTTTTCCAATTTAATTTGGTAAAATAATAAAGCAATCTATAAAATATAGGAGTTTTAAATGTTAATGGTACTTTCTCGAATGAATATAGAAAATGTTTGTGAACTTATGGACACAATCGATTCTTTAAAAATACAATTACTTAAATATGGGATTGAAAAAGGATTAAATGATCCCAATACCATTCAAATAAGTGAACTGCTGGATACATATATTGTCATGTATCAGAAAAAAATGGCTCAAAAATAGACAAGTATACAAAATTCTCCTGAATCCTCTTCTACAATTATTCCTGCCGAATAAGATTAATCATATCTTTCATCGCCGCTGCCGCTGCGCCCCTTGGATGTGACGCACCGCCAACACAGCAAATTGCTCCCATTTCTTCCGTTTCAAACAAGATTCCTTTATTTGTTCCCTTTACATGGATTAGCGGATTTTCAGGAGGAATCATTTCGGGTTTTACTTGTAAGATAAACTTATCTCGTTGCTTTTTCGCTGTTGCAATTAACTTCCACTCACAGCTATTTATTTTGGCACGCTGTATATCTGCTTTCGTAATCTTGTCGATGCCATCGATATCCACATCTTCTAAAGTTAGATTCGTATGAAGTAATCCATTTGCTAATAGCAATATTTTGCATGCACTATCCAACCCCTTAATATCTAAATCAGGATTTTTTTCCGCAATTCCATTTTCCTGTGCTAACTGTAATGCTTTTTCAAAAGTCAGGTTTCCCTCTGACATACTTGTCAGGATGAAATTGGATGTCCCGTTCAAAATCCCTTTTATCGATTGAATGGTACTGCCTGCCAAACTAAATTCACCGATATCTAATGTAGGCAACGCTGCTGCCGTAGCACCACTATACTTAATATGACACCCTTTTCCTTTGGCAATTGCCAGTAATTCTGGCAAGGAATGAACAAGTGCCCCTTTACTGATAGATACGATATCCATTTTTGCCTCGAGCGCTTTTTTTATGTAAGAAAGTGCTGGTTCGCCTGTTTCTAAATTCGTAGGGGTACACTCTACGAGAATATCTCCTTGGATTACTGGAGATTCAAGCACTAAATCTTTCATACTAGCATATTGCGAAATTCCGATCGATCCTGTGGGGAGCTGATTTAAAATAGTTAGATCCAGGCCTTGTGGTTCATAGATCATCCCTACAGATCCAACCACGCCAGTTACTATCAATTCTGTCTGATACTGTTTTATATACACTTCTTTTTTCCGATATAATAATTCGATAAATTCCTTCCCGACTGTGCCATATCCCGTAATGATTATTTTTTTTTGTTTCATTGTTTCAGATATTCCTTTCTTTGCTATTCTTGCTATAGACTTCTTTTTTTTCGTTTGTATTTCCTTTATTTTGGAATAAAAAATTTTTCACTGTAACTTTTCTTCTCATTAAACGTGTTATAAGCAATAGGGGGCGAAGATGAAGGATTCAATTGATACTATTTATCAAACTTATTTTAATGATATTTATTATTTTCTCCTTTCACTCTGCCATAATCATCATTCTGCAGAAGACTTAGTTCAAGAGACATTTTTCAGAGCACATCTCTATCTGGAAACTTTCCAAGGAAAAAATGTGAAGGCCTGGCTTTTCACGGTGGCGTATCACGTTTTTATCGATCAGTTTCGAAAAAATAAGCGACTAGTAGTCAAAGAGAATGATTTCTTTCAAGAAAAGATGGAGAACGCGCAAAGAATAGAGGAGACAGTCTTATTAAAAGAAGAGATTCAAAGAGTGAAAACCATTCTAAAAGTATTACCAGAAAAACAAAGGATGGCCGTATTACTAGCAGACTTCCAAGAGCTTACAACAGAGGAAGGTGCCATGGTAATGAACATTAGTCCAACCTACTTTAAAGTTTTACTCTTCCGAGGGAGACAAACAATAAGACAGAGGGGGAAACAAATTCGTGAGTGAAGAGTACAAAAAAAGGTTAGAAGCATATAAAAATGGAGAACTTTCTAAAGAGGAAGCAGAAGAAATAGAGAGAGATTTAGAAAAAATGGAGCAATATTTTCAAGTTTTTGAGGAAGCAGAAATAGGCAATCCTCATCAAGCCGCACCACTGCTGATTGATTCAAAAAAACAAAGGAGAATTGTAAGAAGAGGAAAGTGGATAGCCCGATTACAAACAGCGCTCACTGCATTAGGACTAATCATTCTTTTCACCATTCTTTCTTCCATTTTCACTGCCGTTTATTACGCTTGGGGCACTCCCGATAGAACAGATGTATACCGAAACATTATTGATTTAACCCTTACTGTAACAGATCCCTATGGGCAGTACAGTGGAACAAGTACAGCTACAAAGCCATACTTTGGACTGGAAACAACAACAGATATTGAAAAAAGAGTCGGGGATGAAATCTATAAAACGGGGGAATATAAAACAAATTTCTTCTTTTCTCTCATGGGAGTGCCTGAAAAGAAAACACAGGGAGTCATCTCCCAACAACAAGCCTCCTTTTCCTTTTTACCAAAAGAATCATCACCATCGGAATGGAAGCGACTAGAAAAAGTAAAGAATGGCACTGTTGCGTCTGTTTATCTGTCCTTCTCTGAATTATTATCAACAAATAAAGTGTTTGATTATTTAAAAGATAGAAATGTAGAAATTATCTGGTTTGCTGTTGATACAGGGGTAGAGAATAGAGACGAATTTGGTATAGACCCAATCGGGTTTCCTAATACCCCCATTTGGCATGATGATGATATGATTACAGATTCAACCGAAAAGGAAGGAAACTTTTGGTTTTCCATTGAATCGAGCTCTTCTTCTTCGCCAGAGTATACAGAAGGAGATGCGGAGATTCTCCATAAACAATTTCTAAAAACACTTGCATTTTTGGAACCCTATGAAAAAAAGGCGGAAAATTTTTATTTTGGTCATTTAGAATTAAATAAACGAATTGCTTATATGAAAAAACATGGTATTAATCATTATGGGGTTGTTATTACTGGTCCTACAGAGGAAATTCTCAAATTAAAAAAAGAAAACTGGATAAGGGCAATTCATATTGATGAAATAGGGTTTTGGAATTGGGATGAATAAAAGAAACATAAGTACCCACAGTGCGCTATAAAGCACTGTGGGTCTATTTTTTCTATAAATACTTCCGATGCAGCGCTTTTCCATCATAGCTATAAAGAAGCGGTTTATCTTCTACTACCGTCTCCATATGCACGCCTCTTCCCCATAATTGATGAATATACGGAAGAACCTTTTCTAAATATTTCAAGTCTAATTCAATTCCCTCGAAGCCATGCTTTAAGTACAACTCGCCATTTTTATTATAATCACCATCATTGACTGTAATATATGGAAAGCCCCCATTAACGCGCATGCTGACTAATTGATCTCGGACTTGTTCCCATGCCTTATCGACAATTTTATAATCTCTTCCTTGCTTTTGGAACAAATACATATCTTCTCTCATGACAAGATCTTTGGTTAAATAGTTTCTCAGAAACGAAATATCTGATTCTATTTCCCGAACTTCAAACATTTTTTCCCGTCCTGATCCCGGTTTGACACCTCTTTGCTTCATTTCTTCTGTTGGATTATTATAGCGTTCCTCGATATCTTCAAATATCTTTAATCCTAGATAATAGGGATTAATACCCGTTTTAGATGGCTGTACTACACCAGCATTCAGCTTCGCAAATTCAATGGCTTCCGCACTTGTTAAATCTAATTCTCGAACAATCCGCTGATGCCAATAGGATGCCCAGCCTTCATTCATAATCTTTGTTTCTAATTGCGGCCAGAAATAAAGCATTTCTTCGCGCATCATCGTTAAAATATCCCTTTGCCAGTCGGTAAGCTCTCTACTAAAGTTTTCAATAAAAAGTAATAAATCCTTCTCTGGCTGGGGCGGGAATTTCTTGGCTACCTTTTTCTTCGGCTTCTTTGGTTTATTTCGGTCGTCTAATCCCCATAATTCATCATAAGGCGTACTTGCTGGCTCCTCTTCCTCTACAAACTCTACATCGTCCATAGACCAGGCTAATTTAGGTCTCATTAAGCTTGGATCAATATGTTCATCAATGGCCAATACCGCATCTAAAAACGTTTCCACTTCCTGCTTCCCGTATTTAATTTCATATTGACGAATCCGATCAGCTGTTGCAGCCATACTTTCAACCATTTCTCGTTTGGTATTTTGAAAGCGAACATTATTTTTAAAGAAATCACAATGTGCCAAAACATGGGCAACGATAAGCTTATTATTTATTAAAGAGTTACTATCAAGCAAAAAAGCATAACAAGGATTTGAGTTAATGACTAATTCATATATTTTGGATAAGCCTAAATCATAATGTAATTTCATTTTATGAAACTGCTTTCCAAAGCTCCAATGGGAAAATCGAGTAGGCATTCCGTAAGCACCGAATGTATAAATGATATCCGCAGGACAAATTTCATATCTCATTGGATAAAAGTCTAGTCCAAATCCAGTAGCAATCTCGGTGATTTCTTCAATGGCATATTCCAGTTCCTTTTGTTCTACCTCATTCATTCCGCTCTCTCCTTTCACCGTTTAAACTAATGTATGAAAAGAAAAAGAGAATCATGAGTAAATTGAATAAAATTGAGTTGGATAGATCTTTTTATTTAATGCTTGTGTGGGTGTTGGGGAATTGGTTTTAGAGTAAGTATAGTGCTGGTTTTTTGTGGTTTATCTTGGTGATAAAAGCTAGTTTTTGTTGGACTAATTTGGTTTTGGCTTTCATCACGGGTATGAACACCTTTTTCAGTTATCCTGACTGTTTTTTAGTTTTCCTTCTGCATATGTACGCTTATATGCTGTCGTTCCTCTTACTTTCCCGCTTTCATCCCGCCTTTTGCCCTTGACCGTCCCTCTTTCTACTTTTATTCCAAAAAAAGGAGCATTCCCACGGAACACTCCTTTTCTCCTTATTCTATTATCTCTTTCACCTTTTTCACAACGTATCCGGAGCTGCCTTTATCTTGTACGCTTTCCATCATCATTGCAATCAAGAGATTCTTATTGCCTTTATCATAGGTAACATACCAGCCGTTTTCTGTTCCTTTTTCGCCTTGCTTTTCTTTTAATTCAGCTGTACCTGTTTTTCCTGCGAATGTCTTGCCGCTTATTTTTCCGGCACGTGCTGTACCGTGAGGACTTTCAATAACCTGTTGTAAGTCGTCTGAAATGGTATTGGCTACTGATTCATCCATGATTTTTTCTTTCCAAACCTTACTCTTCTCTTCACTATCTAATAATACAGGTGTTATTAAATTTCCACCGTTCACAAATGGTGTGTATGCTGTCGCAAGATGAATCACGCTCATTTCCACATGCCCTTGGCCATATCCTGAGTCTGCTAAAAGCGGCTCCGTATCTAATTTACCATAGGTAGATGTTTCAATTGGGTAAGCATAATTAAACGGTTCTTCAAACCCGAATTTTTTTAGTTCTGCTGCAAATTTATCTTTGCCTAAGTCAAGTGCTGTTTGCGCAAAGTAAATGTTATCACTATATATCAAAGCATCTGCGAGATTTACAGGCTCTGAGCTTGTATGCACTCTTGTGACATAATAACCGCCCCAAGATTTATCCTTCTGCCACTTCTTAGTGGTAATCTTTCTTTCCTGTTCAGGAGTGATAACGCCCTCTGTTAATGCAGCAGCTGCTACAAGCGGCTTCATAACAGAACCAGGAGCATATTTGTTTTTAAAGCGATTGGTAAAAGGATCTAGCTTATTATTTTCATATGCTTCTTTGTCAGATGTTGTCAGGCCAACAATCATCTTGTTTGGATCAAATGCGGGACTGCTGACTAGCGCTAGTGTTTCCCCTGTTTGCGGATTAATAGCTGTAGCTGCACCTGCTTCGCCATCCATTTTTTCATATATTTTCTTTTGCAAGTCTGCATCGATTGTTAACTTTATATTTTCGCCATTCTTTACATCTTTTTTGGCTAAACTAACTGTACTACCGTCGGCTTTTTTAATAGAAATTTCTTCGCCATTCGTGCCCTTCAATCGTTCTTCCAGCACTTGCTCTAAGCCTCTTTTTCCAATTACATCACTGCTTGAATAGCCCTTCCCTTTATTCTCCTCTAGCTCTTCTGCAGTGATGCTGCCAATGTAACCAATTAAATGGGCAGCACTTTCGCCAAATGGATAAATTCTTCCTTTAGTATCCTGCTTCTGCACACCAGGTAGTTTAAAGAGTTTATCTAAATAAGCACGGTCTCCTGTGGCAACTTTTTTAATTGGTACAAAAAAGCTCGGTTGTACCCAATCAGCCTTGATCGCTTTCTCTATGGTTTCTTTTTTAATATCCAAAAGCTTTGCTAGATTACTTACGACTGCATCTGGATTATCTCCCATTTGTTCTGGAACCAGTCCAATTTCATAAATAACTCCATTCATTGCCATCGGATTTTCATTTTTATCAACAATACTGCCGCGTTCTGCAGGTATTGTGTTGACTGAAATTTTATCATCAGGACCTAACTCAGAAAAAATATAAGTAGTATCCCAATTAATATACCAATTCTCATCCTTGTCTCGCTCTTCTTTTACAAGCTTGGCCTTATTATCAAAGCTGATTTCTCCGGCCATGCTGTTCATTTTAACCGAAAATGGAATTTCTGCTTTCTCTACTTTATCAAATTTTTCGTCTTCTGAAGGCTTCTTATATGTTACCTCTAAATCTTTAATACCTAAATCTTTATAGATTTTTTCGTATCTAGAAACAAATTCTTCTTCCGAAACATTTTTCTTTGCTTCTGTTGATAAGAAAGCATACATTTCTTTGAATTTTTCATCATTCCACAGTTTTATATATTGTGATAGCCGTTCATCTGGGGTAGGATCATTTTTATTGCATCCTGTTACCACTGCTATCAATACAAATATCAGTAAAAGCATCCATCTCTTTTTCATTCCTATCTCCCCTTCTAATCTACTATTACTAGCGTACCATTTTTTTATAAAAACGGAAAAAGAATTACATACAAAATGGTCATTTTTTTTATTTCTTCTTTCCTGCATCCTGTATATTATTACCTTTCTGACAAAATAATAACTTTATTACGAAAACCAATTGAAAAAGTTACAAATCGTTTTTAACATACTTTTGTTTCATCATTTGCTAAAATACAGGCTAAGGGGGGATATAGATGATTGTGTTATTTGATGGAGTTTGTAATTTATGCAACAAAAGTGTGCAGTTTATTATTAAAAGAGATCCAGTTAACCAATTTTCCTTTGCTTCCTTACAGAGCGAAACGGGCAAAGATCTATTGAAGAAATATCATTTATCTGAGGTTGATAGTGTCATCCTTTTGAAAGATGATAAATACTATACAGAATCGGATGCTGCTTTAGAAATTTGCAGCCATCTTACAGGTGGATGGAAGCTTCTAGCTATTTTTAAAGTAATCCCGCCATTCATCAGAGACCCTCTTTATCGAATTATTGCTAGAAATCGTTATAAATGGTTTGGCAAACAAGATTCCTGTATGCTCCCAACAGAAGAAATGAAAAAGCGTTTTTTCGAATAAAAAAAGACCGCTTTCTCATCAGAAAACGGCAGAAAATTGGAGATAAAAGGACTACTCGTAAAACAGATATTGGGGTTTAATAGAAATCTTAAAATTTCTATTAAAAATGCTCAATTAAGTTTTATTATGCGAATAATCAGAAGGCGTAGGTAGGCACTTCTAAAAATAGCAAAAATATTCTTAATATATTGCGGTAAAAACAATTAAATCATATTATAAAGATAGATGAATTCTTGATTTTTAAGTGTATTTCGCCATTTTAAGGCATTTAGTACTGTTTTTTCACAAAAAACCTTCGAAAATATAACTTTAGGAATATCATTTAAAAAGGTGAGCTTTTCTATGTAGGAGTGAAGCGATTGGATTTTTCAGCGGTTGGGGAAAAAATCAAGGAATTACGAAAGCAAATGGGACTATCACAAAAGGAACTTTCTCACAATATTTGTACACAAGCGCAAATAAGCAAGATTGAAAAAGGAGAAGTACTTCCATTGTCCTCTACTCTTTATCTTATATCGAAACGATTGGGAGTAGACGTAAATTACTTCTTCGATATTGGTACGACCCCTAGACTAGATTATGTGGAAGAAACTTTTCGGCAACTAAAAGCAGCTAGAAGAAATACTGATTATCACACAATAAAACAGATTGTAAAAGCAGAAGAAAAAAATCCTTTATTTACGCACCATAAAAAAAACTATCAATTGTTGCTTTGGCATAAGGCGATTTATGTATTTGAAATCGACCGTGATTTTAATCGAGCAGTAAAGATTATTAATGAAGCAATTAAACTTACCTTTGACACTGTTTTCACGGAAAGAGAAATAGAAATCTTTATTAGCAAAGGAATCTTCCACTATGAAGAAGGATTTATTGATGATTCTTTGACCATTTATGAACAAGCCTTTAAAGCGATCAACCAACTACCCTATTTACAGGATGATACGATTAAAAGCAGATTATATTTTAATATCGCAAAATCCTTAACAGATCAATCAAGGTACGATGCATCCATTACCTATTGTAAGGAAGGTATCGATTGGGCGATCCAACAGGATAACCTTTATTTGCTGGCTCACTTTCACTATCATATCGGATATAACTATGAATTACAAAAGAATTTTGACCTAGCTATTCCTTATATGCAAGATGCACTCATGATTTTCCAATTAGTAAAAGATCATCGTTATACTGATTATATCGAAGGAAAAATCCGCAGCTGGCAAACATAATATATGTATTATAAAGATGTCTTCCAACTATTCTCTCTTACGAATCGAGAAATAGTTGCAGGCATCTTTTTTCTATTATTTTCTTAAGCCGGATATGATCATTTTCCATCTGCTGCCCGCATATATACCTAGTTAGTTTGCACCTGTTTATAAAATTAGTTTTCACTCCCAATAACTAATGTCCTAACGATAAGATTCTATGAATAATTACCTATTTTCGTAAAACTCTATCTATTTAATTAAAATAAAAGGTCAATAGTCTGATAGGTTATGGTAAGATAGATATACCATAGTTTAATCATTAGGAGTGAGTGATAAAAAATGAAGAAGAAAGTCACAGTATTGGCAACTACCGCTATTCTGTCAACCACTTTCGCAGCGAACGCCTCCGCTAGTACTTATGTAGTAAAAAAGGGGGATACTTTAGGACAGATTGCGAAGAAATTCAATACGACTGTTAATGACATAAAGTCGCAAAATAATCTTTCATCAGACCTTATTTTAATCAATCAAAAATTATCTATTGGCGATGATTCAAAATCTAGCAGCGATACAACTAAAGCTAGTAAATCTTCTACAAAGACAAGCTCAAGTGCCAAAACATATAAAGTCGTTTCAGGGGATTCTCTTATTAAAATAGCAAATAAGCATTCTATATCTTTAGGAGAGTTACAGCAATGGAACAATCTATCCTCTTCGCTTATTTATCCTGGTGATATTTTATATGTTTCCAAACCTGGTAATTCTAATTCCAACCCATCTAGTAATTCTGGAAGTTCTAGCAGTAACAGCAACACAGCTGTAAAGGAAACTACAACTGCTTCTACAGGAACTTATACGATTAAAAGCGGAGATAGTTTAAGTAAAATTGCCTCTTCGTATAAAATGTCTGTAAGCCAACTAAAGCAATTAAATAACCTAAAATCTGATTTGATTTTCCCAGGACAAAAGTTGAAGGTTACTGCCTCTGAAAAGGCAACTGACACTGGAAATTCTAATTCCAACCCATCTAGTAATTCTGGAAATAACAGCAATACAGCTGTAAAAGAAAATACGGCAGCTTCTACAGGAACTTATACGGTTGTAAGCGGAGATAGTTTAAGTAAAATTGCCTCTTCGTATAAAATGTCTGTAAGCCAACTACAGCAATTAAATAATCTAAAATCTGATTTGATTTTCCCAGGACAAAAATTGAAGGTTACTGCCTCTGAAAAAGTAACTAACACTGGTAATTCTAATTCTTCTTCCAGTAAACCGACCCTTATTTCTAACGGAAACAATGGACAATCCTATGCTTCCAAAGTCGTTTCTGTCTCTAAAAGTTTAGTTGGCATTCCATATGTTTGGGCAGGCTCAACTACTGCAGGGTTTGATTGCAGCGGATTTGTTTACTATGTGTTAAATCAAAGCGGTAAATCTATTGGACGTTATTCTGCTGAAGGCTACTATGACCGCAGCTATTATGTAGATGTGCCAGCTGTTGGAGATATTGTCTATTTTAAAAATACCTACAAACAAGGTATCTCTCACTTGGGTATTTATATTGGCAACAATGAATTTATTCACGCGGACTCAAGCGGCGTTCGTGTTACAAGTTTAGATAACTCATACTATAAAGAGCATTTTGATAGTTTCAAACGTTTATATTAAAAGATAATAGTAGAAAGGACTGTCTATTTAGCAGGCAGTCTTTTTGTTTGCTTTCGGGTTAGTTCATTTCCTCCCCAGTTTGGCTGATATATCCTCTACTTTGGCTGATTTCCTCCCCAGTTTGGCTGATATATCTCTACTTTGGCTGATTCCCTCCCCGGTTTGGCTGATATATCCTCTACTTTGGCTGATTTCCTCCCCGGTTTGGCTGATATATCTCTACTTTGGCTGATTTCCTCCCCAGTTTGGCTGATATATCCTCTACTTTGGCTGATTTCCTCCCCGGTTTGGCTGATATATCCCTTTCTTTGGCTGATTTCCTCCCCAGTTTGGCTGATAACCCCTTACCTTGGCACAATTATTCTTCCATTTTGCTAATACATTTGCAATTTCGCACCATTCTACGCCAAACTTTTACCAAACTGCCTATATTTTCTCTTCATTCCCTATATTCATTACTTCAAAACTAGTAATCCAATTGCGCTCTCTTACTTCTCTTCTTCTGTCCCCTACCATCTCCATTCAAAAAGCGTTATAATTAAAGAATGGACTTTTTTGGTGCCTCTACATTTTAGAGCACATCTTTAAGCAAAATTAATCGATTTACCAATATGGGAGGGATACATTATGCTTCTAGAAAAGTATTTGGAGCCAGTGAATTTTTGTGCAGAAAACTTAATGGATTTATTGGATGCAAATGATCCCCAAATGAAAAAAATTGTGGAAAAGGGACTTCTTCTGTACAGACAAAGCTTTGTCTATCAGGTCAAGTTCTCCAATGAATTGGTGACGGGAATGATCCAAGATGTGACGCCTGTAAGGGCCACTTTAGATTTGGATTATGTTCAACAGAGCTCTTGTACTTGTCACGCTGAAGGATTTTGTCGCCATCAGCTCGCTCTATTTTTCTATTTACTCGCACAAGTTGGGAAAGTGTCCACTTGGTTGGAAAATTGGCGTAAACCCATTGAGAATGCAGAAATGTTGAAAAATCTCGGTATTATGCGAGCAAGTGATTTACTGAAGGAAAAAGAAGACAAAGAGCCAAATTATACAGATTGGATTGAAACATTTGAAAAGAGCTTTCAATCCCTTATAGAGACGAATCATACTAAACCATATATGATTGCAGAAACGTATTATATTTATATACGAAAAATAAAAGCAGCTACTCCTCTCCAAACAGAGTGGAAGCTCCTGTATTTAGTCATCGCCCATGTATTTACTTTCAAGCAATTATTAATACTTAGTAAAAAATTAGATCATAATACACAAACAATCAATCGCTATTATCGACATCTTTTTCATGATTTAATGAATAGCATCGAGGATAACCTCTATAAATTATCGAACTTTACCTTTCCATTTGCGTTTGATAATTTTTTAATTAGTCTAAAGGGTGATATTAGAACCATTCTTACCATCCAGCCAATATTAGCATTTGAATGTATTCAGCTTTATCGCTTAATGTGGACAGATCTTTTTGCCACGAAAAGATGGAGACAGGATGAATTGGCACAATTATCAGCGAGCACCAAGCCAAGCTTTTCCGAAAAAATTGCCATCATTCATCTTGAAATCCTACTTCAAAAGGATGAGAATGCCCTTAAAATCATTCAATCACTCGATACACAAGTGACCTCGTACATGCTTTATTGGATTGATTATTTATCGAGTCGCAAATCTTGGAAAAGAATGGATTTATATATACCAGCATTTATTCAAGAGCTGAAAAATTATATATGTACAGATGATGATGACGATTATTGTTACGAATTTACACAGATGGCAATCCGAGCAATTCTTCCTTACTGCCTAGCTATGAATAAAGAAGACTTGCTTGAAAAAGCCTATATTCATACACTTCCATATAGCTACCGCAAATACGAGGATTTTCTGTATGAGAAGAAACAATTTGATAAATGGATGGATCTGTTTACCATGATGGGATATGGACTAGATCATCTTCACAAAGAACAAATAAAAACGCTGCAGGAATATGATCAATCATTATTGCTTTCCTTATATCATCGTTCGATTCAAGAACATATCGAAGGGAAAAATAGAGAGCATTATCGAATCGCTGTCCGCCAATTAAAAAAACTGCGTACCCTTTATAAAAAGCTGAAAAAACAAACCGAATTCGAGCAATTCTTATTGGTTATCTTAGAACGTACGAAACGATTAAGAGCCTTTCATGAAGAATGTAGAAAGGGAAAGTTAATCCATGCTGAAAACTAACTATCTAAAAATAAATGTTCATTACTATGACAATAGAGGATTTTTTTTAACAGGAGAAATAGAGAATCGTTATCTATATCCTAATTATTGGAAAAAACTTCTTTTTCAGCAGCATCAAGAGAGCTATTATGGAACTATCCTAGATACTGTAACAATTGATGAAATAGAAGGCGTATTATTAAGTGGCTGGCAGTTGGTGACTTTGCTTGCTACTGAAGGGTTCAATCGTTATGTAGATTGGGATTGGAATGATACTGCACAGGTTTGTCTGGCTGCTGCTCCAAGTATTTTGGAAGCTATTAAACATAAAGAATGGATACCGGATTTCAGCCAATGGGAGGCTGGGAATTTCCAATGGTCCCTTCCCAATCGTGTCATGGACGAATTCGATCCGAGCTTTTGGGAAATGGAACTTCACGATGAGTTGGCAGGTCAAACAAATAGAGATTTTATCCAGCAGTGGTTCCAGCATTCGCTCAATCATTATTTAGAAGACCATCAAGAGACAAAACAAAATTTCCATGAACAAATCCAAACATTAAAGAATGCAAATATTCCATCCGAGCAGCTGGCTGCTTATTTCACTGAAGATAAATGGCAGGAATGGATGGGGTTAAAAGAAACAGACTATCCATTCACATTAGGAATCCGTCTGGAAGAACCAACTGAAATCGATACAACTTGGGATTTGGACTTATTTTTACGTTCAAAGGAAAATCCTGATCTCGTTGTGGATATACATGATGAAAGTAATATGCCGAAGAAGTGGTTAAACTATACCTCCTATATAGAGGAGGAACAACAGCGCTGGATCCTGCTTTTCCCATGGTTAAAAGGAAAAAGCGGGATAACCAATCAATTAACAGAAGAAGAAGCTTGGCTTTTCTTATCAGAAGCTAGTGAAACATTCCTTGCCCTTGGAGTGGATATTCTTCTTCCTTCTTGGTGGCAAGCAATGAAGTCAGCCAATTTGAAAGTGAAAGCAAAGGTTTCGAGTGCAAGTCATCGTCCATCCTTTGTCGGCCTGCAGGCAATGCTGGACTATAATTGGCGCTTTTCTATGAATGGCGTCACCCTCTCTGAAGATGAATTCAATAAATTAGTGGAGGAAAAACGCCGCCTTGTCTTTATTAAAGGCCGTTGGATTAAATTAGATCCTGCTTTTATTCGCCAAATTCAAGATTTAATGAAAAAAGCTGAAAAAGAAGGTTTACATGTCCGCGATATTATTGAACAAGAGTTAATGCAAGCAGAAGAACAGCAGAATGATGAGCTAGAGAATCCGAAAACATTTGCCAAAATCCAAATCGAACTAAATAGACAATGGCGAACGATGATTCATCAATTAAAAGAAGTAAAGAATCTACCATTAGAAGACGTTCCGCACAGCTTTTTAGGCGATTTGCGTGCATATCAAGTACTTGGAATGAGCTGGCTTCTCTTCTTAAGAAAGTATGGTTTTGGCGCCATTTTAGCAGACGATATGGGACTAGGAAAAACAGTTCAGCTTATTTCTTATTTATTAAAAGTGAAAGAAATAGAAGCGGAACTAACGACTCCTGCTCTTATCATTTGTCCTACTTCTGTCCTCGGCAACTGGCAAAAAGAGTTAGAGCGATTCGCACCTGATTTAAATGTATATCTCCATTATGGAGCTAATCGCTTAAAGGATGAGGCCTTTTCTAAAAGAGCACACGAATCAGATGTAGTCTTAACCTCTTATGGATTAACACATATCGATAAGCAAAACTTCGAAGAGCTCACATGGAGTACCATTGCAATTGATGAAGCACAAAATATCAAGAATGCGCAGACAAAGCAATCAAGAGCTGTGAGAAAATTAAAGGGAGCACATTATATTGCACTCTCTGGAACACCGATGGAAAATCGTCTCAATGAGCTTTGGTCTATTTTTGATTTTACCAATCACGGTTATTTAGGTAGTCTCGGACAATTTCAAAAGCGCTTTGTCATTCCGATTGAAAAGGAAAATAAAACCGAACAAATCCAGCAATTGCAGACACTTATTCGTCCATTCTTGTTAAGAAGAACGAAAAAGGATGAAGAGGTGGCCTTAAATCTCCCTGATAAACTGGAGCAAAAGGAATATTGTCCTTTAACAACGGAGCAGGCTGCCTTGTATGAACAATTAGTTACCGATACATTTGTCCAAATTGAGCAGCTCTCTGGATTTGAGCGGAAAGGCCTTGTCTTGCAGATGTTAAGCAAATTGAAGCAGCTCTGCAATCATCCTGCCCTTTATTTAAAAGAGCAAGCACCTACTAGCCTAATTGATCGATCAGTAAAAATGGAGAAATTGGCAGAACTGACCGATACCATTTTAGAGAGAGGTGAAAGCTGCCTTATTTTCACACAATATATTGAAATGGGACATATGATTCAGGAAATGATGAAGAAAAAGTTCAGCATCGACGTTCCATTCTTAAATGGTAGTATGTCCAAGCAACAACGTGATCGCTTAATTGAGCAATTTCAAGCTGGAGAATTTCCGATTTTCCTCCTTTCCTTAAAAGCTGGGGGAACAGGATTAAATTTAACAGCTGCCAACCATGTTATTCATTATGATCGCTGGTGGAATCCTGCTGTAGAAAATCAGGCGACAGATCGTGCATACCGCATTGGCCAGACTCGTTTTGTTCATGTTCATAAGCTTATTTGTACAGGAACATTAGAGGAAAAAATTGATGCGATGCTGGAAAAGAAACAATCACTAAATGACCAAATTATCCAAAACGAAAATTGGATGACAGAGTTAACAACAGATGAATTAAAGGATTTGGTGTCATTGAATGAAAACCCAGCAGCCTTATAGGGTGCAAGCAGAGCACAACCAAATGGATAATGACAGAAGACATGAATAAAAACCCCACCAAGGATACAATTTACTCGGTATCCTTGGCGGGGTTTATCTTTGATTGAACTATTTATGTCCCAACCCGTTACTCGTCTTCTTTTATAGATCTGTTTGTTTATTTATCCTCTGGAACTTTAATATCTTTTCGTTTTTCTTGTTTAGTCATCTTATAGAAATAAACAGTTTTCGTTGTTTTATGGCCAGCTAAATCGGTTGCTGTGAATTCAAATTCATTTAAGCCATTTTCTAAGTCTAATTCCACTTTCTTGACTGTTTTTTCTAGACTTCTCATAGCATACGGCTCTTTAAATGTCTGATAGTAAAGCTCACTTCCATTTAGAGCTAATTGAATATCATCAAAATTATCCTTTACTGTTACATGCACAGTTGGATTTTTGCCATTGCTATTTACAATTCGATTGCCAGAAAGCCCTTTGAAAGAGATGACGGGCGCCTCTGCATCAACGATAAAGCTTCGTTTAAAGACTGCTGTATTATCAGCACTGTCTGTTGCTTTGATTTCAACAGAATGCACGCCATTTTCATAAGGAATAACTGTATTAAAGGTATATTCTTCTTTCTCCTTATTATAATCAGCATCTACTTTTTGTCCGCCAATCGTAAATTCTTTAAGGTCCGAATCATCCTTGATTGTTCCACTAAACGCTACTTCCTTTTCTCCATACACCTCTAAAGCTTCTGGAGTCGTTAAAGAGATTACAGGAATTGTTGTATCCTTCTTCTCTTCTTCTGCAACCACATTTGCTTCCTGTTTATTGCCAGCATAATCATATGCAACAACTGTTACAGATGTACCTGTTTTTACTTCATTCGGCAAAGTAAATTCAGTTGTTTCACCGCTGACTGGAGTAGTTACAACCGATTTTCCATCTACTAAAATATCTAAATAAGAGATGCCAGAGCCATTTTCATCATCAGATGCAGCAATTTCCAATACTTTATTACCTTCTGCTAAATCCACTTCAACTGTTGGACTTACTGTATCAACAATAACTGGAATATCTACTATCTGTGGCTTTGCACCTTTATAGTCAAGAGTTGCACTAACGCGGTAGAAATATTGCCCTTCCACTAGCTTTCCATTCACTTTTCCATCCCAAGCCCAATTGGAATCAAGAACATATTTTGTTCCTTTGCCGCCATCATAGAAATTCTTTCTAATTTCTTCTTGTGTACGTAATGTTCTTACGGTTTTTCCCTTACTATCAACAATGGAGAATTGAACTTTCTTTGCATTTCTTAAAAATGATAGAATCGGAATAATTTCTTCTTGGACTCCATCATTATTTGGAGAAATAGCAATTCCTTCTTTTATAAACTTACTTGTAATCGGATCATATCCAAGGTATAGGAAGTCTTCTCCTTCTTTTGTCACCGCTCCAGCCATACCATAGAAAGATGTTTCATCATATTTCATCCCATCTAAAATTGGGGCTTTGTTCCAGTCACCTTTAAAGCCAACATATGGCACGGTTAATGTTGCATTTTTTTCCTGTGGATCTGTTAATGTTACATACCCTTCCACAAAATAGCCGTTTTCAAATACGCGATCAATCGCTACAGGCGTTTCCCAACTGCCTGTTTGAGAAGGATCAATTACTTTTGCATTTGTTAAATCAACAGATACTTTAATTTTTTTGCTTTTATTAGCAGGAATGCTGATCGTTGTTTCATCCTTATCATTTACTTTTATCTTTGCATCCAAAATCTTCTGTGCTTCTAATAGGTCAGCAGTATAGCCTAGCTCTCCGTAAGCCGCAAAGTCTGTTTGAATATTTGCAGCCACATCATACTTAACCTTCTTATCACTATAATTTTTCGCTTCTAGAGTAAAAGTAAAGGTGTTTCCTACTTCTTTTAAGGCTACTTTCCCTTCTTTCGTCTTCTTCTCCGTTACAATTACAGGTGATTGTAACGCTGCATGCAGCTGCATTAATCCAGCTCCTTGACGGCGTGGAGAATATGGTACTTCCCAGTCAAATGCACTGTTTACTGTTCCAATATCTGTCACCGGTTTAGCAGTGTTCATTAAAAGATTTTTGGCAATGTTTACTCGATCAAAGCCTGATACATCGAATTCATTATCTACACGTTCTAATACGAGGGCAGAACCTCCTGAAACATGTGGGGCTGCCATCGACGTTCCACTCTTCATCCCATATTGATTATTTTCTAAAGTAGAATAGATTTGGCCGCCTGGCGCTGTGATTTCTGGTTTAAAATCTAAGTTATTCGTTAGGCCCCATGAGGAAAAGCTACTCATTTTTCCTGCTTCTGGATTAGCGGAAGTTATTTTTTTGCCATCAAATGTAATCGAGATATTTTCACCACTTTGAAGAGCTGCTGCTAATTTATCCCCATCTGTTTTTAATAAGAATAGTTGAGGAATCTTAATGCTTGCATCTGTTGCCATGCTAACAAAGCCATCTGTATTATTATAAATAATTACACCAGCTGCCCCTGCCTTCTGTGCATTGATTGCTTTATCCACGAAGCCGATTTCGCCTCTTTGGATGAGCGCATAGTTATCCTTCACATCAACTGCGGCTAATTCCTCTGGTGTTCCTAATCCAGCATAAACAATTTTAAATGTTTTTTCCGCAACTGAATTCGGATGAACACTGCTTGCTGACAGGAATCCAGCTTGTTCCGTTTGACCATCATATTGATAGGAAAGTGCATCAATATCTATAAAACTATTTTCAATAGACGCAACTTGTAAACTATCATAGGCGACACCTGGTGAACCAGATACGCCAATATCAGGATTAGAGCTAGATGGATTGGCAAAGCCATTTCCAAAGTGGGCGGAGTTTCCAGCCGAAATAGACATCATTATTCCATTTTCCACAGCACGCTCTACAGCTTGCTGCTCTGGTGCATCAGCCGCAACAAAGCCTGCTGGAGATCCTAAACTCATGTTAAGGACATCTGCACCTAATACGATCGCATCATCAATAGCTTTAATATAAATATCTCCCCAAGTAGTAGAAACAGTTGGATCATTTCCGAAAACCTTTAAGGCTAAAAGCTGTGCCTCTGGCGCAACTCCTTTAATCCCATTATTGTCTTCATCGCCATTTGCGCCAACAGTACCTGCGACGTGCATCCCATGCATGCTTGCCCCTTCAGCGATATCTTGGATAATATCATTTTCATCCATATAGTTATATCCGTATGGAACCTTTTCGCTATAAAATTTGCCTTGCAGCCCATTTTCCTTTTTAAATTGGGCAATTTCTGCTTTGCTTAATTCCTCTTCTGTTTCATCAGAAAGCACCATGTCCTTATGATTCGGGTCAATGCCGGTATCAATTACACCAACAATCATTCCTTCCCCTTTAAAACCATAATCTCGCCAAGCATCTTGAGCTTGTACAAGTTCTTTACTATATATCATGTCTGCTTCTTCTTCTGGTCTTTCATAAGCTGTGGCAATATGTACTTTTGCTACCTCTGGAAGTTCTTCGATTTTTTCAATATCCCCGTACTTCATTTCTCCACTAAAACCATTAAAAATAGTGGTGAAATTCTCTAATTCCTTAAATTTTACTTTTTTTGCTTTTACTTTTTCTTTTACTGTTTTCTGCTCTGCTAACTTCTCACTCTTTAATTTTTCTTTTGTTGATTTAGGCAATTCTTTTACTTGCTTTGCCTGTGCTTGAGCATATTGCACCGTCGGCTCCGTGTTCATCTCTACCACTACCCGGACCGTATCGGTTTTTTTATAAGCAGTCTCTAGCTCGTCCGCCTTTATGGTTTGGATATTTTGCTTGTTTTCTTCTCCTTTTTTACTTATTTCCTTATCAGGTACAGTTGCTGCCAATACACTATTGGAAAATAGCATAAAGAGCATAATAACTAGAAAAAATACTTTTCTAAGTTTCACGTTAAAACTCCCCTCTAATCCTTCTTTATTTTCGGAATATATCGAACTATATAAAAATATCATAATATTCTTATATTTTTTAAGGGACGAAAGTACTGTCTCTTGCTTGATATGCTAGTAATTTAGTCAGTTAATATCGCATTTTTATTCTTTTTTCGGCAAGAGTTGACGTTATTCTGCTTTTCTGCCAATTTCAGGATATAATCACCTTATAGAAAATAGTGGTACAGCTGTAATAGAAGCTACTTTTAAGAAGGAAATGTTAGCAAAATGATAAAACACTTTCATTTCAGAAAGAATGGTCGAATAAATAGTGAACAATATGGAACAAACTTTTATTAATATAATTTTTAAAGAGATTGTTTTCAGATGGAGCAGGGAAAATATTTTTGTACTATACGAAATAAAATTATATTCACTTATTTTTCAATCAGAGCATTCGAGAGCTTAGATAATTCATGAAGGTAAGGTATAATAAAAGAAATGAAGAATTTGCCTGGGGAGGGATTATTGTGAAAACGTTTAAATTAATTTCCTTACAGATCCTGACGAAGGAAAAGCTAATACCGATTAAATTGATTGATGGATTGATTATAAATAAAGAAGATGATTTTAATCATTGGCTAATTGAAGTTTATACAGAATTAGCTGCTATTGCTTTTCTTGATGAAGCATTTCAGAAGAAGGAAGAGTTGCTTGTTCAAGCTGTTATTTCAAAAAAAGAAAATGATCCCGCTCCTTTTGAAGTAACCATTCTTTCTATCCAAAATTTTGGCGATAAAGCAAGCATTCTATTAGAAGGAACATTAAAAAGAGACAGAAAAGACTATGCAGAGCTATTGCTCCAATATCTAATCGAAGAAGGCTATGAAGGGAAAAAGCTATCGAATAAATTTACTGAGCTGATGCAAAGTAAACCACAAACGTTTTTGGAGAAGAAGTTGTAGGTTATAGAATAGACGAATCTCAAGGTCCAAAATAACCTTGAGATTCTGAACAAATAGACTTTTTATCGATCTAAATCGTCTTTGTCATTCATATCATCTTTATCTTCGATCATGTCTTCACCAGGATCATTATCATCCTTTGTTGGATCTAGATCATCATCTCTATTTTCATCTGGTACATCTGATTCGTTGTCATTATCCAAATCAGTACCTCTGTCTGGAACAACGTCATTCGTATCTAGATCTTTATCTTCGACTGTGGTATCATCATCCGGTGGAGGACTTTGATTATCATCATTGTTACCACAAGCAGTTAACAGCATAGCAGATAATGCTGAAACTCCTAATAACTTCATCCATTTAGTCATTCGTTATACCCCTTTTCTTGATAAGTATCATTCATGACCAATTATTTGGTCAGTTATTAGGTTATCCAAGAAAAGAAAATTATTACGCCTTAATATTCAATTCCAATAATAAACAATGTTTGAATGAAAAAAAGAAGAAGCTCCTCGTTATACAGACACCTCTTCTTTCTACCTTTTTATGCTTCTTTCTTATCTCCAAGAGCAAACATAATTTCTGCTTCACATGCAATTTCTCCGTCAACAGTGGCTACACATTTTCCCTTTCCAAAGTTGCCACGTAATCTCGTCATTTCTACTTCTAATCGCAGCTGATCCCCAGGAAACACTTGCTTTTTAAAGCGACAGTTATCCACTCCAGCAAAGAAAGCTAATCTTCCTTTATTCTCTTCCTTGATCAACATGGCAACCGCTCCTACTTGTGCTAAAGCTTCTACAATTAATACACCTGGCATAACTGGGTATTCAGGGAAATGACCATTAAAATATTCTTCATTTGCCGATACATTTTTGATTCCTACAGCTTTTTTACCTTCTTCCACTTCTAAAATTCTATCTACTAATAAAAATGGATATCGATGCGGAATAATTTCTTTAATTTGATTAATATCTAACATTTTGTGACCTCCTACTAATATGTGGTTATATTATATTGTACTAAAAAAAGCTATAAAAAAGGAAGGGATATCCCTTCCTTTTTTAAGATGTTTTTCAAAATAATTATTTTAGCTAACATCCTGAACAGTTATTACATTAACTTGATCATTCCAGCACATCACCAAAAAAGGAATCTGTAATTATTTTTACAAATTCCTCTCTTAATTACTCTTCATTTATTAAATTGACAATATGCGTCCAGGTTTCTTTTTTAAAGGTATCCGTTGCTTTTCCGTTTCCCATAACACTATAACCGACAACGGCTCCAGCTAGAACACTTACAGCCAGTACTAAAAGAATGACAACAATACGTAGCCATATAGGAAACAGACGAACTCTAATCTTCTGCTTAGGAGAAGTTTTCTCTTCTGGATTATTCTTCTCTTTTTGATCTTCTTTAACCTGTTCTCTTGTCTTAACCATTTCTTGACTACTGCTATTTAATGCCATCACTTTTCTCCTTTTTAACGTATTCCATTCACTAATCCCATCATCTGATCTGCTAAAGAGATGGATCTGGACTGAAATTGATAGGAGCGCTGTGTAGCAATCAGATTGACCATTTCTTTGCTTATATCCACATTAGATTGTTCTAATGCATTCTGTTTCATTGCGATTTCATTTCTTCTGCCGCCATTCAAATCAACCATCACTTGATTTTCATCAGCAGTGTCAGAGAGTCGATATAAGTTCTCCCCTGTTTTTTCAAGGCTTTGTGGATTATTAGCATACGATATGCCAAGATTAAAGGTTTCCTGACCGCCATTATCCAATTTAACTGTTAAAGATCCGGTTGGTGAAAAAGCATATTCTTTAACATTATTATTTAATAAAATTGGGTTATTATTCTCATCAAGGATAGCATGGCCTTCTTTCGTAACCAGCATGTTCTCATTATTAGATACAGGTGATAAATACATCGCTCCATCTCTCGTATAACGCATTTCGGAAGTTCCTCCGTCTTGCACCAATACTCTGTATAATTGTCCTTCTTTCGTCAGTGCTGTATCTAAAACGCGATCAGTTGCTTTAATCGTTCCTTGTGTCATCACTAATTGTGTTTGAGCCATTTTAGCGCCTACGCCTTGCCTAATTCCGTTTGGCGTCTGACGATTGACTTCTTGTGTTTCATCCTTTTGATTATTAAATTGCTGATAAAGCATATCTGTAAACGTCCCATTTTGTCTTTTATAGCCTGTAGTATCTACATTAGCCATATTATTACTAATAAGATCCATTTGCTTTTGCAGCTGTGTTAAAGTATTACTAGCCGTTATCATCGTTCTATTCATAGCGATTCCCCCCTTTACTACTATCTAAATCATTCTTATAGCTTACCAATTTCATTTGCGGCTTGATCCATACTCTTATCATAAGCCTGCAATATTTTCTGATTAGCTTCAAATGCTCGATAAGCAGTCATCATATCTGTCATTGTCTGCGCTGTATCAACATTAGAATTCTCTAAAAAGCCTTGATTGATTTGAAAGGTAACTTGGTTATTTGCATATGCACTTTGTAAAGTGGCTCCATCTTGTGCTCGATACAAACCATCACCCTCTTTTACGAGTTGTTCTGGTGAATCTGTATAACTTATTCCAAGACGATACGCTTCTCCATTACTGCTTGTAAGCACTCCATCAGATGTAACAGAAAAATCCGTGCTTGTAAGCTGAATTCGTTCGTTATTTTCATCTAAAACGTAAGCACCACTAGAAGTAGTTAAATACCCTTGGCCATCTAATGTAAAATTTCCGTTTCTTGAATAGGCAACTCCATTATCATTTTGTACTGTAAAAAATAATCCGCCGCCAGCATTCGTTCCATTCCCTGGAACATTCGCGTTTAAGATCGCTAAATCCGTCTTTAATCCTGTTTGATTAAGATCACCCTGAGTAAACTTCGGTATTGCTTCTTGCATATAGACTCCTGTTGCTAAATAGCCTACTTGCTGCTTTTCTATCGCACCAACCGCATTTTTCCTAACACTTTGCTGTAATAATTCAGGAAAAGCTCTCATGGATGATTTGTCTGCCTTAAAACCCGGTGTCGTACTATTGGCCATATTATTAGAAAGCATTTCGGTTTTGCGTTGCTGAGCAAGCATACCAGAAGCTGCTGTATAGAACCCTTTAAACATAACTGTCTCCTATCTATACAAAGATTTCGATTCAAGCATATATATTCTATTATAAAAAAAATATCAAAAGATTACATTAAATTTTGTTGAAAAAAGTCTAAAAATGTTCATTATATTTATCATTTATTATATCGGCTATTCATAAGAACAATCTACTGGAAGATAAAGGAGGAAGAATCTTATCGCCACTGAGAAAAACAGAAATGGCAAAATAAAAAATCGGAAAAAGAAAAAGAAATTTTTCCATTCCGATTTTTTATGTTTAAGACTTATTCAAACGGGTATGAAATAAATAGATTTCATTTTCCTATGCATAAACAAGTATTTTTCACTTGTTTATGCCCCCCCATTTTTTAGCCTAATTTTCTTTTGGGAAGACGATCAATATTATCTAACATTATTCCTGTCCCGATTGCTACACAATCCATTGGATTTTCAGCTACTAATACGGGAACCTTCAACTCATCCGCTAATAGTAAGTCAATCCCGTGCAGCAATGCTCCACCACCAGTTAAGATAACTCCACGATCAATGATATCAGCAGAAAGCTCAGGCGGTGTTCTTTCTAAGACACTTTTAGCAGCTTGTACAATAATAGATACGGACTCTCTTAATGCTTGCTCAATTTCCTCTGAATGTACCGTAATGGTTCTTGGAAGACCAGAAACCATGTCACGACCGCGAATATCCATTTCTTCTTTTCGAGAACCTGGAAAAACAGTTCCAATATTAATTTTTATATTCTCTGCCGTCCGTTCTCCAATTAACAGCTTATATCTTCGTTTAATATATTGTAGAATTTCATTATCAAATTTATCTCCAGCCATTTTAATACTAGAAGAAGTAACGATATCACCCATTGATAACACTGCTACATCTGTAGTACCGCCACCAATATCAACAACCATATTTCCACTTGGTTGGAAAATATCCATTCCTGCACCGATCGCTGCAACCTTTGGTTCTTCTTCTAAATAGATTTTCTTTCCACCGCTTTTTTCCGCTGCTTCTTTAATTGCTTTTTGTTCCACACTAGTAATATTTGTAGGACAACAAATAAGAATTCTTGGCTTTGAAAGAAATCCTTTTACGTTCAATTTATTAATGAAATGCTTTAGCATCGCTTCTGTTACATCAAAATCAGCGATAACACCGTCCTTTAATGGGCGAATAGCAACAATATTTCCTGGCGTACGTCCGACCATACGACGAGCTTCTTCTCCTACCGCTAATACTCTGCCTGTATTGCGATCTAATGCCACAACAGAAGGCTCATTTAATACAATCCCTTTTCCTTTTACATGAATGAGAACATTTGCTGTTCCTAAATCGATACCAATATCTCTAGCAAACATTATATATGCTCCTCCTTCGCCTTTAGCTTTTCCATTTTTTTCGTTTGTTCATTTTATAATTTCATTTTCCTTATAGAGACAAAGAGCTGGCTTCCACACTATATGTAACGACATCCTCATATTTAAGTTTCATTAAATGTAGTTAAATGAAAAACATTCCTAAGAATACCTTTCATTCACACAGTTATAGCACCTTTTTAAATGCCACTAAATATTTACATCGCTTAAATATGTCTTTCTTATCGCTCTATATTAAATCAACCATTTTCATTCTTTTGTAAAGTGAATTATGTATGTTTTCAGGTTAAAATTTGTATGTTTTTTTCTCTATCTATTTAAACCACTCTAATTTTTTATTTTATCATAAGATAACGAAATAAGTAACTTTTTGTAAAAAAAATGAGTTTTTTTTCACAAAATAATCCTCTTTTTTTCAAAAAAGAAAAAGGACATTGCTTCCAAGGTCCTTAAAGCTATTATGTACCCTTTATCAGCATTCCAAAATGAGTTGCTTTTTATACTCATTCTTTTTCTCTATCGATGGAGGCACCTCCACCGATAGACTGTTGAAACTCCATTTTTCTAAACTTCCCTTTCTGTTTTAAATATTTCCAGGGTAACTTCCTATCGATACTTTTTCTATATAATTAATGTCGTCATAATAAAGAATTACCCTGGAATTTCTTACTGTACAGTTTCCCCTTCAAGCTCTTCCTTTTTATACTTCATTTTTGTTGCTTCCCCACCGCGTAGATGTCGAATAGATTTATGATAATCAAGGATCTCTTTCACTTCATTTGCTAAATCTGGGTTAATTTCAGGAAGTCTTTCTGTTAAATCTTTATGGACTGTACTTTTGGATACGCCAAACTCCTTCGCTATTACGCGAACCGTTTTTCTCGTCTCCACGATATACTTTCCAATCTTGATAGTTCTCTCTTTGATGTAATCGTGCACACCACTCGCCCTCCCTAAATTGGATGTGAGAAGTGTGAAATGAGACTCGCTTTTCGCTTCATCGAAATTCTTCATCCCGCACGTTTCCTTTCCTGCATAATACTTTTCTTCATGCGGCAGAAAGTTAAAACCTTTCTGTTGTTATAGGGATTAAACATGTCCTCAACTACATATCCACTGTCTTCAAACGACCCCTCACTCCAAACTTCCGCTTTGTAAGGTTTGTAACATTTTATTAGCTTGGGTAAGACTTTATGCAGAAAAATATGAATAGGGACAAGGTTTATCTGTTTTTTTCTATATTTACTTGTTTTTTTTGAATTAAATGGCTAAGTCTTATGTGAAACAATTGATAGGAATTATATTTTGCAAAGAGGAAATTGCTGATGTACGGTTTTACATCTGTTATTTTTGGTGAAATATCTGTCGTTTTCACTGTTTGGAGGTTAAATATTTCCCGAGAAATTTGTCATTTTCCGCTCGTAAGTGACAATTTTTCATTTGTGTCTCTAACTTATAGTTAAATTATACTAATACTTTTTACTTATTAATATTTTGAGTCATTATTTTTCTTGCCTTTAGTGGACTATTCGAGGATATAAATAGAGATGTCTAGATGAGAATTTTTTCTATTTCTTATTATTTTCGACATTTCCCATCCATAAAATACTTCTTTCGAGAATACATAAAGGTTGCCATAAAGCAGCTATCACTCGCATAATATTATTTTATGCTTTGTAAAAACTACTTATAGCAACCTCTAGTAATTAAGCGTTCGGATCTGTGGATGTAGATCCTTCTGAATCTTCATCCTGATTAGCGTTTGTTCCATTTTTTAAATTGTTATCTGTCGGCATTTCTTCATCGGAATTGCTTGATTCTTCTACTGCTGATCCGTTTTCAGAAGTAGCACCAGAAGTATCATCACTTTGTAAAGCACTTAACGGTTTACCAAAATAATCAATAGGGTTCACAGCTACATTATCTTTTCTTACTTCAAAGTGTACATGAACACCTGCTTCTTGATTCAACTTACTTTTTCCAGCAGTTGCTAATGGTTGGCCTTTCTTGACTTCAGCGCCTTCTTCCACTTGGAAATCCTTCACAGATTGATAATATGTTTTAATCCCATTGTCATGATCAATTTCAATTGTATTCCCTAATAGAGAATCCTCCGCAACTTTTGTAACGGTTCCACTTAGAGCAGCTACTACTTCAAATTCGCTGTCATCTTCCATTTTCAAATCAATACCTGTGTTTGGCTGATATTGATTATTGTAGAATACTAAGGATTCAGCTTGTTTTTCTTTACTAGCCGTATTATCATAGAACTCTTTTTGTGTAATGAAAGACTCTTCATCAACTACTGGCCATGCAAAGTTCTCAAATTCTTTTGCAACTGGTTCTGCAGGTTCATCTGTTTGTTTTGTTGGCATATCAGCGTTATCATATTTATACTTATCTGTTTCTGATGCGCTATTTTGATACCAAAGGACACCTGTTAGAATAATAGCTGCACTTGCGATATAAATGGCTGGAAATGCCCAACGCTTTTTAAAAAAGCTTTTTACTTTTGACTTTGGAGAAGTACGTTTGTTTTCTTCCTCTCTCATTTTATCATCACCTCAGCAATCATTCTGAACAGATAATGATAAATATATACCTACATGCTAAAAAAATTTTTTGGACTTATTTTTCGACAAAGTTCTAGAGTTTATACATAGAAACGAAAATTTTAATTATTAGCTGAATAAAGAACGCAAAAAAGCAAGCCTTCTTGAAGAAGACTTGCTTTTTAAAGTGGGGAAGTTATGGGATTAAGCTGTAAGATGAATCTGTAATTAATGCTTTGGCTGATTCCTCCGCCGCTTTGGCTGATTCCTCCGCTACTTTGGCTGATTTCTCCGCTGCTTTGGCTGATTCTCCCACTACTTTGGCTGATTCCTCCGCCGCTTTGGCTGATTTCCCAGCTACTTTGGCTGATTCCTCCGCCGCTTTGGCTGATTCCTCCGCTACTTTGGCTGATTTCCCCGCCACTTTGGCTGATTCCTCCGCTACTTTGGCTGATTCCTCCGCTACTTCGGCTGATTCCTCCGCTACTTTGGCTGATTCTCCCACTACTTTGGCTGATTCCTCCGCTACTTTGGCTGATTCCTCCGCCGCTTTGGCTGATTTCCCCGCTACTTTGGCTGATTCCTCCGCTACTTTGGCTGATTCCTCCGCTACTTTGGCTGATTTCTCCGCTGCTTTGGCTGATTCTCCCACTACTTTGGCTGATTCCTCCGCCGCTTTGGCTGATTCCTCCGCTACTTTGGCTGATTTCTCCGCCGCTTTGGCTGATTCTCCCACTGCTTTGGCTGATTCCTCCGCTACTTTGGCTGATTCCTCCGCTACTTTGGCTGATTCCTCCGCTACTTTGGCTGATTCCTCCGCCGCTTTGGCTGATTCTCCCGCTGCTTTGGCTGATTCTCCCACTACTTTGGCTGATTTCTCCGCCGCTTTGGCTGATTCTCCCACTGCTTTGGCTGATTCCTCCGCTACTTTGGCTGATTCCTCCGCTACTTTGGCTGATTCCTCCGCTACTTTGGCTGATTCCTCCGCTACTTTGGCTGATTTTCTTATTTCTGGGCTGTATATTTCGCTAGCATATCATCAGATGCTGTTACATCTACCCCTTTATAATAGTATTTTACGATTTCCTTGTAGTTTTTCCCATTTGCGGCCATTCCGTTTGCCCCATATTGGCTCATGCCGACACCGTGACCGTATCCTTTTGTAGTAATATAAACGGTATTTCCCTTTCGTTCCATTGTAAAGTCCGTTGATTTTAATTTTAACTTTTCTCTAATGTCTGTTCCTGATATTTTTTTTCCATTAATCTTGGCACTTGCAATCCGTTTTCCTTTTGTATATTTAACGTCTTCTAATACTTCCCTATCGGCTGTCAGCGTAACGCCTAAGCTCTTCTCCAAGTCCTTTACTGGTATGGTCACTTCCCCTTTAAATTTCGGCGAATTGACATCCCAGGGGCTTTTCACACTTTGTAAATAAGAGATCGAATTAGCCCAGACATCATCTGAATTTTCCGTGTATCCGTTGCTTGTAGAAAAAAAGGTGGCATCAATAGGAGTACCCTCATACGTTAAAATTTGCCCCTTTGTAGCCGCTACAGCCTCTTCTATCTTAGCCATATTCTTTTTCCAGTCCAACCCATCGTTTTCCCAAATTTTCTTTAATTCATCGCGATTATTATACACTTGATAGTTAATTGTATCGCCAACTAAAGCTCCCTCTGGCAGATTTGTTTTCTCTTGATTCATCATTCTTTTTACAATATATGTTCTAGCTGTTAAGGCTTGTGCTTTTAATGCTTCTTTTTCAAATTTCGCTGGCATTTCTGATGCAACAACTCCAACTACATATTCTTCTAAGTCTAATTTCTCTACTTCTTGTTTATTTTCACGATATACAGCTACTTCAATAGCAGGCTCTGGCTTTTCTGCAGGTGGTATATGACTCTTTACCTCTTCCTTTTTATCCTGAATAGAGGGGAGAACAAGGATGGTAGGAACAAGTAAAGTAATAACAAACAGAATGACTCCTAGTACGATGAAAGGTTTGATTTTAATCATGAATAAAGCCTCCATAAGATAGAAATAAGACCTTCTTAACTGTCTCTAAAACATTCTTATGGGAATGGACAAGCTTTTATTCCTTCTTTTTTCTAGAGAAATACCCTTAATTTATGGTTCTAAATATTTCGGTTTTGCATACTATTTTAGCAATCCTGTTATTTAAACATCTTCTGCATTTCCCTCTATTATATAACAGCCTTTTAATAAAAATTATGGCACATACCTAAACACAATTTGAGCCTTCATTGAACTTCTAAAATATTTTTCATATTATGTATAATTTTACCCACAAAAAAACAAACTTTATCTATCGGAATGAAATCGATAAATAAAGTTTGCTTAATATATTATGCATTTAAATCTGCAACATAGCTTGCTGTTAACGTTAATTCGCTTTCTTCAGTAATTCTTTCAATATCAGCGCCTAATGCAGCTAATTTTTCGTGGAAATTAACATAGCCACGATCTAAATGCTTAAGCTCTGTAACGCGTGTAATACCGTCTGCAACAAGTCCAGACAATATTAAGGCAGCTGCAGCACGTAAATCAGTAGCAGCTACTTCTGCGCCTTGAAGATTAGTTGGTCCATTCATAACAACAGAACGACCTTCAATTTTCACGTCGCCATTCATACGTCTAAATTCTTCTACATGCATAAAACGGTTTTCAAAAACAGTTTCTGTAATCATGCTAGTTCCCTTTGCACGAAGAAGTAATGCCATCATTTGAGATTGCATATCTGTTGGAAATCCTGGATGAGGCATTGTTTTGATATCTACAGCTTTTAAATTTTCTGCACTAATCACACGGATACCGTCTTCTTCTTCTTTGAAAACAACACCCATTTCTTCCATTTTGGCAATCAAGGATGATAAATGTTCTGGAACAGCACCCTGTACAAGGACATTTCCATTCGTAATAGCAGCAGCAATTAAGAATGTGCCTGCTTCAATTCTATCCGGAATAATCGTATGTTCTGTACCATGCAGCACTTCTACACCTTCAATACGAATAGTTCCTGTACCTGCCCCTCTTACTGTTGCGCCCATTTTATTTAGAAAGTTTGCTAAGTCAACAATTTCCGGTTCTTTTGCCACGTTTTCAATAATAGTCGTACCTTCTGCTAAAGAAGCAGCCATCATGATATTTTCCGTAGCACCAACACTTGGGAAATCAAGATAGATTTTCGCACCTTTTAAACGTCCATCTACGGAAGCTTCGATAAATCCATTACCAACCTGAACCTTTGCTCCCATTGCTTCGAAACCTTTTAGATGTTGATCAATTGGTCTTGATCCAATTGCACAACCACCAGGTAATGCTACTCTTGCATGACCATTTCTTGCTAACAAAGAACCCATTACTAAAACAGATGCGCGCATTTTTCTTACGTACTCAAATGGCGCTTCTACGCTTAAATCGCTTGATGCATCTACAGTTACTTCTCCGTTTTCAAAATGTACTTCTGCATTTAAATATCGCAATACTTCATTAATCGTATATACATCTGAAAGAGTCGGAACTGATTTAATTATACTTTTTCCATCACTTGCTAATAATGTAGCGGCGATCACAGGCAAAACGGCATTTTTTGCGCCTTCTACTTTAACCGTTCCATTCAACCTTTTTCCGCCGCGGACGATGATTTTATCCAAAGTCTATTCCCCTCCGCGTCCAATATCTCTATATTAATATTCAATCGTTATGATGGGTGTGCCAACTACGAAGGTAGTTTTTCCTCCCATATCTTGTGTTCTTAGTCCTATTTGTACATTCATTTCCTTTTCGCTATTATCAATTCGTTCTTCAAATAACGGCGTATATGCGGAGGTGGATATAAAATCATCCTCTTCCAACGCCTCTACTTTTTTTGCCTGAAATGCATCTAGCAAATGGTTAACTTTATAAGGCAAAGTCTCATTCATCTTATCACTGAATTCGCCTTTAATACAAGAGAAAATTGTTGGTTTTCCTCGAAATATGTCAGAAATTTTTTTATTAATTTCCATATCTAACCTTTTCATTTCTTTGTCCGCTAACTTCTTTCCTCTCACCTCATACATAATATATGATTGGACGTTATCAGTTGTTAAAGAAGTGGTTAAGATTATACTTTCTTCTGTTTGGCCACTGGATTTCAAGACCATCTTTGCTTGCCAGCTCTGATGATTTTTCGTTTCCACCCAATCACCATTTGGGAAAACTGTTTTTAACTCCGACTGATATGCTTTTGCATCTTCAATGCTTGTAACATTTTCCAGTCTTTCTCTTGCATGCAGAGACCATTCATTAATCGTTACATTTTCTTGTTTTTGTAAAATTTCATTTATAGTTATTAAGTCAGACTTCGTTCTCGCGATAGTGATGTTATTCCCAATTGTAAGACAAGCCAAACCAATTAATATTGTTATTATAATTAACGTTTTATTTATTTTCATTGTTATTCCTCCCCCATACTACCATTGTTTCCAAGGAGAAGAATTGCATACTAATGATTAATCGTCACTTTTTGACATGAATAAAACGTTAATCAATGAACAAACTATTTAAGCACACAAAATGAATTTTACTTAAAAAACGAACGAATGAAAACATGTATGAAGACCTATCTTTGTAATTAATTATTTCTTATTTTGGTAATTACTTCAATATTAATGGTAATTGTTGAGACCAAACTAAATAGTCGAGTAAAAAATTACTGACAACCGATCCCATTATAATGGCTAATAATACATATAATACTCGTGCTTGAAAAACTCTGTTTTTACGAAGGAATTTCTCAAAATTTAGTGACTGTAATGCCCACCACGAAAGAGCGATAAAAACGATATGTATCAAAATACTCAGTAATGCCTGTTGTCCAAAAGCTTCTACCATTTTTTCCTCCCATCTATCCCTTCTGTTTCAACTATTATTTGACGTATTGACTTATAAAAAGGTTTCACTTTGTGTTATTATTTTTTTATTTTTTTCATCTTAAAAAATGTAAACATTCATCCAGAGTGGGTTTCTCTCCTCCCTGCTGACTGTTTGTTGCATTTTTATGCCCAATCCGGAGTGTTAGCTTTACTCTTAGTGTCACTTATTTAACTGCCCAATAATTTTTAAAATAATAGGACATCTACTTTACCGCTCTATATCTTTCCTTTAGGTCTAACCCACTAAAAAAAGCCCCCTTAGGGACTTTTTTAGTATTTTTTCTCAACAATGGATATACGATTCATTGCACGTTGAAGAGCAAGTTCTGCACGTCTAAAGTCCACATGTTCTGATTTTTGAGCATGTAATCTTTGTTCAGCGCGCTCCTTAGCACGTAAGGCACGATCATAATCAATTTCTTCCGCTAATTCGGCAGATTGAGCAAGTACTGTCACCTGATCTGGGCGAACTTCTAATATTCCACCATTCACCGCTATATATTCAGAATCTGAACCATTTTTCAAATGAACAGCTCCTATTTTAAGTGGAGCAACCATTGGAATATGGCCTGCTAAAATTCCAAGTTCTCCACTTTCTGCTTTTGCGATCACCATTTCTACATCTGATTCATGCACCGGGCCATCAGGAGTTACTACATTGACTTTAATCGTCTTCATTACTACCCCTCCTGATTATTTTATACTTCTACACCCATAGATTTAGCTTTTTCGATTGCTTCTTCAATACGACCAACTAAACGGAATGCATCTTCTGGAAGGTGATCATATTTACCATCAAGAATATCTTTAAATCCTTTTACCGTTTCTTTTACAGGTACGTAAGAACCTTTTTGACCTGTAAATTGTTCTGCAACGTGGAAGTTTTGAGATAAGAAGAATTGAATTCTTCTTGCACGGTGAACAACTAATTTATCTTCATCGCTTAGCTCATCCATTCCTAAGATACTGATGATATCTTGAAGCTCTCTATAACGCTGTAGTGTAGATTGCACATTTCTCGCTACATTGTAATGTTCTTCCCCAACTATTTCAGGAGAAAGGGCACGAGAAGTAGAAGCAAGTGGATCTACCGCTGGGTAAATACCCATCTCTGTTAATTTACGCTCAAGGTTTGTTGTTGCATCCAAGTGAGCAAACGTTGTAGCTGGAGCTGGATCTGTGTAGTCATCCGCTGGTACATAGATTGCTTGGATAGAAGTTACAGAACCTACATTTGTTGATGTGATACGTTCTTGTAATTTACCCATTTCAGTTGCTAATGTTGGCTGGTAACCAACCGCTGATGGCATACGGCCAAGCAACGCGGAAACCTCAGAACCAGCTTGAGTAAAGCGGAAAATATTATCGATGAAGAAAAGAACATCTTGTCCTTGTTCATCACGGAAATATTCAGCCATCGTTAATCCTGTTAAGGCAACACGCATACGAGCACCTGGCGGCTCATTCATTTGTCCGAATACCATCGCTGTTTTCTTAATAACGCCTGAATCCGTCATTTCATGATAAAGGTCATTTCCTTCACGAGTACGTTCCCCAACACCAGCAAAAACAGAAATACCACCATGTTCTTGCGCGATATTGTTGATTAATTCCTGAATTAAAACTGTTTTACCTACACCGGCTCCACCAAATAGACCAATTTTCCCACCTTTAATATACGGCGCTAATAAGTCTACCACTTTAATACCAGTTTCTAAAATTTCTACTTGGGTTGATAATTGCTCAAACTTAGGAGCTTCTCTGTGAATAGAATCACGTCTTGCACTTGCTGGAATTTCTGAATCTAAATCGATTGTTTCTCCTAATACATTAAATACACGACCTAGTGTTACATCCCCAACAGGTACGGAAATAGATTTTCCAGTATCTAATACCTCTGCGCCTCTTGTAACGCCATCTGTAGAAGACATTGCAATAGCCCGAACTGTGTTATCACCTAAATGAAGGGCCACTTCAAGGGTTAATTCTATGTTAGAAGAACTATTTGGACCTTGAACAATGCGTAATGCGTTGTTAAGGTCAGGTAGACTTCCTCCATCGAACTTCACGTCAACAACTGGTCCCATAACTTGAAGAACTCGTCCTGTGCTCATTAATTTCCCTCCTAAACTTTCTTAAAGCAGGTTCTGCTAAAACATTAAGTCTAGCAGAACTTATTTATATCGTTATTCTAACGCTGCAGCTCCACCAACGATTTCCGTAATCTCTTGTGTAATCGCGGCTTGTCTTGCACGGTTATACTGTAAACTTAAATTGTCTATTAATTCTTTCGCATTATCAGTAGAATTCTTCATCGCTGTCATACGTGCAGAATGCTCACTAGCTTTACTATCAAGCAGAGCACCATAAAGTAGACTTTCTGCATACTGTGGTAATAGAACATCGAGAATTTCTTCTGCTGATGGCTCAAATTCATAGGATGTTAATGTCTTATTAGAAGCATCCATTTCCGTTAACGGAAGAACCTTCTTCTCTATCACATCCTGCTGAATAGCACTTACATAATGACTATAGTAAACATAAAGTTCATCAAAAGTACCATCATCATACATACCTACTGCTTTGCTTGTTACATCTCTAATATCTAGGAAATCTGGTAAATCAGGAATTCCCACTACATCCAAAATGACATTATGTCCTTGCTTTAATAGAAAGTCTCGACCGATTCTACCAATAACAATTATGGCATATTCATCTTTTGATTGATGACGTTCTTTAATTGTTTGATTTAGCTTTCTTAGTACGTTACTGTTGTATGCTCCTGCTAATCCACGTTCAGAAGTAATAACCAGATATCCTGTTTTTTTAACAGGGCGTGTTTGAAGCATTGGATGGCTAACACCTGAGCTGCCTAGAGCCACAGAATGTGTCACTTCTTCCATTTTAGACATATACGGAATAAATGCTTTTACATTAATAACCGCTCTATTCATTTTCGCCGAATACACCATCTGCATGGCTTTCGTAATTTGGCTAGTCTTTTTTGTTGAGTCAATACGAGCTTTTATATCACGTAAAGATGCCAAAGATTCTCACCACCAATCTATAAGTTTGCCTTCTTATTCAGAAGCTACAAACGTTTTTTTGAAGTCGTTAATTGCTGCGTTCATATCATCATCAGATGGAAGATCCTTAGTTTTAACAATATGTTCTACCACATTTGTATGATTATGATCTAACCAATTTAAGAATTCTTCTTCGAAACGTTTAATATCCACTACAGGAATATCATCTAAATGACCACGTGTAAGTGCATATAGAATTGCAACTTGTTTTTCAACTTTTAATGGCTTATTAAGATCTTGTTTCAATACTTCTACTGTACGAGCACCACGATTTAATTTATCTTGTGTCGCTTTATCTAAATCAGATCCAAATTGAGCGAATGACTCTAGCTCACGGAATGATGCAAGGTCAAGACGTAATGTTCCAGCAACCTTTTTCATTGCTTTGATTTGGGCAGAACCACCAACACGAGAAACAGATAAACCTGCATTAATCGCTGGACGTACGCCGGAGAAAAATAGATCAGATTGTAAGAAAATTTGTCCATCTGTAATCGAAATTACGTTTGTTGGAATATAAGCAGAAACATCTCCTGCCTGTGTTTCAATAAATGGTAGAGCCGTAATTGACCCTCCACCTTTTGCATCACTCAATTTAGCGGCACGCTCAAGTAGACGTGAATGCAAGTAGAATACATCCCCTGGATATGCTTCACGACCTGGAGGACGACGAAGTAATAGGGACAGTTCACGATAAGCAGATGCTTGTTTTGTTAAATCATCATATACGATTAAAACGTGTTTACCGTTATACATAAACTCTTCACCCATTGCTACACCAGCATATGGAGCTAAGTATAGAAGTGGTGCTGGTTGAGAAGCAGATGCTGTTACAACGATTGTGTAATCTAATGCACCATTTTTACGTAATGTTTCTACAGCGTTACGTACTGTTGATTCCTTTTGTCCAATCGCAACATAAATACAAACCATATCTTGGTCTGCTTGGTTTAGAATCGTATCGATCGCTACAGATGTTTTACCTGTTTGACGGTCACCAATGATTAACTCACGTTGTCCACGACCGATCGGCACTAGTGCATCAATGGCCTTAATTCCTGTTTGAAGTGGCTCACTTACTGATTTACGATCCATTACACCAGGTGCTAAATACTCAATTGGACGAGTCTTGGTAGTGTTAATTGCACCTAGTCCATCAACTGGTTGACCAAGAGGGTTTACTACGCGTCCAATCAGCGCATCTCCTACTGGGACTTCCATGATTCTTCCGGTACGACGAACTTCATCACCTTCACGAATATCTGTATAAGGTCCAAGAATAATGATACCGACATTGCTTTCTTCTAGGTTTTGAGCTAAGCCCATTACTCCATTAGAAAATTCAACAAGCTCTCCAGCCATACAGTTATCTAGGCCATGTACACGAGCAATACCATCACCAATATTAATTACAGTACCAACTTCACTTACTTGAACTTCCGATTGGTAACTTTCAATTTGCTTTTTTATAAGAGCACTGATTTCTTCCGCTTTGATGCTCATGCGTTTCACCCCTATCTAAAGAATTACTATCCTAATAATTGTCGTTGTAGACGGTTCAGCTTCCCTTGAAGACTACCATCATATATTTGATTACCGATTCTCACCTTAATTCCGCCTAATAGGTTAGAATCAATGATATTTTCAATATTTAGCGATATTTTCCCCACTTTTGCAGCGAATGTAGCTGAAATAGCTCTTTTCTCATCCATAGTTAACGGTTTGATGGAATATACTTTTGCATCTGCAATCCCTTTTGCTTCATTAACTAGTGCAATAAATTGATCACATATACTAGTAATCATCTCTTCACGATGACGATCAATCAATAGCATTAAAAGGTTTTGTATATACTCACTCGCAGAAGCAAATGCCACTTTCACCATTTCTTTTTTCTTTTCTAATGCAATATTAGAAGATTGTAGAAATGTATGAATATCAGGTGAAGAAGTGACTAATGATCTTACTACTCGTACTTCTTCATCTAGCTGATCGATCTGTCCGTTTTCTTTGGCGATTTGGAAAAGGGCTAAAGCATAACGCTTTGCAACACCTGTATCCATCATCGTTTCTCGCCTACCTCTTGAATGTAATCATGAATTAACTTTTCTTGATCTTGTTCATTTAATTCTTTTTCAATCACTTTAGAAGCGATTAAAACAGAAAGAGAAGTGACCTGATCGCGAATTGTTGCAACAGCTTTTTCTTTTTGCTGTTCAATTTCTACTAGAGCAGAATTTTTGATTCGCTCTGCATCTTTTCTTGCATCATCAATGATTGTTTCTCTTTGAGCATCTGCTTGTTGTTTTGCTTTATCAATTAATTCTTGTGCGTCATTACGTGCTTCTTTTAATAATGCTCTTTGTTCTTCTAATAGTTTGGCAGCTTCTTGTCTGCTTTTCTCTGCATTATCTATTTCATTTGCAACAAATTCCTCACGATCCTTCATCATTTTCATTAAAGGACCCCATGCAAATTTTTTGATTGCCCACAGTAATAATAAGAAAGATAGTAATTGAACGATTACATCACCGCCCGCAAAATTCATTACGGCACCTAATACTAATCCATTTGTGAACACGCTTGATTCACTCCTTTCAGATAGTGTTTTGTATCACATACAGGAAACCTTTATTCGCTTATGGAAAAAAGGTGAATATGCTTATTTATAAAATAATAGGAACAATTTGTTAGCTATCGAAATACGCTTTTCACATGTTTTTCATGTGAATTGTTGATTTTAAATAAAGGAATGGCGAAGGTTCTTATCGAATGATCTTCGCCATAACTGGAATAATATTATTCTTATTCTATTAAAGAACCATAAATGCGATAACAACCGCCATGATAGGAATCGCCTCTACGAATGCAACCCCGATGAACATTGTTGATTGAAGCATACCTCTTGCTTCTGGCTGACGAGCAATCCCTTCTACTGTACGAGAAACGATTAATCCGTTACCTAAACCTGCACCTAGTGCTGCTAAACCAATTGCAATTGCTGCTGCTAATGAACCCATTATTAAAATCCTCCCTAAATTGTAATTATTATAAAGTTTGTCCATATTCTGAACTGGGTATATATATTAATGGTCTTGACTTACTTTATGAGCCATATAAACCATTGTTAATAAAGTGAAAATAAATGCTTGGATACTTCCGATAAAAATGGAGAATCCCTGCCATACCATTGTTAATGGGAAGGCCGCTACTGTTCCAATATAATTGGCTTTCGCTAAACCATTTACTAGTAAGTTTAGTAGTACCTCACCTGCATAAATGTTTCCGTATAAACGAAGACCCAGTGTGAGTGTGTTTGAAAATTCCTCTACTATTTTCAATGGTAATAAAAATCCTACTGGTTGGACAAACTCTTTAAAGTACCCTTTTGTACCACGCATTTTGACACCGTAGTAATGAGTTAAACCGACTACCATAATTGCCAGCGTTAACGTTACACCAGGGTCTGCAGTTGGCGATTTCCACCAAAGCTGATGGTCGACTGTAATAGCAAAAGGTAAACCTAACATATTGGAAATAAAGATATACATTAGAAGAGTGATTCCTAAAACATGAAACCTTCCTCCGTCTTTCCAATCCATGTTATTTTTAATAATATTACGGACAAAGTCCATAATCCACTCCATCAAATTTTGTCTGCCGGTCGGCTTCATTTGAAGATTCCGAGTGAGAAAAAACGCAATTAAAAAAACAATTAAACTTGATACAACAATCATTAAAACATTGGAATAGTTAAAATATAATCCAAAGTGTTCATGAATCGGTGCTTCATGATGCAATATTACTCACCTCTTTTCTCACCATTCTTATGTAAAATAAAATAACGCACTAAATAATCTGCCATAATGACAATATAAGCTGTCATCAATCCAATTACAACACTTATTAAGTGAACTTTTTGTGGATATTCTACGGCAATTAAGCAAACTATTACTGCTGTAGCCATTCGGGAAATGGTTCCTAAGCCATAAACCTTTCCTTGTTCTTCAATGGCTTTATCAAAGACCTTTGCTCTTCTAACCAGTAAGGTGAGATTGAATACACTGGCACTTGTCCCGACGAATAGACCAAGAAAAACAGATTGATAGGGGGTGAGCGCCCAAGCAAATGCACAAAATGATAAAAAGAAATAAAGGTATTTCTTAACCCTCATATAAATCTCAAACAATTGTTCCAATTCTCTATCCTCCTTATTTTCAGGGCATCACTCTAAACCCGCGAAAATAAAGCGAAGCAGAGAAAAAGCACATTCCTTTTGTATCATTTCGGGCATTATACCATATGTTTATCTTTCCTTTTCAACCGATAAACGAAGCGATTATATCGCTTGCCCCTTAACTCTATTAACACTATACTAGTGTTAAAATCTTGATACTCCGCGGGTGAAAACCTATTCATACCCCTTGTAAGCATACAATAGGGTATTGTCAATGTCAATGCATTTAAATACAAAAAAAAAATTCATTGCTCACCATTTAACAATCTCTTTCTTATAGCTTATTTTATTTTTAGAATTTTTTCAAGCATGTCCTCCTTCCCAGCTTTTTTGGCAAATATTTTCATTCGATATGTCCCTGCTTCTTCTACTTTTGTTAGGGCAAATTCACCTTTTAACCGACCTCTTTTTACTTCTTTTTTCCAATCTAGAAACCGGACAAATTGTAATGTATCTTCTCTAAAAAGAGCAATTCCAAATTCTTCAGCACCAGTCGGCAAATAGGTCTCATATTCATAACAGCTTTCTCCATTTTTCTTGTGAAAATCGAATCCCATAATTCTTGGATAATCTGGTTCTTCCAATACATATAAATAGGGTAATTCAATTAATTTTCCGCCTGCCCTCACTCTAATTATACCATCTTGCAGTTTCCTATTGAAAAGGTTATCATCGATATTCATTATTATTGGAATATTTTTCTTTTCTCCTGGTTTTATTGTAAAAGAAAGAGGAAGTTTCCAGCTAATCCCGCGCTTTCCTTTGGGAAAATCAAAAGATATTTTTTCCTTTCTTTTCCCTGCATTTTTAATAGTGATATACGCTTTATATTGATTCTTTTCTTTTACTAATTTATATTTTCCGAAACGAATACTACCTGGCATAATTAAAATATTGGCATCTACGGCTTGGTCAACTTGAATTCGACCCGCTCCCTGCTCATACACTTTATATGTCACATTTTGTCTATTTTTGACTGACTTTGCGGTATTCATTAAAGCCGCTTTTACTTCTTCCGGACCCCAGTCAGGATGCACTTCCAACAATAACGCACAGGCTCCAGCAACAAACGGAGCTGCCATACTCGTTCCCTGTAAAGCCATATATCCATCTGGAACTGTGCTATTTATCACAACTCCAGGCGCGAGAACATCTGGTTTAATTTCCCATGTACTTGTAACAGGTCCACGCGAGCTAAAATCTGCCAGTATATCCTTTTCCCACTTTTTTTCGATGGTTACATATATTTTCTTTTTTTGAATAGTCTTCTTTATAAATTCTCCTTCCTCCTTTGTAATTCCTGCTACTGGTATAGGGACTTCTTTTTCTAGCATTCCTTGAAATGCTCCGGGCAAGTTATTAAATATTAATACCCCGACCGCCCCAGCCTCATAGGCATTCTGCACTTTTTCAGTAAATGTCAATTCTCCTCTTTCTATTAATACTAACTTTCCTTTTGCATTCGTTAACTGCTGCTTCTTTCCTATTCCACCGCTTGCTAATGGAATAGATGCCATCCCCTTCCATTCTTTACTGTTCTCCATATTTGTTAAGGCAATTTTCTTATCATTTATGGTGAAAAAAGGAGTATGGATATTTGGCGTGGTAGCGCCAACGGAAATGGCTTTAGCTGCTGTTCCTGGAGAGCCAACTGTCCATTCGGCCGGGCCAGCGTTTCCAGCTGCTGCAACCGCAATTATCCCCTTCTTAACGACTTCATTTAAAGCCAGACTAATTGGCAAATCTGGGCCGTTCACATCACTGCCTAATGATAAATTGATAATATCAACTTTATCTCTGACAGCTCTATCGATTGCTGCTAATATTTGTTCTGTTGTTCCAGAACCACCTGGACCTAATGCTCTATAGGCATAAATTGTTGCGTTCGGAGCAACTCCTTTGATTTTTCCGTTTGCTGCAATAATTCCAGCAACATGAGTTCCATGAAAAGTATCTTTATTCCCTAACCCTTTTGTTTCCATCGGGTCCTTGTCCTTATCCACGAAATCATAGCCACCCCGATAATTTTTGGCTAAATCAGGATGTTGATAATCTATCCCTGTATCGATGACCCCTATTTTTATTCCTTTGCCACTAATATGATCTAATGACTTGCCTAAGTAATTCCTAATTTCATCTGCTCCTATTATTTCAACTGGGTCTTCTGCTTCTGCCATATAAGTCTGAACCTTTGAGACTTGGTTCACGCTTTCGCTTTGTTTTAATTTTTCAAGTTCATATACCGGTCCTTCCACAGAAAAACCACTGAATACCTCTGTAAAAATATATCTTCTTTTTAAATCAGGATATCGGCTAAGCAGCCGATCGATTTCTTGTTCGGCATAATTCTTCTTTGTATGCACAATAGCAATTTGAACTTCATTGGAATTTTGCGAGGGAAGATTTGGAGTTTTTAAAGATGCTGCCATTGTTAAATGTGATAGTAATAGTGGTATAAAGAGGAGAATTCCGAGTGTTTTTTGTAGCATTATTACCGCCCCCTGCAAATCTTTATGCTTTTTATTTTGACCGCAAGTTGTGTTTTTATGTATTGGCAAAAATACACATCGCAATCCAGATGTGACATTTATCACAAATGAATATTCAACTATTGAGGAAAGCAAAAGACTCTCAAATTTATAAAGATTCTTTTCCTAAGAAGACTTTTTTAGATGAGCAGAATAAAAAAATACCCAGAGCTATGTTGCTCTGAGCATTTCTTCCAACGGTATTATTTTGTACCAAATAATCGGTCTCCAGCGTCTCCTAGACCTGGTATAATATAACCTTTTTCATTTAATTTTTCATCTAGTGCCGCAATGTAGATATCTACATCTGGGTGTGCCTCTTTTAATGCCTCTACCCCTTCAGGAGCTGCGATTAAGCACATAAATTTAATATTTTTTCCGCCTCTATTTTTTAAAGAGTGAATTGCTTCAATTGCAGAACCACCAGTAGCAAGCATTGGGTCTACAACAATAAAATCTCTTTCTTCGACATCCGAAGGTAACTTAACATAGTATTCCACTGGCTTTAATGTTTTAGGATCACGATATAATCCAATATGTCCAACTTTCGCAGCAGGGATTAATTTTAGAACCCCATCCACCATTCCGATACCAGCACGCAGGATAGGAACGATACCCAGTTTTTTACCTGAAAGAACTTTTGATTTTGTTCTTGCGACCGGTGTATCAATTTCAATTTCTTCTAATGGCATATCACGAGTAATTTCAAAAGCCATTAAAGTAGCCACTTCGTCTACTAACTCCCTAAATTCCTTCGTACCTGTTTGTTTTTCTCTGATGTATGTAAGTTTATGCTGAATTAATGGGTGATCAAATACATATACTTTTGCCACAACTATTCACTCCGTTCCTTCATTAGTATAAATATCCGCTTTTTTCGACAGGATACTTCGTTAACACACTTCTATTTATTCTACAGAAAAAGTATTTCTGAATCAACTGAAATTCTTTTCTAAATTTGAATTTTCTATGATAGTTTTTCCGAAAACCTAGAAAAAAATCGTCTTAAAAAAAGAGAACAGTCAATAAGCCGCTATGCGCCTTATCGATTGTTCTCTTCCTCTTATAGTTCCTTGTACAATTCAAATTTACTTGTTAATGCTGTTACTCTTTTGGCAGCTTCTGCTAACTTCTCAGCGTCTTCATGGTTTTTAAGTGTAAACCCAATAATAGATGCTATTTCATCCATGTCCTCTAAACTAAAGCCACGAGATGTTACCGCTGCTGTTCCAATGCGGATTCCACTTGTCACAAAAGGACTTGCTGGATCATAAGGAATTGTGTTTTTATTTACAGTAATCCCCACTTCATCCAATACATGCTCTGCCACTTTTCCAGATAAACCCAATGATTGAAGGTCAACTAATAATAAATGATTATCCGTACCGTTCGACACTAAGTTTAATCCTTCTTTTTGCAGACCACTTGCTAACCTCTTTGCATTTGCAATAATATTCTCTGCATAATCTTTAAAATCAGCTTGCAATGCTTCCCCGAACGCAACAGCCTTTGCTGCAATTACATGCATCAACGGACCACCTTGAATTCCTGGAAAAATAGATTTATCAATCTTCTTGGCATATTCCTCTTTGCATAGAATCATTCCTCCACGTGGCCCACGTAAAGTTTTATGTGTTGTAGTAGTAACAAAATCAGCATAAGGAACTGGATTTTGATGTAAGCCTGCAGCAACCAAACCAGCTATATGAGCCATATCCACCATTAAGTATGCTCCAACCTCATCAGCAATTTCACGGAATTTCGCAAAATCGATTTCACGTGGATATGCACTTGCTCCAGCTACGATTAATTTTGGTTTATGAGCCAACGCTTTTTCACGAACATCTTCGTAGTTAATATAATGTGTTTCTTTATCCACACCATACTCCACGAAATTATATTGAACACCACTAAAATTAACAGGGCTACCGTGTGTTAAATGCCCACCGTGTGACAAATTCATTCCTAACACAGTATCTCCATGCTCTAAAATGGTAAAATAAACAGCCATATTTGCTTGCGCACCTGAATGCGGTTGTACGTTTACATGTTCCGCACCGAAGATTTCCTTCGCACGATCACGAGCAATATCCTCGACAATATCTACATATTCACATCCACCATAATAACGTTTAGCAGGATAACCTTCTGCATATTTATTAGTTAATACAGATCCTTGCGCTTCCATTACCGCTTCACTAACAAAGTTTTCTGATGCAATCAATTCAATCTTCGCTCTTTGGCGTCCTAATTCTTGTTGTATTGCTTTAAAAACCAGTTCATCTTGCTCCGCTAAATGCTTCATATGTATTTCCTCCCGACTATTCTCTCTTTTCCACCGTAAATCTGCCTCTATTCTATCATGTATATATTTTAAAAGGAAAGAGCAAATTTACGAATTATCAAATGATTTATACACTTTTCGTTCGGTTTTTTTAAAGTATTTTCGTTATTTTTTTTAAAAGATACAAAAAAAATTATTTTTCTACTATTTCAATAAAATGAACCTGTGTTAAAATATTAATTTTTTTATTATCATTGGGTGGTTTTCTTAGCAAAAAATTATTATTTAGCGATAGTACTCAGGGGAATAGGATATAGGTGAGCGGAGGTGTCGGAGTCTCTATTATCTTTTTTCTCTCTCTTCTTAATTTCAACGCCAGTGCATAAAAACAAGAAACCAACAAAATCCCTAAAAAGCATGCAGGAATTTCATTGGTTTTTCATTAACAAGAAAGATTTTCTTTTGTGTTCTCATATACAGCTCTTGGACCACCAATTAATTTAGGACGGGATTTCGCCAGTGTGACATGAGCATTTCCTAGTTCCTTCAGCGAGGTTCTGATTGGTACAGCAACATGCTTTAAGTGCATACCAATAAAGGTGTCGCCAATATCGATTCCGCCATCTGCCTGAATAAACTCTACGACCACCGGATCTTCCATCTGCTGAAAAGCAAAAGTGGCCATAGCTCCACCGGCATGACGCACCGGTACAACAGAAACTTCCGGTAAGTTCCTTGCTAACATTACTTTTCTTTCGACTACTAAAGCTCGGTTTAAATGTTCACAGCATTGAAAAGCAAGCGAAATCCCTGCTTGCTGCTGAAATTTTTGGCATTCTTCAAAAATTAAGGAAGCGACATCTACCGTTCCCGCGGTACCAATCTTTTGGCCGATAACTTCACTTGTACTGCAGCCAATCACAAATAATTGCTGTTCTTTCAGCTGTGCCTGTTCTTGATATTCCGTTAGAATCGTTTGTAACTGCTCCTTTAGCTTAAGTGTTTCCTCATTCAATTCAAACACCCCTCTTCAAGTTACCTACATTTCTTATACTATAACCATCATTGCACAAAGATATAGGGAGTACAAGTATACTATTCTTTAATTTGAAAACGACAAATGGTTTGCTGCAATTCTTCTGCATGCGCTTGTAATTCCAATGCTAATCCATCCACCTTGCGAATAAGTGCCGTTTGATTATCCGCAATATTCGTTACCTGTTGTGCTCCGGCAGCCGTTTCTTCCGCAATCGCTGCAACTTCTTGCGATTGCTGAGTTGTTTCATAAATTTGCTGTTTTTGCTTATGAATCAATTCGGTTATATCAGCTGTTGCATCTATCATTTTATTTGTAGTTTCATTCATTTCATTGAAAATTAAATTCGTTTTCTTCCCTGTTTCCGCTTTTTCTTGGGCATTCTCGACTTGGTTTGTAATTTGCGTGACGACATTTTTAACTTCTGTCTGCATATTACGGATAATCTCCGCAATTCCTTCTACTGCTTTACCACTCTCATCAGCAAGTCTTCTTACTTCTTCAGCAACCACGCTAAAGCCAGCACCATGTTCTCCAGCTCGTGCAGCTTCAATAGAAGCATTTAATGCTAATAAATTCGTCTGTGAGGCAATTTCTCCAACAAGCTTTAACACTTCTTCAATTTCTTTAGAGTGAATTTCTAAATTTTGCACAGACTTTAAGGAATGCGTATTTTCTACTGCCAACTCCATCATCCCATCCACCAAGGAACGAACTACTGTATTTGTCTCTATTAACTTTTCAGACATTTGTCCGGAAATAGATTTGGACATATTCGCTTTTTCTTCCACACTAAGAGCGATATTCATTGATTCTTCCACAGACTCTGCTGATGCTTGTACACTTTGTGCAGACATTTCAGCCCCCCCAGCAATTTCTCCAACCGAATTAGAAATTGCTAATGTTTGCTCCAGTGCATTATCCGATTCAGCAGAAATCCGTTTTACTGTTTCGTTTGTTTTGTTAAAATTATTTTCAATACTTTGAACCATGTCGCGTAAATTAAAAAGCATATGATTAAAGGCTAATCCTAAAGATTTAATTTCATCATCTGATTTTGAAACTTCCGCATCTTGGCTTATATCTCCATGTGCGGCTTTTAATGCACTTTGTTCCAATCGCTTTAACGGTTTAATAATAAACCCCGCCGCCAAAAAGCCCAAAAAACCAGACCAAAATATACCTAATACTAAGGTGACAATATTAAAAATAACGGAACTAATGGCGATTTTGCTTTCAATGACTGGATAGAGAATATACATAAAAAAAGCACTTGTTGAATACGTAATAATCGCAAGAATCGTAATAAATAGCGCCAATTTCTTTCGTAAACTAAACTTATACTGCCCCTTTGTTCCCACTCTTTTTCCCCCTCATGAATAAGAAACACCTTACCACTCACTTTTTGTTATTTTTTCCATTATTTTATCTATCAAGATTTCTAATTCTTCATATGTGTCTCGATACATCGAAACAGTCCCTCCAAAAGGATCACTCACATCCCCATTCAGGTCATCCTCTGCATATTCTTTTATCGTAAACGTTTTCTCAATGGAGGATGGATATGCTGACACAAGCATATTTTTATGTCCTTTTGTCATAGTGAATATATAATTCGCCCAGTCTATTAACTCTTTTGTGACCATTGTGGAAAAATGGTTATGCTGGATTCCCTTTTCAGAAAGAACCTCCTGCGCCTGCAAAGATGCAGCACTACCATCTACCGCATAGACTCCAGCGGATTTGACTTCGACATCAGCAGAAAATTTATGCTTTAAAATAGCTTCTGCCATTGGACTTCTGCACGTGTTACCTGTACAAACAAACAATATGCGAATCATCATTTATCCTCCTTTATATGGTTCTATTATAGACCATTTTACCTAAAAATTCTATTTAACCTACAAAGAAGACGGTGCAAATACTCGTTTATTATCGGTTAAAACTAGTATATTTTTAGCATTTATTAATTGTTAGTATTTTACACTACCTAAAAAATTGTCTTTTCACTCTATATTTTCTAAACAAACGAACGCGAAATGGCTTTCACCAAAAGATGAAAGCCACTTCTCCGTATCTAGAACTACTATAAACTAATAAGCAGCTTGATTCCAAAAATAAGAAGGATTCCTCCTCCAAGCATTTCTCCATAGGAGCCTAACCAACCCTGTACTTTTCTTCCAATTAGTAAGCCTAACCACGTCAGCACCATCGCACTAATTCCAAAGCAAAGCAGAACCACTACTGTTCTTGCCTGATATATTCCTAGACTTAAACCAACGGAGAAGCTGTCCAAACTAACACTAACCGCAAATAGAAGCAAGCCGAGACCAGCCGGCGTAATGCGACTTGTCTCCACTTCTTTAAATCCTGTCCAAATCATTTGAATTCCTAATATAACCAGAAGTGCTCCACCTATATATCCGGCTATTTCACTAAAATTTTCCGAAAGAAACTTCCCTGTAATCATCCCCAGCAAAGGCATTATTACATGAAAAACCCCAATTATAAAACCGATTTTTGCGATTTGCTTTAATCTTAATTGAAACATCCCCATCCCTAGCCCAACCGAAAATGCATCCATTCCTAAAGCAAATGCCATTAAAATAAGTGTAAAAAGTTCTCCTACGACTGCAGACATTTTTTGGCCCCCTTGGACTTGCTCATTAGAGATTATGCACGTCCAAGTTCTTTTAGAAGTAAGAATCTGCAAATAATTTAAGAGCTAACTTCTGATTTAAATACTATTTTATTACTTGGTGGGAAGCAGCTTTCATCAGTCTGTTCATAACAGCTTGTCCAACACCCTCTGTCGGAAAAATTTCTCCGAAAATAATATCCACTTGCTGATGATCAAAGCTTCGCAAACCATCATATAGATCAGCGGCTACCGTAGATAGATCCTGTCGCTCACCACAAGCATAAATAAAATCAGCTTGATAGAATACTTTATTTTCCTCTGTAGTTAAGACACCGACTCTATGTCCCTTTTGTTTTTCTTCTTCTATTAGTAATTGAATTTTCTCCTTAGAACCATCGACTAAAAACAATGGCGCATTGGGAGCGTAATGAGTATATTTCATGCCAGGTGACTTTGGTTTTATTTCCGTATCAGTCAGCGCCTGATCAACTTTCACTTCGCCAACAACACTTTCTAGTTGTTCTTTTGTAATGCCTCCTGGGCGGAGAATCATTACTTTCTCATCCGTACAATCCACAACAGTAGACTCTACACCTACTCCTGTGGAACCACCATCCACTATTCCGGCAATGTATGTATCTAAATCTTCTTTCACATGAATTGCTTTCGTAGGACTCGGTTTCCCAGAACGGTTAGCACTTGGAGCTGCAATGGGCAGGGCTGATTGCTCAATAATCTGTAATGCAACAGGGTGATTAGGCATTCGAATCCCTACTGTAGAAAGACCAGCAGTCGACAACTCCGATAACACCCCATTTTTCTTTTCGAAAATAATCGTAAGTGGTCCCGGCCAGAAGGCATCCATTAATTTCTCCGCTGTCTCCGGCACTTTTTCAACTAATTCATCTAATTGCTCTCGTTTTGCAATATGGATGATAAGCGGATTGTCAGACGGTCTTCCTTTAGCAGCAAATATTTTTGAAATGGCGGAATCTTCTTTTGCATTTCCCCCAAGGCCATAAACCGTTTCTGTCGGAAACGCAACCACCTCATTTTTTCTTAAAAGATCAGCAGCTTGTTTTATTTGTGAATAACTTTCCTCTTTATCCACATTTTTATCCACTGACCAATAATTTGTCTTCATTCAAATCCACCTTTTTCCATTCTAATATCAATTTCTCTAAATCGCTTCTTATTCCTCATTTTTCGACAATACCACCATTTGTGAAAAAGGACAAGTTTCTTCTTAAATGGGGATAAAAATCTGACTTGTCCACAAATTGTGAATAAACACCCCTGAAAAGTGGATAACTTTTGCTATTTATCCACAATATTCATCGGAATATACATAAAATGTGACTTATCAACAGTGTAAACGTTTTTTACAGTATTCGACTCTTTCATTGCTGCTGGAATGTTTTCTTCTTCTATCGCTTGAAATCCTAATAAACGAAATAATTGCATGGAATGCGGATTATGAACCTTACAATAGATAGCATCCAGGTCTTTATCCTTCGCTAATTTTAACGCTTGCTGTATTAAAAACAATATATCTTCCACATTTCCTTTAGAAAGAACCATCGAACGCAGTAATCCTGTTTTCCCAAAAGGTTCTATTCCAATTGTGCCTATCAGAGTTTGATCAGCTTCCGCTTCCATAAGCAAAAAGTAGTCCAGCCATTCTTGCAACCCTTCTACTGTCACTTCTGCATTTGTTAAAAAAGCAGCAATTCTTTCTAAATCTCCTATTTCTGCTTGTCGAATGATATGCATCTTCCTCATCCCCTCACCATCTAGTATTTAATCTATTACTATGAAATGATGGAGGAAAAAATGCGAGATTTCTTACTTAAGGCCAAATTCTTTTATTTTGTTATATAGCGTTCCTCTTGATATTCCTAGCAATGTTGCTGCAGCACTCTTATTTCCATAGGTTTTTTTGAGCGCTTCTTCTATTCGTTCCATTTCGTTATCTTCCCTATTCCCTCTTTCACCCCGAATAGAAACCTTATACTTTTCCACAATTTCTGCCGGGATATGTTCAAGCGTTAATTCTCTATTCCCCTCACATACTAATACACTATGCTCTATCACATTCTTCAACTCTTTTATATTACCTGGCCAATCGTATGAACATACAATATGCATTGCTTGTTCATTTATTTTTATTATGTTTTTCTGATATTTTTCATTGTACATCTTTATAAAACTATTAACTAAATGCGGTATATCTTCTTTTCGGTTGCGGAGGGGAGGAATTTCAATATGGACAACGCTAATTTGGTAATAAAGCTTTTCGTTAAATTCCCCTTTTCTTACTAACTCTCCTAGAGGCTGGGTAGAAGATAAAATAAGTCTTGTTGCTGGCTTTTTCTGCTGCTCCCCACCAACCCTAGTAAAGGATCGCTCTGTCATATAGTGCAAAAGTTTTTCCTGAACGGCTAAAGGCATTTTATCTACTTCTTCGATAAAGAGTGTCCCTGACTCAGCCTGTTCTATCTTTCCTTCTATTTCTTCTGGATCTCCTGCATTAAAAGTCATTTTCTGATATCCAAACAGTTCCATCTCCACCAAATCTTTTGGAACAGTGGAACAATTTAACGATAAAAACTGATTCTTTCTTTTCGATCCCCCATAGTGAATCGCTTGCGCTAGCTGTTCTTTTCCGGTACCTGTTTCTCCAGATATAAGAACAGGTATTTCAGCCGAGGCTATTTTTTGTGCCATTTCAACCGCTCTTTTCACTTCTTTGCTGCTTGATAAAATAGAAGAAAAAGGCTCATCTTTTTGTACATATATAGAGGTAGTCGAATCTAATTCTTGATTTAGGTGTATTAGCTTCGTAATATCATGTTCTGTTGAAATGCCACCGATTATTTTATTATCTACAAGAACAGGTGAAGCATTAATTAACACATGTGTATGTTCATTTGGGTGATGATACGTTCCTCTAATCGGATTGCCTTCTTTTAAAATACGATGCAATTGAATCGAATCTGTTTCAAAATGCTCGCCAATTTTTTTGCCGATAATCGCTGCTTTTGTAATTTGATAGGTATCTTCTGCTACACTATTCCAGTAAAAAACGGTTCCATCACTATCTACTGCTGTTACAGCATCATTCATTGTCTCTGCAAGTGTTTCAAAATAAGTAGCGAGATATTTATTTTCCTTTTGTAAAGCTTGGATTCTTGCTGCTGCAGTTACAATCCCTTGAAATTCATTTTGTGTCTTTATAATGACTGGTCTTAACCAACTTAGATTTTCTCTCTTTATATCCTGTACAGCAATTACCTCTGAAGGTAATATATTACTTACTTCTAGCCAATCTTTTATTGTTTGATTATTCCTTACAGCTGCTAAAAGGTATTGCTCTTCATTTCCAATCGTAAATAGCTGCTCACTTTCAATAATAACGTAGGAATAATCTGCTAACACCTCTGTTAGCGTGCTAATTTTTTCGTTGTCTGAGAGGATGGTAAATGAAGTTTCAATCTTCATTTGTGAATCTGTAAACATATCTTTATCCTTTCTTTCCTTATTATTGTTAATTTATCACTAAATAACCGTTTTTTCCAATAAGGGAAAATGGATGCGATTTATGCTATAGAAAAAAGCTGGCTCTAATAGGACTACACTCGAATGATTAAAATGCAGAAGGTACTACTTCCTTCTAGTAATATTCTTGTGTTCCTAATAGAGTCAGCTTGATAAAGTTGATTTATTTTCGACTATGGATTTAACACTGCTTGCTAGCACTTTTCCAAAAGCCAGCTAGAGCTAGCAATTACACTGATTACACTACTTTTTTTGTGCTTAGTTTCGCTTGTGTGAAAAGCAGCAGATAATCGAATCCTCCTGCTTTGGAGTCCGTTCCAGACATATTAAAGCCCCCGAATGGATGCACCCCTACTAATGCACCAGTACATTTCTTATTAATATACAAATTGCCGCAATGCTGATTTTCTAATGCATACTCGATTCGATCTTCTTGAGAAGAAAAAAAGGAGCCAGTCAAGCCATATTCGGTATCGTTGTATACTTCAATACCTTTTTTCCAATCAGGTACCTTACAAATTGCAAGAACTGGACCAAAAATTTCCTCTTTCATAATGCGAGCATCTGCAGGAACATCGATAAAAATGGTTGGTTCAATATAGTAGCCATTTCCTTCTGCACGCGACCCGCCTATTGCTAGTTTCCCTTCGTTTTTTCCAATTTCAATATAGCCTAGTATTTTGTTTAATGCTTTTTCATCAATTACTGGCCCTACTGCTGCATTAGTCTCTGGTAGGCCAATAGCTAGATTTTTTGTTCGTGTTAGTACCTTTTCTACTACTTTATCGTACACAGATTCCACAATCATTGCTCTAGATCCGGCAGAACATTTTTGACCTTGAAAACCAAATGCCGCTGCCACAATCGCTTCTGCTGCTGCATCAAGATCTGCTGTTTCATCGACTACAATGCCATCTTTCCCACCCATTTCGGCTACAATTCGCTTTAACCATATTTGGCCCGGCTGTACAACAGACGCACGCTCATAGATACGACAGCCTACAGCACGAGATCCAGTGAAGGAAATGAATCTTGTTTTGGGATGCTCCACTAAATATTCTCCTACTTCCAAGCTATCGCCAGGAAGATAATTAATAACACCTGATGGTAAACCCACTTCTTCCATTAATTCCACAAACTTAGCGGCAATAACTGGTGTATTATCGGACGGCTTTAAGATAACAGTATTCCCCGATACGACTCCAGCAACTGTTGTCCCTGCCATAATAGCAAGCGGGAAGTTAAATGGAGAAATAACAATTCCAACCCCAAGCGGAATATAGGTAATCTTATTATCTACTTCACCAGCTGTCGGGTACAGCGGTTGATGGATCGATGTCTCACTTAAACGAATCATTTCTCTCCCGTAAAACTCAAGGAAGTCAATTGCTTCCGCAGTATCTGCATCTGCTTCAACCCAGTTCTTCCCTGACTCTAAGATTAAGTATGCGGAAAACTCATGTTTTCTTTCCCTCATTAATTGTGCAGCTTTAAACAAATATTCAGCACGCTCAGCTGGTTTTACTTTCTTCCATGTCTCAAACGTATGCAAGGCTTCCTGCATAGCCTTTTCCGCATACTCTTTATTCCCTTTACTTACTTCTCCGATGACTTCATCCACATTCGCCGGATTAATCGATACCGTTTTTTCTTCTGTCATTATTTTGGCTTTGCCAATTACAAGAGGGAATGTTTTTCCTAATTCCCTTTTTACTTTTTGAATAGCCGCTTCCATTGCATGCTGATTCTCGATTTGAGTAAAATCGGTAAACGGTTCATTTTTATACGGTGGGATACTTGTCAAATTCGTCATCTTTATTTCTCCTTTTTTGTTTATATTTTTTCATCCTAAGTCTTGCAAACTTAATATATAAAAAGGGGAGCTCGATTCAATCGACTTACTTAAATAAGTTTTTCAAAATAAACCAAACGTTTGCTGGTCTTTCTGCCAATCTTCTCATAAAATAGCCGAACCAATCTTTTCCGTATGGCACATACACTCTTACTTTGTACCCTTCTCTCACTAGCTTATTTTGCAAATCCTCACATATTCCATACAGCATTTGAAATTCAAACTTGTCTTTAGCAATCCCCTGATTTGCGGCAAGCTCTTTAGTGAATTGGATTATTTTTTCATCATGGCTGGCAACAGCTGTGTAGTTTCCATTCAGCATATGCATTTCAATAATTTTTTTGTAATTTTCGTCTACATCCTTTTTCTCTGGAAAGGCAACATCCGGTGGCTCTTTATAAGCTCCCTTTACCAAACGCAGATTTGCATTTAATTCATTCAAACGTTTCATATCTTCTTCTGTTCGATACAAATAGGCTTGAATGACCAAACCAACATTATCATATTCCTTGCGGAGCTCTTCATAAATATCAATGGTTACTTGGCAATGAGCGTAGTCTTCCATATCAATGCGGACAAAGTTTCCGTATTGGCTGGCTCTAGAAACAATTTTCCGCATGTTATTCAAGCATAAATCCTTATCAATATCCAACCCCAGTGATGTCATTTTGACTGATAAATGGGAGTGAACGCCAGATGCATGAATCTCATCTAGTGTTTTTAAAGACATTCTCGTTGATTCATCGGCTTCTTCTTTCGTGTAGACAAACTCTCCTAAATGATCAAGCGTAACCACTCTACCAGATTTGTTTAATTCGCTGACTTTTGAAATTGCTTCTGCTATCGTTTCACCAGAAACGAATCGTTTCGCTCCAAAGCGTAAACCATATTTGCGAGCTAGTTTATTGGCGGACTTATTCTTAGCTAATGACTGAAACATATTTCTCAATGCAACTTCCATTATCAAGCTCCCCTTTTGAACACTTTTGTTTAAAATTTAAACACTGTACATTTGTGTATAATTCATATTTCGATTATACAATAATACCAGCTTTGAAATCTATAATTTTCTGATTAATTTTTATTATTAAAATACTGGAAGCGCATAATTTTTTCTTTTGATTGCGGCTTAAAATTTAGAGGGGAGAGTATAAGAAGTGATTAATGAGGCTGACGATCACATAAAAAAGACTGTCCGACTAGTACGCTTTTAAAAGAAGGTTCTAACCCCTCTTTTAAAAGCGTACTTCATAGACAATCTCTTAACTAATTTTGTATGTTCTCGCGTTGTGTTTTCTTCTTGTCATTCTTTTTGCTAATACTCCATATTTAGGAGAGCAAAGGAAGCTTATCATAAAAATGATGCCTGTAGAAAAAGCCATCGCCCCTGAAATAGAGGTATCTAACCATACCGCCATATAATAGCCAATAAACGCCGCTAGAATCCCAAACCCACTGCTTAACAGAAAAAGAAAGGATAATCGATCTGTCCATAAATAAGCGGCGGCCGCTGGAGTAATAAGCATCGCTACTACCATAATGGCACCGACAGCATCAAAAGCAGCCACTGTTGTTAAGGATACTAAAGACATAAATAAATAATGCATAAAGATAACAGGAATGCCCAGACTTGCTGCAAGTGCTGGATCAAATGAAGTAATTTTCCATTCTTTATAGAATGCTATAATGACCAATAGAACTACAAATAGCACGGCGCTTAGTAATACTACTGCCTCTGGAACCCTTCCTAAAATCGGAACTTCTACTCTTTCCCATGGAATGAAAGTAATTTCCCCCATCAACGTATGTTTCACATCTAAATGAGCATTACCTACTTTTGTTGCAATTAAAATGACCCCTATCGCAAATAGTGTAGTAAAGACAATTCCAATCGAAGCTTCTTGCTGAACTCCGTGTGTATGCAGCCACTGAATGACAACCGCAGTAACAAGTCCAGCAATAACCGCTCCAATTAACATATGAATTCCTGTTAATTCTCGTGTTATTAAATAAGCACACACTATCCCCAATAACACGGTATGACTAATAGCATCAGCCATCATTGCCATTCTTCTTAAAATCAACAAAACGCCAATTAAACCACAACTTAGTCCTACTAATGAGGCAGTCAACAATATCCAACCAGTATAGCTCATTATTGTTCTACCTCCCTCGTCATTTTTACTAACTCCATGCCCTTCCTTTGTCTTTTCTGTTGAAAAAAGACAACAGCCAATCCTTTTTTACTTCCTAAAAATAAGGAGATAAAGAAAATAGCAGCTGCGGTTACTACGATAAACGGACCAGTTGGCCATCCTTTTCCAATTGTGCTTAAAAATGTCCCCATCATTCCGGAGGCTCCTCCAAACAAGGCGGAAAGAATCACCATCACTTTAAAGGATTCTGTCCAATATCTAGCACTTACACTTGGAATTATTAATAAGGCTGCCATTAATATGACGCCGACCGCTTGAATACCAACCACAATAACTAAAACAAGAATTGCCATGTAGAGTGCATTCATCCCAGTTATGGATATACCTATTCCTTTTGCAAAGCTTGGGTCGAACAAAAAGATTTTCCACTCTTTAAAAAGAATTACTGTTAAGAAAAGTACAATAATAGCCACCATCATCATAGTCCAGACATCTCTTGATACCATGGATGCCGCTTGCCCAAATATAAAACTATCCAGCCCGCTCTGATTACCGCCAGGCATTCGATTAGCAAATGATAACAGCATAATCCCTAAGCCGAAGAAAACAGATAACACAATTCCCATGGCTGCATCTTCTTTCACACGACTGGAGCTTCTGATCCACTGAATAAGAAATGCACCTAATAAAGCGGTAATCGCTGCTCCAATTATCATAACAAAGAGATTTTTTTCTCCCAGTAGTATAAACCCTAATACCACTCCTGGTAACGCAGCATGAGAAAGAGCATCACTCATTAAACTTTGTCTCTTCCAATAAGCGAAGCTTCCAATAACACCTGCTGCCATTCCTAATAAGAACGTACTGAATAATACAGATTGCGCATTATAAGATAGAATACTAAACATTATCTCTTCTCTCCCATCCAGTGCAATGTACCACCATACGCTTTCCTAATATTTTCTTTTGTAAAAGTCTCACTTGTAGGACCATGGGCAATGACCGTTTTATTTAATAAGAGAACATGGTCAAAATATTCTTCAACTGTCTGCAAATCATGGTGGACGACCATGACTGTTTTACCTCGCTCCTTCAGCATCTTTAAGGTTTCCATAATCGCCTTTTCCGTTGTCGCATCTACTCCGGCAAGCGGTTCATCTAAGAAGTATAGATCAGCATCTTGCGCAAGCGCGCGCGCAAGAAACACGCGCTGCTGCTGGCCACCTGATAACTGACTAATTTGACGATCTGCATAGTCTTCCATCTTCATTTCTTTTAAAGCTGCCATCGCCTTTTGTTTATGCTCTTTCTTCGGCCACTTGAGCAACCCTATTTTCCCATATAAGCCCATTGTAACTACATCGAGAGCATTTGTTGGAAAGTCCCAGTCTACCGAACCACGCTGGGGCACATACCCAATTCTCGATTTTGCTGTTTGATAGGTTTCACCGAAAAAATTCACCTCTCCACTAATAGCATGGTGAAGCTCTAATATTACTTTTAACAAAGTGGATTTTCCAGCCCCATTTGGTCCGACGATACTCGTCAGAGTTCCCTTCTCCACTTGAAAACTAACATCAGATAACACTTCATTTTTTCGATAAGCAGCGGACACATTTTCCACTGTAAGTATTGTTTCCATCTTTATTCCACTCCTCTGCTCAATGCTTGATAGATGGTTGCAACATTATGTTCATACATCCCAATATATGTTCCTTCTTTCGATTTCGCATCGCCCATAGCATCAGAGAATAATTCTCCTCCAAGTTCTATATCAAGCCCTTGTTTTTTTGCTCCTTCCACAACCGCATTGACGGAGGCTGGGTTAATGCTGCTTTCAACAAAAACTGCTGGAACTTGATGCTCTACTAGTAATGCAATAGTATCCTCTATATCCGATAACCCAATTTCAGCTTCCGTACTTAAACCTTGTAAACCAACAACCTCTATATCTAGCATTCTTCCAAAATAACCAAATGCATCATGTGCTGTAACTAATACCCGCTTATCTTCAGGCAATGATTCCATTTGTGTTTTTGCTTCTTCTTTTAACGAATCTAATTTCGCAAAATATTCCTGTTTATTTTGTTCAAAATAGTCACTATTATCAGGTGATGCTTTCTTTAACTCGGTTGTTGCAGCATCAAGTGCCTCTTTCCACAAATCAACATCAAACCAAATATGGGGATCAATCGCTCCTTCTTCATCCTTCAAAAGCTTCTCCTCTGCAATAACATCCCCGATCGCAAGAACTGGTTTTGTTTTGCTGATTTCTGCAAAAACCTTTACCATGTTGGCCTCTAGATGCAACCCGCTATAAAAAACGATATCCGCCCCATCCATTTTCTGGATATCTCCTTGTGTCGCTGTATACAAATGTGGATCCACTCCAGGTCCCATTAAGCTTTGCACCTCTACTTTGTCGCCGCCAATAACCGACATAGGCTCTGCAATTTGCGCAATTGTAGTAACAATCGTAAGCTTACCATCTTCTTTAGATCCCGTTGATTCAGCTGAACATCCTGTTAGAAAAACAAACGACATTAGCAATCCTGTTAGTATCAATTTCCACATTATTTATTCCTCCTTTTCTTTATCTCAACAAATATACCCATTGGACAATTTGTTTCCTCAAGGAAACTTTTATGTTTATATACAAAATACTTAACTATCCGAAAAATGTCAATGATTTAATCATAATTAGGTAAATTTTTTTAAGTAACTTTACTAACATTCAATAAAAAAGATGCCTTTATTAACAGCATCTCTCTTAAAAACTATTTTGTTATCCAAATATCTTCTCCCATAACTCCACAAGAAAGAATTTCACTTCTACTTCCTCTTCTTTTTCTCCTTCTACAAATACAGGATCTTGTTTCTCTTCCGCTTTAGTTTGTTCTTTCTTTTCTTCCTTTGCTGGTTTATCTGCCTTTCCTTCTTTCTTCTCAGCTTCCCCTTCCTCAAATCCATCACTTACCGCAACTCCATTAGAGAAATCCAAGAAGCATAATGGTGGGAAAAGAACACACCACCAATTGGCCCCTTCACCTTCTCCTAAAGTAATTAGAATGGCATCATATTGACCAGCTGGATATAAGAACTCCCCATAAAGCTTTGTTGGAAAATCTACTTTATCAAACGTAACATTTACGGCTTGGTTGGCATTTTCATCTTCTACTACTCTTTCTGCAATCTGTTGAATCTCTGGTAACTTTTCCTTCAATAAGTCTTTAGCCACTTCTTTAGAAGTTAATTCGGAAACCCAGTTTGTAATTTCCTCATTTACAGCATCTCTTACTTTTCTTTTTAACTCCTGATCATCTTCCTTATCACTATTCGCTAATATTCTTAGACGAATCGCATCGTTTGGAATAATTACTTCATTATTAGCTGTCACTTCATTTTTGGGAATATATAAACTCATCATTGTAGATAAAATAAGTACAAATAAATAAATAGTTGCCATCGGTTTATTTTTCATCTTTAGCACCGCCCCTTCACTAACACAGTGTGGGCAGATTAATAGAATCTTAAACTAGTAAATTTCATTTTTTTAGAGTAATTTTTGTAGATTTGGAATTTGCCCTCATTTATCTTGCGGTTCTGCTGCTTTTTCTTGCGATTCCCACACTTTTACTTGCGACCTCCTCTCTCTTTCTTACGATTTTCACACTTCTACTTGCAATTCCACCCCTCTTTCTTGCGACTCAACCTCTCTTTCTTTAACAACGGCTCATCCCCAAATAAAAAAGGCATATGCTATACACCGTATAACCGTGTATAGCATATGCCTTTTCTACTGCCAGCATCCCACAAATCAAAAGCCCACTTCTGCAAATACCATGCGATCTTTGCCATTGATATCATATTGAACTTCTACTTTTGCCTGAGGGAAGGCGGCTTCTAAAAGCTTTGCAACAGCATCGCTCTGGCCTGCGCCTACTTCGAAGCCGATAATAGCTTTTTCCTTGACGACTTGAGGTAGTTCTTCACATAGCCTTTTATATAAAAGGAGTCCATCCTCTCCAGCGAACAGTGCTCTATGCGGCTCGTGCTCAGTTACAACGTCAGACATCGTCACAACATCCCTTTCTGGTATATAGGGAGGATTGGATAGTACAACATCAAAGCTCTTCCCTTGAGCAATAAAAGGCTGTAATAAATCTCCTTGTACAAAATCTATTGGCTCTGCCCCTAAATTCGCAGCATTCTGCTTTGCAACAGCTAAAGAAACTTCATAAAGATCACTAGCTATCACCTGCAAGGATGGACATTCTAACTTCATAGTCACAGCAATTGCACCACTTCCTGTCCCCACATCTATTAGCTTTAAGTCCGCACCTTCTCCAAACAGTCTATCTATCCGCGTAAGTGCGGATTGTACAAGCTCTTCCGTTTCTGGTCGAGGAATGAGCACTTCCTTATTCACCTTAAAAGCTCTGCCATAAAAGTCTTCTTGACCAATAATATATTGGACTGGTTGTCCTTCAGCATGTAAGGAGACTAACTTTTGGAAATCCTTAAATTGTTCTTCATCTATGTCTTCACGAAATTTTATAAGCAATTCAGATCTACTCACTTGTAAAGAATGCCTTAATAATAACTCCGCTGCATATTCTTCTCTATTATGCTCCTTTAAATAAGAAGAAGCCCATTTGAGGGCCTCGAATACCTTACACATCAGAAGCACTTTCCAAACGACTAGATTGTTCTTCAAAAATGAGGGCATCGATTATATCATCCATTTTCCCTTGAAGAATCTGGTCTAACTTTTGAATAGTTAATCCGATACGATGGTCAGTCACACGGTTTTGCGGGAAATTATACGTACGAATACGTTCAGAGCGATCCCCTGTTCCAACTGCAGATTTACGTTGTTGATCATATTCTGCTTGTGCTTCTTGCTGGAATTTATCATAAACACGCGCACGTAATACTTTCATTGCTTTTTCTTTATTTTTTATCTGTGATTTTTCATCCTGACAGGAAACGACTGTACCTGTTGGAAGATGCGTTAAACGGACAGCAGACATCGTTGTATTAACACTTTGCCCTCCAGGACCACTAGAAGCAAATGTATCTACGCGTATATCTTTTTCATGGATTTCAATCTCTACTTCTTCTGCTTCAGGCAAACAAGCAACTGTTGCAGTAGACGTATGGATACGTCCGCCAGATTCCGTTTCCGGCACACGTTGTACACGGTGGGCCCCATTTTCAAACTTTAATTTGCTGTATGCCCCTTTTCCGTTAATCATAAAGATGATTTCTTTGTAGCCGCCAACACCCGTTGAGCTCGCATCAATGACTTCCATCTTCCATCCTTGCGCCTCCGCAAAACGGCTGTACATACGGAAAAGATCTCCTGCAAATAAAGCAGCTTCATCCCCTCCAGCAGCACCTCTTATTTCCATAATAACGTTTTTATCGTCATTAGGATCTTTAGGAATTAATAATATTTTTAAACGTGCTTCTAGCTCTTCAATACGTGCAGCCGTTTCATCCAATTCCTCTTTTACCATTTCACGCATTTCAGGGTCTAGCTTTTCTTCCAGCATTGCTTTAGCTTCTAAATGCTGTTCTTTTACTTCTTTATATTCACGATAAACTTCTACTGTTTCTTGAATATCCGATTGTTCTTTCGAATAGTCACGCAGTTTTTTTGTATCATTCACAATTTCAGGATCACTTAATAATTCATTAAGCTTGTCATAACGATCCTCTACAGCTTGAAGACGATCAAACACACTATTCACCTCGTTTTTATCCATAACGTACTCATTATATTATAGGCTATTTTCCTCGTCAAAACCAATTCTTATGAAAAATAGCGTATTAGTTAAATAAACAGAAGAATGTAAAGCCAATTTTTTTATTATCTATTATAATAGATATAACACTAAAAAGAGAGGAAATGAACTATGTCCCTAACAAACCATTCCATTTATGAATATGTGATGGACAAGGCACCCTCTATTACGAAAACTTGGTTTGCTATTAAAGATGGAGAACCAGGCTCTATTTATTCAAAAAACTCCTCCCCTGCTGTTGAAAAATTGCTAAAAAAACAGCATGCTTTTACCATTCAGACTGTCATCAGTGCATTTCTAGAGGATGAAAGCATCTTTGCTAATAACCTAGAAGTATGGGCAAATGAGGTTGCTAAAAGCAGGGTAGAACTAGCAACGCCAGTTCATGAAGTATTAGAGGCATTAAGCATCACCAGAAAAGCAATATGGAATACAATTGAACAGTTTATCCTGGAGCATAAAGAGGTTTCAACAGCCTTAGTTTTACAATGGAGCTCTAAATATCAATCTACTTTTGATCAATTGACAAATCAATTTACCAGTATGTATCATGCTTTTACAAAAGAAAAAATCCACTCGCAGGAGGAGCTTATCCAACAATTAAGTGTTCCTGTTATCCCAATTACTGAATCGATTGGTGTTCTTCCCCTAATCGGTGACATTGATAGCCTACGGGCAAAACTAATATTAGAAACCGTTCCTGTACGCTGCAAAGAGGAAGGCATTGAGCATTTGTTCATTGATTTATCAGGTATTTCTTCCATTGATACAATGGTTTTGCATGAGTTAATGAAACTAACAAAAATACTTTCTTTTATTGGTATCGAGTCTACTATTTCTGGACTCAGTCCTGATACTGCTCAAATGATTGCTGCCTTGGGAATTAAATTAGGAAAGGTTTCCACATTTAGTACGCTCAAACAAGCGCTATCTTTACAGGGAAAATCTTTAGAAGTCGCAGCCTCCAGCATAAATGCACTGCCTTTTCGCAAAGCATAAACCATAAAAAACTCCGCTAAATTGTTTACACCACTCAGGAAATTGATTTCCTGCGTAACAATAAATGATTTAGCAGAGTTTTTACTCTTTTTCTATTGAACTAGTAAATTCGAAATTAGAATCCTTTATTCAGAATCTCTTCTCCTACAAATTCATCACGTATCTCGCCAACAATTTCTTCTAGAATATCCTCCATTGTAACAAGACCTACAATTACGCCTCTTTCATTTTTCACTAGAGCCATATGCACTCTCTCTTGCTGCATTTTAAGAAGAACATTTTTAATAGGCGACGTTTGAAGAAAAATAGGCATCTCATGAATAAATTCTTCCATTTTTGTTTCTCTTCCCGCTACCACATTTGTTAGCATCTCTTTTGTATTTACATACCCTACTAGCTTTGTACCATTCTTTGTAACAGGATAACGAGTGTATTCTTGTTTATCCAAGACTGTCAGCATCTCTTCCAGTGACATTTCTATTTCTACATTTACAATTTGTTCTCTCGGAATCATAATTTCTTTGAGAATTCGATTATCGAAAGCAAAAATATTCTTTAAATAAGCTAATTCTGTTTGATTGATTTCGCCACTCTCGTAACTTTGAGTCACAATCAACTTTAATTCCTCTTCCGAATGGGCTATTTCATGTCCAGTTGGTTTGATACCAAACCAACCGAGGATCGCTCTTGATGATCCATTTAAAGCATGGATAATCGGCTTTGTAATCCGCCCAAACCAATATAAACCAGGAGCAAGCATCAACGTCATTTTTTCAGCATATTGAATAGCCAATGTCTTTGGAGCTAATTCTCCGACTACAACATGTAAAAAAGAAACAACAGATAAAGCAATTGCATAGGAGAGTACTGTTGATAAAGCATTAGGCACATCAAACCTCTCAAATAAAGGATGAAGAATTTTTTCTACTGTCGGTTCTCCTAATGCTCCTAAAACCAATGCCGTAATGGTAATTCCAAGCTGACAGGCAGATAAATAATAATCCAGGTCATGCGCTACTTTCTTTGCAGTAATTGCCTTTTTATTCCCCTCGGCAATAAGCTGATCCAATCGTGACGTTCTTACTTTTAAAATAGCAAATTCCGCCCCAACGAAAAACGCCGTTAACATAATAAATACTGCTACTAAAAACAAATTCAATAGTATTATACTGTCCAATTATTTCCCTCTTTTAAAGGGATTCACCTCCATGAGTTATCGATAAAGCAGTTTTGACATCTAGATTGTTTTAAAAGCGTTTTGTATAAGGCTAACCTCTTTGATTTGATAATTATCCATATCGGTCACTGTCCATAACCGGTCCCCTTGTTCTACTTGATCCCCAATTTTCGCTGTATCTAATAGCTGATATTGAATCCAACCGGCAATAGTATCAAGTTCTTCCCTTTCTTCAAATGGAATACCAAAACGTTCTTCTAGTTCATCTAGCAATACACGGCCATTAATGAAATATTTATCTTTACCTGACTCCCGGATGTCCGCCACTTCATCTGCATCAAACTCATCACGGATTTCTCCAACAAGTTCCTCTAATATATCTTCCATTGCCAATATACCAGAGGTACCACCATACTCATCAATAACCAATAACATATGCACTCGCTCCTGCTGCATTTTTAACAGAGCATCCTGCAATCTTGTTACTTCTAACACAACAGGAAGGTCGCGAACGAATTCGTCTAATTGACGATTTCTTCCCCAAGCCATCTGTGTTAGCATTTTCTTTACATTCACGACACCAATAATATGATCTTTATCTCCATCCTCTGTTACAGGATAACGCGTATAATTATGCTCATCCAAGACTTTTACAATCTCTTCATAAGACATATCTTTATTTAGTGTTACCAACTCTGTTCTAGGAACCATAATATCCTTCGCTACTCTTTCATCAAAGGAGAATACATTTTCCATATACTCAAGCTCTGTTTGGTCAATTTCTCCACCTTGATAGCTCTGTGTCATTACTATTTTCAATTCTTCTTCAGAATAAGCCTGTTCGTGCTTAGCAGGTTTAATCCCCATTAAACGAAGTACTACTTGTGCCGAACCATTCAATGCCCATATAAAAGGTTTCATTACCTTACCAAACCAATATAATGGCGGTGCCAGCAACAAGGTTAATTTCTCAGCGAATTGAATAGCAAGTGTTTTCGGAGCCATTTCTCCTACCACCACATGCAAGAAAGTTACCAATGCAAAAGCAATAGCATAGGAAGCAACTGAAGCAACAGAGGGAGAAGCATTCAGTAAATTAAAGATTGGATACAATAGTTGCTCAATTGCCGGTTTCCCTAAAGCACCAAGACCAAGCGCTGTTACGGTAATACCTAATTGACAGGCAGAAAGATAGTAATCTAACTCACTTGCTACTTTCTTCGCCATAATGGCCTTCTTATTTCCTTCTGCTATTAACTGATCAATTCTTGACATACGAATTTTAACAACAGCAAATTCAGCACCAACAAAGAAAGCTGTTAGCGCTAATAATAGCACCAGTAAAAATAAATTGATTATCGTTATTATGTCCAATTATTTCCCTCGTTTCGAGGGATTCACCTCCAGGAATGGTTACATTAAAGACAGTAATTTCATTACGTCTAATAATTTTGTTTCAAGTGTACGATACACTTTCTTTTTCTCTTCCTGCGGCGCATCTTTCAATCGTTCTTCCAAAGAGGCCAGTTTTTTATGCAAACAGGCAATTTCGTCCTGTACCTCATCCATTATTGGTTCAATTTCTTGGTCTTCCATTGAATGAATAACATTTCGTATTTCTCCAATCGACATACGTTGTTTTTTCAAAAGTTTTATTCGTTCCAATGTATAGAGAACATCTTCGGAATACAGGCGATAATTGGAATCAGATCGCGTCACCGGAAGCAATTTATTACTTGTATAATAATCAATCGTTCTTGTAGATAATCCACTTAATTTCGCCACTTGGCCAATACGCAATAACGCCTTCCCAATGAAAAAACCCCTTTCTGTTTATAAGTTAATTATATAGTAACATGAAAAAAAAAATCCGTACAGTATTACGTTATGGTTTATCATTCACGTTGTTACTGAATATAACTAAGTATAGCGAATGACTTCCATGAGTTTTATCAATTCTACGGTTTTGTACGGCTTTTCGAGCTTTTTTATAAACAATAAAAAAAAGCTCCCGTTAAGAAGGACCAACCATTCCTAACAAGAGCTTTTTCTTATAAAGCCGTTGAGGTATTATCTTTATTTGCTTTCTCTGTACTTCTAGGTACTTCATGATGATGGCGACATCTTGGTTCATAAGATTCAGAAGCACCTACTAAAATTACAGGATCTTCGTAGTTAGCTGGGGCACCATTAATCAACCTTTGTGTTCTGCTTGCTGGAGAACCGCAAACGGCACAAACTGCCTGAAGCTTCGTCACTAATTCTGCGATCGCCATTAATTCTGGCATTTTTCCAAATGGCTCGCCTCTAAAGTCCTGATCTAAACCGGCACAAATCACTCGATGGCCACTATTTGCTAAATGTTGTATAACTCCAATAATTTCATCATCAAAAAACTGCACTTCATCTATTGCAACTATCTCTATATCGGAAGTAACATATTCAAAAATGTCGGCTGATTTACTAATAGGAATCGCATTAGTTGCAGTTCCATTATGGGAAACGACAGATTTTTCACTATAGCGATTATCGATACTTGGTTTAAACACTATAAACTTCTGCTTAGCAAATTGCGCTCTTCTTACACGACGGATGAGTTCTTCTGATTTTCCTGAAAACATACTTCCGCAAATAACTTCTACCCATCCATGATGTTTCATTACATACATGAAACCGCTCCTTCCTAGATAAAACAACTTGTCTCTTCCATTACTCTATTTATATTTTTCTAATTAATAGTCAAGATATGAAAATCACTATTCATATTCTCTCTTACATACTTTAACAGCTATCCATGCTAATGGAAATAATAGATTCACTTCAAATATCATTTTTTCACTAGCATCTCGAGTGAAAAATAGAAGAAAAATAACATAAGATACTTAAGAATAAAAGTTATATCATGACTTTCATTCTTAAAAATCCTACTATCAGTCCAAATAAAAAACAGGCAAGGAGAAGTAACTTCTTGCCTGTTCTTGATATTCCATATTACTTAAGACCGTATTTTTTGTTGAAGCGATCAACACGTCCGCCAGCTTCAGCAAATTTTTGACGTCCAGTATAGAACGGATGGCACTCAGAACAAGTTTCAACTTTGATTTCTTTTTTAACAGAACCAGTTTTGAACTCGTTACCACAAGCACATTTCACCGTAATTTCGTTATAAGTTGGATGAATTCCTGTTTTCATTCCTTTTCATCTCCTTCCGCCCTGCAACTTTCGAAACAGAGTTCTAAAACAGTGCTTAGACACTGTAATTGTAAAACACATTGATTATATTATAACAAGTACATTCTTGTTTTGCAACACTATTAACCATGCATTAATTACCAAATATTGAAAAATACTGAAAGCTTTCCATCATAGAAATAAACTATTTAAAATCACTTCTATATATTTAGGAACGTTTAGCAGTTCCTGCTTTCATTTGTTCACCAAGGATCGCAAAGAAATCCTCATTGCTTTTCGTTTGTCTTAATTTTCTTAAGAACTTTTCAGCAAAGTCTGGTGAATCAGACATTGACTTACGAATAGCCCATAGCTTGTCTAAATGTTCTTTAGGAATCAATAGTTCTTCTTTCCGTGTTCCAGAGCGTCTAATATCAATAGCAGGGAATATTCTTCTTTCTGCTAATGCACGATCTAAATGAAGCTCCATATTACCTGTTCCTTTAAATTCTTCATAAATAACATCGTCCATACGTGAACCAGTATCAACTAATGCTGTAGCCAATATCGTTAAAGAACCGCCTTCTTCGATATTACGTGCAGCACCGAAGAATCGTTTTGGTCTATGGAATGCCCCTGGATCAATTCCTCCCGATAAAGTTCTTCCACTTGGAGGAATGACTAGGTTATATGCACGTGCTAATCTTGTGATACTATCCATCAAGATAATAACATCACGTTTATGTTCCACAAGACGCATTGCTCTTTCTAATACTAATTCAGCAACTTTAATATGATTTTCGGGAACTTCATCAAATGTTGAGCTAACAACGTCTCCACTTACAGATCTTTCAATATCTGTTACTTCTTCAGGTCTTTCATCAATGAGTAAAACAATCAGCTCTGCCTCTGGATGATTTGTTGTAATACTATTTGCTATTTCCTTAATCAGCATTGTCTTACCTGCTTTAGGAGGAGCTACAATCAGACCACGTTGTCCAAAGCCAACAGGAGCTAACACATCCATTATTCTAGTAGATACATTTCTCTGTGTTGTTTCTAAATGTATTTGACGATTCGGGTATAGAGGTGTTAAGGCTGGAAAATGAACTCTTTCTTTCGCTGACTCTGGATCGTCTCCGTTAACAGCTTCTACTTGAAGTAAGCCAAAGTATCTTTCGTTTTCTTTAGGCGGGCGAACTTTCCCTGAAACTTTATCTCCATTTCTCAAATCAAATCTTCTAATTTGAGATGCTGAGATATAAATATCTTGTGAACTTGGAGAATAATTAATCGGTCTTAAGAAGCCAAATCCTTCTGACTGAATAATCTCTAGAACGCCTTCCATGAAGAAATAGCCTTCTTGCTCTGCTCTTGCTTTTAAGATGGAAAAAATCAGTTCCTTTTTAGTTAACTTACTGTAATAGGCAACTTTATATTCGCGAGCTAATTCATACAGCTCTTTTAATTTCATATTTTCTAAACTAGATATATTTAATCCCATTTTTACACCACTCTTTTATATTTTCAGTTATCCCTACCATTTATTTCGAAATGTGGGAAGGTTATTCTTCTGTTTGAGGCGAAAGCTTTTTTGAAGAGAAATTTTGATGCGAGAAATAATTAAAGTGAAGGATGGAAAAGAAGAATCCTGCTTCTTCTCCAGCTATCGATAAATCGTATACTTTCATTTTCTTATAACTTTTTCATAAGAATGGCTGTCTTTCAATAAAGCGGAAGGAGCCGTGATTTGAATATAAATTTATCTTAAGAGGAGTTTTTATTTTATCCTTCATGTTTCTATTAGCTTCGACGAGAATCAATTAAAAGCAATCTCTATTTTACCTCCATCTACGAAAAATGTGCAACAAGAATTTTTTTACCAACACTTGTTCACTCCATAATGGAAGCAGAATATGGATGAAGTTTCGTTTTTCATCCTTCTTTTTTAGGGTCTTTCGAAAAGGAAGGTATGGAGGAAGCTTAATGAATATTCCCGTATTGGAGGACATTTATTCTTTCATAAACAAATTTAAAAGGATGGTCCCTACATGCCTTTAGTAGCAAAAATCTGCTTTTAAAATACGTATAAATAATTTATCTAGACTTATTTTCTTTTTCCAAAAAGTTATTAATGAATTTAGAACAGAGGGAACTTCCTCCCCTGCTATCCTATATTGGCTAATAACTAGAAAAAGGTTCAACACATGATTCGAATAACACGGCGCTGTACTAGTTCACAATTGATTAGCCATTATTTATTTGTTCATATTCCTCTTCGGTCATCTTTTCTCGCCATATTGTCGCCCCTAAACCAGTAAGTTTTTCTACTATATGGCTGTACCCTCTATCAATATGCTCAAGACCTGTAATTTCTGTCACTCCATCTGCCATTAGCCCTGCTATTACTAAGGAGGCACCAGCACGTAAGTCACTTGCTTTTACTTTGGCACCTTGCAAATGAACTGGACCATTAATAATGGCAGATCGTCCCTCTACTTTTATTGTGGCATTCATTCGACGCAGCTCATCAATATGTTTAAATCTAGCACCGTAAATTGTATCTGTAACCATACTTGTACCATTTGTCTTTGTTAAAAGGGATGTGAATGGCTGCTGAAGATCTGTTGGAAACCCAGGATATACAAGTGTTTTTATATCTACTGGTTTCAAAGAATTATTGGAGCTGATAAACACTTGTTCATCACTTGATTCTATCGAGACTCCCATCTCTCTTAATTTCGCAATTAAAGACTCTAAATGTTGGGGGATTACATTATCCACAAGCACACCATCTCCAACCGCTGCTCCAATAATAATATACGTACCTGCCTCGATACGATCCGGAATAATAGTATGACGGCAACCATGAAGATGATCTACCCCTTCAATCCGAATCACATCAGTCCCTGCACCTTTTATTTTCGCTCCCATATTGGTTAAAAGTGTTGCCACATCAATAATTTCCGGTTCTTTAGCTGCATTTTCAATGATGGTTTTCCCTTTTGCTCGTACTGCTGCAAGCATAATATTAATTGTTGCCCCTACGCTTACTACATCTAAGTAAATTCTTGCTCCCCTTAACTCATCTGCCCGAAGATAAATGGCTCCTTGTTCATTTGTAACCTGTGCACCAAGTGCTTCAAATCCTTTAATATGCTGATCTATCGGTCTTGGTCCTAGATGACAGCCACCAGGTAAGCCAATTACCGCCTTTTTAAATCGTCCTAGCATGGCTCCCATTAAATAATAAGAAGCACGCAATTTTTTTACCTTCCCATTCGGCATAGGCATAGAAATCATAGAAGAGGGATCAATTGTTATATCAGACTCTGATATAGATACCGTTCCACCTAACTCTTCCATAATCTCTTTTAATATCTGAACATCTGAAATGTCAGGCAGTCCCTCAATTGTAACGGGAGATTCAGCTAAAATGGTTGCTGGAATAAGTGCCACTGCACTATTTTTTGCACCACTCACTCTAACCGTTCCTTTTAAAGGTGATCCACCTGCAATCATAAGTTTTTCCATTTCTAGCTCCCTTCTAAGCCAATGCAAAAGTACGAATTCTGCTATAAGTTAATCAAGATGAGGCTTGGATGTAGAATCTTGTTTGAATTACTGTTACTTATTATACCAAATATTAAGACTCAATGGAAAAGTATATATGTATGAACTTTACGTTCTATTGTGTTAACAAAGTACAAACATTTTTAGTATTACCTATATAAGGAGTCCTGATACTTGGAACCAATTCATCGACAACTTTCTTTTACTATAATCTTCCACTTTCATATACGCTTTTTCCATAAACAAGTCATGATATCCCTTGGTAATTCACAAATCAACTGAAACCGCTCGCTTGATGATTGCTAGTAACCTTTTGGAATATAAATAGGGAAGTTATTTTCGAAATATTTACCTACGCAATTATTTGAAGATATTACCTTTCCCCCCTTCCAAAAACAGCTTTTTTTGAAGAATGCCATAAAAAAAAGGATATCCTTTAAGGGTCTGCCCCTAAAAAGATATCCTCTCTTTCCTACAAATAAAATTATGCTTTATTAGAAGAACCAAATTCTTTGATTTTGCCGATTACAGTTGCTTTAATCGCATCACGAGCAGGTCCTAAGTATTTACGTGGATCGTATTCTTCTGGTTTAGCAGCTAATGTTTCGCGAACTGCTTTTGCAGAAGCAATTTGGTTTTCAGTGTTAACGTTGATTTTAGCTGTTCCTAAAGAAATAGCTTTTGTGATATCTTTAGTTGGGATACCAGTACCACCGTGTAATACTAATGGTAAACCAGTTAAGTTACCGATTTCTTCCATTTCTTTGAAACCTAAGTTAGGCTCACCTTTGTAAGGACCGTGAACAGATCCTAAAGCAGGAGCTAAAGTGTCAATGCCAGTACGTTTAACAAGTTCAACACATTCGTTAGCATCAGCATAAATTACACCTTCAGCTACAACGTCATCTTCTTGTCCACCAACAGTACCAAGTTCTGCTTCTACAGAAACACCTTTAGCATGTGCATATTCTACTACTTTAGAAGTAATTTCAACGTTCTCATCAAATGGATGGTGAGAAGCATCGATCATTACAGATGTAAAGCCAGCATCGATTGCTTCTTTACATTTTTCGAAACTTGAACCGTGATCTAAATGAATAGCAACAGGAACTGTGATGTTATAGTCTTCCATTAAACCTTCAACCATTTTTACAACAGTTTTGAAGCCACCCATATAGCGGCCTGCACCTTCAGAAACTCCAAGAATAACTGGAGATTTTTCTTCTTCTGCAGCTTGAAGAATTGCTTGAGTAAACTCAAGATTATTTAAGTTAAATTGACCAACAGCATAGCCTTCTGCTTTTGCTTTGTTTAACATGTCTTTCATTGAAACTAAAGGCATATTTCTTCCTCCTTATTTAATGATCGTTCTTTTTTACAAGAGAATCTTTATTAAATTTCCCAAAGGAAAGTTGAATATGTATATAATACCTCAAGTAAAACAAAACGAATCATTCCATTTAAAAACTCAATTGTAATCATACCAAAATAAATCAAGAAATGCTATCGTTCAAGCTTTTTTTTCTATTTTGTCACAAATTAGTAGACTTTTTGTCGAATGAAAGCACTTTAATTCTAAATCCACTTATAAACTATAGAATAGGTATTGAAAATATGGTCCATGATGGCTTAGTAAAAAATATCACAGATCTAGTTTTCGAAAACCAATAGCTTCAAAACAGAAACTACATTTTTCGGGTTAAGGGAAAACATATAGGAACTGGCTGGCTAATAAATATGTATAAAATATGGCGATTAATAATTAATGTACTTCTTAACAGCCTCTCTCAGATCATCAATATCAAACGGTTTAGCAAAATGCGTTAGGGCACCGAGGTCCTTCGCTTCTTGAATCATATCTAGTTCTCCATAAGCTGTCATGATAATCACACGAATATCCTGATTAAGCTTTTTCATTCGTTTTAATATTTCAATTCCATCCATTCCTGGAATTTTCATATCAAGCAGCACTAAATCAGGTGATTCTCTTGTCACAATTTCTAACGCCTGATTTCCATTTGCAGCTTGGAATGTCTTATATCCTTCCTTTTGAAAAACTTCATTCAAAAGGATTCTAATGCCGAATTGATCATCAACAATTAATATTTTCCCTTTCATAAGGAACCTTCCCTTCTAACTCAAGTTATATGTATGTATTCTCTCGTTTTTATCATACTTTATCTTTTTCTACTATTTACTCGACTTTTCCTGCTAATCCCCTTAAATTTTACCTTTTCCTTCAATTTAATTATAATTATCTACTATATGAAGCAAATTACTGTTTTAATTTAATAAAATGGAGGTTTTCCACTTGCTTAAAATGTTTTCCACTCAACTAAGTGGGTTATTTAAAAGATTGCATGAGAAAGAAGAGGAAGCAATCGAAGACAGCTCAAGACTATTAGCCCAAGCCATTGTCAGTGACGGAAAGGTTTATATCTATGCAACAAATGAAATGGCAGGAGTGATAGCAGAGGCTACAACTGGGATGGAGCCGATGCTAAATACAGAAAAATGGGCAAATGCATCGCTTGAATCTATTACCTCAAACGATCGGTTTATTCTTTTTGCTCGAACAAATGAAGAGGAAGAAATAAACACATTTGCTAAACAACTATACGATGCTCAAGTTCCTTTTATTTCCATCTGTTCTATTACCAATCCTGATATTGAATCACTGGTAGACTTTGCAGATGTTTCTATCGACTTAAGACTTTCTAAAGGCTTATTGCCTGACGATGAAGGAAAGCGATATGGCTATCCATCGTTAATTGTTGCTCTTTTTATTTATCATGGCATTAAATTTACCACTGATGAAATTTTGAAAGAATATGATTTATAAAAAAGAATTACCATTACACTAAACGTTAGAAAACATTACAAAAAGAGGCTTTTCCAAATAAATGGAATAGCCTCTTTTTTTAAGTTCGCCAAAATTTTATTTTTCTGCTAAGCGGATAGATGCACCGACAAACTCACGGAAAAGAGGTTGCGGGCGAGTTGGTCTCGAGATAAATTCTGGGTGGAATTGAGAAGCAACAAACCAAGGATGATCTTTTAATTCAACAATTTCCACTAAACGGCCATCTGGGCTAGTTCCTGAGAATACAAATCCTGCATTTTCCATCTCTTGACGATATTGATTATTGAACTCATAACGATGACGATGTCTCTCATAGATTACCTCGTCTTGATATGCTTCATACGCTCTTGTATCTTCTTTTAATTTACATGGATATAAACCTAAGCGAAGTGTTCCACCTAAATCTTCCACATCCTTCTGTTCTGGCAGAAGGTCAATAACTGGATGTGTTGTTGCTTCGTTAATTTCAGAAGAATGAGCATCATTCCACCCTAAAACATTACGAGCAAATTCGATAGATGCTACCTGCATACCTAAGCAAATCCCAAAGAAAGGAACCTTCTGTTCGCGTGCATATTGCGTTGCAAGAATTTTTCCTTCCACACCACGGTCTCCGAATCCACCTGGTACGAGAATTCCATCTGCATCTTGTAATATTTCTTGCACGTTTTCTTTCGTTACCTGCTCTGCATTAATCCAATCGATCTCAATGTCAGCATCATATGCATACCCGGCGTGCTTTAATGCTTCTACTACAGAAATATAAGCATCTTGTAATTCAACATATTTACCAACAAGGGCAATTTTTGTTGTTTTAGAAAGATGACGAACGCGATCTACTAGTTCAATCCATTCTGTCATATCTGCTTCTTGGCATTTAAGCTTTAAATGGTCACATACGATTTGATCAAGATTTTGCTCTTGAAGAGCTAACGGAATAGTATAAAGTGTATCTGCATCACGACATTCAATAACAGATTTATTGTCTATATCACAGAATAAAGCAATTTTATCCTTCATATCTTCAGAAATAGGTTTTTCTGTTCTTACTACAATCACATTTGGCTGAATTCCTAAGCTGCGTAGCTCTTTTACACTATGTTGTGTTGGTTTAGTTTTCATTTCCCCTGCAGCTTTGATGTATGGTACCAATGTACAATGAATGTACATAACATTGTCACGACCAATATCACTTTTAATTTGACGAATAGCTTCTAAGAATGGTAAAGATTCAATGTCTCCAACCGTTCCGCCAATTTCTGTAATTACTACATCTGCATTTGTTTCACGACCAGCTCTAAATACACGTTCTTTGATTTCATTTGTAATGTGCGGAATTACTTGCACTGTTCCACCAAGATAATCTCCTCTACGTTCTTTTCTTAATACAGTAGAATAGATTTTTCCTGTTGTCACATTGTTATATTTCGTTAAATTGATATCAATAAAACGCTCATAGTGACCTAAGTCTAAGTCTGTTTCTGCGCCATCATCTGTTACAAACACTTCTCCATGCTGATATGGACTCATTGTACCAGGATCCACATTGATATACGGGTCAAACTTTTGAATCGTTACACTTACACCACGATTTTTCAGCAAGCGTCCTAGTGATGCTGCTGTAATACCTTTTCCGAGTGAAGATACTACTCCACCTGTTACAAAAATATATTTTGTCATTATATTATCCCCCTTGATTTAAGTTTGCTCCAATTCCTCTTTATTTAAGACGAATTAACTAATTTTTTTAGAGGGGTATGAAACGATTGCTATTTACTTTCTTTACTAAAAAATAAAAAGCGCTCCACTTACTTTCTAAAAGTAAGGGAGCGCTATATTTAGCGAATTTAGTTCGTTCCTCTTTTTAAGGAGCCCAAAAAAGATTTTACTAGCAACGACTATAAATGTCAAGACTAGGAGATTATTTATCCTCATCCTCGTCATCAAATTCGTCGTCTTCTTCCTCTTCATCCTCATCTAGCTCATCGTCATCGATTTCATAATCTTCATCGAAATCATCATCTTCTTCCGACAAATCGTCATCTAATAGATCATCATCTTCTTCATCTAAATCCTCATCCTCATCTAGAAGCTCTTCGTCATCTAGATCAGCATCAAAGTCATCAAAATCGTCATCCTCATCAAGGCTATCAAAATCATCGAAGTCATCATCAACAGCTTTTTTCGCTTTCTTCTTCTTCGGTTTTGTAACTGTTACGACATCTTCTTCTGATTTATCTACAGGGTACCATAAACGAAGTCCCCAACGATTGTCTCCTAATGATAAGAAGCGACCATCAATATTAACATCTGTATATAATTGTGCTATTTTTTCATTAACCTCTTCTTCACTTAACCCAACTAATTTTGCTACTTGATCCATTAGTTCATTAAATGCATAAGGTGTTTTACCACCATTCATAATTTCATGTGCTACATCAATTAGCGACATTTCTTTTAGTTCTTCTTGAGTGTATTTATCAATACTCATTCTTTCGCACTTCCTTTCTTATCTACTCTTATCCCTTTCCTGAAAGCTCGGACCGAAATTCAGGTGGAAGTTTCACTTTTCGGGAGTTTATTATTTTTTTATGCTTTTGTTGACCATTCTGCAATAAATCCTCTAACCTATTTTAAAGCCTTTTGAAAAGAACTCTAACTAAAATAGTAAAAATACATATTCTCCATTATAAACAAATTTTAGGTGAATATGCTAGTTCTAGTTAAGGTTTATTTAACTTTTCTTCAAAATAAAAGTTTTCCTTCTCTTTTCCCGTTATTTTTGAGTGTTTATTCTTAGCTAGTTTAAAAAACAGAAGGGATAAAAGAAAGAAGCCAATGGAACCTAATTGGTGCTTATAAAGGAAAGAAAACACCACTATATATACAGGCATTCCCAGCCATATCCATAATTTCCGCACTGTTAATCCACCCCAACTAAATGTAGAATATTCTTACTTCTAGGATAACGATTCTATCAAGGGGCACGCAAGTCTAAACGCTATTTTTTCTTCTCTCTTCCATTATCTATTGTATTTTTGGTGAATAGCAATCTCTTACGGACATGACCAAGCAAGGTATGAAAAGAAGGGAATATCGGCAATACTATCCTTCTAAGGAGGGCATTATGAATGAAGACATTCCTGATTATCCTAAGCATTATTGCCATACTTATTTTCCTTCTTTACCTGGACTTTCAATTAGGAAAGAGAGCTCAGCAAAAAAAAAGCAATCGAAAAAATCATCCTTTTAGATATAGTGACTTTCACATTTACTCGGACGGTACAGAACTATTTCCAGCCCTTTTTCAAGCAATTGAAGAGGCTGCTGAACATGTCCATATTCTTTTCTATACTATTAAAACAGACAGTATTTCCAACGAGTTTCTCAATCTTTTAAAAACAAAAGCACATGAAGGAGTGGAAGTGCGACTTATTTTAGATTGGTTAGGAAGTTATAAAATAAGAAAAAAGGTTAGGGCAAAATTAAAAAAGGCCGGCGTTCAGTTTGCATTTTGTCAGCTTCCAATTTTCCCTTATCTTTTTTATTCCTTGCAGGTTAGAAACCACCGAAAAATTGCTATTATCGATGGTAAGGTTGGTTTTATGGGGGGCTTTAATATTGGCAAGGATTATATTCATGCTAATTATAAATTGAGCCCTTGGCGTGACTATCATCTTAAATTGATTGGTGAAGGGGTCGATGACTTACAACGAGAATTTTTAATGGATTGGTTAAAAGCTTCTAAGATAAATTTACTGCAAAATCGTGTATATTTTCCCCTGCAAAAAAAGGGAGAATCTAGACATCAAATAATTCCTACACAAGGGGTTTATTTAGAGGAAATAGTCTGTCATGTCATAAAAAACTGCAAAAGTTCTCTTCTAATTACCACTCCTTATTTTATACCTAGTAAACAAATAACAAAGGAGTTACTAAGAGCATTACATAGAAATATTTCCATTACCATCCTTATACCTGATAAGGCAGATCACTTGTTAGTCAAAGAGGCCTCCTTTCCATATTTACGTACATTGATTGCACATGGAGCAAGTGTTTATCAGTATATGAATGGTTTTTTTCATGGTAAATTAATTAACATTGATAATGAAATTATTATTATTGGTTCAGCCAACTTTGATAGACGGAGCATCTTTTTAAATCATGAGTTAAATTGTTGTATCTACGACAAAGGCTTTATAGAAAGAATGAACAAGATTACAACAGAAGATTTACAGCAGGCAAAGGAGTTATCGCTTGAAGGTTTAGATACTATCACAATCAGAAGTAAGCTAAAAGAATGGATAGCCCGCCTTTTCGCTCCATTTCTATAAATGGATTAGCGATTACGGAACTATCCTAGACGATTTGCATAGACATGCCCAGGACATAAGTATTCCAACAAACATAAACCCAAACAATTATACGAAGAAGTAATAAAACATCTTGCGACTGTTTGGGTCTTTATTAAAAAAAGAATTACTTGTAGGTATTTCCCGCAGACGGACTTTTCATGGTGCTACACCTAAGCTGCTTCGGATTTGCAACCAATATCCAATTAATCATCGTTGCTGTTTTTTATGACTGGTATTTTTATTTTGACAAAAAATGATTCCTCCTTATAGGTGTAATCAAGATAGCCATGATGCTTCTTCACGATATCAAGGATGATTCTTGTTCCATATCCACGTTCTTTCCCCTTCTTCGTCGACTTACCAAATTTCTTATATAAAGAGTCTAAGATGGAAACTGGAATAGGCAAGCAGTCATTTTTGCATGTCAGTAAGTAAAGCCCACTTCTTTTGGAGAGCCGAATAATAATATGGGGCTCTCGTCGATACTTTTGCTGCCATTCTCGACTTGCTTCTAAGCTATTAGACAATAAATTCCCTACTAAACCGACGATATCCTTTTCTTTCATCGGCAACGTTGATAAAGGGATATCAAAATCATATTTTAGCGCGATATTTTCCTGGACCGCCTGCTTATAAACTCTATGTAAGACAGAAGCTACAGATCCACTTTCCCCTTTTATAGATAGATTTGTTTCTTCATATCCTTCTACCAATTCGTCTAAATAAGATTTAGCATGGGAGGAACCCTCTTTTTCCAGCATAAAATGCACTGCTGAAATATGCTTTAGAAAATCATGTCTTTCGCTGCGCACTACTTGAAAAAGTTCATTATATTGGCTTATCTCCTTCTCATAGGACTCTTTTGCCTGTTGCAGTGAAAAAATTTTTGCTCCAATCATAAACCGCACTATTTCGATTAGTACGAACAACAGAAGGAATAATATATTCCAGTATGTGAATGCAACTTGAATATGCAAAAGCAAAACCAATGATTGTACAAGCCAAAAGAGAACTTCTATTCTGGAAGTAATAACAGCTTTATCTGCATGTAAATATTTCGAAAGAACAAAGCATATCCCCACAAAGAATGCAAAGATCCAATATGCTTGCACCGAAAAACTTACGTGGTCGATTACTCTTTTGCTATGTATGGTGCTATAAACAGCAATAAGCAGCCAATAAAAATGGTTATTATTAATCATATATACCTCTTTAAAAGTAATTTTCCTGAAGAAAATCTACTTTTTCCTTTGTAATCATTGCCTTTTCCTCTAATCCTTCGAATGCTACAGCATAAGAGTTCTTTGCATAAAGAGAAAAATTTTTAACATAATGAATGTTTATAATAAAAGATCGATGGGAGCGTATAAAATCTCTTTCTCTCAGCTCTCCCTCTAATTCATTTAGCGTTTGATATGTTTTGATCGCTTCGGCTTTAGTATAAATGGTTGTTGACCTTCCGGATCGTTCAATAAAAACAATATCCTTCTTTTGGATAATGTGAATTTCACTCTTTTGTTTAATATAAAGTCTTCCTGCAATCTCTGTAGACTTTGTCTTTTCTAACGCTCGCTGTACCGATTGAGTAAGACGCTCCTTATTATAAGGCTTCATAATATAGTCATGGACATTCAGTTCAAAGGCATGAACAGCATAGCCACTAGTACCTGTTACAAAGATGACCAAAATATTCAAAGCATGAGAATGAATAATGTCCGCTAATTCATATCCCGATAAACCTGGCATTTCAATATCCGCAATTAATAAATCAATGCTTTCTTTTTTTATTTCCGTATAAGCTTCTTCCGCCGATATCGTTGAGAAGATAATCTCAACATCAGGAATACCGGAAACAATGCCTATTAATTTATCTAGATCAATCATACGGTCATCTACTAAACCAACTCTCAACTCTTCTTTCTCCCTTCATCCCCACAAATACTGACAGAAATTACCCTTTTTATTTTACCATGATTTCTCTACGTTCGGATGGGTTTCACCGCATTTTCCATCCCCACAAGTATTCCTATATGCGACATCTTCCCTTTTCACGACATGATAAGCCATTTTCGTGACATAATGGCAGAAAAAAAGAGGCTCTCCAATTATGATAAATGTAACGAAACCAATACGAGGTGAAAGAGTATGATAACGATTCAAACGGTAACTAAAAAATTTCAAGATAAAAAAACTTCTGTAACAGCCCTTAAACACGTGTCATTTTCCATACAAAAAGGAGAAACCATTGCTTTACTTGGAGAGAATGGAGCAGGCAAGACAACGCTTCTACGTTCTATTGCCACCCTTATCCAACCAACAGAAGGAACTATAACGGTTGATCAATATGATACAAAGAAAAACCCCAATGAAATTAAACAAAAAATTGGTGTTCTATTCGGTGGAGAAACTGGTCTTTATGAGCGATTAACTGCAAGAGAGAATCTAGAGTACTTTGCCAATCTATATGGATTAGGAAAACATGAAACAAAGGTTAGAATCGATGAGCTTTCAAGAATGTTTGGGATGCGAGATTATTTAGATCGAAAAGTTGGCGGATTCTCTAAAGGAATGAGACAAAAAGTGGCTATTGCCCGAACGATTATTCATGACCCCGAAATTATTCTCTTTGATGAACCTACAACAGGCTTGGATATTACTGCTTCAAATGTATTCCGTCAGCTTGTTCATCAATTAAAAAGAGAAGGGAAAACCATTTTATTTTCCAGCCACATTATGGAGGAAGTTGCGATGCTATGTGATAGCGTTGCAATGATACATAAAGGAGAGCTTGTCTATCATGGAAAGCTTGACGATTTATACAAAGCGGAAGGCAGCAAGGACCTAAACTACATCTTTATGAGCAAATTAGTTAGAGGAGGAAACACATATGCTATTTAAATTATTTTTGAAAGAATTAAAGGATTCATTTCGTGATAGACGAACATTATTACTTACCGTTTTCTTACCGATTATTATGATGACAGGCTTAACCCTCTTTTATGAAAAGTTAGTATCTAGTGATGAAGGAGACACCTACCAATTAGCCATTCCAACAAATATAAATGAAGAGATGCAAGCAAATTTAGCTGTTTATACAAACATTGAATTAGTAGCTGCTGATAATCCCGAAAAAATGGTAAAAGACGGAGATGCACAAGCTGCCATTCTGATAGAGAATGATTTTAGCGAAAAACTCAGCAAAGGAGAAAATACCAATATCGTTCTCATTGGAGATTCTTTTAGTGAAAAATCTTCTACATTACTTTCAATTGTTATGAATGCATTAAATGAATACGAAAAGACGGTGGTAACAGAACGGTTAAATGAAGCAGGTGTCGAAAGTACGGTTGTGCAGCCTTTCTCTATTGAACAGCAAGAAATTTCTGCAGAGGACCCAACCATTAATTTAGTCGCTATGCTTATTCCATTAATCCTATCATTAGCTTTAGGAATCGGCGCTTCTCCTGCCGCTGCAGATCTGTTTGCAGGAGAAAAAGAAAAGAAAACAATGGAGGCATTATTAATGACTCCCGTAAAGCGTTCAACTTTAGTTATTTCTAAATGGTTAACAATCACTACTATCGGGGTTTTAACTGGTTTGATCACTTTGCTGGTAGTTGTGCTTGAAATTGCCTTTTTTACGGAAAACTTGAAGAATGCTGTTCCTGTGCATAATAATTTTGCATTAATTATCGTATTCGCTTTGGTTATGACGATTATTTACTCTATGTTAATTGCTTCCTTGCTTATGATTACTAGTATTATTGGTAAAACGATTAAAGAGGCTCAAAGTTATAGCACGCCGATACTGCTTCTGACTATTTTTCCAATGATGCTCTTATCAACTACTGGAATAAATGAATTAACTACTAACCATTTTATTATTCCTTTTGTTAATGTATTTAGCACTTTAAAGGAGTTAATATTCGGGGAAATAATCTATCAGCATTTGCTTCTTACCCTAGGATCTAATTTAGTCTTTATCATTATTTCATTTTTGATTGGCAGAATGCTATTTTTGAAGGATAAATGGGTTATTAATTAAGCAGCATGAATGTTCCTTTGATAAGATATACAAAGGAACTCCAGACTGTCGACAAACTCCTAATTCAGTAATTAGGGGTTTGTCTTAGTTTATAAATATACATTCCCTGTTTCTCTTCTACAGGCACTTCCTCCCCCTTCCGTTCCTAAAAAATCTATTTTCTATACTTTTAATTACGTTTTTGATGTCATCGAATCCAAAGTCTCACTGCCCTTACTTGACGATTCCAGTCACTTTTCTATTTTATTTCTTGAAAATTGGACAGCAGGAATTTTTTATACTTTGGAAACAGGCAGTGCAGGAAAGAAAATCTTGAATATCAGTTATTCACTCCACATAATTTTTGTTTTAAAGAATTAAAATTGTATAACCTTAAAGATTATTTATTGGACAAGTTGATCGTATTGCCAGTAGCCCAAATGTTTTTAGTTTCCAGTTAGAAATGTATCTTGATTAAATTTTGATAAAAGTATTCTAAAATAATCAACATCCCACATAGACACGCACAGGGGGAAAAGTCATAAGATTGAGGTGATGTATATGTTTTTAAAAAGATGTATAAACATTTCAGGCTGTATTATTGTTTTATTTATGTTATCTGCATGTCAATCATTAACAAAGTTTAAAGATAAAACAATGGAAGAAACAAAAAAAACAATGCATTTTACTGAGGGTAACGAAAACGAAACAGCTGAAACAATGGAGAGGTTGATTGATAAGGGAAAACTCGATCAAGTGGTCTACAACGAAAAACTTTATCAGCTGAAAGAAAAAGTTGATGAAGACAAAAAAGGAAAAGTCATAGGGGCAATAGGCAAAACTTTCTTTGTAGATAGCGATGGAAAGAGATGGTCAGAAGAAGAACTGAAAGAACCGTATCTCTCTCTAGACCCTGATGAAATCAAAGAGAAAAAACCTTTACGCTATGGGAAGGTTTACAGTGCAAACGAGGATTCCAATGCCGAAGATGAAATCATTGTGGAGTTTAATCGTGAGTATTATCGGGCAGTTTTGATTAAGAATGAAAAGGAATAAGGGAGGGTGTGACATGAGTACAGCCTTATTAGAAACCAAAAGTCTTACAAAAAAGTTTGGCAAAGAAACAGCTGTTTCAGATGTTTCACTAACTGTTCAGAAAAACAGTATTTATGGTCTACTTGGACCAAATGGAGCTGGGAAATCAACAACACTAAAAATTTTGACAGGAATTTTACGGAAGACTTCTGGTGAGGTTTTCTTCGACGGACATAAATGGAAACGTTCTGATTTGCAAAATATTGGATCTTTAATAGAAGCTCCGCCCCTTTACGATAATTTAACAGCATTTGAAAATGTAAAAGTACATGCCACGTTGCTGGGCCTATCTGAGGAGCGGATACACAGTGTGCTAAAAACTGTAGATATGCAGCATGCTGGTAAGAAAAGAGCAGGCCAGTTTTCTATGGGGATGAGGCAGCGACTGGGAATCGCTATTGCTTTATTAAATCATCCTAAATTATTAATTCTTGATGAACCTACGAACGGGCTTGATCCAATCGGTATTCAGGAGCTCAGAGACCTTATCCGCTCTTTTCCTCAAGAAGGAATAACCGTTATTTTATCTAGTCATATCCTTTCAGAAGTCGAACAAATAGCAGATCATATTGGGATTATCATCGGCGGTCACCTTGGATACCAGGGCGAAATAAATAAAATTGATGATTTAGAGCATTTGTTTATGGAAGTTGTAAAGGCAAGCCGTGAAAAAGAGGGTGTAAAAAAATGATAAATTATATGAAGGCCGAAAACCTGAAGTTTAAGCGGACTTTTTCTAGAAAAATGATAATCTTTGTACCGCTCCTTAATATAGGTTTTTCTTTTTTAATGAACAATCAATTTTTTGTTTCCGGTACTTTTAACTGGTGGTCTATTATTTTTATGCCGGTGATGATTGCTTTACTTTGTTCATTATCTCATCAAAAAGAAAAAAAAGCCTCTAATTATACTGGCACATATTCATTGCCTATTGATTTGGGGAGATTATGGTATTCTAAGATTGTCATTATTATGATTTATTCGTTATTATCTCAAATTGTATTTTTATTGTTTATGTTACTCATGGGATTCGTTATAGCTGATTTTACCATTGTTACGCTTTCTACAGTTGCCGCAAGTTTATTGCTTTGGGTAACAAGCCTTTGGCAGGTTCCACTTTGTTTATTTGTGGCCAAAAAGTGGGGTCTTACGATAGCGGTAATGTTGAATCTCATAGGAACATTTATTCTGGGTATAATGCCGGCATCTCGCTCTTTTTGGTGGTTTATTCCTTGGAGCTGGCCAATTCGAATGATGTGTCCAACAATAGGTATTCACCCTAACGGTCTGTTGCTTGAAAAAAATAATCCTTTGTTGAGTTGGATGGTCGTCCCTCCTGCTATATTGATTTCTGTACTATTATTTTTGATAATGGCGTTTTTGACCAGCCGTTCGTTTGCTTCTTCCATTGATTATAGAATAAAAAAGCAAGGGGCGATGTAAAGTGAGACTGCTTTTGAGGTGTTTACAAGCTGATTTTCAAAAAAACAGGCACACCTCCTTTATGTGGCTGCATTTCATTATCCCTATAGTTTGTTCAGTTGTATTAATCCTGTATTATTATGGAAGAGACCAAAGCCAATTTCACTTGTATAAATCTTTTATGGAAGCTATTGCTATTGCATTGCCGTTGCTCATAGGGGTCTTATGCGGCATGACCGCATCTTTAGAAGAACAGGCTGGAAAATTTCAAGTGTTGCTGGGAGGCACATCTCCAAAAATTATTGCTTATGCCAGTAAAATGTTAATGCTTCTTCTCATGGAACTTTGCTCAATTGGCATAGCGCTTTTCCTTTATATAATGGGATTAACATTTATTTTAAATGTGCCGGATTTGTCTTATGATATTTTTATAACAGGTGCTGCCTGGCTGGTTGCAGGTAGTGTCATTCTATATGTTATTTATTTTTTTATCAGCTGTATGTTTGGAATGGGTGCTTCTGTCCTGATAGGCGGAGCAGGCCTGCTTATGACAGCACTCATGAATACTGGATTAGGAGATGCGATATGGAAATATAATCCTTGGGCTTGGAGTATTAGACTATCAGGTTTAAATGGGGTTCTCCATTTTATAGAAAAAGATAATTATTCTTTATTAATGCATGAAATAAATTCAGGAGTATTCATTGTGATTTTTGGTACAATCTGTATAATCATTGCCGGTCTAATATGGTTTAACAGATGGGAAGGCAGAAAAACATTTGAATAGCATGAGGAGGACGGGAAATGGCAAAAATCCTTGCTGTCGATGATGAAAAAGATATTCTTGCACTGATACAAAACATTTTGCGCCGTGACCAGCATAAAGTCGACACTTTAGATCGTGTTAAAGGCCAGCCGCCTGATTTATTTCAAGGATATGATTTAATTTTGCTTGATGTTATGATGCCGGACATTGACGGTTTTGAGCTATGTAAACAGATACGCCCTTTGGTGGATTGTCCCATATTATTCCTCACAGCTAAAACCGAAGAGGAAGCGATAATCAATGGCCTCATTACTGGCGGAGATGATTATATTACAAAGCCCTTCGGCGTTAGGGAGCTTAGTGCTAGAGTTAATGCTCACTTAAGAAGGGAACGGAGAGACAAACATCAATCGAAAAGAGTCATCTCTGGTTTTTTATTTCATTTTGATAGTAAAGAAGTATTTATCAATAACCAAAAACTTAACTTAACAAAAAATGAATATAAAATATTTGAATTTTTAGCTCAACATAAAGGGAGAACTTTTTCAAGAGAACAAATTTACGAAGAGATATATGGATTAGAGGGGAATGCCTTGTATTCAACAATTACGGAGTTTATCAGAACGATTCGCAGAAAATGTAACGAGCATAATGCAGACCCTATCAAAACGGTATGGGGCTTTGGGTACAAATGGGAATAAATCATAAAGGCCAAAAAACACTTCTTAGAGAACTGATAAAGTATATAGCTGCGTTATGTATTAGTTTGATTGTACTTGCTTTACTCTATTTATTTATGAATACCATCGCTATGAATATGGGCTTCTCACATCCAGCAAATTATAATGAACGAGAAGCAGAGAAACTTATGCCGAAGCTGGAACATGTAGATAAAATAACTGCTGATATGATTCCCGATACGATGTCATTTGCCCTCCTTGATAAAGAAACAAAACAAAAAACAGCTGGAACTATTAAAGTAAAAGATCTGAAACTGGTAAAAAAGAAGATTGAAAAAAAACCGTATGTTAATTATAAACAAAAAGGATATTTGGTTATAGAAAGAAAAAATGAGTATTGTATTTTGCAATATTCATTACGGGCAGATTTTAGCTCACCTTTATTAAGAAAATACCTTCCTAATTATGAATTAACGAGTATCAGTATTTTGATAGTCTTGCTCATTATAGACATTTCTATTATAACAACGTACTTTGCTAATAGATTAAGAATACATTTTGAAACACTGAATGTAATTACTCGATATATAAAAGAGCAAAATTTGCAGTTTACCCCCGAATTTACACATATTAAGGAATTTGACGATGTAATTGACTCCTTAATTGAAATGAGAGATGCTCTTCGGTCATCACTCGAGGCTCAGTGGCGGTTAGAAAAAAATAAGAAAGAGCAAATTGGTGCTTTGGCACATGATATCAAAATCCCGATTACCATTATTAAGGGAAATGCTGAATTACTCAGTTTGTCTATTCAAAACGAAGAACAAGCTGAGTATACAAAGTATATTCTTGGAGCAGGAAATCAAATTGAACAATATATTTCTCAGCTGATTTATCTTTCGAAAACAGAGGAGTCCTTAACTATTCATTTGGAGAAAGCCTTTATAGATAAGCTGACAGAAACTCTGCAGAAAGATATATCCGCCTATAAAGGGAATAAAAAAATAACTATTTCATTTAAAAAAGAAAATCTCAAGAAAGAGGCGGAAATAGACTGGCAGCTGTTACATAGGGCGTTATTGAATATTTTAACAAATGCGGTTGATTATACACCGGAAGATGGGACTGTCTCGGTGCATGCGGAATGCGATTCTGATACTCTTTACTTTTTTGTAAAAGACACAGGAAATGGATTTTCGGAAAGCGGGCTAAAAAAAGCAACAGAACTTTTTTACATGGATGACAAGGCCCGTCAGTCTAAAGGTCATTATGGAATGGGGTTGACCTTCGCAAAAAATGCTGTGAATCTCCATAATGGAGAACTGACTCTTGGAAACACGATAGAGGGTGGCGGAGAAGTGCGAGTGAAAATACCCTTATATAGAAATCATTAAACCCACGCCCTATCTGGAAGTGGGTTATAATGCTTCGCGCTATATAAAGGCAAATGAAAATGCTGATGATGATCGATGCTGACAGCAATGCTAATATAATATTCAGTTTCATCATCTCTTTATTTATTTCTTATATTATCTTACAAAGACTGAAGAGTATTATAGGAATAGAAAAAAGAAAAGGAGAAATCGGAAGCTCTGCAAATGTTGAAGAAACAACTTATTAAAAAGAGGAAAGCGTCTATTTTCGCTTTCCTCTTTTTGATTTATTACATTTTTTCTGGTGCAGATACGCCAATAAGCGCCAAGGCGTTTCTTAATGTGATTTGCGTTGCTTGGATTAATGCTAAACGTGCTTTTGTTCTTTCTAAGTTGTCTGCATCTAATACTTTTTCAGCATTATAGAAGCTATGGAAAGTAGATGCCAAGTCGTAAATATAATTCGTAATACGGTGTGGCATTCTCTTTAATGCCGCTTCTCCTACTGCTTGCGGGAATTCTCCTAATTTCTTTAATAGGTCAAATTCCTTTTCCGCCGTAATTAGTGCAGCATTTAGCTCGTCCTTCGGCTCGATTCCTTGTTCTTTTCCTTGTCGAAGGATACTAGAGATACGAGCATGGGCATATTGTGCATAATATACTGGGTTTTCATTCGATTGGGATACAGCTAGATCTAAGTCAAAATCTAAATGCGTATCTGCACTTCTCATAGCAAAGAAATAACGAGTTGCATCTAGGCCTACTTCTTCTACTAGGTCTCTCATTGTTACAGCTTTTCCTGTACGCTTACTCATCTTCATTTTTTCGCCATTTTTGTATAAGTGAACAAGCTGAATAATTTCCACTTCTAATGCTTCTTTGTTATATCCTAATGCTTGGATTGCAGCTTTCATACGAGGAATATAACCATGATGATCTGCACCCCAAATATTGATAAGCTTTTCAAAGCCTCTATCTAATTTATCCTTATGATAAGCGATGTCTGGCAATAAGTACGTATAAGATCCGTCATTTTTAATAAGCACACGGTCTTTATCATCTTCAAAATCAGTAGAACGTAACCATGTCGCTCCATCTTGTTCAAAAATATAGCCATTCTCCTTTAACTTGTTTAACGCTATATCAATCTTTCCGTTTTGATAAAGAGATGTTTCGGAGAACCACACATCAAATTTTACACGGAAATCTTCTAAATCCTGTTTCAGTTTAGCCATTTCATACTTCAGTCCGTATTCACGGAAAAAGTCAAAACGTTCCTGTTCTGAAACATGGACATACTTATCCCCATATTCTTCTGCTAACTTTTTCCCGATTCCGATAATGTCTTCCCCATGATAGCCATCTTGCGGCATTTCTTTTTCCATTCCTAACGCTTGGAAATAACGCGCTTCTACAGATAATGCCAAGTTATTAATTTGGTTACCAGCATCATTAATATAGTATTCTCTTGATACCTCATAGCCAGCTTTGTCTAAGATATTGCAAAGAGAATCTCCTACAGCTGCTCCACGCGCATGACCTAAGTGAAGGTCGCCAGTTGGGTTAGCTGAAACAAACTCTACTTGTACTTTTTCATTATTTCCAACTGTAGTTTGTCCATATTGCTCTCCCGCTTGAAGGATGGTTGGAATTAAATCCGTTAGATAGCTGTTATCCATATAAAAATTGATAAAACCTGGACCTGCTATTTCTACTTTTTTAATAGAAGCTTTCGTTTGATCGAAATTCTCAATAATAGCCTCCGCAATCATTCTTGGCGCTTTTTTGGCAACTCTCGCTAATTGCATCGCCATATTCGTTGAATAATCACCATGGGCTTTATCTTTTGGCAATTCCAAGATTACTTCTGGAATTTGTTCTTCTGCTGCTAATCCAGCTTTTATGACGCTTTGTTTAATTTCTTCCTTTAGCTTGTCCTTTATTTGATCTACAATATTCATTCTTACTCTGTCTCCTCCTTAAATGAAATAGTCATATGATAGGTTCCATTATTGCTGCCTTGCATCTTTAAATCATATAAAATATCTAATGAACCTGTGGTTGCTTGCTGTTCCACTTCTAGCGCAAGTCTCTTTGTATCGGTAACTAGCTGAAATACACCGTATGGACTTTCATAGCTGCCGATCTTTTGTTTATTAATAAGAAAAGGAAGGCGCATTTTGACCGCTCCACTTCGAAGGATTAGTCCTTCCTTTTCTGTAATTTTAATAATTGTTTTAATGGTTCCTTCTTCTATGATTTCTTCATATTTTATATATTTACTAGTATCTTTTTCTAAGTATTGACCAAACCCAATCCACTCAATACTTTCTTTATTTTTCCCATTATATATATGTGTTGTAACGTGTAATTTTACAGGCACCTGTTGCCCTGATGGTTGAGACAACGACAACACTTCCTTTTCATTTACTGTGTAACTTTATAAGTATAAATTTTTTAAAGGGGAAGTGCAAGATGGTTCGCAAAAGAACGAAGATATTCTCTCTTGACAGAACCCTGCATGTGTAAAAAGGGTGAGACATAAGTATTTCAACCCAATATAACCCCGAACAATTATGCGTACATATTAGAGAATATTCGTATAATTGTTTGGGGGTTTTTATTTATTTTAAGAAAAAAGGTTTGTGGTAATCACCCGCAGACTGAATACACTTCGCTTTCCATGGGGCGAGCGCCAAGCCTCCTCGTTCCTGCGGGGTCTTGGACTTTCTCGCAGCTCCCATAGGAGTCTACGTGTATTCAGTCTGCTCTGTTTTTTCCTAGTAATTTTAGTTTGCTTAAAAACAAAATAAGCTTTAAAAAAGGAGTGAAATGGAACGGAGGATACTCGACTCCTGCGGGAAGCAGAGCAAAGCCTAAGACTCCACAGGCTTTAGCCGAGGAGACTTAGGTTGCTCCCCGGCGCATCGTGTGTCTGTAGTGTAATGGAACGAATTGGTTTCACCACTGAATTAGAGATTGTTCGTCTTTATCCAATATATATTTTGTTTTGTCCCAGCCTCTTCTCTTTAATAATTGCTTAGTTCCTTGATTGGTGTTTGGATAATCACAGGGTTTTTAGATGGATCTAGCCATTTTAAAATTTTCACAACATTTGCCTCTGTCGTTGCTGTACAGCCTAGTGTATAACTATTTGCAATATGGAAGAAGATTGCGCTTCCTTTATTAGGAATTCGCTTTGTATTATAGTCAATAACAAATCCATATTTATATGCCGGCACATTCATATTTTCAGCACTTTTCCATTGACCTTTTGTTTTCTTTTTCGACTGCCAAGTATTATATAGCTTAGATTTCGGATCATCTACCCATACATCATCTTTGGTTATTTTTCGATAAGGTAATTTTGTCCCAGGGTTTTTTTGTGTACCAAACGCTGTTCCGATCGTAAACTTACCAATGGGTGATTTTTTTCCGCCTTCACTCATATTTGAGGTAAAGCCGTATTTCCCAATATGTCCAGTTGTCGTTAAAACTGGAATCCATTCACCCTTTTTATTTTTTTCAAAGGTACGAATATCAGCAGAGGATGTATTATAGCCATTTGAAGTAACAAGGATCAATTGTTTATTTTTTCCTACTGTTTTTAGGCCTGCTGCTAAATTTTTTGGTGATGCGGGTTTTTTGGTTGTTAGGTATTTACTTGATGCCCAGCCTGTCTTACTGCCCACCGTTACCTTGCTCCAAGATCCCTTTGTTTGAGATACTTTTAAAGATTGATTTTTTTTGACTGTCGTAACTACTTTATAGTTAGTTCCTGCACCACTTCTTACATTTAACGTACTTGCTGTAACATACATCGTTTTTGTAGATGTCGTAGCTTTTGCTGCTGGCTTTTTTGTCGTTAAATATTTATTAGAGGCCCAGCCGGTTTTCTTTCCAACTGTCACTTTATCCCAAGAACCTTTTGTCTGGGTTACTGTTACAGCCTGATTTTTCTTAACGGTTGTCACTATTTTATAAGAAGTACCTGCCCCGCTTCTTATATTAAGAGTGCTTGCTGTCACATATTTCGTTTTTTTACTAGCAGCTTGAGCCGTATTTACCGAATGAAAGCCAGCAAATAAAACCATTACTCCTACTAATAGAACAAAAATCCTTTTTCCCATTTCCATCCTTCTCCCTATGTATAATCAAGCTTCTTTTTTTCATGGACAAGCATGCGCAAAATGCTCCATATGTAGTCTAGCAGAACACTATTTCAGTTTCTTAATATCTACATTACAAAGCTACAATATTTTCATTGCCATTCCAATCTCGAGGGGAATTTTCTTGCCAAACGGCACTTATCTAGTAAAAATTGATAGTAGCCTTTTTCTAAAGTTAATGGTTGAATTTTAAAGCGTCTACTAAATAGATTAACTTCTCACTTTCTATATTTTAACATATTTATCCATTTTTCCGATGGTAAGTAAAGTGCATCCAGTTACGGAGGAAAACCACTAACCAGTAATAATAAAGCCAAACAACCATATGAAATCTTTGGTACAATTGTTTGGCTTTATTTCTAGCTGGAACTATGTCCCCACTTATCAAAATTATATTATTTTACAAACCCTAAAATCATTTCACGAATTAATTTACTTGCTGTATTCGCTGTTTGTTCAGATGGATCGTAAATTGGCGCTACTTCAACTAAATCTGCTCCAACTACCTGAACATTCGAACGTGCTATTTCATGAATGGATGCTAATAATTCTTTTGAAGTAATCCCCCCTGCATCCACCGTACCTGTTCCAGGGGCATGCGCAGGATCTAATACATCAATATCGATAGTTACATATACAGGTCTGCCTGCAAGTGTTGGCAAGATTTCTTTTAATGGCTCTAGCACCTCAAACTTAGAAATATGCATCCCTACTTCTTTTGCCCACTGAAACTCTTCTTTCATTCCAGAACGAATCCCAAAAGAATAAACATTTTTTGGACCAATTAAATTGGCTGCTTTTTTGATCGGTGTGGAGTGAGATAATGGCTCTCCTTCGTATTCATCGCGAAGATCTGTATGGGCATCCATATGTATGATAGCTAAATCTGGATATTTTTTATACATTGCTTGGAACACGCCCCAAGATACTAAATGCTCTCCTCCCATTCCAAGCGGAAATTTATTATCATCTAATACTTTGTCCACAAATTCTTCAATCATATCTAAGCTGCGTTGCGGATTTCCAAATGGCAAAGGAATATCTCCTGCGTCAAAGTATTTTACTTCATCAAGCTCTCTATCCAAATAAGGACTGTACTCTTCTAACCCTACAGAAACCTCTCGAATTCTTGCTGGGCCAAAACGGGAGCCCGGACGGAAGCTAACGGTCCAGTCCATTGGCATACCATACAATACTACTTGGCTTTCTTCATAATTTGGAAAACTTTTAATAAATACATTTCCTGAATATGATTCATCAAAACGCATTGGTCATCTCTCCTTTTTATTCAAAGACAGTCCAATCATTCACTTGCTTTGTTACTATCCCCTTCACAGAGATCTTGAACAAACTTTGGTAAGATGAAGGCTGCTTTGTGTAACTCTTTCGTATAATATTTTGTCTCTATCGAATGGAATCGACTTTCTGGAACATTTAATGGATCATACTTTTTAGATCCAATTGTAAATGCCCACATGCCACTTGGATACGTCGGAATATTGGCGATATATAATCTGGTGATCGGGAATATTTCCTTTACATCTCTTTGCACGGAACGAATGAGCTCTCCCTTAAACCAAGGATTATCACTTTGAGCAACAAAAAGTCCATCGTCCTTTAACGCTTTCGCTATTCCTGCATAAAAGCCTTTAGTAAACAGATTAACAGCTGGACCCACTGGTTCTGTTGAATCGACCATAATGACATCGTATTCCTGCTCGCTTTTGGCAATATGCATAAACCCATCGCCTACTTGTACATCTACTCGTGGATCATCCAGCTTACCTGCTATTTCTGGTAGAAATTTCTTACTATATTCAATTACTTTACCATCGATATCAACAAGCGTCGCTTTTTTGACACTAGGATGCTTTAAAACTTCTCGAATAACTCCGCCGTCCCCACCGCCAACAACTAGAACATACTCAGGGTTGGGATGTGTAAACAGTGGAATATGGGCTACCATTTCGTGGTAAACAAACTCATCTCTAACAGAAGTCATCACCATATCATCCAATAATAGCATATTTCCCCATTCTTCCGTTTCTACCATATCTAACTTTTGAAATGGTGTTTGTTCTGTATGTAATGTACGCTTGATTTTCATCGTGATTCCAAAATCGTCGGTCTGCTTCTCTGTAAACCAAATTCCCATTGACATATCCTCCATTCATTTGATTGGTATAAAGTTTCTTATATGCTAAAAGTTCCTTATTTCTTCATTTCTTGTGAGTACAATCTTCTTTTTATACTTCCCAATCAAACAAATAACAAACACGAAAAAAGTATAGTGGATATTCGTTAAAATGCAAAGATTTTTTTTATATTCCATGATAAAAATGTTTAAAACGCCAATGTTTACCACATACTAGTTTTATCTATTTACCTTTCATTTAATGTGATAAAAGAACAAAGAAGTTTCTATTTAGGAGGTGTCATGTTTTGGAGGTCATTGTAAATAAACTTAAAAACTCTGGCAAGTATTTACGTCTATTGATTATATTAGGGCTTCTTTTCATGATAACCGCCAGCATCATTTTTATCGGTATATATGTATATGCTCGTACACTAGGCCCTCCACCACTTGCTGTTTCTCAGTCAACAATCTACTATTCAGATGATGGCAGCATTATTGGCGAAAGCAGCAATGGACAGAAAAGGTATTGGGTGTCCATTGATGATATTAGTCCCTATTTAGTAGACGCTACTGTTTCTATTGAAGATAAAAATTTTTATTCCCATCACGGCTTTGACTATAAACGAATTGGCGGTGCTATTTTAGCCGACATAAAAGCAATGGCAAAAGTTCAAGGGGCGAGCACAATAACCCAGCAATATGCCCGAAACTTATTTTTAGAGCATGAAAAGACGTGGAAGCGAAAAATTGCAGAGGCCTTTTACACCCTTCGATTAGAAATATTCTATACAAAGGATGAAATACTAGAAGGCTACATCAACACTATTTATTATGGTCATGGAGCATATGGAGCAGAGGCGGCAAGCCAATATTACTTTGGAAAAAAGGCCTCCGAACTAACTTTAGGAGAAGCAACCATGCTTGCTGGTATTCCGAAGGGACCTAGTATTTATTCTCCTTTTTCATCGATGGAGAATGCGAAGAAAAGACAGGGCATCATCCTAAATTCCTTAATTGAAAATGGATATATAACAGAGGAAGATAAAAAGTTAGCAGCAAAGGAAAAACTATCGTTAGTAGGAAAATTTCCAAATGCTAGTGTGGAAACAGCACCTTATTTTCAAGATACTGTAAAAAACATTCTGAAAAACCAGCTTCATTTAGATGATAAAACGATTCAATTAGGTGGATTAAGAGTGTATACAACCTTAAACACAGAGCAGCAAAAAATAGCAGAGGAAACGATTAATCAGACGATAAATAAGGCTAGTAATATACAGATTGGCTTTGTTGCTATGGATCCAACTACAGGCAATGTTAAGGCAATGGTAGGCGGAAAAGATTATGAAGAAAGCCCATTCAACAGAGCAATTCAAGCAACTCGGCAACCTGGTTCAACGATTAAGCCTTTATTGTATTATGCAGCACTTGAACATGGATTTACACCTGCTACGATGATGAGCAGCGAACAAACAACCTTTCGCTTTGATGATGGGAGAGATCCATATACCCCGCATAATTTTAACAATCAATATGCCGATGGAAATATTACCATGGCACAGGCACTAGCTGTCTCTGATAATGTTTATGCTGTTAAAACCCATCTTTTTTTAGGGCAAGATACATTAGTGAAAACAGGAAAGAAATTCGGCATTACAACCGATTTACAAGAGGTTCCATCTCTCGCTCTTGGAACTTCCAATGTTCGTGTGATTGATATGGCAAATGCCTATAGTATATTTGCCAACGGAGGAAATAGGGTATCTCCTGTTTTCATTACAAAAATTGAGACAAATGATGGGCAATTACTCTATGAACATAAGCCAAAACCAGAAAAGATTTTAGATACGGATTTAACGTTTGTGATGAATCAAATGATGACAGGCATGTTTGACCCTACTCTCAATGGCTATGCCTCGGTAACGGGAAGTACTATTAAAGACGACATCACAAGAATTTATGCAGGAAAATCTGGCTCCACTGAATCAGATAGTTGGATGATTGGTTATACTCCACAGCTAGTATCCGCTGTTTGGACAGGCTATGATCAAGGAGAGCCTATAACTTTAGCAGCTGATAAAACATATGCAAAGAAAGTTTGGGTTCAGTTCATGGAACAAAGTTTAAAAAAGGAGCCGATCAAAGGATTTACACCTACCAAAGGTACTGTTGGCGTTTATATCGATCCTACGAGCGGCAAACTCGCATCAGCTGCATGTAATACAAAAAGAATGATGTATTTTACCAAAGACACTGTACCAACAGAATATTGTGCTGATTTACCAAAAGAAGATTCTAGCGAAAAACCAGCAAATAAGGAAAAAGGAAAAGAAAAAGTACCATGGTATAAACGAATTTTACCTTGGTAGGATAAACTTGATAAAGCATACTACCAGCTATTTTGTGGGAAGTATGCTTTTTTGTTTAGGTGCGACAGGGTAAAGCTCTCTTCTTCCTCTAAATGGTACCAGAGAGCCTTTCTCTGTTCCCTTTCCTCTCTCTTCTTCCTCCAAACGGGAACGGAGGGCCTCTCTCTGTTCCCTTTTCTTTCTCTTCTTCCTTCAAACGGGAACGGAGGCTCTCTCTCTGTTCCCTTTTCTCTCTCTTCTTCCTCCAAAAGGGAACAGAGGGCCTTTCTCTGTTCCCTTTTCCCTCTCTTCTTCCTCCAAACGGGAACGGAGGGCCTTTCTCTGTTCCCTATTCTCTCTCTTCTTCCTCCAAACGGGAACGGAGGGCCTTTCTCTGTTCCCTTTTCTCTCTCTTCTTCCTCCAAACGGGAACGAAGGCTCTTTCTCTGCTCCCTTTTCCCTCTCTTCTTCCTCCAAACGGGAACGGAGAGCCTTTCTCTGTTCCCTTTTCTCTCTCTTCTTCCTCCAAACGGGAACGAAGGGCCTCTCTCTGTTCCCTTTTCCCTCTCTTCTTCCTCCAAACGGGAACGGAGAGCCTTTCTCTGCTCCCTTTTCCCTCTCTTCTTCCTTCAAACGGGAACGGAGGGCCTCTCTCTGTTCCCTTTTCCCTCTCTTCTTCCTTCAAACGGGAACGGAGAGCCTTTCTCTGTTCCCTTTCCTCTCTCTTCTCCCTCCAAACGGGAACGGAGGGCCTCTCTCTGTTCCCTTTTCTCTCTCTTCTCCCTCCAAACGGGAACGGGGGTCTCTCTCTATTATCTTTCCTCTTACTTCCTTTTCCCCAGATGGCATAGACAACGGTTCTTGCTCCTATTCCTCCTCCAACCACACATCTTCTACATGCTTTCTTTTTTGCTGCTTGTTTATTTTCCGATATTCTTTCGATTTAAAAATAATATCGAAATCATAATCTTCTGGATATAGCTCTGTTCCTTTTATATAGAGCTTTAATCGTTTTTGGTTCACGGTTCTTTTTTCCTGCCGAACCTGGACTATATATCTTCCTTGTACATCAGGACCTTGATAAACAATTCCCATTTCATCCGTTTCTGTAAGAATCACATTATCCCCTTTCTCAAAAATAGGCTCCCGGGATGGAGTGGGATTAACCGTTTTTTTCTCAACTGACTTTCGCGCGTACTTATTGACTACAATTTGCTGCTGAAAATCCAGCTCCTTTAAATTCTGGTCATGATGGAAATTCCGATATGTTTTATACGTTATCTGATGCGCTTTTTCGATGAGCTTAGGGTGCAAGCCTAATTTGCTTGCAATTTCAAACGCCTGGCTTCTTCCGCTTTGTCCCAGTAATAGCTTATATGTTGGTCGCAATGTATTGATATCAAATTCCATTGTTCCATTTAAAAAACCTTCTGTTTGATCTGCAAATTCTTTCATCTCGCTATAATGTGTGGTCGCAAATAAGGTTGCTCCTTTTTGATAAAGCTGTTCTAAAATGACAATAGCAAGCGCCATCCCTTCTCCCGGATCAGTCCCTGATCCCAGCTCATCAAGTAATACAAGGGAGCGATCATTGGTTGTTCTTAAGATATCAATTATATTCACTAATCTGGAGCTAAACGTACTTAAATTTTGTTCAATGCTTTGTCCGTCGCCTATATCCACAAATATATGTTGAAAAATAGCGATTTTACTCCCTGCCTTCGCCGGAATTAGTAAACCAGATTGAGCCATCATTGTTAATAAACCAATTGTCTTTAATGTGACTGTTTTCCCACCTGTATTTGGTCCTGTAATAACAAGGGCACGATGCTCTTCTCCAAATGAAAGAGTTAAAGGAACTGCTTTGTCTCCAAGCATTGGGTGCCGAGCCTCTTTTAAATAAATCGTATAATCTTCTGATAAGAAAGGCGGCTTTGCAGCAATCACTCGGCTATATTTTGCTTTCGCAAATAAAACATCATAATAGTGCATCGTTTCTATCGCTAAATTAATAGCCTCTTCCTCAGCCAAAAGCTTCTCCGTTAATTCATATAGAATTCTTTCTACTTCAGATTCTTCTGCTAGCTTCATGGTTTCGATTTCTGCTTGCATGTCAGCAAGTTCGATTGGCTCAATAAATACAGTTGCTCCAGATGCGGATGTATCCAGTACGCTACCTTGGATTTTTGTTCGATATTCTCTTTTTACAGAGAGTGTCAAATGACCGTTACGTTCCGAAACAATTTTGTCCTGAAGATAACTCGCATATTTTTTGGATTTCACTAATTGGCTCGCTTTTTCTTTTACTCTATCTGTCAGGATGGACAGCTGTCTTCTTAAATAGGCTAAATCACTTGAAGCATAATCATCCACATTACTATGTCTAATACATCTTGCTATTTCCTCTGTAAGCTCGCTAACATCAGGAATGGATTGAACATAAAGCGAGACATTTGGTGCCGCATATTCTTTATCCCGCATAAATTGTTTAAGCTTTGTACAATGTTCCAAAAAGGAAATAACAAACGGAAATTGATCTGCCCGAATATAAATCCCTTTTTTTGCTTGGCTTAAATAAATAGACATTTCATCAAGTGTATGAATCGGCACACTACTAGATATTTCTATGATTTTCATCGCCTCTTCTATTTCCTTGATTGACTGCTCCATTTTTCTTTTATCCTGCAGCGGCCGCAGTTTTCGTATTGTCTCTTTCGCTAAATTTGTTTTGGCATAGGATTCTATCTCTTCTAAAATTTTATAAAAACCTAATACTTCAAATGCCTGTTGATTCATTTTAATTCCTCCTATTTTTCTTCCAATAGCCCTTAAAAATAGAAAAAGCCAGCGTGAACAAACACTCACACTAGCTTTTTGGGTAGACCTATCCACTTTAAGAAGCGGAGTAGGAGATCCTTTACAATAAAAAAATAAAAACTATGACAAATATGCCATAGCTTTTTATCATCTATTGCTTGCTATGAGGCTTATTCTTAACCTTCCTTGAAATTCCCATGCTAAATAAACCGGTATATCCCCAGTTTTTTAACAAAATTCAAGGCCGTATATAATTAACGGTTAGTTAAGAACACTCACACTCATAAAACAATCTCCTTTAAAAGGGCTATTTATTATAATTTCTCTTTCAGTTTATCGATTTCCTCGCTCATTTGTCAACATTTTCAAAAAAATTATCCTAACAAGTCTTGTTTCAGCTGTTCTACAGAGTTATCCCATAGGCGCTGATCATGTTTTTTCAGAAAATCTGCCAGCACCTTTTTAGACTTCTCATCCATATGATCGACCATAATATGTCTTTTCATACTTTTATCCATCTTATTCACATGCTCTGGAAGAGACTTATAACCTCTTCGAATAGAACGGTCTACAGTCATTTCACATGCTGTTACACCAGCATAATAAGGACCTTCAGGCTTACGGTCAATTGTCACCCAAACTAACCAGTAAGGCTTGCCATTAGGAACCTCTTCCTTTGTTTTCAAAAATTTGATGCCACGTTCCACTGCACTTCTTGCATGCATGGCGCCGATATCAACGATCGCTTCTCCCTCTTCTACATCAATAATAACAGGAGATACATTTTCTAAACTAAGACTGCCAATTCCAAAGCCTTTATGCCCATCGGTTGGGTCATTTTTAATAATATTAAAGCCTATTGTTTTCTTCTTTTTTTCTTCCATTTTCATACTCCTTTTGCGATTTATTATAAACGATCGCGGATTGGTATAGCTTGACGATTTTTATTAGTCGTATATATAAAACCGACTTTTATCCTCTGTAAAATCAAAATAACAATTGATTAAACAGCGACAGAAAAAAGTATCGTATCACTTCAATCCAAGGGAATATCGTATAGCTTGATAAACCTGTAACAATTAATACAATAAATAAAATAGATCCATAAACTTCATACTTGGACATCGCTGCTCTGACTCGTGAGGAAACCAGATCTTCAATAATTCGGTAACCATCTAAAGGGGGCAAAGGAAGCAAATTAAAAGCAAATAGTAATAAGTTCATATAAACAAAAATTTCAAAAAACGGATATAAATCAAAATTACTTCCCATTGGTACTTGTAACTTTATTAATATTGCAAGAATGATAAAACCAAGAAAAGCTAGTATTAAGTTACTAACAGGACCTGCTAAAGTCACCAATACTCCAGCTAATTTTGGCCGCTTAAAATAATGACGATTAACCGGTACTGGCTTCGCCCATCCGAATCCTGCGATTAAGATAAAAATTGCCCCTATGAGATCAATATGAGCGATTGGATTTAGCGTTAACCTTCCTTGCTTTTGCGCCGTGGGATCTCCAAATTTATAGGCTACAAATGCATGTGCGAATTCATGGAAGGTAAAACCTATTACAATGGAAATAATAATATATGGCAAATCCGCCAAATTTTGCGAAAATAACAAATGATTAGCTCCCCTCTATACACAGTTTCTATGGAAAATGAATATTCTCTATCTAGTAATGTTTCCTTTTAAAATTATACATGATATTAAATTGGAAAGGAAAATTTTCTTTTGTTGCCTCTTCATAAGACTCTATTTACATGCATATACGCTGATTAGAAACTTGCACTTTTCCAAGAAATATGAAAAACTACAATCAAAACTAAGGAGGATTTGAACAAATGCCATATGTCACTGTAAAAATGTTAGAAGGTAGAACGGAGGAGCAAAAGAAAAATTTAGTAGAGAAAGTAACAGAAGCAGTTGTGGAGACAACAGGCGCATCAAAGGAAAAAGTAGTAGTCTTTATTGAAGAAATGCCTACAAACCATTATGCTGTTGCAGGCAAACGCCTAAGCGATCAGTAAAAGCAGTTCAAAAAGGTCCCGCCCAGCAAATCAAATCGTTGCACGGCAGGACCTTTTTTTAATGATTTCTTTTCTCTCTTAAGCTTTCAATATACGCATAGGCAATCTCTATTTCTTCTTCCGTATATTTTTGTTTGGCCTTTAATGTGAATACTTTTTCCTTCACTTCTTCCTTTGGAAGGCTATCAAAGAAAAGAACGGTTGACACAAGCTCAAGGAAGCGAGAATTCTGGCCATTCATATCTTCTAGACAAGGAGACAAATCAGGCATTTCCACCTCATTAAGGTCCAAAAATTCCTTTCCATTATCGGTTAAAGTATATCGATATTGGAAATATCCTCCCTTTTTCTCTTTTACTTCATTCAAAAAACCCATATTGCATAATTCTTCTATTCGCAAGGTTAGTTCTTCTGAATAGGGACCGAAAAAGTGAAACTGATATTTTTCATGAAATGGAAAATCGAGCTTTTTTGCGATATATATCATTTTTTGCAGCTTTTTTCTTCCAATAATTTCGCCCGAAGCAGCAATTGCTTTCATTACTTTGGCATGATCTTTTAACAAATTGGGTCATCTCCTACTCCATTTAATCCTAAGACATACATCTATTGAATATCCAACAATTGACGAATTTGTTTTTTTATTTCCCCTTTGGAACTGTCATCCTTTAAAATATCCTTAGGAAAATATAACTTGTGATCGGTTCTTCTTTTTCCAGAAATACTATCAACAATTTCTGATTCTCTGGAAAGCTCTCTAATTTCTCCGTTTTTCATCAATAGATGAATCGGTAATCGCTCTTCCTCTTCTCCAGGTCGATAAAAATCATAGGGAAGATCTGACGAAGAATCGACAACTAAATAATACTCCGGATCCAAACCTACTTTTTGGAATAAACCAGATAATTCTTGAAGCTTTTTATATTCTTTAGCTGGATCAAACTCCACATATTTAAAAAGATTTCGGTTCATAAACCTGCGGCAGAGATCCTTCAAAACGGCATCATCTTCTTCTTGCCACATCTGAAAATAGTAGAGAATAATAGCCTCATCCAATTTTAAGTAGTCTTCTAACGATGTTTCGTCTTCAAAAATTGAGTAAAAATGAATAGGGTGATATTTAAAAGAGTAGAATTGCTCGTGTAAATATTTCGCTCTATGTAGAATTTTCGTAAGAATTACTTCCGCACTTCTTGTCACTGGATGGAAATAGACCTGCCAGTACATTTGATAACGGCTCATAATATAGTCTTCTACCGCGTGCATTCCGCTTTTTTTAATAACAGCCTGATCTTCACGCGGGCGCATTACGCGCAAAATTCGTTCCATATCGAAATTCCCGTAGCTAACCCCTGTAAAATATGCATCTCTTAGCAAATAATCCATTCGGTCTGCATCTATCTGACTGGAAATTAAACTAACTACTAGTTTTTCCTTGGAGGTTTTGGCAATTATTTCGGCAACCTTTTTAGGGAAGTCCTTCTCTACTTTTGTCAAAACCTTATTAACTTCTGTTTTTCCTAAGATAATTCTGCGTGTAAATTCTTCATGATCAAGATCAAACACTTTTTCAAAAGAATGAGAAAAAGGGCCATGGCCTAAATCATGTAAGAGAGCGGCACATAAAGAAAGCAACCTTTGGTCATTGTTCCATTCTTCTCGGCCTTCAAAAACATCGTCAATGATTCTTCTAACAATTTCATATACTCCTAGAGAGTGATTAAACCTGCTATGTTCTGCACCATGAAAGGTAAGATAAGTCGTGCCCAGCTGTTTAATTCTTCTCAGTCGCTGAAATTCTTTTGTTCCAATCAAGTCCCATATCACTCTGTCGCGAACATGAATATAGCGATGGACTGGATCTTTAAATACTTTCTCTTCATTTAGCTTATCCGTCGAATATGGCATCTTTCTCACTCTCTTTCATTCATTGGCTATTTTTTATTCATTCTAGTAATTAGAGTAATTCCATATTCTAAAGATAGAAAAAGAGGGTTCCGTGTAGGCATTTTAAAAGGGAAAAGAATCATGGCTTTCTCCATAAAATAACTATCCAGTGGAAACTCCTCTGTTTTACTAAGGCTCTGTTCATTTTCATTGTTGTTTTATACGAAGATTATTTTTTCAGCTTCGCATTGATCTTATCCATTAACTCTTCTTCTGTTAATGCAGCTAGTGGACGATTATTGACAAAAGCAAATGTTTTTTTACGACCAGGACCGCAATAGGATTGACAGCCTATATCAATTTTAGCATCTGGATCAATTTGCTTTAAACGGGGTATTAACGTTTTTAAATTCACTGCCTGACAATCGTCGCAAACACGAAATTCGTTTGCCATTTGGACAACCCTTTCTATACATGCTCTCCAATTACGTTATCGAAAATTTATTCGACAACATTCTCACTTATTACTATATGGTATTTTACCCCTTCTCCACTAGCAATGCAAGATGCAAAAGATTGTAAAATAGTGACGAATTTGTGGAGAAAATCCACTAGTCCAACAGTATTATTCCCCCACTACTATAACAATAATTTTTGTAAACTAGCTCGCTTCTCTATATTAATTAAGCAATATGGGTTATAATTTTCTCTTGAATATAGGGAGGTTATACAATGAACAAAAGTAGAATATTAGTAATGTGCAGCATTGTTCTTGCGATGCTTATTGCCTCTATTGATACGACTATTATGAATACAACTATGCCAATTATTGCAGAAGAACTTGGCGGTACGGAATTATACGCTTGGTCTTTTGCTGCTTATATGATAGCAAGCACAATTCTATCACCAATTGCAGGAAGACTTTCCGATTTATTTGGAAGAAAAAAGCTGTTTGCTTTTGGAATTATTGTCTTTTTAATTGGTTCCCTGCTATGCGGAATCTCATCCACTATGACTCAATTAGTTATTTTTAGAGCATTGCAAGGGATGGGAGCTGGATTCATGATGCCATTTCCTGCAATCATTGCTGGGGATCTTTTTTCTATTGAAAAGCGAGGGAAAATCCAAGCATTATTTACTGGCATGTGGGCTTTATCCGCCATATTAGCCCCTACTCTTGGTTCTCTCTTTGTAGAATTTATGAGTTGGAGATGGATTTTTTATATCAATTTACCAGTATGCATTATTGCACTCCTAACTTTAATTCCATATAAAGAAGTTTATCAAGCTAAAAAGGCACAGGTGGATTACATCGGAGCAATGCTATTTGGAATCGGAATAACTTGTTTATTACTAGTTACAGTCCTTGAAAGCTACCTTTATCTTTATGCTATAATAGGTGTCCTTCTGTTAATCACCTTTTATTTCTTTGAAAAAAGACAAACATCTCCTATTGTTCCATTATCCATTTTCAAAAATAAGACGATCACTTGGATGTTTATTAATGGATTTGTTGGAACATTGGCCTTATTTGGAACATCGAGCTATATTCCATTATTCCTCCAAAATCAGGCAGGGTTGTCTGTATTATGGAGTGGGGTTTCTCTCCTTGGCCTATCGGTTGGATGGATGGCCATGTCTGTTCCTGCAGGGAAATGGATATTAAAATATGGCTATCGCATTCTATTAATTATTGGAAATGCCCTATTGCTGCTTTCAGGAATATTATTAGTATTATTAAATGAATCAAATGGCTTCTGGTACGTATTTATTCTTATGGTCGTACAAGGTCTTGCCTTCGGCTTACTAAGTACAGTAGGTGTGATTGGTGCCCAGGCACTAGTTGGAAACCATGAAAAGGGAATTTCCACCTCCTTCTTTATGTTTTGCCGAAACATGGGAACAGCTATTGGCGTAACGATTATGGGATCATTGCTAAATAGTGGTACAACCTTTATGGATGGCATTCACCATCTCTTCCTATTTGGATTTATTGTTAGCATATTTGCTTTTCTTTCTGCATTCTTCATTCGAAACGAAGAAGCTTTAGTTGAAAAAAATGTATAGAGATTCCCATCTTCTTTGTTCCAAAAACAGTCGGTTTATCGCCGGCTGTTTTTTTAATCCTCTTTATCCGCTAATTTCCCTTTTTTCAATTCTATAAAAAAATCTACTATCCTTGTATTTCTTTTGTATAAACATCCAAGTTTCTGGAAAAGATGGGACTAGAAATATTTATTTATCGTGATTAAGTTGGGAGTTGAGTTATCAATGAAAGTTAGACAAGATGCATGGTCAGAAGAAAATGACCTATTATTAGCAGAAACAGTTTTAAGACATGTACGAGAAGGGAGCACACAGTTAAATGCCTTTGAAGAAGTTGGGGATAAACTAAACAGAACTTCGGCAGCCTGTGGATTCCGCTGGAATGCAGTCGTTCGCCATCAATATGAAAAAGCACTTCAGCTTGCCAAAAAACAACGAAAGCAACGACAACGGATGTTAGGAAAAGATCAAGGCGGCAAGAAAAAGCTATTATATTCACCACCTGTGCCAACAGTGGATGATTTCGAAGCACTTACTGTATCCACTAGCTTAGAAATGGGTTCTATGGATTTAGATGCTATGGAAACATTCATTACAGCAGAAACATTAGATACAAATGTTAATAGTCCACAAGAAGAAGAGCTTGCAAACTATCAATCAGAAGAAGATGAGCAGCCATTACCAGCGTATGAAGCGAAACAAGCACCTGTCTATTCATCTGTAAATCATAGCCAAGCTGGCACACTAAATTTCGACATGGTTCTTTCCTACTTACAAAATTTCCGAAATGCTACCATCCAGATGGAAATCTTAAAAAGCGAGAATGAAAGATTAAAAAGAGAAATGACTTCCATTAAAAGTCGAAACAAGGAATTAGAAGACAAGCTCCATCAAATCGAAAACAACTCAGAAACCATGCAAGAAGATTACGAGACACTGATGAAAATTATGAACAGAGCCCGAAAACTCGTCCTCCTAGAAGAAGACGAGCGCCCAACCAAATTTAAAATGGACCGAAACGGAAACCTCGAAAAAGTCGCAGAGTAACTAAAAAGCGGAAGCGCCTTGCTCATCAGCGTACAAACTGGTCGACTAAAAACGCCACGTCCTGTGGCAACGTCGACACTAGTACATCCTATACGTCGAAGGGCTTCGACTGAGATAAAGGATACACGGCGAACGCCAGTGAGTCGATGTTGACTTATCGTAGGGAGAGGTTGTGAAGCCATTATCTAATCTACCTGTAGCGGTCCAAATTTATTAAAAAGAGAGAGGATTAATAGTTGGCAGCACATTTCTCGATTATAAATAGAGGATAAGAAAAGGGATTTTCTTTACTTGAAACCCCCTTCCTTATCCTCTTTTTGGTTTTAGCGAAATGGCTGCATGATTTTCTCGTTTCTTTCCACAACCCGATCATAATAAGATTCAAATAGCGAAAGCTCTTCTCCTTGTAATTGATCTGCAAATAAAAATTCTGCATGATCCTTTAAAGCTAGTAACAATTTGGTCATAACTTGATCAACTGTTAAAGATACTCCTAACAATTCTGCTAAGGATGCCATTACTTCAGGGTCTATCTCGGGATACTCAAACTTTGTCGTCTCTCCTTGTAGACCAGAAGAATAAAATTGTTTGATGATCCCTGCTCTATCCTGTCCACTTCCATTTACGCAAAGATAAATTTGCACAGCAACTCCGTTTCTTAAGCGTCTCTGGGAAATTCCAGCGAATTTTTTTCCATCAATACTTAAGTCATAGCTGCCAGGGCAATAGGAACCAACAATCTCTTTTGCTTCAATCGTTTTTCCATACTCACGGAACATATATTTAATCAATTCAAACATCGTATCATAACCACTGTTAATATCAATTCGTTTCTCCTGCTCTGGGAGAATAAGTGATATATTTAACACGTCCTTATCTAATACGACAGCTAGACCACCTGAATTACGAACAATATAGTGGTATCCCTGCTCCTTTAAAAAAGTTAATGCCTCTTTCAAACGTGGTAATCTCGTATCTTGAATTCCTAATACAATTGTCCGATCATGCACCCATGTTCTGGCCGTAGCTGGTGCCATCCCGCTTCCCACGGAAGAACATAAGGTATCATCCATACCAAAAGATGTAAGCGCGGATACATGTAAACCTGTTGTAGACTGATCAATAATTCTCCATTTTTCTTGTTTTAATAAACTAGTATTGCCAACCATCACTTAGCTCCTTCTGTTTATACCAACTATCTATTCTATTTTAAAAAAATTTAGTCCTCTTTATTCATCACAATGATTTATTATAACGAATTTATAGCTATTTCAAAAGTAATCCTCTCTTTTTTGATATTTTTTTGCATCCTTTTTTAGGAATAAACTTAAATCTGCTTCGTTCATTCGCTCTAATTACTTTTTCTTTAATCCGGGACAGATACTACCCATATGTTGTATAACTTGAAAATTTTATGAGAGGGATAAGATAAAAGGTAGATGACATAAACAAAAAAGACGCCTCCCATTCTAAGGAGACGCCTGCTTTTAAATTTATTTTGTTAAGCTTTGACCAGCTGTAATTAGAGCTAATTTATAAACATCTTCTTCGTTACATCCACGAGAAAGATCGTTTACAGGAGCATTTAATCCTTGAAGGATTGGTCCTACTGCTTCAAAGTTACCTAGTCTTTGGGCAATCTTATAGCCAATATTACCAGCTTCAAGGCTAGGGAATACAAATACATTTGCATCACCTTGAATTGGAGAATCTGGAGCTTTTTGTTTTGCTACAGATGGAACAAATGCAGCATCAAACTGGAATTCACCATCGATTACTAATAATGGATCTCTTAATTTAGCTTCTGCTAATGCACCTTCTACTTTTTCTGTTTCTGGTGATTTTGCAGAGCCTTTTGTAGAGAAGCTTAACATTGCAACACGTGGATCAATGTCAAACATTCTTGCTGTTTTCGCACTTTCCACAGCGATTTCAGCAAGATCTTGGCTATCTGGAGTAATATTGATTGCACAATCCGCGAATACATATTTCTCATCTTCGCGCACCATGATAAATACACCAGATGTCTTTTTCACACCTTGTTTTGTTTTAATGATTTGTAAAGCTGGACGAACTGTATCTGCTGTTGAGTGAATAGCGCCACTTACTAAACCATTTGCTTGATTAGCATATACAAGCATTGTTCCAAAATAGTTTTCATCTAAAAGAATTTTACGAGCATCTTCTTCCGTTACTTTTCCTTTACGTCTTTCCACAAAAGAAGCAACTAGTGCATCAAACTGAGCATATTTCTTTGGATCATAAATTTCTGCGTTTTCTAATGAAACACCAAGATTGTCTGCTTTTGTTTGAATTTCTTCTATGTCACCAATTAAAACAGGGATTAACACTTTATCTTCTGCTAAACGACCAGCAGCTTTTAAAATTCGCTCATCTAAAGCTTCTGGAAAAACGATTTTTACGTTTTGACCAGTTACTTTTTCCTTTAAACCTGTAAATAAATCACTCATTAATTTTCTTCCTCCTTTTTATGTACACTTAATAGGATACTCTACCATCATAAAATTTCAAGAAATTTTCCTTACTTTCTTCTATTTTTATCCCATATAAAGCAAGATCTACTCATCTCACTCAGAAGAAGATGGAGAAGAAAAAACATTGGTTGTAGTTCTATTTATACAATGTGATATTTCCCTATATTTATCTTCCTTATACTCTTTTGACCAAACTGAAACTTCCATTTTTTAGAAGTCACAATAAGTTCACAATTATCCTAAGGGTTATTCCACTAAAATCTGGAGAAACTATGATATAGTTAAAATCGTATTAACGTTATTAATAAGGAGTGAACATATAAATGAGTGAAGCAGCAAAAACATTAGATGGCTGGTATTGTCTTCATGATTTCCGGACAGTAGATTGGACTACCTGGAAAATGTTACCTGACGAAGAAAGACAAGAAGCTATCACTGAATTCCTAGGTCTATTGGAAAAATGGAACACTGTTCAAGAAAATAATAGCGGCAGCCATGCATTATATACAATTGTTGGGCAAAAAGCGGACTTCATGATGATGATTCTCCGTCCCACTATGGAAGAATTACAGCAATTAGAAACAGAATTTAATAAAACCAAATTAGCTGAGTTTACGGTTCCAGCTCATTCCTATGTTTCTGTTGTAGAATTAAGCAATTACCTGCCTTCCGATTCCGATAAAGATCCATATGAGAACCCATATGTAAAATCTAGACTATACCCAATCCTACCAGAATCCAGCTATGTGTGCTTCTATCCGATGGATAAACGTCGTCAAGGAGAAGATAACTGGTATATGCTACCTATGGAAGATCGTAGAAGCCTAATGCACAGCCATGGCATGATTGGCCGCCAATATGCAGGGAAAGTAAAACAGATTATAACAGGATCTGTTGGTTTCGATGACTATGAATGGGGAGTAACCTTATTCTCAGACGATGTTCTTCAATTTAAAAAGTTAGTATATGAAATGCGTTTTGATGAAGTAAGCGCCCGTTATGGTGAATTTGGTTCTTTCTTTGTAGGAACCCTTCTAAAACAAGAAGCAATCACTAAATATTTACATGTAAACTAACACAATATGGAGAATTCCCTAAAGAATCTAGCTGATAGATAATTTAGGAGTTCTTCATTTTTTTTATAAAATTTTCTCATTAATTTAAATATAAAATTCAACTCTCCTTGTCATAACTTATTCCTTTTTCTCATAGGATGAAATAGTGAGCGATGACCTATGAATGAAACAACATTCACCGTCTACTTTCTAAAATTTATGGTCAACTTCGAATGGCGGAAGTATGTAGTGAAGAGTGGATAGAAGATAATGGAGGGATGAAAATGAGTCAGTCAAATTATGGGAACTATGGTTATCCACAAGGATATAGGAATTTTTCTGGGCAAATTCCTACCTATGGAAATCAGCAAGGGTTTCAACAACAAGTACCAATACAGCAAGGAATGCCTATGCCTACACAGGCACCAACACCAACACCGCCTGCTACACCTACTACATTACCAGGACAGTTGCCAATAGAAGCATCCTATATCGAGAATATTTTACGCCTTAACAAAGGGAAAATTGCTACTGTCTATGCAACATTTGAAAACAATAGAGAATGGAATGCCAAAATCTTCAAGGGAATTATTGAAGCAGCAGGGCGAGATCATGTTATCTTAAGTGATCCACAATCTGGAATTCGCTATTTAATTCTAATGCTCTATATCGATTATGTTACATTTGATGAAGAAATAGAGTATGAATATCCTTTTGCCGCTGGCATGCCAGGGTTAGCAACATCCCCGCCTAGATAACCAAAAAGCCTTCCCGTGCATCACTCATTTAGTGATGTACTTTTTTTGTTCTTTATTAAGATTAATAATGTTTCTCTTTTTATAGAGACAAAAAAGAATAGGATGAACATTATGATCTGCTCACCTATCCTTTTTAATATACTCTTATTACATCCATTTCCATGCAGCAATAATCACTAAGAGCCACGCTACTATAAACGCTACTCCGCCAAGTGGTGTGATAGCGCCTAATACTTTTATTTGGGTAACAGCCAATATGTATAGGCTTCCTGCAAAGAGGATAATCCCAATGAACATCAGCCAGCCTGCCCAGTTTAACAAACCGCTTTCTGGAAACTTCCCTAAGAGTAAACCGATTAGAATTAAACCAGTACTATGAAACATTTGGTAGGTAACGCCAGTTTTCCATACTTCAAGGTATTTATTTGTGATTTTCCCCTCTAAGCCATGGGCACCAAACGCTCCTAAAGCGACGGATAATAATGCATTAATTGCTCCAATAATAATGAAAGCTTTCATTTTTATCTCCTTTTTTAAGGCTTTTTGCTAACAGAATCTATGTAAATAGTTTGGATATTGCTTACCCCTTTTATTTACGATCGTAAAACAAGTATGCTTAAAAATCAAATAAGGAATCGCCATTTCCTTCGTCCATTTTTATTTTATTTGTTTGTGTTTGTATAGTTTGTTTTGGAATGCTTATTGGTGCTTGAACAGCTTGGAAGGATGGTTGCTGAACGGGTTGCTGATAGGTTATGCCTTCTTTTCTTTCCTGTTCTAAAACCAATTCACATAAGGATTTAATTGCGTAAACTCTTTCTCTTATTCTTGCGTCAGAATTGCTTGCTTTTGCTTCTGTCAGCTGATCCTCTATTTTAGCTAATAATTGCTGGATTGATATATTCACTTCATCCCTCCTTTGCCTGAAATCGCAGGCATTCTTGTCCAGATGCTCTTTTTACCTCGACAGATGGCATCATTCTGCCTTTAAATTGGAATGCCTTGCACCCTTTAGGGAACTGACTATCCCATGTAACATAGTAGAATTTGCATTTATAACAATTAACCTTCTTCTTTTCCATTCCAAACCCCTTCTAATCCCTTAGAAGGAAATACATGATGAGTAGATACTTCTATTTATCTAATAGAAATGACCCTCATATATATTTCCTTTATTATATTCTTCTTTTCACAAAAAATCATCTATACACCAATTGATCGGGGACTGTCCATTATTTTCAAGCATCCTATTTATAGTAGAAAATGGTCTGCTTCCTAGAAAACCACGGTGAGCAGAAAGTGGACTTGGATGTGTCGATAAAATGGTGCCATGCTTTTCTTGATCAATAATAGCAAGCTTTTTTTGAGCTGGATTTCCCCATAGCACAAAAATAACTGGTTCTTCTCTGTCATTCAACATCTTTATTACTTTGTCTGTAAATACTTCCCATCCTTTTCCACGATGAGAATTTGCTTGTCCCGCTCTCACTGTTAAAACGGTATTTAATAGAAGCACTCCTTGGTCTGCCCAGCTTTTTAAATAGCCATGGTTCGGAATAGAACAGCCAAGATCAGCGTGAAGCTCTTTATAAATGTTTTTTAAAGATGGCGGAACTTTTACATCTGGCTTAACGGAAAAGCTTAAGCCATGAGCTTGATTCGGGCCATGATAAGGGTCCTGTCCCAAAATAACAACCTTTACTCTGTCATAAGGAGTATAGGTTAAACTATTAAAAATATCTTCTCTTTTAGGATAAATAGTAGATTCTCTGTATTCTGTTTCTAAGAAGGTTTCCAATTGGATAAAATACTCCTTCTGACGCTCCTGTTCCAATAATTGCTCCCATGATGCTGCCATACTATCTCCTCCTTTATTCTCCTGCAAAGCTGACTTCAAGCGTATAGCCTAGTCTTCCATAGAATTCCTTCAATGTTTTTTGAGCATTTTCCTCTGCTTTCACTAAAATCCCCTGGTCTACAGCCTCTTCCTTCATCGTTTCCTTTGCTTCATCCATTAAACTATATGCTTCTTCCCACTTTACATCTCCTCTAAAAATGCCTGCAACAGAATATGTTTCTACATTGTCAAAATCAATGGAAGGATCCTGAAGAAAATCTGCCTTTGGTAACTCGATATGGATGCTTTTCTCATCCTCATTTACTTTTAATTGATTTTCCGTAACTCGTGATAAGTCTACACCAGCTGTTAGTGTCCCTGGTACAACTAACAATATTTTTCTTTTTGTTCCAGGGAAATCCGTTTCAATTTCCTTACCAAAAATTTCATTATCCTCTTTTTCTAGAATTGTTTTTACAAAAGCTTGAGAGGTGGCTAAAGTGGATAAATCTTTCATCTGTTCTAGATAAGCTGTTGTTTTTAGAACAGACTCTTTCGGAAAGGCTACTTTCCACAAACCTACTATTCCGGCTATCAAAAGTATGATTAACACACTTAAAAAAAGCATGATTTTTTTATTTAACCGATTCCTTAGTCTATATAAACCAAAAAAAGGAAAGCGAATTCCCCTTCTGTTATTTAACTCCATTGCTGTACTTGCCTGTTCCCTTTTCCCTGCACTTAACTCCCGGTTGATTCGTTCTTTTTCTTTTTTACTTACCATTTAACCCCTCCTGATCCTATTATTGTCTCCTTCTATTATATAGGGAAATTTGTCGATTGTGGGGATATTTGTCTATGTAGTATTTCCCAAATCGCAGACTATGAAAAAATTACCAACGAAAAAATTGTTTCATTACCATTTTAAGAGGCTATATAAAAAACATAGATAAATTCCACTATTTTAGGAGGCTATCATTATGTATAAAGTAGAAGTAGTAGAAAACGGTGTACAAGCAACAAATATTATTAATGCATTAGAAAATCAAGGCTACAAAAAAGAGAATATTTACATTTTTGCTCACGATAAAGACCGTTCTGAGGATTTAACAAATGCAACGGAAACTGGAAATGTATCGATGAAGGAGCAAGGTTTACTTGATTCTATCAGCAACGTTTTCCGAAAAAGAGGAGATGAATTGCGTTCTAAATTACAATCAGTTGGCTTAACAGATGCCGAAGCGGCCAAATACGAGGAAGTATTAGATACAGGTAAATTAGTAATCGTTGGTTCACAAGAATAAAAAGAAATCCCGCTTTCTTCTAGCGGGATTTCAGCTTGTTGACAAAAGGAATTTAGGAAATGCAAAAGGAATTATTATGCATTGATTGGAGTGGAAGGGGTGAGACTCCTGTGGGATCTGCGAGACAGTCTGAGACCCTGCAGGCCTTTAGGGCGAAGCGGCTCAGCGCGAGCCCCACGGAAAGCGAATCCCTGCAACGGAAATCAACTCTTATTTAAAAGAATGTATATGTATAAACTAAGACAAACTCCTAATTACTGAATTAGGAGTTTGTCGACAGTCTGAAATCCCGCTTTCTTCTAGCGGGATTTTTTTATTATCCTAATAATTGGTCATAGAGCTTCTTTGCATAGACAGCATCATTTGTTTCATGAATTAACGCTCTCCCATCCTTAAAAAATACTACTCTGTTCCTTTCTAGCTGAACAGATAGGAGGAAAGGATTTTGTCGAACTTTGTAGCCTTTCTTTTGAAAGCTTTCAGTTAATCGTTGAAAAGGAATATTTTTTGGAATAGAGGGGCGAATTTGGACCGTTTCTCTTCCACATAATACAGCTACCCTTGTCTGATTCTCCTTTTCGAGAAAAGGATATGTCCGTTTTTCACCACATGTAGGACAATCACTTCCCTTCGCACGGCTTACTTTCACATTGTGATATTCATTATTCCATAAATCAAACGTTAAAAAAGTTCCGCGCAAAGCAGCTTTGTCTTCTATTAAAAGCTTCAACGCCTCTGTTACTTGATGAGAAACGACCATCTGTACAGCTGGCGCAATAATTCCAACCGTATCACAAGTTAAACCAGTCATAGGCATTGTTTTCAATAAGCAATGAAGACAAGGTGTCTCACCTGGTATTATTGTGTAGCTCATCCCCGAACTCCCGACACAGGCCCCATAAATCCAGGGAATTCTATGCTTAACAGCCATATCATTTACTATCATTCTTATTTCCATATTATCAGTAGCATCTATTATTAAGTCGATATTCTCAACTAACTGTTCTAATAGCGCAGCCGTTGCCTCACCAATTATTCCTTTCACTGTGCAGTCTCTATTAATTTCCTTTAGTCTATTTTCGGCGGCAAATGCTTTTGGTATTTTCTCATCAGCATCCTTTTCTGTATATAGCTGCTGCCGCTGCAGGTTGCTTTTTTCGACATAATCTCTATCTATAATGGTTAAGCTTCCGATACCGCTTCTGCATAACATCTCTGCAACGGAAGACCCTAATGCACCTGCACCAATAATTAATACATGCTTCCTGCCAATTATTCTCTGCCCTTCTTTTCCAATAGAGGAAAACAAAACTTGGCGTGAATATCTGCTTTGATCCATTTGTAACTACTCCTTCCTCATCCCCCGCTAACAGGTGGAATAAAGGCAATTGTATCGTTTTCTTCCACTGTATCTTCTTCCAATGCAAATTCCTCGTTTACCGCAACCATTACTCCTTGAAGAGACAGCGAAGGAAATGCATTTAATAAATATTCCTTAAGCTGTGCAATCGTCTGCCCTTGCCATTCCAATTCCATTGCCTCTTTTCCTATTATTTCTTTCACTCCAGCAAAGAAAAGTAATTGGATCAATTTAATTCCTCCTCACTTGGTGTGCCATCTTCATACCTTTTCGTTCCTTTCTGGTTCCCAATCCACTCTTCACCAGATTCCCAATGTTCCCTCTTCCAAATTGGCACGATTTCTTTTATTCTTTCTATCGCATATTGATTGGCCTCATAAGCATCCTTTCGATGAGGAGTCGAAACTGCTATCACTACCGCTACATCACTGATTTCCAGCTTGCCGATTCGATGAGTAATTGCAATATCAATGTCTCCCCACTTCTCCTTTACCTCTTCCCCTATTTGCGCAAGTTTTTTCGCAGCCATCGGCACATATGCCTCATATGTTAAAAATAATGTTTTTTTTCCAGCAGTCATTTCCCTTACCGTACCAATAAAAGTAGTAATCGCACCTGCATTTCTTCTTACAACCTTATCAATAACCTCTTGCAAATTAATTGGACGGTCCGTTATTTCAAATCTCATATGAATTCCTCTCTCGATCTACTCTTACCTTTTTTTCTTATCGATTTTTCTATTTTTCTTTCAAACGGAAAGATTATATTTAAAGGTTACCATAAACAAAGACAGAATTCTCTTACTACTCTTTGCTCTTTTCCATATTTTTTATCATTGGTATGCAAAATCATCTTGTAAAGCAGACTAAGCAAAGGGTGCTGAAAAGTTGTATGATTAATTAAAATGGTCTACAATTATTCAATCAAACAAAATTACTTTTCGCTGAAATAATAGCCATTACATAGGAGGCGTAACAAATGAAGAAAGTACTAACTTTAGCAGGTTCTGACACAAGCGGTGGTGCAGGTATTCAAGCAGACTTAAAGACATTCCAAGAACTAGGTGTTTATGGTATGACTGCTTTAACAACGATTGTAACAATGGACCCTAAAAATCATTGGCACCATAACGTATTTCCACAGAATATTAATACAGTTAACGCACAATTAGAAACCGTGTTATCTGTGGGAATTGATGCTATGAAAACAGGAATGCTTGGATCTGTTGAAATCATTGAAGCAGCGGCAAAGCTAATTGATGAAAATAATATCAAAAATGTTGTGATTGATCCTGTCATGATTTGTAAGGGCGAAGATGAAGTTCTTCATCCAGAAACAGCTGATGCCCTACGTGAATTGCTTGTTCCAAGAGCAACTGTAGTAACACCAAACCTTTTTGAAGCTTGGCAGCTTGCACAAACTGATAAACCAATTAAAACAGTAGAGGATCTAAAAGAAGCGGCAGTTAAAATTCACGAACTTGGACCTAAATATGTTCTCATCAAAGGCGGCAGTAAGTTAGGACATGAAAAAGCAATTGATCTTCTGTACGATGGAAAAGAATTTACTCTCTTTGAGAGCGAACTAATAGATACAACGTATACTCATGGGGCAGGCTGCACAAACTCGGCTGCTATTACAGCTGAACTAGCTAAAGGTGCTACCGTAGAGGAAGCTGTTCAAACAGCAAAAGATTTTATTACAGCAGCTATCCGCAATGGTTTTAAATTAAACGAGTATGTAGGACCAACTATGCATGGAGCATATCGTAACGAAAAAGAAAAGCTCAGTGCAAAATAAAAACAGCAGTTCAATATATTCTCCTTTTGCCATGCTATTATAAAAGGAGAGTATGCCCTTACCATTTTTTATTATTTAAATAAACTATTAGCAAGGAGGGATATTCTGTGGAATTTGTACAACTGGAAAAAGTGCAAAACGAAATCGACCGTTTTAGTGGAAAGGAAATCTATATCCACTTAGAAACAACAAATGGCGCTTATGCCAACCATAATGATGAAACCTTCTTCAATTCAGGCGCCTATATCCGTAACGCCCAGCTAACTTATGAATATGGCAAAATTACAGGAAACGGCCCTTATCGAATTGGCTTAAAAACAGCAATAGGCTGGATTTATGCTGAAGGTATTACCCACTATGAAATTGACGATAAAAATAGATTATTATTGGCAGGCTTAGACTTTACTGGAAAATTAGCAGTAGCCTTAGAAATAAGCGAAACACCATTTGAATAAACAATTAATGGAACATACTTTTTTTCATTACATGAAAGGAGGAACTCAGATGGAAACAGAAAGACAAGTATTAGTTATTTTTCCTCACCCCGATGATGAAGCATTCGGCGTATCTGGAACCATTTCAAAATTTTTACACGAAGGAGTTCCAGTTACTTACGCTTGCTTAACCCTTGGACAAATGGGAAGAAACTTAGGAAACCCACCATTTGCAACAAGAGAATCCTTGCCAGAAATTCGCAGGAATGAATTAGAGGAAGCAGCAAGAGCAATGGGACTAGAAGATCTCCGTATGCTCGGCTATCGTGATAAAACAATCGAATTCCTAAAAGAGGAAATATTAGTCGATGAATTTACAGCATTACTAGATGAATTAAATCCTTCCTTAGTAATTACTTTTTATCCAGGTTATTCTGTGCATCCGGACCACGATGCTACAGGAGCAGCTGTTGTAAAAGCCATCGCAAAGAGAGAAGCTTCTAAACGACCAAAACTTTATTGTGTAGCGTTTTCCAAGAACACAGAGGAAGATCTTGGACAGCCAGATATTGAAATTGATGTGGAAAATTTTGCAGACCAGAAAATCAAAACGATTGCAGCCCATCTTTCTCAAACACAACAATATGTGGCAGTATTGCAAGAAGGAATAAAGAATCAGGATCCAGAAGTTTTAGCTCGACTATATACGGAAAAATATTGGACATATAAATTTTAATTTTTAAAAAAACAGGGAAAGTGATAGGGGCATACGTATTGCGAATATAAAAAGGTTTGTGGTAACATCTGCTTCTGCGAGAAAAGAGACGCCTTAGCCCCTTCTTTTTCCCTAGTACATTGTTTGTCTGTAGAGTAACAGAACGAATTGCTTTCGCCTCTTGGGTTTTTATTTACCTAAATACCCAAAGTTGTGAAAGCAATCGTTATTAAATCGCTATATTAGATATTGTTCATCTTTTCCCATTATCTATTTTGTTTTGTCCCTGTATGATTTTTATTAAAGAATAATCGCCTAAATTAAGCTTTCAGCCAAGCATTTGCAAGTAGAAGCGCTCCTTTTGCTGCCTCAGTGTGCGCCAATGCATTTAGCATAACAAAATCATGAATGATTCCACCAAAACGAACAGAGGTTACCTTTACTCCCGCTTCACGAAGTTTATTCGCATAAGCTTCTCCTTCATCTCTTAACACATCTGCCTCAGCTGTAATGATTAAAGCATCTGGTAGCCCAACTAATTGATCTTTTGTTGCTCTTAAAGGAGATGCTGTAATTTCTGCTCTTACTTTTGGATCAACAGTATATTGATCCCAGAACCATTGCATACCATCTCTTCTTAAAAAGTACCCTTCTGCAAATTGTTTATAAGAATCTGTTTCAAAGGATGCGTCTGTAACAGGGTAAAATAGTAGCTGTTTTTGAATAGCAGGACCTTTGCGTTCTTTTGCCATTAATGTGATAGCTGCGGACATATTTCCTCCCACACTGTCACCTGCTACAGAAATTTTATTAATATCAAAGGCATACTCTTCTCCTTTTGCTGCAATCCATTCTAACACCGTATATATTTCTTCAATCGCAACCGGATATCTTACTTCTGGAGAAAGGCTATAATTGGTGAATACCACGGCAGCGTTCGAACCTACTGCTAATTCACGAATTAGGCGATCATGTGTATGTGCATTACCGAATACCCATCCTGCACCATGTGTATATAAAATCACTGGCAATTTAGTTGTAGAGCTGTTCTCTGGACGAACAATTTTAATTGATACTTGATTGGTCGGTCCACCTTTAATAAAAAATTCGTTTTCTATCACTGGTAATTTATCTATTTCACTAGATTGCACTTCATCTACTGCTACTCTTCCTTCTGCTGGCTCCAACTCAAATAAATATGGGGGATCAGCTGTGTCTTCTGTAAATTTTTTAGCCGCTTCTTCTAATACAATTTCATTTTTGTTATTCATAGCAAATTACTCCTTTTTTAATTTTCTAAAATTTAATTGCGCACAACTTATTAGATTAAAATTTTTTGCTCCTATGTTTTCTGTTCCTTTACATAAAGAGTATAAGTAGTTAGTTTAATCTGCTGCCCGCAAATTAGGTTGTGCACAATTTAATTTCATGATAACTGTTTCCTCATTCAAAGTCAATTTATTTTTTATTAAAAATGCTGAGGAAAAGTCTTTTTCCTCAGCATTTCATCAAAAAGATATATTTTATAAATTTTCTACTCTTTCTTCTAATACTTCTTTCGCATTCTGCACATGATCATTATCTTCAGATTTCACCATTTTGACAAGAAACTTGCGCATAAGCAGCATTTTTAGTCCCTTAACATGTACAGTGCCTTCAAACTCTACTTGTGTACCTTCAGGAATTTCCGAAAAGCGATAAGCATAGTCAACCATCAGTCCATTGGAGCTACTTCTTCTAGTAAATGCCTTATTTTTATCAAATGTAAGATATTCTATTTCTGCATACACTCTATTTCCACGAACATTTCTTATTTCTTTATATTTTGTGCCAACGCCAATTGGCTCTTCTGTCAACTTCTCTGCCGATATTACTTTATTCATATACGCGGAAGCATTTGCCATGTCAGCAAAATACGCAAAAACCTCTTCAATGGGCTCACAAATAATAACACTTGCATGAAAATCAGCCATTTTCCACCTCAATAGGATCTATCTTTTTAGGTTTATCATTACTATTATAACGGATAAATGACTAATTGAATAATTGATTTCTAGTGGAAGAAATGGAATTTTTCTTTGCGGATTAAAACCTATAGAAGTTTACAAAGAAAGGTAGATGAACTTATCCATGTTCATCTACCTTTTTTGACTATATTATTCTTCTAATGCTTTTCTAATTGCTTGAGCAACTCCACTTTCTTCATTTGTTCCTGTCACAAAGTGGCATTGGCGTTGAATATCTTCCACCGCATTTCCCATTGCTACTGCTCTGCCGGCCATTTGAAACATGGAAACATCATTATAATTATCCCCAATTGCCATCGTGTCAGAAAGAGAAATGTCACGAGCTTTCACAAATTTCTCAAGCGCAATCCCTTTTTGGGCATCAACAGAAGTAATTTCTAAGTTCTCCTTACCGGAAGCACTGATTGCTGCTCCTTCAAGCTTAGTCAACTCTTCTCTAACATTACCTAAAACAATGGGATCAAAATGGAATGCTAATAATTTATAAATAACCTGGTCATCATCCTCAAATAATTCTTCATAACTATCTAATTGATGAATTTCCTTAAGTCGTTCCTCAGCCGCTTTTTTAATCTCTTCCATATCTTTCACATGGCCACTTACTGTAAAAATATCCATAATCAGTGATCTTGCTACTGTTTTATCAAGCGTATACGTCCCTCTATTAGTATAAACTTCATAATACACTTGATATTTATGTAAAATTTCAGCCATTTGTCTGGCTAGATCTTTACTTAATGGATTTGTATCGACGATAATATGCTCATTCGTTCTAATTTCTGCTCCATTTGCACAAATCATCGGTGTAATAATACCTGCCTCTTTTAAAAGGTCTCCTGCTTCTTCATAAGCACGACCAGTAGCAATTACTACCTCTACTCCTTTATCTTGTGCTTCTTTAATTGCTTCTCGATTTTCTTTCGTAATTTCTTGTGTGGATGTTAACAACGTCCCATCCATATCAATTGCTATGCATTTAATCATCTAAACACCCTCAATAATTTATTCAGCTTCATCAAAATTTTCTAATTCCTTTATCATCATAACATGAAAGAACAAGCAGCAAAAGGAAGAGAACTTTAAGAGATGCTTGTCTTTTTGTAAATTATTTATCTGCTTGCTTTATATGCAGGAGCACAGGTTAGGAATAGGAATGCCTTTACTTGCGGCTTTCCACTCTTTTCTTGCGGCGCTTCTTATCTAATACCTTCACTAACCCACTAATGAAATATCCCTGCTGTCCTCTTTCCCTTCTCAGCTTTCTTCCTAAACCATCTTCTATTTTGTCTTTTCTGTGAACGGATATGTGAACATTTTTCAAACAATGAGTGAACTTTACCGCAAACAGACGAAATTTCATTATGATATACCTATCATTTACCAAAAGGAGACGATCGGAAAAATCAACTTTGTTAAAAACCTTTTATATCAATGTTTATCGACTTTTTCCATCAATAAATTACATAGGATGAACATCAAGGAATAGCACTTTTAACAAGCTTTTTTATCCTACTACCTCAATTAAATCTAATTGAATTTCATCTTATGCAATGATTTTTATCGCTTTAGCGAACTGGAAGATTCACAAATCTGTTCAAAATACAAAAAAGGAGGAGAAATTCATGGATATGATTTTTCTATCGCGTTTACAATTTGCTTCAACGACCATATTCCACTTTTTATTCGTTCCCATTTCTATTGGTTTAGTATTTATTATCGCAATCATGGAATCTTTTTATGTGAAAACTGGGAATGAAGAATATAAAAAAATGGCAAAGTTTTGGGGCAAATTATTTTTAATCAATTTTGTTATTGGTATTGTTACAGGGATTCTTCAAGAATTCCAGTTTGGTATGAACTGGTCTAACTATTCTCGCTTTGTTGGTGATGTATTTGGGGCACCACTTGCGATTGAGGCATTGCTCGCTTTCTTTATGGAAAGCACCTTTATCGGACTTTGGATATTCGGCTGGGATCGTTTATCAAAAAAAGTACATTTAGCATGTATTTGGCTTACCGCATTTGGAACAACCATTTCCGCTTTCTGGATTTTAGCAGCAAACAGCTTTATGCAGCGCCCAGTTGGATTTGAGATTAATAATGGCCGCGCTGAAATGAATGATTTTTTTGCACTTATTACAAACGGCCAAGTTCTTGTTGAGTTCCCTCATACTGTATTTGGAGCACTAGCTACTGGCGCATTTTTAGTGTGTGGAATTAGTGCTGTTAAATTGCTAGGCAAAAAAGATGTGGATTTCTTTAAAAAATCTTTTCAAATCGGTATTACCGTTGCATTAAGTGCTACTTTTCTAACACTTGTTGCTGGTCATGCCCAAGCGCAATTTTTAGTAGAAACACAACCAATGAAAATGGCTGCTAGTGAAGGACTATGGGATGAAAGCGAAGATCCAGCACCATGGACCGTTTTTGCCAATATTGATGTTGAAAACAAACAAAATAGCGGAGAAGTAAAAATCCCTTATCTACTAAGCATCCTCTCTTACAACACATTAGATGGCAGCGTAAAAGGGATGAATGACCTGCAAGCAGAGTATGTGCAGAAATATGGGGATGGCAATTATATTCCTCCAGTTAAAACAACATTCTGGAGTTTCCGCATTATGGTTGCAGCAGGAGTAGCAATGATTCTCCTTGGGATATATGGCGTATTTCTGGCTTGGAAAAAGAAATTAGTTACTAAACCTAATAAATGGTTCTACCGTTTCATGGTAGCAGGAATTTCCCTGCCATTTATCGCTAATACCTCTGGATGGATTATGACAGAAATTGGCAGACAGCCATGGACCGTTTTTGGATTAATGACAACAGCAGATAGTATTTCCCCAAGTGTTTCAGCCGGGCAAGTATTATTCTCTATCATTGCCTTTTGTACCATCTACGCGATTCTAGGTGCTATCATGGTTTACTTATATGTAAAAGTTATTAAAAAAGGGCCATATTTGATGGAAAAAGAAGATACAAAAGTAACGAATGACCCGTTTGCGAAGGAGGGTTTCCATGCTTGAGTTAAATGTTCTTTGGTTTATCTTAGTCGCTGTTTTATTTATTGGATTCTTCTTTTTAGAAGGTTTTGATTTTGGGGTTGGAATGTCAACAAAGCTTTTAGCAAGAAATGATATGGAAAAACGAATACTCATTAATTCTATTGGTCCTTACTGGGATGCAAATGAAGTGTGGTTAATTACTGCAGGGGGCGCCATGTTCGCCGCTTTCCCTCATTGGTATGCTACGATGTTCAGCGGATTTTATACACCGCTTGTAGTTGTTTTATTAGCATTAATCGTTCGGGCAACAGGATTTGAATTCCGTGCAAAAGATAGCCACCCTGCATGGAAAAAGGCATGGGATCTTTGTATTTTCTTAGGAAGCTTTCTTCCACCTTTATTATTTGGCGTTGTTTTTGCTTGCTTTATGCAAGGACTGCCAATCGATAAAAATATGGAATTAAAAGCTGGCTTCTTTGATGTTGTAAACTACTATACATTAACAGGAGGGCTTACAGTATTAGTCCTTTGCCTTGTACACGGACTAGTATTTACTACCTTACGTACCGTTGGTGACTTACGAGAAAGAGCAAGAAATTTAGCACAAAAGCTTTTGCCTTTACTAGGTATCTTATTAACGTTATTTTCTGCATTAACCTATATTAAAACAGATATTTTCCAAGAACGCGGCTTAATCCTTTCCTTTATCTTCTCATTAGGGGTTATTGCTTTTGTCGTTGGCGGATTCTTTATCTCTCGAAAAATGGATGGATGGGCTTTCGGGATGACTGGTGCCGTTATCACCTTATCCTTTGCTTCCATTTTCATCGGCTTATTCCCTAGAGTAATGGTTAGCTCAATAAGTGATGCATTTAGTTTAACCATTCACAACGCAGCTTCCGGTCACTATTCTTTAAAAGTGATGACAATTGTAGCCCTAACGCTTCTGCCATTTGTTCTTGGCTATCAGATATGGAGCTATATTGTGTTCCGGAAACGTATTACTGAGAAGTCCCATTTAGAATACTAATGGATAAAAATCTTTTAAAACTTACTGGGATCAAGCCGATTCTCGCAACTATAGGAATATTAACCATTGTGGAAGGAGCTGCTATTATTCTGCAGGCCAAATGGCTTGCAGAAATAATAGCCTCTTTATATAACGGAGAGGCCTATCAAGAACAATATGTAAAGATCATATTGTTCTTATTAGCTTTTTTAGGGCGGCATTTTTTACACACTATCCAACAAAATATCGCTACCGCATTTGCTGAAAAAACGAGTAAAGAGCTTCGTCTTCAGTTAATGCAAAAATTATTTGAATTAGGTCCTAAGTTCACCAAGAAACAAGGAAGTGGAAACATTGCTACACTTGTCCTTGAAGGGATTAGCCAATATAAAACATATTTGGAGCTTTTTCTACCAAGAATGCTGGCTACCGGAATAGTTCCAGGCATGATTATTCTATATGTATATTGGAATGATTGGCTATCGGGTGTAATCTTAACAGTTACAACGCCGATTTTAATCGGATTTCTAATACTTGTGGGCATGGCAGCTAGCAGCCAAATGAATCGGCAGCTTGCCACCTACAAAATCTTATCTAATCACTTTTTGGATTCTTTAAGAGGACTAGAAACACTGAAGTTTCTAGGAAGAAGCAAACAGCATAGCGGAAATATCGAAAAAGTAAGTGAACAATATCGCGGGGCAACGATGAAAACATTACGATTAGCATTCTTATCCTCCTTTTCTTTAGACTTCTTTACCTCGCTTTCTGTTGCAGTGGTAGCAGTAAACTTAGGATTACGCTTAATAAACGGTGATTTAGTTTTATTACCTGCCTTAATGATTCTTATTTTAGCACCAGAATTTTTCCTGCCTGTTCGAATGGTCGGAGCTGATTATCACGCAACATTAGACGGAAAAGAAGCTGGGGATGCAATCCAAACGATTATCCAAACCCAAAAATCTACCAAAATGACAGGACAGTCTATTTCTTTAGGTAATAATCTTTTCTTAACGTTTGACCATGTTACCTTTCAGCATCATCCAAAGGAAAAGGCAACCTTAAAAAACCTTTCCTTTACGATTGATGGTTATAAAAAAATTGGTGTTGTCGGTGAAAGTGGCGCGGGGAAGTCTACGCTTATTGACCTCCTAAGCGGGTTTTCTCAGCATTGCGCGGGGAGTATTTCTGTAAATGGTGTTTCTTTACCTAGCCTTATGACAGAGGAATGGAGACAGCTGACTACGTATATCCCGCAAGCTCCTTATATATTTAGCATGACGTTACGAGAAAATATTGCCTTTTATCATCCAGATGCTACCGACGAGGAAATTATCCAAGCATTAAAAGCAACTGGGCTATACGACATTTACACCACTTTTCCTAATGGTCTAGATGAAATATTAGGAGATGGAGGAAGAAATTTAAGTGGCGGGCAGGAACAAAGAATTGCTTTGGCACGTGCATTCTTAACCAATCGAAAAATCATGCTGTTAGATGAGCCAACTTCCCATTTAGATATTGAAACGGAGTTTGAATTAAAAGAAATGATGCTTCCTTTATTTAATGAGAAATTAGTATTCCTGGCAACTCATCGTCTTCATTGGATGAAAGAGATGGATTCGATTATTGTCATGGATCAAGGCACCATCGTAGAAACAGGCACACATGAAGAGCTAGTCGCAGCAAAGGGCTTTTATTATAAGCTATTACAACAGTAAGGAGGATGACTCTAAAAATGAATGAAAACAAATGGATTTCTCCATTTCTGAAAGCAAATAGTGGCCGAATTGTCTTAATTCTTTTCTTGAGTGTCCTAGCTTTACTTACAGCTGCGATGCTTACCTTTACTTCTGGCTATCTTATTTCTAAATCAGCCATCCCAGTCGAAAATATATTAATGGTTTATGTACCAATTGTTGGCGTGAGAACCTTTGGTATTAGTCGGGCTGTTTTAAGCTATTTAGAAAAATTGGCTGGTCATCATACCGTTCTGCGCATTTTATCGAAAATGAGGATAAAGCTATATCAAATTTTAGAACCACAAGCTTTGTTTTTAAAAAGCAGATTTAAAGTTGGCGACATGCTCGGGATTCTTTCTGATGACATTGAGAAACTGCAAAATATATATTTACGGACCATTTTCCCTACCTTTGCAACCTCTGTTTTATATATTTTAGTGGTATGTGCTATTGGGATATTAGATATTCCTTTCGCCATTCTTATGGCCATTTATTTAGGCCTATTATTATTCGTCTTTCCTATTCTTTCTTTAGTGCTCATGCGCGAAAACCAAAGAGAATTTAAACAAAAAAGAAACGGGCTATATCAAAAATTAACGGATAGTATTTTAGGTATTAGCGACTGGGTTATCAGCGGTCGGTCGAAAAGCTTTATAGAGGAATATGAAAAAGAGGAAGCGATTGTTGCGCAAATCAATTATAAACTTGTTCAATTTACTCGGTGGCGCAACTTTGCTTCCCAAGCAGTTGCGGCATTGATTATCCTTTCTCTCGTTTTCTGGTCTAGTAAGCAATATATCGGTGGCGCTATTCCTGTTACATTAATTGCTGCTATTATTCTAGTTGCCTTGCCAATCTTGGACGCTTTTCTAGTCGTTTCTGATGCATTTGAAAAACTGCCAGCCTATCAAGACTCGCTAGCTAGACTTAACAAACTAAATGTTCCTGAACAAAAAAACGAAAGAGTTCGTCCGATCTTGGACACCGATATAGTCAATATTCAAGTTGATCAAATTTCTTATCAGTATGAGAAAGAACAAACTTTATCCCTATCTAATGTAAGTTTAGATATTCCACAGGGGAAAAAGATTGCCATTATCGGTAGAAGCGGTGCTGGTAAATCAACCTTACTGAAATTGATTCAAGGAGTAATCCAGCCAACAACAGGAAGAGTCACTTATAATGGAGAGACATCTGCTTCGTTTCATGCAGAGACTTCTTCGATTATATCTGTGCTCAATCAAACACCTCACCTCTTTGCAACAACCTTACGAAATAATATTTTACTAGGGGTAGAAGAAGCATCCGATGAAGAACTAATAAAAGCGATTAAAGCGGCTCAATTAGAGGAGTTAATTTCCTCCTTGCCAAATGGGTTGGATACTTTTATGGAGGAAACTGGCCAACGTTTTTCTGGCGGAGAGAGACAAAGAGTAGCACTAGCCAGAATATTGCTCCAAAAGACTCCTATTGTTATTATGGATGAACCAAATGCCAGTCTTGACCCAAAAACAGAAAAAGCATTGCTTAAAACAATCTTTACAACATTGGAAGGAAAAACAATCATCTGGATTACCCATCATCTTGTAGGTGTAGAAGAGATGGATGAAATTATCTTTATGGATCAAGGAGAGATCGTTCTGAGAGGAAGCCATCAAGAACTGCTAGCTACAAGCAGCCGCTACCAGCAATTATATGCATTAGATCATCCAGAATGAATCCGGTAATAGGCGAGTCTTCATTAAAGAAGGCCGCCTTAATGTTTTATTTGTTTCGGTTCTTCCTCTGTTACCTTTTCACTCTTCGGTTTTCGCAAAAGAGCCTTTGAGGATACCTCTTTACTAAGACATGTTGAACGGCCTGCCCTGCTCTTAAAAATTTAATGAATTACATCTTCTACTCTTGCTTCTGTTACTTGGATTAAATTGTTAACTTCCATTTCAATTTGAACACCAATCTTCCCTCCACTAACAATAATTGAGGATTGTTTGTTCACACTCTCATCCAGGATTGTCTCATATTTTTTCTTCATGCCGATTGGCGAACAGCCACCCCGAATATAACCAGTTGTTTTTTGAATATCCTTTACGGCAATCATTTCTAGCTTTTTTGCATTGACTACTTTTGCTGCCTTTTTTAAATCAAGCTCTGCTTCAACAGGGATAACAAATACATAAATTCCATTCCCCGTATCTTTCACCACAAGTGTTTTATACACCATTTCGGTTTCTTTACCAATCTTACCCGCAACGGATATACCATCGATTTTTCCATCCTTATTTTCATAGGTATGTACACTGTAGGGAGTCTTTTCGGCATCCAAAATTCGCATTGCATTTGTTTTGGTAATAGCCATAGCTATATACACTTCCTTTCCTAACGCTGGTAAATTTTCTCTAATTAAACCATATCATATCGCCACCCAAAATGAGTATTAATTATTGCAGAACCAAAGCATCATATTCTTCATATAGTATGGAAAGTAGAAATCGACTTGCTGGGAGGAATAAAATGAAACCGACCTATCAAGATGCCCTTGCCTATTTCGGGGTGAGCGGTGCACATCCAGGTGGATTAACATTAACAAAGTTTTTATTGGAACAAGAAAAAATTACGAGCCATACAACATTACTTGATGGCGGCTGCGGCACAGGCCAAACATCAGCTTATATAAAAAAGAACTATCCTTGTGCTGTTACAAGTATTGATTATCATCCTACAATGGTGAAAAGAGCAAAAGAACGATTTAAAAAAGAAAAGCTGTCGATCCAATTAGTGCAAGGAAGCCTAGAGAAGATGCCCTTTCCTTCCAACAGCTTTGACATCATTTTAATAGAATCTGTACTAATTTTCACTAATTGCAAAAACTCCCTTGCCGAAATTAAAAGAGTACTCAAACCAGGCGGCATCCTACTATTGTTAGAAATGACGGCAGAAAGAAGTCTCCATGCAATAGAACAACAGAATATGTGTGAAGTATATGGCATTGAAAAGGTTTATACAGAAAAAGAATGGATATATTTAATGACGGAAGCTGGTTTTCCCAAAGTAGAAATAAAACTTGGGCACTCTGTTTTTTCCCATATGATGACGGGAATGGAAAAAGAAGATGAAGCAATTGATAGAACCGTACCAACGAATGTCCAATTAGAAGGTAAATTGATGGACCATTCCTATATTCTTTATACCTATGGTGATATAATCGGTTATCGAGTCTATAGAGCTAGTTTGTAAAAAAAGGAGGTTACTCAAAAAGATTAGCATCCATTTGAGTAACCTCCTTTTTTATTTTCAGCTGTCCTTTAGTAAAGCTTTATGAATCCATATAGCTGCTTGCGATCCTTCTCCCATTGCGATTGTAACCTGCTCCGAATGAGCCACAACATCACCCGCTGCCCAAACCCCATCTATATTGGTCATTTTCGTACGCGCATTTACGATTATATGATTATTTTCCATTATCTCGACCCCTAAAGGCACTGCCAAATCTGACTTTACTTTATTCCCGCCAAATGCAATAAAACTATGACTCGTCTCGAGCATCTTCCCATTTCCCAATACATACCCTTTGATTTGGGAATCATCTGCTAATACACGATCTATTCTCTCTGTAAAAACGGAAATTCCACTATCACTTAATTGTCTTCCCAGCTTTTCGCAAATAGCCTCCCCACCATGATTAATATACGTAATATCACTTGTCCAATACAACAAAGTAAGGGCCATATTTGCCCCGACACTTCCATTTCCAATCACTATTGTTTTTTTATCCTTTACTTCATATCCATCACAATCCGGGCATAAATAAACACTGATTCCAAGACAAGGATACAATTCTGTAAATGGAGGAATATTATCCATGACACCTGTTGCAAGCAAAATTTTCCGAGATTGAAACAAGCCTTTTGCCGTTGCTGCCGTAAAATGCCCCTCTTCCTTCTTTAAAGAAGTAACAGTACTCTTCAGAAACTCTACCCCAAGGTTTTCTGCCTGCTTCCTTCCTAAGCTCCGCAATTCTGAGCCGCTGATTCCATCAGGATATCCTAAAATATTATGATAGCTTTTACATATCGTAGATCGACCATCCTCTGCATCAATAATAAGCACATCATGATTATATCTTCCTAATTGAATCGCTGCCTGCAATCCTGCTATGCCACCGCCTATAATAATGCAATCAAGAACTTCGGCCATCTTTTTCCCTTCTTTCTTTTAGTCAATCCTGTTTCTTTAGTTTTTACGTGGAAACTATTCTTATTCTTCCAAAATACTGTCCGAAATGGGCAAAATTAAAAAATGGCTATGTATTACGGGATTCCCGAATACATAGCCATTTAATCCTATCTTATGAAGATACTACTTCTTCTTTAAAGAATTGCGGTAAGTGTTCTTTATGTGCTTCTAGCATTTCATCCAAAATTTGTTTTGCCACTTTGTCTGACGGCAACAACGGATTAATCGTCATAGCTAATAATGCTGTATGATAATTCCCGGTAACTGCCGCTTCTGCTGCCACTCTTTCAAAGGACTTAATTTGTTGAACAAGTCCGCGAACTGCAACAGGTAAATCGCCGATTGCAATCGGTTTTGGACCATCCTTTGTGATAATACTGCTAATTTCTACCGCTGATTCATCTGGAATGCTTGCAATAGCTCCATTATTTATTGTATTGACAGGCTGAATATCTCTTCTGTCATTGTACATAGAATCAATTAAGCTGCAAGCTGCATCACTATAATAAGCGCCACCTCTTTTTTCTAGCTGCGGCGGTTTTATGTCTAAGTTTTCATCCTTATAAAGTTCAAACAGCTCTTTTTCTAATTGCTGAACGACTTCAGCACGTGTACCTTGTTCTGCTGCTTCTTCCAGCTCATTTTGCAGCATTTCTGATTGCTTATAATAATAACGGTGATACCCACATGGAATAACTCCTAATGCTTTTATAAAGTCTGGCTCCCAGTCAATAGCAGCAATATTCCTCATCGTATCACTTTTATGCTTCGACATTTTCTCTAAAAATTCTGGTGTAATGTTCTCCCCATCTAAGTATACATTTAACCCGAATACCATATGGTTCAAGCCAGCAAAATCAACGTGTACACGACTAGATTCTACTTCTAATAGCTTAGCGATACCCATTTGGATAGAAATCGGTACATTACATAACCCGACAATCTTTTTCCAATTACTATGACGAAGAACAGCTTCTGTCACCATTCCAGCTGGGTTTGTAAAGTTAATGAGCCAAGCGTTTGGACAAAGCTCTTCCATATCCTTTACAATATCTAAAATGATAGGAATGGTTCTTAATCCTTTAAACAGTCCTCCTGGACCATTCGTTTCTTGTCCAATCACATTATACTTTAGAGGAATTCTTTCATCTTTTGCACGTGCAGCTAGTAAACCAACTCGAAATTGAGTTGTAACAAAATCAGCATCCTTAAGCGCTTCTCTTCGATCTAGAGTTAAGTGAATTTCAATTGGTAAACCTGCTTTCTTCACCATTCTCTTCGCTAGATTTCCAACAATATTAAGCTTTTCTTGTCCTTCAGGAATATCTACTAACCAAAGTTCCCGCACAGGTAATGAATCATATCGCTTAATAAATCCTTCCACTAATTCAGGTGTGTAGCTTGACCCACCGCCAATAGTAACAATTTTAATCCCTTTTCCCATAATAGATCGCCTTCCTTTTCCGTTTATTTCTGCAATCCCTTACAAAATTACCGATAAAAATCAAACGAATATCTCTTCACTTACAACCTTAACGTCTAACTAATCCCGAGTAAATAGGATGCTGGGAAATAGGTTTTTTTCACACATATTGGAACGTGTTCCAAAAGAAAAACATGCTGTTCCACAAGGAATACTGCCCCCTCTAAAAAAACAATAGAATTCCTTTGCTCTATTTGCTTATAAAAAAACTTGATAAAGAGCTTTTACCCTTTATCAAGTGACTTTTTCCGAGCGCTTGCCCGGAATATTAATTGATTAATTACTTCCGATAACATTAGACCCATTGCAATAGATCCTGAAATTAAGCAGACCTTTGCTGCTAAGCTTACCGCTACATAATAATTATTCTCGACAAAATTACGCATCGCATTATAAGCAGCTCCCCCCGGAACTAAAGGAATGATCCCAGCGACACTAAATATAATAACTGGTGATTTATATATTCGGGCGAACACTTGACTTATGACGGCGACAAGAAAAGAGCCAGACAAGGCCGCAATTACTTCATTTTGATGAAAATGAACAATTGTCCAATATGCCATCCATCCAATTGTCCCTGCAAATCCACATTGGATTAATAATTTCCGAGGAATATGAAAAATAATTCCAAAGCCAAACGTTGCAACAAAGCTAGTTATTGCCTGTGCTAAAAATTCATTCATTACTTATTCCTCTCCTTAAAAAATAAAAAATGCAACGGCGATCCCTGAACCAATTGCTGTAGCTGTTAAAAAAGCCTCTGCTCCTTTTGAAATACCAGATACTAAATGACCTGCTATTAGATCCCGCACTGCATTTGTAATAAGCAAACCTGGTACAAGCGGCATTACAGAGCCGATAATAATCTTATCCACCTCTTGTCCAAAGCCAATGGAAACAGAGAAAAATGCCACTAGCCCAATAACAAAGGCTGCCGATAACTCAGCAAAAAACTTTATTTGCAAAGCTTTGTGAAAATACAAGGAACACAAAAAGCCTAAACCACCAGCTAGCAAGGCAGGGATAAAATCTCCCCAAACTCCATTGAACATGATTAAAAAACAACCACTTGCAATGGCAGCTGCGATGACTTGAAAGGAATCCGAATACGTACATTTTTCATCTTCCACATCTTTCAATAAATGGTACGCTTCCTTCATACTTACTGTTCCTGTACTTATTTTACGAGAAATATCATTTACACGAGCTACCTTTTCTAAATTAGTTGTCCGCTCAATAATCCGATTTAATTTCGTCTTTGTCGGTTCTTCCCCTTCTAATGATAAAATAATGCCTGTTGGGGTAACAAAGCAGTCAGAATCGGTCACACCATAAGCAGTTGCAATTCTTGTCATCGTATCTTCTACTCGATGGGTCTCCGCTCCATTTTGCAGCATAATACTTCCTGCTAATATGCAGATCTCCATAATGTCATATGTTTTTTCCACTGATATATATGTCATACTATCTCTCCAACTAGAACAGTATAGGTACTCTCAAAATCATCCACAAGAAGTTTCATCTCATTAGTACTTTTAGCATTCTTTATTAGTCATTTAAAAAAGCTATTTTTATCATAAGCAACAAATTACAGTTTATATGAAATATGGCTATTTTATCAATAATTGAAGGGAAAATAAAATAGAGGAATTTTTATTAACAAAACAGAAGAGTGAAAAAAATTTTTTCCAAAATAAAAAGTCCATTATGACATCAAATGGACTAAAAAAATAACATATAGTGTTTTTTATTAATCGTTCTGAATGCCAAATCTCGCATTGATTTGACCACGGAGCATTTGCTTTTTGACTTTCCGCTCTTCTTCTTCCTTGTTTTTTTTCATAATCTCTTGTCTAATTTCATGTGTCCGAACTCCTTCTTCTCGTTTATTAGCAATCTCAATCAGTCTTTCTACATCAGAGAATGAATATTTTCTATTTCCTCTTTCTGGTCTCTCCGGAAAAATTAATTTTCGCTGTTCATAATATCGAATTTGTCTTTCCGTTAATCCAGTTAGTTCACTTACAACACCAATAGTAATGACCTTTCTTTTCTTATAGGACGGTTCATGATCCATTACATCTCACCTCATGAAGTAAAGTAGTATTCTCATTTATCCTAATTATAATACTTTTCAGATAAAACAGAACACCTTTTGTTATATTTCCTAACATAAAATTAAAAAATAGGTAAGATTTCCTTACATTTTTAATGATTTTTTCTTTACTTTTCGTTAAAATGCTAAATGTATAAACTATTTCTTATTTTCCAGCCAAGGAATAGGTAATAGGTATTATTTTTTGTAAATGGAGAGGAGCCTTCTTAGATGATAACCAAAGAAGCAGTCGATTTAGCTAAAAAGATTGTGGAACTTGATCTTTTGAGAGACGAAATTTGGGAACACTTAGCAGAAGTTGCGGGTGAACACGCCCATGAACTTCTTCGAATTGTTCAGAATAGCTAAACAAACTGTATAACCTTTACAATTCATGTTGTTATATAGAGGAATTCCCAATCAAAAACGATTGATGGATTCCTTTTTTGTTTATAAACAGTGACTCTATCATTCATTAACTTTCAAAGAAACAAATCATGTTACTTTATTGTTAATAAACTTAACATCATTTTATAAGAATTTACCTACAATCGCAAGTGATTGTCTATTTCTTTTAATAATCTAACAAAAAAACCATCCGTTAAGTCCCCAATAAAATGGGGAACTAACAGATGGTTGTGATCATTAAATACTAACATCTTTCTTTTTGAAAAACCAAAAAGTGATGATCATGATTATCGCATAGTAGATAAATAAGATACCTAGAGACATCGGCATGGTTATTGTTTCGATTATTTTATCTTTAAACAAGAAAACCGTTTGGTCTAAGTGTGGGAACACTAACAGTTTTAGCCAGGCATACTTTTCAGCTAACGATTGAATAAGTTGACCAATTGTTGAGGAAACAAACAATATAAATACCCCAACTCCCACTGCGATTGCTTGATTTTTGAATAATGTCGATAGCATAAAGGATAAAGTTAATACAAACAATAATCCCGGTAAATAATATAGGATGCTTTTCAAAAAGAACGGTCCACCACTTGCTACAATTTGGTCAACTGTCCCAAAAACAAGCACTTTATCTTCAAAATTTCCAACTCCGAAAAATACAATACTTACTAAATAGCCAACACCCATTAAGAACGCAATTAATATGGCAGTATATATCAATAAAGCAATATATTTAGATAGTAGGATTGCCCAACGCTTATATGGTCGAATCAACAATTGCTTAATGGTTCCATCTGAGAATTCCGAGGAAACGCTACCCGCACATATAATTACCACAAATAAAGTTACTAGAGATTTCATTCCAATAACTATTCCATTCATATTGGACCAAGTATTTGAATACGGACTGACGTCCTGCTTTAAATTATTTTGATAATCTTGGATTTTCGTTTCAATCGATTCTTTCGTATCATCCCAATCAAAATCTTTTCCACTTTTCATTAAAGTATCTTCTGTTTCAGCTGTAGGCAGTTTCTGTTCCAGTTCATTTATTTCTGCTTGTACTTTTGCACGCCAGTCATCTCCTTTATATTGGGGAGTTATCTTCGTTTCCAAGAAACTTCCGCCAATAAGGGCAAATAAGAGAATGATGGGAAATATCCAGCTGTTTTTCTTTTCCCAAATCTTTATAAGTTCATTTTGTACTAATCCAATCATTTTGTTTCCTCCTCTCTCTTCTGATTGGTTATTTCTAAGAAGCGATCCTCTAATGTAGCTTTTACAACATAAATGCCGTATACAGCAACATTGTTCTCGACAAACAATTTATTAACAAGAGGAATCGTTTCTTTAGGCAGCTTCGCCATCAACTCTCTGCCTTTCACGGAACTTTCCGCGACTTCATATTCACTATTACGAAGGAGTTCAACTGCTTTTTCGGGCGAGTCTAATTCAAACGTTACTTCCCTTACACTTACTTCTTCATCCGAAACTGTTTCGTCCATATTAGAAATATGAATTAATTTTCCCTTTTCAATAATCGCAAATCGATGACACATTAATTGCATTTCCGATAAAAGGTGAGAGGATACTAAAACAGAAATCCCTTCACTCGCTAATAAATGCAAATAATCACGAAATTCGCGAATCCCTTGGGGGTCTAAACCATTTGTAGGTTCATCTAGAATAAGAAGTGCTGGTTTATGTAATAACGCCTGAGCAACTCCAAGACGCTGCCTCATACCAAGCGAATAGGTCTTCACTTTTTGATGAATGGCATTTTCTAATCCTACTAGTTTAATAACTTCATTAAAGCGTTCTTCTGAAATTGGCTCCTTAGCCATTCTTGCATAATGCTTTAAATTCTTATATCCACTCATATATTTATAGAACTCAGGATTTTCTACAATCGCACCTAAGCTGCTCATCGCTTCTGAAAAATTATCATCCACATTATAGCTATCGATGATTACTTTTCCATTCGTTCTATTTATTAGGTTAACAATCATGCGGATAATCGTTGTTTTCCCCGCTCCGTTAGGACCTAATAATCCGAATATCTCCCCTTTTTCCACAGAAAAACTAACATTATCAACAATGTTTCTGCCTTTAATTCTCTTAGTGAGATTTGTGACCTCTAATGCATTTAAGCTCATTTTTTTCTCCCTTCTATATAATTGCTCTTAAGTAGTTCCGTCTACCCACAAGATGTATTCCTTCACTTTCCGTATACTAATACGGTTTTTTTTAGGAAAAGTTTCAATTAAATAAACTTTTTTGGAAATTTTTTTCTCCATACTGACAACACGCTGGCTGATTACATATTTTTTCTAGTGGGAGCAGACCAAATCCGCTATAACTCTTAGGAAAAATAAATAAAAAACCGCTCGCCTTTGATTTATTCAGAGGGAACGGCTATGGATATTCCTATAGAACTTGTATGTTTAAACAGTGGTTGTAGATAAATTGTTAATAAGTTCTTGAACTGATTTATACTCATAACCAAGATCTTTTGCTACTGGAGCAGAGGTGATTTTTCCAGCAAAAGTATTTACACCTTGTTTAATAGCGTAATTCGTTTCAATTGCCGCTACTGCGCCTAGATTAGCAATTTGAAGTGCATATGGCATTGTTACATTTGTTAAGGCAATCGTAGATGTTCTCGGAACAGCACCAGGCATATTTGCTACAGCATAATGCACAACTCCATGCTTCACATAGGTAGGATTATCATGGGTAGTGATATGATCTACTGTTTCAAAAATCCCGCCTTGATCAATTGCCACATCCACAATAACAGAACCTGGAGCCATCTTCTTCACCATCGCTTCTGTTACTAGCTTCGGTGCCTTTGCACCTGGAATTAATACAGCACCAATCACCAAATCTGCATTCACCACAGCTTCTTCAATGTTTACTGGGTTAGAAATAACAGTACTTAGGCTTGCACCAAATTGATTATCTAACTCTCTTAATCTTTCTGGATTTAAGTCTAACAGCGTTACATTCGCCCCTAAGCCAATGGCAATTTTCGCTGCATTCATTCCCACAACTCCACCGCCAATGATGGTTACATTCCCTTTTTTGACACCAGGGACACCTGCTAATAAGATTCCCTTTCCTCCATGAGGCTTTTCTAAGAACTGAGCACCAATTTGAACAGCCATTCTTCCTGCAACCTCACTCATTGGTGTCAATAATGGTAATTTACCATTTACTTCAATTGTTTCATAAGCGATTCCAGTCACACCATTCTCTGTTAACGCCTTTGCTAGTTCCTGTTCTGCCGCTAAATGTAAGTACGTAAATAAAATAAGTCCTTTACGGAAATATTGGTATTCTGAAGCGAGCGGTTCTTTTACTTTTATAATCATTTCTGCTGTATTCCATACTCGAGCAGCTGAGTCGATTATCTGCGCACCCGCCGCCGTATATTCTTCATCTGTAAAGCCACTGCCGATTCCTGCATTTTGTTCTACTAAAATTTCGTGACCGCCATTCTTTAAATAAGACACACCGGAAGGAGTAATTGCGACCCTATTTTCATTGTTTTTAATTTCCTTTGGGATACCAATAATCATGAGAATTCCCCCTTGTGATAAAAACTAACATTAATTGTTAGTTGTGTTAATATTATAATAGGACGAATTCAGAAAATTATCTTTGTTAAAATTAATGAAACAAAAATCGCTCATTTGTGAAAAAACACAAAGGGAAAAGAGGAAAGGTTTCTAATCCTATTTCTATTCTTTCTGCCAATGCATTAATTTTAAATCTAAGTAGATCATAAATTTTTGACTAGGAACCGACAAATCCACTTCCATGATTTCTACCATCCGCTTTAAACGATAAGTAAGCGTATTAGGATGGATGTGCAAACGCGCAGCTGTCTTTTGAATATTTTCACTTTCATCTAAGTAAGCCTCTAGTGTTGCTAATAATTCTGTATGATGGGTTGAATCATATTTTTTTAGATTTCGAATGGCAACATTTTCCGATCCATCTTGTCTTCGTTTTTCTAAAAGGATATCTAAAAACTGATAGATACCTAACTCTTGGTAGTGAACGAATGCCCCTGCTTCCTGAGGGAATTTCTCACGTACCTCTAAAACAGTCCTCGCTTCTCTGAAACTCTTTGGTATATCTCGATGCTGTTTGTAAATCCCTCCAAAGGAACCCCTTACTTCTTTAATAGAAAATCTTTCTTCTAGGTTTTGTTGAAAACTTTTAATGAATTTTTTATAACAAGCAATAGAGTCCCCGTTATCCTCAAGGGGAGTTGCCAAAATAATTAATTCGTTATCTTCAATAGTGGAGAAAGAAATTTTTACATCTTGGGATACCTTCAATAGATAGAGGATATGCTTTTCTATTTCCTTTGTAATCATTTTAGAAAACGGAAAAATCATCACCGTAAAGCAAGCTGCTGCAGACATTCCCATTTCCTTTAATTTTTCGTCTATATCTGTCTCTTTCACATACCCAGTTAACATTCTCCAAAAAAATTCTTGATTGTCCTGTAAAGTAGGAGTTTTGCTTGTAGCAAAGCGTGACAATAAATGACGCGCTACTGATGCCGCGTTCTCTAAAAACCCCATCTTTTCTTCTGTTAGAGAGGTACCCATTTCAATGGCCCAAATATATCCGATTACCTCCTCCCCTCTCCAAATGGAAACTGCCACCCGATTTCCAAGGCCGATTTCCTTTTTCTCTTTAATTCGAATTGGCTTTTTACTTTGAAGAAGCTGCGGAATCACCCCATCCTTCCATAAACGATTGATTACCCTCTCCGGAACCCTGCGGCTAATTATGGTAGAGATTCTGACCATATCCGTTTCTTCGTCATGACTGCTGTATACTAGCACACGATGATGAGGATCCTCCAACGTAATCGGACATCCTAATAATTCACTAACATGATCTACAAAACTTTCAAGGGAATCATACATATCCCTTCTAAACGGGTTTCGCGGCTCAGCTGTCATCCATCTACTCCTCTCCAAAACGCTTACTAAAATCGTTCAATCTTGTTATATCTTTATTTTATCTCGTTTATAACGCTTTCAACAATAAGAATCTTTAGAAGATTATATTCTTTCGGCCAAAACGGTATCACTTCTCGTTTGCTTGTTCTCGCCAGTAAAACCTAAGATGGGTTGGTTCCCTTTTACCTTTTCTTCAACAAAAAACCTTTCAAAAGAATTTACTCCTTTGAAAGGTCTGTCACGCAGGATTAAATCAGCCGTTTTTTAGGCTTGCTTCCATTAATATCCTTGTTTCTTTTATCCTTTGCATATTATAGGATGATTCCTGCATTAATGTCTCATCTATATAAGCAGGATGGGTCATTACTTCAATGCTTGTTCCAGGTTTCACACGCTCTCCTAATTTTTCAAAATAATTCTCTGTAATTCCCTCACCATAGAAATCATCAAGAAAAACATCTGTTAATGTTGGAATATCCGTAAAATGAGTGCCTCCATTTCTTACAGGTAATTTATATTTTTCCGAAAGCTTTTTAATTACCGGATAAAATTCTTTTATTCCATGCATATGATGATGACTATCTAAATGGGAAGGGGCAAGGCCGGCATTTAAGCACTTTTCAATTTGTGCGGTCCATTCTCTTTCTAAATCATCTAAGCTTATAGATTCTGGATCGCCATATACAAAAGGCTGCTTTTTAAAATTACCAGACTCATCTACAAGTGTTGGAACATCATGTAAAAGTGGCCTTCCCCATGTTAATACAAGATGGACACCAACTTTTAAAGAAGGTGTCTCCTTTGCTAAAGTGATGGCATGCTTTGTTGCTGTTGCATTCATCATCATGGTTGCGGAAGTAACAATTCCCTTAAGATGGGAATCAACAATTCCATAATTAACTCCTCGGCTAAAACCAAAATCATCTGCATTAATGATTATTTTTGTCATGGATTCGTCTCCTTTTAAAGCTAGTCACATTCAGCATAACTCCGCTTTTTACATACGAATACTTTCCTTTTCCGTGAAAAACTGTGGTAAATATTCCTTATGTGCTTCAAGCATCTCATCTAGGATCAGTTTAGCAATTCGATCGCTTGGGACAAGGGGATTAATGGTCATAGCAAGCAATGCCTTATCATAGTCACCGGAAATAGCTGCTTCTATCGCTACCCTTTCAAAGGACTTGATTTGGGTTACTAATCCTTGAACTGCTACTGGAAGTTCTCCCACTGTTATTGGCTTGGGACCATCCTTTGTAATTATACAGCTTACTTCTACCGCTGATTCATATGGAATTCCTGTAATGGCACCATGATTAGCAGTATTCACCGCTTGAATATCACATTTATCTGTATAAATGGAGCAAATTAAACGTACAGCAGCGTCACTATAGTAAGCTCCTCCGCGCTTTTCTAACTGAGGAGGCTTAATCGCTAATTCTGGATCTTTATATAATTCAAACAAACCCTCTTCTAACTTCTGTACAACCTCTGCTCGCGTTTCCCCCTTTTCTGCTTCCTTTAATTCCTGAGCGAGCACATCTCCTGTTTTATAATAATAGTTGTGATAAGGGCAAGGAAATAAATTCAATCCTCTTAAAAACGAAGGTTCCCAGCCCATCGCGTGAATATTTTGCATCGTAATAGCCTTTTTCGGATCTGTGATTAACTTAATGACCTGTTCCTTTACACTTTTACCATCTATATAAACGTCTAGCCCGTAAACCATATGATTTAACCCTGCAAAATCAATTCTCACTCTGGCAGGATCAACTGCTAGTAAATCAGCAACCCCCCGTTCCATCCCGATTGGCACATTACACAAGCCAGCAACTTTTGTGATACGACTGTGGCGAAGAACTGCTTCTGTTACCATTCCAGCTGGATTTGTAAAATTTATGAGCCAGGCATTCGGACAAAGCTCCTCCATTTCTTTCGCTATTTCCAAAATAACCGGAATAGTTCGAAAAGCTTTAAATAACCCCCCAGGTCCATTTGTTTCCTGTCCGATGACTCCATACTTCAAAGGGATTTTTTCATCAAGTGCTCTTGCAGCGAGCTGACCGACTCGTAATTGTGTTGTAACAAAATCCGCTCCCTCCAGAGCCTTTTTTCGATCCAGCGTAAGGAAAATATCAATAGAAACTCCCGCTTTCTTTACCATTCTACGCGCAAGCTCCCCAACAATTTCTAACTTTTCCTTTCCTTCCTCAATATCTACCAGCCAAATTTCTTTAACTGGTAACTCGTTATGATATTTAATAAAGCCTTCTATTAGTTCCGGTGTATAGCTTGAGCCACCTCCAATAGTTACAATTTTTAAACCGCGACTCATTCTACCGACCCCTTTCTCGTTGTCTGTTGCATACACTCCTGCCGTAAATCAATTATTTCAACCGCAAGATCCTTCAATGTCATTGCATTCATTAAGTGATCCTGTGCATGAATAAGAATAATCGGAATCATAAATTGATCTCCGCCGGCTTCAAGATGGAGTAATTTGGTCTGGATTTTATGAGCCTCCGATAGTTCTGCTTCCGACTCTGTTATCTTCTTTTTGGCTTCAGCAAAATCCTTTTTTTTCGCGTCTTGAATTGCTTCCATCGCAAAGCTTCTCGCATTTCCACTATGTAATATCAGCTGAAAGGAGAGTTGGTATAATTCTTCCTTATTCATGTTTGCACCCTTCTTCCTTTAGAGACTAACTGAATCCGAATCTTTCGTAAGCTCTGTTTTATTTTTGGAATCAATTTTTACTTGTGCATAAACAAATGGTAAATAAACAACTGTTGATATCACTAAATTTAATGCTGCCAAACCAGCTCCCCAAAAGCTTCCCCCCGTCGCTAAGTACCCGCCAATTATCGGTGGTGTAACCCATGGAATCTTAGCCGTTACCGGTGGAACGATGCCATACTGCACAGCAAGATAAGAAATGACAGTTGTAATAACTGGCCCAATTACAAATGGAATAAACCAAATAGGGTTTAAGACGATTGGCAAACCAAAAAGGATTGGTTCATTAATTTGGAATACCCCAGGCGCCCCGCCAAGACCAATCATTTGTTTATACCGTTTTCTCCCTGCAATTATCATCGCAATAATTAATCCTAAAGTAGCACCTGATCCGCCCAAGTAAACAAATGCATCTAGGAAGGATCCAGCTAATATATGATATTCTCCTAATGCTTGAATTCCTGATTGCGCTAAATCAATGTTTTCTGCTCCTGTTTTTTCAAATAATGGTGTCGTAATCCCACCTAATATGTTTGGACCATGAAGTCCAACCATCCAGAATAAATGCACTAATAAAACAATTAATACTGCAAATGGAAGAGAATCAACTGCATTTGTTAATGGAGAGACAATAACCGTATTTAACCAATCATTTAGAACTTTTCCATCTGTTATCATTCTGAAGATAACGCCAAACACGCCAACTAGAAAAATAGTTCCCATACCTGGTACTAATTTTGCAAAGGATTTAGAAACAGCTGGCGGTACTCCATCTGGCATTTTGATGATTAAAGCCTTGATTTTCGATAAACGCAAGAAAATTTCTGTGGCGATTATCGCTACGATAATAGCAGTAAAAAGGGCAGTGGCATTGAAGTAATTGACAGATACTAGCCCCCAGACTCCACCTGCAACTGTTTCAGTAGCAGCTTCATCTATTGGTAACGTGACACTTGCTGTTTGGGGCAAAAGTAAAAAGAAACATGCAGCAGAAATAAGCATTGCTTCAAACCCTTCATCCCCATAGGATCTAGCTAATTTATAGGAAATCCCAAAGACTGCAAATACAGAAAGAAAAGCAAATGTTCCAAACCATATGTCCCCACCCAAAGTCGACCAGTTAGCTCCGAATATTGCTTCCATCATTTTTCCATAAGGGGGAATAATTTGACCTAGATTATTAAAAAGTACAGCAAATGAACCTACAATGGTAATAGCAATCATTCCAATTAACGTATCCCTGATAGCAAGCAAATGTCTTTGATTACCAAGCTTTAATGCAAAAGGCATAATATATTTTTCAATAAATCCCATCATCTCTTTATTCCCCCTTTATTAAAGCTGTGGCATGTTCTAACACTTTTTCACCATTACATAATCCATAGTCCTGTGGATTAATTGTTGCAACTGGAATTCCTCTTTGGTCGCCGGCTTTTTTTACTTGTGGTAATAGAAATCGTACTTGAGGACCTAACAAAATAACATCAGCTTTCTCTATCTCGTTGTTCACTTCTGAGGCTGCTATTGCCCAAATCTTGCAGTCTATCCCTTGGTTTCTGGCACTTTGCTCCATCTTTGAAACTAATAAACTTGTAGACATTCCGGCTGAACAACATAGTAAAATATTCACTATTCCATCCCCTTTTAATTGATAGATTATTCCGATATTTCATTCTAAAAAATGTTTCCTTTCGTACGTCTTTTTATCAGCCACCCTTCTTCGGAAAGTAGTAATATCTTATATTCATATTGTAATAACAAATATGACATATTTCAATAACAAATTTATTTGTTACTACAAATTTGTTATTTATTTGCTTATTAGGAATAGAAAAGATATTCTATATTTAGGGACAATATGGAGGGAAACGATTGTGGAAGAAATGAACAAAGATGCTGCGCTACACTCGATTGTAAAAGAGTCCATTATCGACATGATTAAAAGCGGCGAATATCAACCAAATACTAAATTACCAACCGAAGCTGAATTTTGTAACACATTCGGTGTCAGCAGAACAACGATTCGCACAGCCCTTCAACAACTAACAGTTGAGGGCTATGTTTATCGAGTACAAGGAAAAGGTACCTTTGTAGCCGAAAATAAAATCAAACAATCTTTAACTAGTACAGTAGAGCAATTCTCTGAACAAATTACTTTGCAAGGGAAAGCCCCTTCTATCAAGGTGCTTCAGCTGAAGGTTATTGAAGCGACCGATTTTCTAGCTAAGCAATTCAACCAAAATATAGGGGATCCCGTTAACTGCTTAGAACGCATGCGTTATGTAAATGATGCTCCACTACAATATGAAATCTCTTATCTGCCTTGGCACAAGGCACCAGGATTAGATAGCGCTGCTTGCGAAAAATCTTTATACAAGATGCTGGAAACGAAGTATAATATTAAAATCCGCAAAACAATAGAGCACTTAGAATTAGTTTTAGCAGATGACACTATTTCTAAGAAATTGGAAATTCCTGCAGGATCCCCTTGCTTTCTACTTGAAACCTTTGCTTATGCAGAAGATGAAACTGCCATTGAATACTCCAAAACTATTTTCCGAGGAGACAGAGCACACTTTGTTATTGAGCGGAATTATTGAAGAAGGCAATCAAAAGGATATTTGTAATAACAAATATCCTTTTTTGTTCCAACTGTTTTTCCTCTATTCTCTTCATTCTAACTTCTCTTTCCTAGCCTTCTCCCTCGCCTAGTTTTCCACAATAAATCCACAGAACATCTTTTCTCCTACTAAATATCACCTGATTCCTACTTGGTTTTCCACAAATACAATAAAAATCACCTGCGTTATCCACATACCATCCACAAAATCAGTATATTTATCCACAAAAAGACCGGTTATCCCATAAGCATGTTCTAACCGGTCCTTCATCTATTATGCTGCTAATTTTGAGTTAACATTTGAATTGATTTTATTTTTACTAAACGACTTACTAAGATGACACCAATGATGGATCCTGCAAAACTGCTAACAGCAAAGGATGGCAAATAAAAGAGAGCACCCGTTTTTGTCCCTAAGAAAAACGATGCATATGGTACTGCCACTAAGGAGGCGATGACGCCTGTTCCAATAAATTCACCTAAAGCTGCAAAGATTGGCTTAGCTGTTTTATGAAATAGATAGCCTGCCAAAAGTGCGCCAATCATACTTCCTGGAAATGCTAATAAGGATCCCGTTCCTAATAGGTTTCTTAACAAGGAAGTAGCAAAAGCGATGATAACTGCTGGAACCGGTCCAAGTATTGCTCCCGCTATTACATTTAAAGCATGCTGAACAGGATATGCCTTGGCAATACCTGCCGGAAACCATACTAAGGTTGAGCCATATGTCCCAATTGCCGTAAACATGGCCATAATCACCAATAATTTAATTCTTTTCATCGTAATTATTTCCTCCACTCAAAAAAGTTTTAAGCATGGAGACTAAGCAAACCTTCTATTGACTCGTAGACCCATAAGGCTTACAGGGCAATTACACGACAGCTTTTTACAAACTAAAAAAGCCAGATCTAAATAGACCTGACTGCTAAAGTCAAAAGAAATAGAGTGAATCCGCTACTTCCCTACGCTGGTATGATCCAGATCAGGTCGTTAGGGTTAAAAAACGAATTTGTTTTTCTCTCAGCCACCAACTGGCACCCCTAGTAGTCCATATATGCTTATACCTTCATTTTAACTTATTTCATTTAGGACGCAAAGAATTATTCTCATTGTTTCTTGGACAATTTATCCACAAACTGCATATCGATTAATTCTTCGTATTTATAGCCTTCCGTATAGACACCCGTTTTCTCGACAACATCCATTGGTTTTGCAACAGCTTCCTCTGAGATGTAACCGTCCTTGCTCCATAATTCATCAGCATAAGCACGATCCAAGGATGCTTGTAAAATCTCATCCGATGTAGTTGGAAATTCTGCTTTTAACACTTTCATGGCTAGGTCTGGGTCTTCATCCACTTTCTTAAGTCCTTTTAAAACTGCTTTTACAAAGCTCTCCACAACTTTCGGTTCTTTCTCAATCGTAGATTTTTTTACACTGACAACAGAATAAGGGTAGTCTCCCAAACTAGCAAAACTGTAGAATGGCTCTTTCCATGCTCCCTTTTTCATTCCTTCTGTGATTTGCGGTTCTCCACCATTAGCAATATCCGCATTTCCGGATTCTACAAGAGAAACTACGGCACTGGCATCAGCTGGTTCTTCTAACTTTACATCTTTTTCCGGATCTAATCCTAGCTCCATTAACAGCCATCTAGTTAAAAGATTCGGACTACCACCATAACGCCCAGCTGCAATAACTTTCCCTTTTAAGTAATTTGCCAGCTCTTCATCGTTTGTACTATCAATCGTTTCATCTGAGTTTCCCATCAAATAAACATTAGCACGGTTAACGACGTTTACTACTGACTGAATCGGATCAGAACTTCCTAAATTGGCCATTTGCACAGAATCTGGTCCGCCCATAACGCCCCAGGCATCACCGCTAACAACAGACGTAACATGTGCTCCTCCGGTTGCCGTAATCACTTCTACTTCCAATCCCTCTTCTTTAAAATAACCTTCTTCTATGGCAACATACAGTGGAAGATAGCCGATCAAATGAACTGGCTCTGAAATAACAATCTTCCGCAACCCATCCTTCGTTCCCTTTTCTTCTTTTGATGAACATCCTGCAAGGATTAAGACAAAACTAAAACACATAAGTAGAAAAAGCCTCCACTTTTTCAAGGTAAAGCCCCCTTTTTCATATATGAATAGAATGGGAAATTTAGTAGTAGATAAGAAAATGAAGATGAACCAGAAGTATATTGCGGATAATGGAAATACATATTCTATTTCATATATATGGAACATTTTTTCTCTTTATGTTCTTTTCAAGGGGGAAAATATTCTATTCCACATTTCTTCCTCGCAAAAGAAGCCTTTCTATCCATACTGTAGCAAAATACATTACAATCGAAAGAATAGACAGCACAGCTACGCCCACCCAAACAAGATTGATATTCATAATTTGTCCTGCATATAGAATCATTCTGCCAATCCCTTGTCTAGAGCTAATAAATTCGCCAACGATCGTACCTGCCAAAGCTAAAGCAATGTTTATTTTTAAACTACTCACAATCCATGGCATTGTAGTCGGTACCACCACCTTTGTGAAGACATGCCATCTCTTTGCGCCAAGGGAATACATCAATTTTTCCAAATCTTTATCAACTGCCTTTACGCCGCTATATGCTGCAAGAGCTGTTGTAATGATGGTCATCATAAAAGCAAGAACTACCTTGGAGCTAAAGCCTATTCCTAATAAAATAACAAGGACAGGAGCAAGAGCCAGTTTCGGCACTGCATTAAAGGCAATTAAATATGGTTCAGATATACGAGAATAATAATACGACCACCAGAAGGAAAGACCTAATAAAGCGCCAAAAAAGGTACCTAATCCAAAGCCAAAGATAGTGGCTCCTGATGTGTATAATAGATCACTCCATAAAGTTCCTTCCGTCCAAGCTACATAACCAGTTTTCCAAATAGTAAACGGACTGCTCCAATAATACGAATCAATTATTTTCCACTTAGAAAGCAGCTCCCACGCAAGAAGAAAAATAAGTCCAAAGCTCCATTGTCCAATGCGGGTGAATTTCTTTCTTCTTTTGGCAATGGCCTCATCATCCTCTATATAAAGAACTTTCGTTTTATCCTGTGATTCCATATCTCCATTCCTCCCTCCCTATTCTTTTTCTTCTGTTGATTTTAGTGCTTGTAGTACATATTCTTTTAACTGAATAAATTTAGAGTCTAGCAGTGTTTGTTCATTTCTTGGTCTTGGTAATTGGATCGATACCTTCTCCTTAATGGTGCCTGGTCTCGGCGTCAAAATATATATCTCATCTGATAAAAAAATAGCTTCATCTATATCATGGGTGATAAACAAAATAGTTTTCTTAAAATCTCCCCATATTTGTAAAAGCCATTCCTGCATAAATAAGCGTGTTTGTGCATCTAAAGCACCAAAAGGTTCATCCAGTAAAATAACATCTTGATCATAAAGCAATGTTCGCAACAAAGCTGCACGCTGCCTCATTCCTCCAGAAAGTTCTTCCGGAAAATGTTTTTCAAAGCCTTCCAATCCATATCTCTCTAGTAAAGGCAGTGCTCTTTGGATCGCCTCCTTTTTAGGAACACCCTTTACCTCCAATCCTAAAATCACATTATGAAGAATATTTCTCCACGGAAGGAGCAAGTCTTTTTGAAGCATATAGCCAACATGCCCACTCTTTCCAACAATGTCCCTTCCGTCTAACAAGACATGGCCTGTTGATGGTTTTATTAATCCTGCAATTATATTGAATAGCGTTGATTTTCCACATCCACTTGGACCGATAATACTGACAAATTTCCCTTCTGGAATCTGTAAATTTGTATCCTTTAATGCGAAAAACTCCTTGCCATTTTTTCGAAAAACCTTACTACTGTCCTTAACCTCTAATTTATACAATTACAGCCCTCCGTTCTAAAATATTCATATTTTTAAGGTGTTTTTTATAGACCAATTCTCGTGCCTGTTATACTCAACTGAATTATCGTTCACTTCACATGGTCTCGTGTAGAGAAAAAAAGTGATCAACAGCCTTTAAAACTCCCTATTGTCAATGAATATGCCATGCTTCTAAATTTACTCTTGCTATACTATATGTAAAATTAGGCGAATGGGTAATTATTATAGAAAAAAGTTCATTCGAATAAATGAAGGCTTTACAGGAGACTATTCCGAAATCAATATTCTGAAAATTTTCGCAACTACAGCTTATCCACAGCATTTCTATGTTAAAATGAACTTATATTTTTACAAGAACTGGAGTCCTGTACATGTTAGAAAAAATCAATGCTTTTCTTGGGAAGTGGATGCCCCTTTTAACCCCGATTAGTGTCCTAATTGGGGTATTGCTATCAGATATCCTTCATCATGTCTCTTTCTTAGTTCCATGGATTTTTGCAGTGATGACTTTTATAGGGAGCTTGACATCTAACTTAAAATCAGTGAAATATACAATCACCCATCCGTTTTCTTTGCTTTTAACACTGGCTATTCTACATATTCTTACTCCTTTGTGGGCATTTTGGATTGGTCACTTATTTTTCCAAAATGAACCTTACACGATTACAGGGCTTACATTAGCTGTTGTTATTCCAACTGGAATCACGAGTGTTATCTGGGTTAGCCTCTATAAAGGAAACATTGCACTTACTCTTGCGATTATCTTGCTCGACACCTTACTGTCTCCGTTCCTTGTTCCATTAAGTATGAACCTTTTTGTAGGAGAAACGGTACAGCTTGAGGTTTGGGGGATGATGAAGGGGTTGCTTGGAATGATTGTTCTGCCATCTATTTTCGGTATGGTGATCAATCAGTTTTCAGTGGAAAAGGCTAAAAAGTGGAATCACACACTATCCCCTTTTTCTAAAATTGGGTTAGCACTAGTTGTTAGTATTAATAGTTCTGTAGTAGCCCCTTACTTACGAAATATTGATAAAAAGTTTCTCCAAGTAGCGCTTACTGTTTTTGTAATAGCATTATCCGGATACTTTTTTGCGTGGATATTAGGAGTAGTTACCAAACGAAGCAAAGAAGAAACAATAGCAATGATCTATTCTGGCGGGATGAGAAATATTAGTGCTGGAGCAGTTCTCGCTGTGAGCTTTTTCCCTCCAGCAGTAGCAGTTCCCGTTGTGATTGGCATGCTATTCCAACAAATTCTAGCAGCTTTATATGGGTACTTCATTAAATTAGTCTATGAAAAGCCTGTAATAGGGAAAATAAAGGAAGGGAAAATTTCTTAATTCATTTGAAAATTAAGAGGTTTTAAGTATTCTAATCGAGGATAATCCCAAACGACTGATAAGAAAATGCTACTAATATTTTCCTTATCAATCGTTTGGTTTTTTATTAGTTTGTGGGTATTACCCGCAGACTAAAATCCATTTCACTTTCTAAGCTGCTGACTTTCGGTCTCCTCAACTTAGCCTTTGAGGTCTTGACTTCTTCTGCTCGCTAATCCTATAAAAATCTATGTGTCTGCTTCGTGTTAATTTTTATGATTTTTTCTCTATAATCATGGCACACATTTCTATCATCTCACTTGCCATAATCTTTAATGTTTCGGTTGTGAGCATTTGATCTTCTGCATGCATGAGAATAAGGGAGAATGGCAGTTGTTCTCCAGCAGCTTCTCTTTGGATAAGAGAAGCATGGACTTTATGAATTTCATTGTAAAATTGAACACCTTCTTCTATTTTTTGCTTCGCTTCGTCCATTTTTCCATTTCTTGCAATCTGAATAGCTTCTACATAACAACTTCTTGCTTCTCCAGCGAATGAAATAATCTGAAAAGCTGCTGTCTGCATTTCCTCTAAAGTATTCAATTTCACCACCCCTATTCTCTTCGTCAATTTTTAGCTAATGATAATGCATGATCTAGTATTTTCTCTCCATTAGCTGTACCGTATAATCTTGTATCAATGACATCCACTGGAATTCCAAATGGTTTCGCAGCACTTTCTGCCGCCTGTTTCATAAATCGTACTTGTGGCCCTAGAAGAATGGCCATTACCCCTTCGCTTGAAGTTGCTAATTCATCAGCAATTGCTCCTTCTGGAATGGCATAAACATCAATTTCTTCGCCTCTTGCCTTAATAGCTGCCTTCATTTTTGATACTACAATGGAAGTAGACATACCTGCTGCACAAGCTAATATTATTCTTTTCATTCTTCATTCCTCCTATTATTTAATAAAATCATCATTTTTTACGGTGATTTCTCGAGATTTAATGATTTCCTTATACCAATAAGCTGACTTTTTCATTTTTCGGTTTCGATTTTCTTCTAAATTAATTTCAACTAGTCCATATCTATTTTTAAAAGCATTCATCGGCGAAACATTGTCCGTAAATGCCCAGAGCATATATCCTTTACAGTTTGCACCTTGTTCGACTGCCTTTAATAACCATTTAAGATGTTCGCTAATAAACTCAATGCGATAATCATCTTGGATTACTTCACTTTCGTCTTTATACTTAAACTCATTTTCCACACCCATTCCATTCTCGGCTACAAACCACTCAATATTGCCATAATCCTCTTTCAAGCGAGTTGCCATATCAAACATAATCTGCGGATAGATTTCCCAGCCTCGGAATGGATTCATTTTCTTACCTGGCATATCGAACATTTCATAATAATAAGCCGGATGAAAAGGGGTATTTTCGTTCCATGCCGTTGTCCTTGCCTTTACACGATGAGGATAATATAAGTTAATCCCCACATAATCAACGGTATTATTTCTTATTACCGTTAAATCCTCTTCTGTATGTTCAAATAAAATATCGTGTTTGTGTAAAAGATCCATTAATTCTGCTGGATATTCTCCTTTAATCGAGGGATCTAGAAATACTCGATTAAAAAACAAATCATAAATGCGGGCAGCATCTTGGTCATGCGGAGCCGAAGATCTCGCATATGTTACCTCTGGGTTTAAAACAACCCCGATTTTAGCTCCTGTTCCATGCAGCTGCTTTTCTTTAAACAAGGCAACAACCTTAGCAGTAGCAAGTGCTTTATGATAATTCCACTGCATCCACTTTTGGGTATTTTGCTCAAATGGATAACGTATTGCATCTAAATATACACGGGTCTGCACAACAATTGGTTCATTAAAAGTAAACCAGTGCTTCACTTTACGACCGTAACGCTCGAATACTTTTTCTGCATATTTGACGAATAAGTCCACAACATGTCTATCGTTCCAACCGCCATATTTTTCAAAAAGAGCAGCCGGTAATTCATAATGCTCTAAGCAAATCATTGGCTCTACACCTTTATCTATCAGCTCATTAATAACATTATCGACATATCGAGCATACTCCTCATCTACCACTGCGTTTTCATAATCCACCAAGAAACGGGACCAATTGATCGATGTCCGGTAATGCGTTAACCCAATTTCCTGCATTATGCTGATATCTTCTTTATATCGATGGTAAAAGTCTGTAGCGATTCCTGGTCCATAGCCATTGTGCCAAACATTTTTATTATTTTTATACCAGATATCCATATAGGAATCTTGTGAATCCTTCTTTCCAGCCCATCCTTCCGTTTGCCACGCAGATGATGCTGCTCCTAAAATAAAATGATCTGGAATAGTAACTTTCATTTGTTCCATTATTTTTTCCTCCTTACCCTTCACAAGTAGCTGTTAACTGCATTGCCTAATGATCCATCATAGACCACCTCACAAGTATTGGTCGGATAGGAGAAAAGAGGAATCATCCCCTCTTTCCTATACGATCCGATTGTCAGATTTATCTCCCCCTCCCTTTCCCTATTAAATTACTCTTCTTCCGGAACAGCAGGAGCCTTATTGGCAATCAATACAAATGGCAAGTAAATTAGAACAGATACGACAATACAAATGATCTGGGTAATAACCGCTCCAATACTTCCGGCCGTAGATAGGTATGCATTAATAATAGGCGGAGTCGTCCATGGAACCATAACAACAGCCTTAGCAGCAAAGCCAGTTACTGTAGCAATATAACCGATTGTCCCTGTAATCAGCGGGGTAATAATAAAGGGAATCGCCATAACCGGATTTAACATAACTGGTAATCCAAAGATAACTGGCTCGTTTATATTGAACACACCTGGTCCTGCGGAAAGTTTTGCAATACTTCTCATTTCTTCTCGTTTAGATACCATAAAGATCGCTATTAATAAACCAATGGTTACTCCTGAACCACCAATATTCATATACACGTCCCAAAACGGCATTGTGATAATATTAGGAATTTCCTTTCCCTCTTGGAATGCCGTCATATTAACAGTAATAGATGCCAGCAGCAGTGGTTCCCTTATCGGTTTTACCATTTGATTTCCATGAATACCAATCACCCAGAAAAATTGGGCGACAAACATAAGAATCAAAATCCCTGGCAGTCCTTGCATGACACTTTCTAAAGGTCTTTGTACAATGTTATATACTGCTTCATATAAATAAATCCCTGTAACTTTGAAAAAAAGAAATCCAAAAGTAGCAACAATCGTTACAGTTAAAATAGAAGGAATTAGTGCTGAAAACGAAGTCGCAACATTTGACGGAACACTATCAGGCATCTTAATTTGCAGCTTATCTACTTTCGATAACTTGCAATAAATTTCAACCGATACAATGGCGATAATCATTCCGAGGAATAAACTTTTTGGGTCAGAAAACTGCCTGGCTAAAACATCAACCACTAATTGATTCTTCTCATTAACAAGCAGTTCTAGCGTTGTTGGAACGACAGAAACATAGGACATTAATGCTAATATTCCAGGGAATAACGACTGATGGCCATTGATCCGTCCGAGCTCTATCCCAATAAGAAAAACGGCCCCAATTGTAAGGAAGTTCAAGGTAGCATATTGGATCGCTTTCATAATTGGCTGGTAATCAGCCAAAAAGGCAAATGCTTTAAAATGGGCTAAACCACTCTCTGTTCCCATCACCATATTCGCGATTAAAACGGCAAATGCTCCTGTTATAATGACAGGCATTAACGTCACAAAAGCTTTTTTTATGGCCATAATATATTTCTGATTTGTTATTTTGTAAGCAACATTTCCAAGGGTCTCGGTAGCTTTGTCTTTAAAACTCATTGATTAACCTCCATTCCTAATTTAAATGGAAATGATATGATTCATTTCTTGTTTTCCATTCTATTGGATAAGCGCTTACATTTACATACACTTATTTTCCACGTTAAACTGGAAATGGCTGACTCAAAAAAAGGAACTCTAATCCGGAGTTCCTTCCCTTCTATAAATTCCTATTGGCCAATAGCTAAAATACATTCTTTGAATTCGTCAAAGGACTTTACCTTTAATAGCTGATTCACCATATAGGCATTTCCTGATATTTTGACTAGCAGCTGATATAGCTTTTGAATATCTTTCTTGTACTTTTTTTGGACACTTAATAAGAAAATAAGCTGCACTTTATTTTCGCCCCATTGAATTGGTTTTTTTAACGTGCAAATAGATAAAAAAGTACTGTCAGTGATTGGTTTTAGAGGATGAGGAATGGCTATGGAGTTTCCATAGCTTGTTGGAGCAATCTCTTCTCGTTCCATGATTAACTCAAAGAAATGATCTGGCGCAATCCCCTTCTGTATAATTTCTCTTGCTAAAAACGCTAATACTTCCTCCTTCGTTTGATACTCTTGTTGAAAAAATCCAAGGTCAGGATAAAAATATTGTAAGGTAGTTTCAACTCTATCCACAACCATATGCTCTAATTTACTAATGTCTTCCTCTCTTAAAATAGTATGTACATCAATAACAGGTATGGTTAATTCCCTGTTAATAGGAATGGTACTAACAATGAAGTCTAATGTACTTAGATCATAATTATCAATGGTAAACATATTAGCAGTTCCTACAATTTCAAGTTTATTGCCAAAGGTGGACTGAAGCTTATGATACAGTAATTGAGCACTTGCCACCCCAGTAGCACAGACAATCAAGCATCTTTTTACACTGCCTTTTGCTTTCTTTCGCTCGAGCGCTGCGCCAATATGTAATGCCAAATAGCCTATTTCATCTTCATTAATGTCCATCCTCTTATGTTTGCTTAAGTATTTCCCCATAATAACAGCAGCGTCAAAGGACATTTGATAATTTTTCTTGATTTCAGCAAGAAGAGGATTCTTTATAGTTAAATCATATTTATATCTATTGATAGCAGGCTTTAAGTGCAGACATAACCCGTAGATTAATTCTTCATCATAGGCTATTTCTAGATCCAATTCTTGCTCCACTTCTTGGAGCATCGCTTTTGTTAATGCTAGAATATCTTCCTCAATCATTTCTAACATATTCTCTCTGCTATCAGACTGGTAAACTACCATTTTCGCACCTAATAAATGGATGGTTATATAGGCTATTTCAGATTCAGGAAAAGTAACATATAACGTTTTTTCTAGAAAAAAGACAATCTGTTTGGCAATCGCAAATTCTCTCTTTTCTTTAAGAGGCTCCATTTCCTTTAAAGGCATGGAAACATAATTATCATTTTGTATGCGAATACAGGCAATCGCAATATGTGTTGCTAAATTATTTACGCCAATATCTGATAAAAAAATAGACGCCTTTTCGGCTTGTTCGATAATAATTTTTCTTATTTCTTCTAGTTTTTTATTTGGAAGTATCCAATCTGTTTCATCTTGGTCAAACACATATGCCGCAAGACAATAACGCAGCTTAGCTTCTTGTCCCATGATTTTTAAACCATAGTTTGGCTTCTTATCTAAATTTAAATTAAAGTCTTTTAATAATCTTCTTACTTCTTTCAGATCATTTTTAATAGAGGATTCACTTACAAAAAGCTCCTCAGCAAACTGTTCAATTTTCAAGTATTCTTCCGCCAATAATAGACGTTTTAGAATATAGTCGACTCTTTCCTCAGGTTCCGTTGGAAGGGGTGTACTTACGTTATTTTCATTCATTATTTTTGTTAAAAATGGTTTAAAATAATGATAATTTCCTATAACTAATTCATACCCCTTCCCTCTTGTCAGTACTATTTCTGCTCCATTATCTTTTAATGTATCGATCAATGCCTTCATATCACTTCTAATTGTTCGCGTGGTTACATCCAGGGCATTTGCTAAGTAATCACTGGAAAGCGGAGACTTTGACTGCATAAGCTGATGCAGTATCTTTTGTTGTCTTATTGGTAACAATTTCACTCACTCCTTTTAACCAATTCCCTTCTATGTTAGTTATATCCATCATATCTTATCAGCCTTTTATTAGAAAGCGGTTTCTAAACAAATTATCCGTTATCCATAATGCCAATAATCTGCAGCAGACAGCACCTCGCCTTTTTTCATTCCTGATACGTATGGGTGCCCTTTTACATAATATCGTAATGGTTTTAGCGTCCATTCCTCCTTATTTGGAATCCCAATTCTCGGAGACTCGATTATTTGGGATGGTACTTTCCCATCTACAATCCATAAAGATTCTTCATTTATAAAGACACCATTTAAAGCCTTGGTGATTTCCATTGCTTTTGTTAGCTTCCCAGGTCCATTGCATACATTTATACCATTTGTTTTTCGGTTCTTTTCCATCTCTTCTATTCCTTCAAAAGGTTCAATCGCCCGGATAAGAACAGCCTGAGGATTTCCCTCTTCTTTTGTAACAATGTTTAACATATGGTGGGTATGCATCGTGTAAATATAGATGGTCCCACCTGACTTATACATCGATTCCAATCGAGGCGTGCGTCTGCCTGCATAGCTATGACAAGCCATATCTTCTATCCCAACATAGGCTTCCGTCTCTACAATATAACCACTATACGTATATGCCGGCGTTTTATGAATAAGCTTTTTTCCTAAAAGTAACTGTGCTATTTCTTCTGTTGACTGGTTTATATAATCAATCATTTGTCTCTCTCCTATTATATTTCTTCTAGTATACGTTTCTTTCCCCCAAAAAAGAAAGGATCACCCCTTTATAAAAAGAGATGATCCTTTTCACCTAGTGCTTAACAAGTTCTTTTTGTTTTGCTATAGCTGCCAATCCAGCTTGATTTAATGTATTCCACGGTTTGTTAAAATGCGGTTGGAAGAAGAAATCGATAAATCCTAATTCGTCAATCGTCATTTTAGTTTGAATACATACAGATAATGTATTCATCATTTGCGTAACATCTGCTTTTGAAATTAATTGTGCCCCCAAAATTTCTCTTGTCTCTTGATGGAAAAGTACTTTTAAACGAATTTCATGAAATGTCGGCATAAATTCTGGGCGATCATTATCGATTACTTCTGCCACTTCATAAGGGATATTATTAAATTTAGCCGTAACTTCTGTTAATCCGGTAGATGCCATATTTAAGCCAAAAATATGCAAGCCAGAAGTCCCTTGTGTTCCCATGTATTTCAATGGTCGTCCAGCAATATTATAGCCGACAAGTGTTCCCATTCGAACAGCATTTGTTGCAAGAGGGATATACATTTTTTCTCCAGTTGGATTATAATTAACAGCACAGCTGTCACCTGCTGCATAAATATATGGATTACTTGACTGCATATATTCATTAATTTTAATAGCACCATTAGGAAGGAGATCTACTTTACCTTTTAACAGATTTGTGTTTGGTCTAAAGCCCACACATAAGATAACTAAATCTGTTTCATATTCTCCTTTTGTGGTATAAACCTTTGTTACTTTTCCTCGTTCATCACCTGCAAATTTTGTTACAGTTTGTTGTAAAGCTAAGTGAATGTTACGCTCCGCAAATTCTGCCTCAACCACATCTGTAAACTCTTTATCTAAATATTTATTTAGAATTCTGTCCTCACTATCAATTAACGTGACATTTTTTCCATTAAGCGCGAATGCCTCTACTAACTCAACACCAATATATCCCGCTCCAATTACGGTAACATTTCTTACATTCTTAGAGCGCTCAATTATTTCATTTGCTTGATTATAGTTTTTAGAAAGCAATATATTATCCAGATTAATTCCTTCAATTGGTGGGATTATTGGCCAAGAGCCTGTAGTCATTACTAACTTATCATATGGATCAATCTTTTCTTTGCCTGTTTGTAAGTCCTTCACATGTACTTGCTTGTTTTCTGTATCAATTTCTAGGACTTCATGCTCCATATGCATCGTTGCGCCAAGCGCTTTTAACTCTTCTGGTGAAGAATAAAATAACTGACTCGCATCTTTGGCAACACCGCCAACATATAAAGCAATTCCACAAGATAAAAAGGAAACATTATTATTTTTTTCATAAACAGTTATATCTATATTTTTATTTACATTTGCTAACGTTTTGACCGCTGCTGTCCCAGCATGTGTACATCCAATTACAACTACTTTCATGTATAAAAACTCCTTTTGTAATAGATTGAATGTGAAACCTTTCACTTAATTAGTGAAAAAAATCACATATATTGTGATAGAATTCACATTCCGTTCACATCTTTATTATACATCGAATATTTCTTAATGCAAGTATTTTGTGATTAAATTCACAAAAGGAAACGCGGAAATTTATTCCAGGTTTAAATAGAAAGCAAAACCTCTTATTCAGTCTACCGATAATGCAACAATCTTTCTTTTTTAATGAATTAAAACCCAACCTATAATATTTTCGCTATCATTAGTTGGGTTTGTCTTCGGTTGAAAAACCTCTATTATTTGCCAACTCAAAAACACTTTTTAATGCTTCTACGCCTTATTTTGCACGGTAAGCTCAACTAGCTGATCAATCGATTGGTCTAATGCTTCCTCATATCCCAACGGATCTGATAAAGCACGCCAACCCTCTTTTCGTATAAAGGATAACGCCTCTTCCATTTCCTTATCCTCTATTCCAAGTTCTGTTAATAAGACTAAGGTACGTTCCAATGCACCAACCATTCTTAGTGGTCCGTAATGAGCAGGCTCTCGATATAGTCCTTTTGCACTTGTAAGAATATAGCCGCTATAATCTCTAACAAGTTCTACTAGCTTCTCATTTTTGCGTGTTTCCATATCTGTCAAAAGAAATTACCTCCTCTTTTTCCCTGTTTTTTTTCTTTCTTGGAGATTCTTTTGAATAGCCTAAACTGATGAGAAGCTCTGGCTCCATCTCATGTGGAAGCTCCAACAATTTCTTAATGGCTTCTTTATGAAAGGATCTAACTGGGCAATTTCCGATACCTAATGAATGGGTAGATAAAAGAATATAAGCAGCGGCTATTCCTAAATTTACAAAACGCAATACTTCTTCCGAATCTTTTCCGCCTTTATGGAGGGCTTCTGCAGGGTTGGAGCACAACACAATAATAGCCTCGGGATCTCCTGATAGACCAGGGGAAAATCTTTTTATTCTTTTTATCTGTTCTTCGTTCTGGACTATGAGGAAATGAGATTCTTGAGCATTGCTCCCTGACGGACTATGTAAAATACTTTGTGCAATTGAATCAACTATTTCTAGAGGTAATCCGCCACGTTCTGCGAATGCGCGTGAACTTCTTCTTGTTTTTATTGCCTCCAGTACATCCAATATCCATTCCTCCTTTAAAAAGAAAAGCCTCTACTTTCTAATACTTTTTTCAAATTTTCTCTTAAACTTGCTGAGGCAGCGATCGTTTCTGGTCTCGTGCATCTTCTAGCAGTATGTTCTCTCCATCCATAGTCCTTTCCCTGCTTTTCTGGTTCTCCAGCTAAGGAGACTCTACGGCCATCGTAGGTTTTACGAGAAATCATCGTATGATCGTATTGTTCTAGCAGCTCGTCAAGATTTTCTATTGTATATTTTTCCTGATGAACCATTACTTTTTCTGGCAATCTCGGCTTTACGCCTCGCCTTGTTCCTTCTTTTTCAAAGCCGATCGATAATCCCGAAACAGCAAATACGCCTGCTGGGAGGCCGAGTTCCTCTGCAACCGCATCAGGATGGTTACGAATGGAACCAACAGGTACACAACCTAACCCTAATGATTCCGAAGCCACTACTGCATTTTGCAGGGCGAGGGTGGCGTCCATTGAGGAAAGAAGAAACATTTCTAGCGTATTGGCTAAAAAAGAATATCCTTGTGATTCTGTCACATATTTCAAACGGTAAATATCTGCACAGAAAACTAGAAACACAGGTGCCTCATGGATAAATGACTGTTCGCCAGAAAGGGTAGCTAACCGTGATCTCCTTTCTTCATCCTTTATTACAATAATGCTATACGCCTGCAAGTTTGAAGAAGTTGGTGCACTTCTAGCTGCAGTTATAATCGTTTGAAGAATATTGGCCGGAATATCTTTCGATTGAAAAGCCCTTACTGATTCATGAGCAGTAAGTACCTCGATCGTTTCATTAAGTAAATGCTCCTCTTTTGATAAGCCTTCTAACTCAATTCTCGTTTCCCTTTTTGTATATTCCCTCACTCATGCCACCACCTTGCTATTTGATCAGTACGCCTTTCTCCATCAATAATGCATCATCTATATATACGGTAGGTTGGGTGACAACTCCATCTATATGAACGCCTGCTGAAACTATTCCACCAAACGTGGCATTGCTTCCAAAAGCTACATGAATGGTCCCGTATACTTTTTCATCCTCTAATACCACACCTGTGATCCTTGCCTTATCATTTGTTCCTATCCCAAATTCTGCGAGCATTCTGCCTTCCCCATTGCCTAATATCTTTAATAATTGCTCTCCTTCTTCTCCTTCTGCCTCGACTAGGCGACCTTCTTTTATTGTAAGCTTAAGTGGATTACTTAGCTTTCCTATTCCAGCCACAGAGCCATCCACGACAATTGTGCCAGTTGCAGTTCCTTCTACTGGTGCTATATATGCTTCTCCTGACGGCAGATTACCTGATTCCCCTGGATATAAGTACATCCCCGTACTTGGGATGCCCTTTCTTTCTGTAATATCCAATGCTAAACAATAGCCGTCTTTTTCAATTTTGACATGCTTTCCCTTTGTAAGCTGGTCTGTTATTTCTTCCGTAAGAATTCTCACTTGTTCATAATCTGCAGAAATGGCTCCTTCTAAGAACATATCCTTTGTTATTCCTGGCATTGTTGCAAGCCTTGTTCCTGTCTCTACTGCTTCTTTTCTAGCTTGTGTATGGGTTAAGGAATGCGCCGTTACACAAACAGCCACATCTGCTGCTTTCATGGCCGCTGCGACAGTTGCTGGTGGCTCTTGTCCCGACTTTTCTCTGTCCTGCATAACAATAAACATCGTCTCAGCACGTAACGCTTTGCCAGCTTCATATATGGATTCAGCTATTTCCCTCTTTGCTTCATCTGTGACAACGAGAAATGACTCTCCTTCTTTTATGCCTAAACAGTTAGCAAGAACATTTTTGCTTGTTTCTATCATTTTTTCATTCATTTTACCCTCTCCTATATCATTTCTGATACTAATTTTGCCATGATTGCATTGGAGAGAATGACTGGTTTATTAGCTATTTCGGCTACCATCTCTCTAGCATTCTCTGTATACCCCATACAATCCAACAAAATTATATCTGCTTCCTTCTTTAATTCTTGAGCCGCATTCTTAAAGGTCTCTCTACTCATATTATATGGTGATGCCACACTAAAAATAGGTTTTAATCCTAAGGGGGCATATTTAGGAAGAGACGTCTTTATTTGTTCCTTAAGTGGAACAATTACTCCCAGTCTTCTATTTCCTACTAACGCATTAATGGTGGGGGGAATGATATGATCAGGTTCAATTAAATAAGCTTTCCTTGTTTGCAGCCCTGGAAAAACACCCGTGCACAACAGCAATATTTGGCTTATTCCCATATTCTCTAAATAATAGATTTTCTCCTGTAAAATTGGCTTTATTTTTTCGCGAGACATAACTACCGACTCATTTGTTACTAGTCTAGAGGTTAAAACATAATCGCCTTCTTCAGGATATAGATTTGTCTCAATATAATCTTTCGACATCCCATCTAATACTCCAACTTGGACAAGCTCCGCTTTGTTTACATACTTCTCTACAATTGGAGCAACATCTGTTCTTGGAGCTTGACCAATTGTAATCATTCCAAGTTTTTTCATATAAACAACTCCTTTTTATAAGTCACTCTCTCCTCTACTATAAGGAAAGAAAGGAAGCAATGCTCCCTCTCTGCATTACTTGGTTAAGACTGAGGAGAAGCAGCTTTTCCCATTGTTTGCAGGACTTTCATGGAACCATATAAGGTTGTTATTCTATTAAATTCATCTTTATCATAAAACTCACAAGTACCATTAGCTGTTTCCTTTGCCACCTCTATGGAAAAACGAACTGCATCTGCAATATCCGTTTCATGACTAGCTCCCGTTCCACACCCTGGGACGATTGATTGAGCAGTTATTGCCAAGCCAATAACTGGTGCGTCTGTCGCCACAGATGGCTGCAAAATAGAATTGATATGGTATAAATCATTTCCATATGGCGTTATATCTTGTGAAGTGACAGGGAAGGTGACGGGAAATTTCCCTGTCGTCATTTCCATAATTCTTAGTAAGTCCTCACTAACTCGAAGAATGTAACCTTCTTTTACTGTTGGAGAAAGAGCAATCCCTTTATGATTAATCACTCTATTTCCTTTTGTGGTATCAATTGAAATAATACTGTCCATTTCTGGAATTACTTCATGTTTATTCATTGTTAAAATATCAACTGGAGAATCCATAAAATCAACTGGTTCATGTGGTCTTGTTGGTGCATCTGGGCAAATATGTGTGGATACAATCACATCCCCAGCAAGTACATCTCCCTTTACCTGCATATCAGCTAGTTTCAAAGCAGAAGCAATTGCCGCTACGGCACCATCAGCATCAGATACTAGCCCAATTCTGCTTGGTCGTGCACCAATCCCTCCTAATCTCCCAATAATCCCCAATGTCGGAACGGTGCCACCAGCAGATTTCCCTTTTGCTCCCGGTATGGTAATCTTAATAAAATCTGTGCTTCCTGTTTCCCCTGTTACTTTTACAACATCTGTTTGTACATTTGGATATTCTTTAAATAAATCGGCAACTATTTCCCCTGTTACAAATGCATTATCTAACGTTTCTAAAGCTACTAAAGTTTGTTTTAAAACCATCCTATCAATCTCTCCTTTTTAAAGATAAGTTAGAATTTCTTTGTTTATTATTTTTTCAATTGGTTGGATTAACTTTTGGTTACTCATCGTACTACTTAAGCGTAATTTTTCCTTAGGAACGGTTATAACAGCTACTTGCTGCCCTTTTGCCATTTCCGCGGTTACAATAGGTCTAGCTGTTTTTGTATCCAATGTCATAATAAGATCTGGAAAGGTGCCAAAACGCACTCCATCTTTCTCAATTGTCATATACTCGTTCCAAAAGGTCATATCATAGCAATCCTCAATCGTTACTTTTCCTACATCAAAACCTCCTATTGTTTCTAAAGTACATGCCGTTACTGTTCCTTCTGTGATTACAGATCCTCCTAGTTCAGACACAACTGCTTCGATAGCAGATTCTCCTTTATTAGACAGCAAGGCTTTGCCAACTGTAATTGCTTGCGATATGGCTCCATTCGCTCCGTTTTGCTTTGCATATCCCACTGTTATAGGATTTCTTGCCACTGCTACTAACCCGCCAGCATCAACAGACAATTGGCGAACTGCTTTTGCTGTTATATCAAGGGAACCAGTGATAAGCATTTCTACATACTTATCTCCTTTCCCGCCAACGGCTGCTTGATAAGAAATATAAGTAGGCATCTCTGTTAAATTTAATGACCCCATTGTGCCAGTTGGATGAGCTCTTCCATTACAAGGCAGATCTACTACTGGTAATCCTGTCATAGCGGATTGAAACCAGCCATTTACTGTAGTGCCAGCTCCATTTTCATTGGTAATAATTCCTTGAAGTGGTCTATCTAGCTTACTTGCCAATAGCTCCATTGCTTTGACATAATGAACTGGCTTTACGTACTGCTCTTTAGCAGCTGGAGCGCCAACTAGCGAAACCGTTACAAGGAAGTCTTCATCTGCCATTTCCTCTGCTGTTTTTAAGATAGGCTGACCAACCTCTAAAGCAAGGCGTCCTATTTGAAGTCCATCTTCTATTTTTCCTCCTCCGCCGCCGCCTAGTATGGCACCACCATATACAGCAAATTCTACGATTTGTTCATCTAATTTTATTGTCACGTTTCATCTCCTCATTTCCCTAATTTAAATACAGAGTTAAAGAAACTATACAGTGCATCCCCAGCAATAAACCCTGCAGCTAAAATACTCATTGGCGTCTCTGCTTCTTTTCCTTTTTTCTTCACCCACATTAATCGAATCGCAATCCCTACCAATACTGCAATGCCTGCATATGGAGTTAAAATTAATAAACCTGTTGCAAACATTACTCCTAGTTGTCTGCTTGAACCACCAAGTATTTGTAAGATAGCACCTGGAATAGCCCATATTAATAATTGCCGAGCGACTTCCATTGAAGTGCCTGCCTGAATCGTAGAAACATAGACAGCGTCTATTGGAGGAACAAGGTTATTGGCAAAATATCCTTTATAAGTGATTAGCACTGTCAGCAATGCGACTCCAAAGGCAACTAATGACGTCATATATTGTTGCTTTCTTCCATCTATTTCATATTCTTTATCAGCACCATTTCCTCGTAAAATATGGCCTGTTTTAAAGTCATAGCCCATATCTGCAAAGGCCGGTCCTGTTGCAGCACTGAATCCTGCAAGTAAAGCAAGTGCTAAAGGCGGAAAACCAATCATCATACCGATAAGGAGGGTAATAAAGGCAACCGCAAAGGCCGGAAACCACCCTGAATGCATGGCAGCAATACCAACGATTAATTCATGAACAAATGCAGCAAATGCGGCAAAAATCAGAAATCCAATCAACATACCAAATGACATATCTGTAATAAGTCCGCCTGTTAAAGCAATAATTAAAGCAATCGCAATATAAACAATAAAGCCAATTCCTAAAGTCTTTCTTGCTACTGAAATAGGTGTTGTATAATTCGAGTCGTCAACCTCATTTTCCATAGCTGCAGCTACCTCTTGATTTTTTCCCTTTTGCTTTCTCTTATCTTTTCCAAAGATTAATAGCGTAACTTGGACTAACGCCACAATTCCTGCACCAATCATAATGCCATGTGGAATGTAAAGGGCGTTTACATCTACACCAAAAACAGGAATAGAATATTGTCGGAATAGTAAGCCAATCCCAAACATCGTTAAAGCCCAAATGTTACCGATAAAAGCAACCCCAAAGGCAGACATCGGAATATGCAAAATCGAACCGATAACGCCAATAAGTGTTCCAATTCCAAGAAGCCCTGCCCGTTTTCCTCCCTTATCACCAGCAACGATAGCTTGTGCTGTTGCTACTCCTGGTGCCCATGTACCTGATGCAGGAAACAGCTTGGAGTCAAATAGTTTATATAAAATGGCAGCATCTGCAAACATGGCCAATGCTGCTCCAATCAACATCGGAACAATCAAATCTGGTTCCCCAATTAGAAAAGGAATACCGATAGGAATTAATAAACTATTTGCAGCCCCAAAAGTTGCTGCAGATATAGAGGTTTGCATTAAATTCTGTCTATGAATAGACTTATACCTTTTAAAGATAGTAACTGGAATTCTAGCAATCAGCATTGCTAGAAGCGCACCAATAATAGATGTATTTGGTGTCACTCCTAAAGAGACGATAATTTGCATCCCGATAATGGCGCCAAACACTGCTGTAATAATGGTAAATATGAGGGAAACAGGTTCAAATAGACGAGGGTGTTTTTTTACTGGTTCTACTTGTTTCATATACTAGCCTCCAAATTATTTTTAAATAGCATTTTGATGTTAAAGAGTGGAGTCATACTAAACTAAGTGGTACATTTGATGGTTTGAATAAAGAATATTAAAAATAAGGCAATTAATTTGTTATGCTTATTTAGTAACAAATAAAATCTGGCAAATAATGAAAGTTTTATTTGTCCATATGACAACATAAAATACTAAAACAAAGAAACGAACTATTTGGTCAGTATAACTGTGCTGCAAACTGTCCTTCTGCTTCGACTGCATCGATAACGGGAACTTTCAATTCATTACGCAATTGGTCTGCCAGTCCAATTGTTGAAAAACCTGTGCAAGCAAACACAATTACCTTGGCTCCTTGATCTAACAGATCTTTAGCAGCCTTTAGCCCCTTTGCCTTCCCTTCCTCTTTCAGTAAATCAGTCGTATTTTCTACACCTTCTGGAACTTTGAAGCCAACCAACAGCTCCCCTAAAATTTTCTTCATAACTTCTGGAACATCCTGAGTTATCCCTAATATCCCAACAGGTTTTCCTAAAGAAAAAGCTGTTAATGCAGCAGCACTTCCCGCCCCTATTACTGGGATAGACACCGCTTTTCTTAGTTCTTCAATCCCAGGATCTGCCGCACAGCTAATAGCAAGTATCCTTGCTCCTTCCCTTTCCATCTTTTTTCCTAACTCTACGATTTTTGGTATTGCTTCTTTTTCTGAAGCATCATCATAAATACCTAACGCTTGATCTGGAATACATTGATTTACTGTTGGCAATCCAAACAATTCTGTAATTATTTTGCCATGATGGTCCAAGACTGCTTTATTCTCCGTTGTAAAAACACGAATGACACCAATCATATCCCCACTCTCCTAATTTAAATTTTCTGAATATTTATATTTCATTTTAACTTTTCTGTCTTTTTGTCACAATGTCCTAAAAAAACAAAAAACAGAAGGATCTATTGTGCTCCGAGTACAATAGCCCCCTCTGTTTTAGGAACCCTTAAAGTTATGAAAGAATATACAGCAATAGTATAAAACCTTCTCTTGGAAAGTATCTAATTTAATATCTGCAATTTCTTTTATTCTATCCATGCGATATTTTACTGAGTTACGATGAATATATAATTGATTTGCTGTGTCCTTTAAACTGCCATTAAAAGTCAAATAATAAAAGAGTGTTTTGACAAGATCACTGTCATTTTCTTTATCATATTGTATTAACTTACCTATTTTCCTTTCGATTACTGGATCCATATTGACATAGTCGGAACTGTCTAGTAACAATTTAAATAGCTCAATATCTTCATAAAGGTACATTCTTTTCCCTTTATTAAGACTGGATCCAATTAAAAGTGAATTTCTAGCTTCTAAATAGCTTAAATGTATCTCCCATAATAGCGCTCTTCCGCCAAATCCTACTTGAAAATCGGTATATTTCTTGATAAGAGGGAGTAATTTATCCATCCATAGTTGATTTGTTTCTTTTGTTATAATTGGTTGATAGGGAACGGCTGATAGGATGACAAGCCGGCTTCCTTGTTTCTGTGTGTAAATCTTATTAGCATGGGATAGATTAATGGATTCTATAATGCTGCTTAAATCATGTAACAATGATGAACCTTCTTCCATAAGGGTTGCACTTTCCATCACGATTATTTCCCACATTATTTCAGGATCCAATCCAAGTTGCCTTCCTTTATTCACTACTTCCTCTTGGGGGAGAAATATGCCTGCAAGCAGTTCTTCAATAAAGTTTCCTCTTAAATGATTCTCTGTATCCATTGCTGTTTTTCTTCTCATTAGTTCTAAAGAAAAAACTAGACGTGCCTGTTCTACACAAATTTTATCCATTTCATCCAACTGTTCTTTTTCAATTAAAAATTTGCCAACTCGCTCCTTATCTACTGTAATATCCCACTGCTTTATATGCGTAAATTCGTTCATCCATCCTTCCTTTGGGGAGCAAACAATTTTTTTACCATCTTTATCTAAGAGAATAATAGGTGCTTCTATCATTTGTGATACATTATCAGCAACCGTTTGTATCCCACTGTTTTCAAGAACCAATGTCGTTAACTTCTTATAAATTTCTTCCGACCTTCTCAGTAAAGCAGCATGCTTATTCACAATTTGTTCCATGACAGCATTTGTAATATCAATGTATGGCACACCAACTGGAAGCTGAATAATGGGAAGGTTATATTTATTACTTACCTCCATCATTTCTTTTGGCATTTCATGTAAATACCTTTCCGGTTTTATTGCTAATGCAGCAGCATTTGCCTGCGCTAATTTCTCCACAAGCTTTGTCAATAAGGAAAGATCATGTCTTATGGAATAAGCTGTTGTGAGCAGCAACTCTCCCCCTCTTAACCAGCCGTCGATGTCGGGAACCTCCATAATATCAATATTTTGCACGTTTCTATTTAATCCTTCCCTCCCACTTATCACCTTTGCCTCCTTTAAAACAGGGAGTCGTAATAAATCATTAACTGTAATGCCCGATTGATTCATTCTTACCACCTCCACTACAATATCTTTGATCCATTTTCATTAAAAGAGGCTTCCTATCTATCGGAAGCCTCCATTCATAAGTTTTACTGAACCCTCATAGCCAAATCTCCAGTTTTTGCCCAGCCTACGCGAAGAATTACGAAATAAAGAGGAAGGGTAATCACAATTGGAAGAACCATACCTACTGCCACATAAATTAAGAATCCCTGCAAGCCTTGAGTGGCCATAATGCTGATTGGCGCAATTAAAGAATTCAATCCTAATCCAGCCAATTCATACGTTGCCGTGAATCCGAATCCTAATGTTGCAATCGGGGCACAAATGACGGCTGCTACAAAAGGTGGAATGATTAACAGCGGATTTTTCACCAAATTAGGGAATTGTACTTTTGGTGTAATGATCGATTGTGCAAGAAATCCCCCTAAATCATTTTGACGAAGAGACATCGCAGTAAATCCAACAAATTGGACCGTACACCCGATTAATGCAGCCGCACTTGATACTGGATCCATTTGTAATGCAATTGCTAAAGCTGCTGATGATGCTGGGGTCATCAGTAGGATGCTCCATACTAACGAGATAACCATTGGCGCTACTAAAGGTGAGCCTTGTACCGATGAAGTGATTTGGGCACTAATCCATTCTAGCATCGGAGTTGTAACTGCCGCCAAACCTACTCCAGCAATTCCTCCAACTAAAATTGCTGCAGCTGGAATGGCCACCATATCTAAAATTGTTTTTCCGTTAACCCGCTTCCCAACATATGTTGCCACTACCGCTGCTAATACTGCGCTGATTGGTTGTCCGGAAACAAGCACCATTCCAGCATCCGTTGCATGCAGCGCGTTCCCCCCAATCGTACTACAAACCATCGCACTAAAAATAACTAATGTGTTTCCACCTAACTGATAGGCAATTCCCGCTCCAAATGCCGGGGCTAACAATACCTTTGCCACTCCGCCAATTTGAACTAAGACATCCCAGCCAAATGCTTTTCCGATCGATTCTAACAACAATCCCATTCCTAACGTTACAAGGACTGCATTTGACATTCCTGCTGAGGCTTTATACATTCGTTCCATAAAATATTCTTTAGTCTTCATCATTTTCTACTCCTCTATTTAAAAATAATTATTAGCTAGATAAAAACAAAAAAGCCTGTCCAATAATGGATAGGCACCTTCAAGTCTTACAAACTGTTTAGCGCCTTGTTTTTAATAACAAAAACTGGACTAAACAATTCCCGTTATAATACAGAGGGATTATTTAATCCTAAGAGCATAATATGAGTATAATAATCAGTGCTGTATTTGTTTTGATCTTCATGTTATGCTCCTCCTAAACCGTTTAATAGTGTGTAGCTATAATATCATCAATATTCAGAATATGTAAATAATTTTTTTATTTCAGTTTTTATTAAAACGCTATCATCAAAATCAGAATGCAATCTTCATCTTTTCTTTCTGTAAAAAGTGATTATTATTCAAGAAAAATAAAATCAATATGAAGGCTATATGTAGATTTTTTTACTCAATTGAAGTTTTGTTAGATTATTTAACAAAAAAAAGAGTGGCGAACCACTCTAAATAATTTCGGTATTCTTTGTTTCTTTTCCAAAAAACAGAACTACTGCTGCCCCGATTAATACAGCAATACAAAAAATAGTAAAAATAGAGGGAATGGAGACATTTTGTGCTGTTAAATAAGGAACTAATAATGGTCCTAAGATTCCGCCAACTCTTCCAATCGCAGCTGCCATTCCTGCACCTGTCCCTCGAACCTTTGTAGAGTATTGTTCTGGTGTATAGGCATAAAGAGCTCCCCATGCACCTAAGTTAAAGAAGGATAAAAGAATTCCTGCTGTAAGAAGCATCGCTGTGCTTCCCGCTAACCCAAACATAAAGGCACTTCCTGCTGTCCCAATTAAAAATAGCACGAGTACAAACTTTCTTCCTGCTTTTTCAATTAAATAGGCTGCCAAAGCATATCCCGGTAATTGTGCTAGTGTCATAATTAATACATATTCAAAGCTTTTTATCATACTAAATCCTTGAGATACCATGACACTTGGAAGCCATAAAAACATTCCATAATAAGAGAAGACTACACAGAACCATAAAATCCATAAGGTTGCTGTTTGCTTCCGATTTTCCTTCGACCATACAGCTTGCAGGCTTTCCTTAATTGTCAGCTTTTTCTCTTTTTCTACTTTTAAGAATTTCGGTGAATCCGGTAAATGCAAACGTAAATATATAGCGTAAAAAGCTGGAAGAACGCTTATGATAAGTGCTGCCTGCCATCCATATTTTGGGATAACAAAGTAGGAAATTACTGCAGCGAGTAACCAGCCAAATGCCCAAAAACTTTCAAGTAAGACAACGACTCTGCCTCGTTTTTCCTTTGGAACACTTTCAGAAACAAGTGTAGATGCTACCGGCAGCTCCCCACCAAGTCCCATTCCAATGAAAAAACGTAGAATTAGAAAGATCGTTAAGGAAGTAGTAAAGGCAGAGAGCCCGCTGCCAATAGAAAAGAGTAATAATGTAATCATAAATACATGTTTTCTTCCGATTCTATCTGCCATTAATCCAAAAACAAGTGCACCGACAGCCATTCCTATTGAATTCATACTGCCAATCCAGCCCATCTCCTTGCCCGATAAACCCCAATCTGCTTGGAGAGCAGTAATAATAAATGAAAGCATTCCAACATCCATCGCATCAAACATCCACCCTAAGCCTGCGATACCAAGAATCTTTCTTTGAGATATTTCCTTTTTCATTGTAATCCTCCCATTTTCCCCTTAGGTTTCCACTGATAGGTGTAATTATGAAAACTAACTATTATAATAACACTTGTCATGACACTATTCATTACATTTCAAACATTTTTAGCAAAAATTGCGGTAAATAATGGATTATCCTCATTTAAATAATTCCAAAAAAAGCGTTAATTACTACTATATTCAAGATTTTTGAAAAATTTCTAAAAAAAAATGTTATCTTTCCCTTTACTTTCTTCCAAATAAGCATAAAATGATTGTTATGTTTTCTATTTTTAAATGTAAAGGGGAGTTTTAACTGTTGAGTGTTTCAACAAATAAAATACAAAATCAGTCTCTTTTTAATATATCTTGGCCACTGTTTATTGAACTTGCTTTACACATGGGTATGGGAGTAACTGCTACCTTAATGCTAAGCCATTATTCTGATAGCGCAGCTGCAGGTGTAGGAGTTGCCAATCAGCTTCTGGGAATTTTTATTCTAGTCTTTAATGTAACATCCATTGCTGCCATGATACTAATTGGGCAAAAACTTGGGGCTAATGAGCTTAACCTTGCTAGAAGGTTTGCACGCTCTGCGGTTGGTTTAAACTTCTGGTTCGGAATAATTATTGCAGCCCTCGTTGTTATCTTCGGTGAACATTTATTACAACTTTTCGATATTCGCGGTGAAGTATTAGAATATGGATTAATATTTGTTCGTATATGTGGTGCGTCCCTCTTCTTAGAATCTCTCTCACTTGCACTTAGTGCCATATTAAGAAGTCACGGCTTTACAAAAGAATCCATGATTGTTAGTGTTTTGATGAATGTAATTAGCGTAACCGGTTATGCCATTAGTATTCTTGGTGTTTTTGGTTTACCTATTACAGGTGTCATTGGTGTTTCTTGGACTATCGTTATAGCCCGTACATTTGCTGTACTTGTTTTGCTTTATCTTGTTTATAAGAGAATTGCTTTAACTTTTTCCATTAAGGATTTCATCAAAGTCAATAAACAAGATATTCGAGATATGCTCTATATCGGCATTCCTTCTGCGGGAGAAAATTTATCGTATCAATTTTCTCAGCTTATGATTACTGCAATGGTTGCTTCTTTAGGAGATGCCTCCTTAGCAGCCAGAGTTTATATTAGTAATATTTCCATGATCTGCTACTTATTTACATTAGCAATTGCTGAAGGTACTCAGCTCCTGGTTGCACGTTATATCGGCGGGAAGCAGTTTGACCGTGCATTGAAACGAGGCATTAAAACACTTAGACTGGCCATGGTCGTTTCATTAGCGGCAGCTCTTGTAATGGCATTAATCGGTCAGCCAATATTAGAGCTATTTACAGATAACTATGAAATTATTGCTATCGGGCTACCTATTCTCTGGGCAGTGGTCTTTACAGAACCAGGAAGAGCAATGAATATTGTCTTAATGAGTTCCTTAAAGTCCTCCGGTGATGTTCGCTTTCCTGTCATTATTGGTATTATCTCCATGTGGGGAATTGCCGTTACGTTGAGCTATGCTCTCGGAATTACATTAGGGTTGGGACTTCTTGGTATCTGGTTGGCTCAAGGGATAGATGAATGGTTTAGAGGAATATTTGCCTTCAGACGCTGGAAGACAAAACCTTGGGAACGAGTGAAAGTTAATCGTTCGATTGCATAAAACTATTTTGGAAAGGTCTATGTAAAAGAGTGTTTTACATAGACCTTTTTTTGGTTTGGCTGATAATTAGTGTTTTTCGCGAATTTTCTCTTCTTTTTCGCGAATTTCTCAAGTGTTTTCACGAATACCTTCCCTCTTTTCGCGAATATCCCCCCAATAATTCATATTATCCCCTTCTCCTACTTTTTCCCTAATTATTGAAAATTACAAACTAATCATTGAAAAGCGCTTTCATTCCATTTATAATATCACTAAACCGGTTTACTAAATCGTTTTATGAGAGGTGAGATATAAATGTCTACTATATATATCCCTTTAAATTCCTTTTTTGATAAAAAAATAGCAACGAAAGATTTACTTCAAGCCATTTCAATTATTGAAAAATCAAATGCCTCCGGAATTGAAATTAGGAGAGAATTATTACATGAAGAGGAGTTGCTAACAACCTTACAACATATACAGCCTATTCTCCAGCAAGCTAACTTATTTACCGTTTACTCTGCTCCTATTCCAATCTGGAACAATGCTGGGGCTGTAAATGAGCAAGCACTTCATACTATCTTGGAAGAGAGCGAGATTCTCTCAGCAAAATGGGTTAAGCTACCCTTGGGACATTATCTGGAGAATAAATCAGATCTACACGACTTATGGAAAATTATCCACAACTACCCTTCTCTTTCATTATTAGTGGAAAATGATCAAACAAGGGAAGGGGGGAAAATCCAGCCGTTAGCATCCTTTTTTGAAAACGCTTCTAATTTAAGGATGCCAATCAAAATGACATTTGATATAGGCAATTGGACCATTCAGGAGGAAGATGCATTGGCAGCATTCCAAATTTTCCAGCCTTATATTTTTTATTTTCATTTAAAACATGTATTTAAACAAGGCAAGCATTTTTTTACCGAGCCCTTGCCACTTGACCCAAATGCTGATTGGCGAAAAATGGATCATTTGATTCCAGCTGCCATTCCGAGAGCATTGGAGTTTTCCTTGGAGAGATCAATGGTGGAGATTAATAAATTTATAGATATTGTCCATTCAAATCAAAGGAGGGAAAAATTACATGCACTCAATTGATGTCATTACATTCGGCGAAGCCATGGCGATGTTTATAGCCGACTCTTGCGGCCCACTACATGAGGTACAGCATTATACAATGGAACTGGCAGGGGCGGAAACAAATGTAGCAATCGGCTTAGCTAAATTAGGATATAAAGCTAGCTTTGTAAGTAAAGTTGGTGCTGATGCCTTTGGAAAATTCATTATGGAAAACCTCCAAAAGAATCAAGTTGATGTAGAAAAAATCATGACAGATGCATATTTCCCAACCGGATTTCAATTAAAATCACGGGTAACCAAAGGTGATCCAGAAGTCCAATATTTCCGAAAAGGCTCTGCTGCAAGCCATCTAGCTATTGCTGATCTTGATGAAGATTATTTTCAGAAGGCAAAGCATCTGCATATGACTGGTATTCCATTAGCGCTTTCCTTGGAAACTAGAGACTTTGCTCAGCATGCTTTATCATTTTTTAAAAAGCAGTGTAAAAAGGTTTCTTTCGATCCAAATTTGAGACCAAAACTTTGGAATTCAGAAAAGGAAATGGTAGATACCATCAATTTCTTCGCGAAACAAGCGAACTATGTGTTACCAGGAGTAGAGGAAGGCATCAAACTAACGGGCTATCAAACGCCTGCCGATATTGCTTCCTATTATTTAGACGCTGGCGTAGAATTAGTTATCATCAAACTTGGCGCGCGAGGTGCCTATTATAAATCCCCTACAGAAGAAGGAACCATCTATGGCTACCCTGTAGCAAAGGTGATTGATACAGTTGGTGCAGGTGACGGCTTTGCTGTTGGAGTAATAAGTGGGTTCTTAGAAGGTCTTCCTGTAGAGGAATCTGTGCAGCGCGGAAATGCAATTGGCGCGTTAGCTGTACAATCGCTGGGTGACAATACTGGCTACCCGGATAAACAAGAACTTAGGCAGTTTATAAACAATCATTCTCAAAGGAGTGTACGTATATGAATACCCTTTCTAAAAAAAGATGGATTCGTCTTATCCCGATTGTTTTTATTACTTATAGCTTAGCTTATTTAGACAGAGCAAATTATAGTTTTGGAGCTGCTGGCGGCTTAGCTGAGGATTTAAATATTACTGCGGCTACCTCTTCTCTACTTGGTGCATTATTCTTTTTAGGCTATTTCTTCTTTCAAATTCCAGGTGCTCATTACGCAGAGAATAAGAGTGCAAAAAAGCTAGTATTTTGGGCATTAATCCTTTGGGGTTTCTTAGCAACAGCTACTGGTCTTATTTCAAATGTGAACGTTTTATTCGTCATACGCTTTAGCTTAGGGGTAGTAGAAAGTGCTGTTATGCCTGCGATGCTAGTATTTCTAAGTCATTGGTTTACAAAAGCAGAGCGTTCTCGAGCAAATACATTCCTCATTCTAGGAAATCCGGCAACTGTTTTATGGATGAGTATTGTATCTGGTTATATTCTTGAATCACTCGGTTGGAGATGGATGTTTATATTAGAAGGTTTACCTGCCGTGATTTGGGCATTTTTATGGTGGAAACTCGTCAATGATCATCCAAAAGATGCAAAATGGCTTAACAGCGACGAAAAGGCTGCCATTCATCAATCATTGCTGGACGAACAAAAGGAACTTAAACCAGTTAAGGACTATCGTGAAGCATTTAAGTCAAAGACTGTTATTCTGCTCAGTCTTCAATATGCGCTTTGGAGCATTGGCGTATACGGTTTTGTGATGTGGCTTCCTACTATTATTAATTCAGCCCCAAATGCAAGTATTGTAACAACGGGCTGGCTCGCATCAATTCCTTATGTATTAGCATGTGTGTTAATGTTAGCGGTTTCTTACTTCTCAGATAAATTTCAAAATCGCAAACTATTTGTCTATCCATTCCTCTTAATTGGGGCAATTTGCTTCTACGGCTCCTATTTAATTGGCACAAGTAATTTCTGGTTATCCTTTATTCTCCTTTCTATTGCAGGAGGAGCAATGTATGCACCTTATGGTCCGTTCTTTGCGATTATTCCAGAAATCCTTCCTAGAAACGTCTCTGGTGGGGCAATGGCATTAATCAATAGTATGGGAGCATTAGGCTCTTTTGCTGGAGCCTATATCGTTGGCTATTTAAATGATTTAACTGGTGGTTTTGGAGCTTCTTATAATTTCATGGCAATTTCCTTATTATTGTCAGCTATTTTAACAATTATTGCTACAAAAAAGGAAAAGAAGGTATTAGGAAAATTAGCACAGCAACCATTGCATGAGTAATTTTTAAGCGTTTTCCTCTTTCGCTTTCTTGTAACGATAGATTGTTTTATACTAGAAAAAGAATCTATTAAAGTAGCGAGAGAGGAAAACAAATGGCGAAAGTAACCATGGCGGATGTAGCGAAATATGCAGGTGTTTCTAAAAGCACCGTTTCACAATATATCAACAAGCGTTATGAATATATGGGAGAAGACACAAGGGAAAAAATCAAAAGTGCCATTGAACAACTAGGTTATCATCCCAATTATATTGCACGCAGCCTTAAGCAAAAGAAAACTTCTATGATTGGAATTATTGTAGCCGATATTGTTCATCGTTTTTCGACAGAAATCTGCCGTTCTATTGAAGATTACTGCTTCGAGCATGATTATCAGGCAATCATCTGCAACGCTGACAACAATCCCAAAAAGGAACGAACATATATCGAAACATTGCGTGCCAAACAGGTAGATGGTCTGATTATTTTTCCTACAGGGCAAAACACCGATATTTATGCCAAAATGATAGAGGAAGATTATCCCGTTGTTTTTATGGATCGAGATATTCCGGAAATAAATGCTTCTTTTATTTTATCCACAAATATAGAATCAAGCTATCATGCAATCAAATTATTTTTGGAAAATGGCCACAAGAATATTGCTATTTTGACACAGCCATTAACTATCTCAACAAGAAAAGAACGAATTGAAGGCTATAAGAAAGCATTGCTAGAAAACTCTATAGACATATGCGAAGACTATATTATCAGCTCAGAAATAGAAAATGTGAAAACTGAATTACATCACCTATTTCAGAAAAAGAACCCGCCCACTGCTATCCTGGCAGGTAATGATTTAGTATTCTTAGAGACTTTAGCATTTTTACAGGAAAAGAAACTGCGTATTCCTGAAGATGTATCCCTAATTGTTTTTGATAATTTTCCTTTTGCACATCTTTCCAATCCTCCAATGACGATGATTGCACAGCCTGCCTTTGAAATGGGAAAAAAGGCTACGGAAATATTATTAAAACAAGTTAACAAGGAACATTTTAAAGTAGAAAAAATTATTTATCCTTGTGAATTAATTGTTAGACCATCCTCCATAAAGAAAATATAAAAAATCGATCGGAGAAGCGTTCCTTCTATATGAGCAGAATGACGCTTCTATACTGTTCCATTATTCTATTAAAAATTTTTACTGTTTAAATAAACCGGTTTAGTATTGAAAGAAAGGACGGTTAACAATGATCATTCAATTAGCTTTGGACCGATTAACTATTTCGGAAGCAATTCGTATAGCCCAGTTAGTAGAAGCTGATATTGACTGGATTGAAGTTGGGACCTCTCTAATCAAGGAATTTGGAATAGACAGCGTCCGCCAAATGAGAAAAGCATTTCCCCATAAAAAGATCCTTGCTGACACGAAAACAATGGATAATGCGAAATATGAAGCAGAGATTAGCTTTGCTGCCGGGGCAGATATCATCACGGTTATGGGAACAGCCCCAAAAGTAACCATTGAGACATGTATGGAAGTAGCAAAAAAGAAGCAAAAAAAAGTAATGATTGATTTATTAAACACTTCCAGAGAACAAATGATATCACTTGCCACGATTAAGGATGCTATTTTTTGCTACCATATAAGTAAGGATGAGCAAGAACTAAATGGGAAAAGCGAATGGGAAACCGGCACTGCCTATCTAACCCCAATTGCAGCGGCAGGCGGAATTACTATCGATTCCATCCCACAGCTTCAAACAAACGGCATTGATATAGCCATTATCGGATCCGCTATTACGAAGGCTGCCGATCCAGCAAAGGCGGCAAGACAATTTAATCAGGAGGTATTGTCCAATGAGTAAGCTTACAGCTATTCAACAGGAAATCCAAGACGTTTTGTCACAAGTCGATGAGAACTTATTAATTGATACAGCAGCATTAATTAGAGAAAAAAGGAGAATTTTTGTCGTGGGAGAAGGACGATCTGGGCTCATGGCCAAATCCTTTGCCATGAGATTAATGCATTTAGGAGCAACCGTTTATGTAGTGGGCGAGACAATTACTCCTTCTATTTCTTCTGAAGATATATTAGTCGCGATTTCTGGTTCTGGGAAAACAAAGTCTGTTATTTGGACAGCTGAAACTGCTCATAAACTAGGATGCACTGTGTTAGTCTTAACTACTGACCCTAGCTCTCCACTTGTGGAAGAGGCAACCCATACAATCTGCATTCCGGCAAGCACGAAATATCGGCAGGCAAATGAGATGAAGTCTATCCAGCCCTTAGGCTCATTATTTGATCAGTGTGCCCATATTGTCTTTGATACCATTTGTCTAAATTTTGCTGAGCTAAATGAGATTGGATTTGAGGAAGCCTTTAAGAGACATAGCAATATGGAATAATAATGCTTGATAAATACCCGTAGAAGCGAGTGACTGAGTTTACGTGCTCCTAAGCGGGTATTTTGTGCCTCTTTTGAAGAGCATATCGGCTGTTTTTATCATAAAAGAACAATCCTCTTATTTTCACTGCTATTGTTTATCCTCGCCAAAACACAAATTGACAATTACTAAAATGGTTAAATCACTCTACTCTTCTAGAATAGTCGATCCTCGAACAATAAGCTTCGGCTCAAAAATATGTTTGCCTTGATTTTTGTTCCGTTCATTAATTTTTTTTAGGAGCATGCGTGCACAAGCCTCTCCCATTTCCATTAAGGGCTGCTTAATTGTGGTAATTTTTGGTGAGGAGATTCTATCTAGAAAGACGCCATCAAACCCAGTTACTGCGTAGTCTTCTGGCACACTTTTCCCCTTCTTCTGAATAGCACGAATTACTCCTGTTGCAATGCGATCTGAGGCGCAAACAAACCCAAATTTACCATCGTTCTTTGATAGGAATTCAGAAACCTTTGCCTCGGCTGCTCTTGAACTATTTGCTACTCTTATAATTTTTCCTTCTATAGCATTCTCTGAAATTGCATCTAGGTACCCTGCCTCGCGAAGTTGCCCAAAAGGCTCTTTCTCATCAATTCCGATAAAAATTAGCTGCTTATATCCTTGGTCTAAAATATGTTTAGTCGTAACATATGTCCCTTTTTTGTTATCCACATCGACAAAATCAAATCCATGCAAATTCTCTCCAAATAATACAACCGGAATTGTTAACTTTTCAATAAAAGCATAGTCAGATTCGCGCATACCCGTAACAATGATGCCATCACACTTTCCTATATTAAGTGATGTCCTTGTTACTAGCTGTAAGGAATAATGGTTCTTATCCAGCTCCCTGCTCATTCCCGTTAATAAATTCATATAATAAGGTTCAACCGTGTCCATTTCTTCTAAAATAAGTAATTTAATCACTTGTGTTCGATTATTAACCAATGCTCTTGCCGCATAGTTAGGAACATAATTTAATTCTTCCATTGCTTTATATACAAGCTGTTTTAATTCATCTGTTACTTGCTCTGGATGATTTAACACTCTTGAAACTGTCATCTTTGAGACATTTGCTTTTTTTGCCACATCTGAAAGTGTTGCCAATGGAACTCCCCCAGTATTAAATTTAGATTTCTCTATTCATTAGATTACTAATTATTGAAAGCGATTTATTATACTACTTCATTTATTCTACAACAAATAATTATTCACTATTATATTTAAACTAAACTTTTTTATAATTATGCTTGATAAATAACGAAAATGGGTTGATAATAGAGGGGTGCAAACGTTTTCCTTTTATCTTTTTATATTATAATTGTTTTTTGCTAGATACTCAACTCTTTAATAATGCAAACGCTTGCGTAGAAAGGGAGATTTTATGTTAAAAGAAGCTATTTATCATCGGCCTGGCAATAATTTTTCTTATATTTATAAAGACGATCTAGTCCACATCCGTCTCCAGACAAAAAAAGCAGAAATGGAATCTGTTCAGCTTATTTTTGGAGACCCTTACATTTTTGTAAATCAAGCTTGGCAATACGAAAAAGCTCCCATGAAAAAAAGTGGCAGCACAGAGCTTTATGATTATTGGTTTATTGAAATAAAGCCTGAGTATCGACGCTTACGCTATGGATTTGAGCTTTCATCTGAAAAGGAGACACTTATCTATACAGAAAAAGGATTTTATGAAGCAATTCCAACAGACGATACTGCCTATTATTTTTGTATCCCTTTTGTGCATAAAGAGGATTCTTTTCATGCTCCCGACTGGGTAAGAGATACGGTTTGGTATCAAATTTTCCCAGAACGTTTTGCCAACGGGAATCCTATGCTTAATCCTGCTGATACGCTCGAATGGGGAAGTACAGAGCCTACCCCTACCAATTTTTTTGGTGGCGATTTTCAAGGTGTTATCGATCATGTTGATCATTTAGTTGATTTAGGAGTTAATGGTGTTTATTTCACTCCAATATTTAAAGCTTACTCTAATCATAAATACGATACGATTGACTATATGGAAATCGATCCCCAGTTTGGCGATAAACAGACGTTTCAAAAAATGGTAGATGTTCTTCATGATCATGGGATTCGGATTATGTTAGATGCTGTTTTTAATCACAGTGGCTATTTCTTCCCTCAATGGCAAGATGTCATGGAGAAGGGGCAGGAATCTATCTATAAAGATTGGTTCCATATTCGTGAATTCCCAATTCAAACAGCACCAATTCCAAACTATGATACTTTTGCCTTTACCCCGTTTATGCCAAAGCTAAACACAAGCCATCCAGAAGTAAAAGAATATTTATTAGAGGTTGGCCGATATTGGGTAAGAGAATTTGCCATCGATGGCTGGAGGCTGGACGTTGCCAATGAAGTAGATCATCCATTTTGGAGAGATTTCCGCACAGAGGTGAAAGCATTGAAGCCCGATGTGTATATTCTCGGAGAAATATGGCATGACTCTATGCCTTGGTTGCAAGGAGACCAGTTTGATGCTGTTATGAATTATCCGTTCACAACAGGTGCCGTAAATTTCTTTGCGAAGGATTCGATTACTTCGACAGAATTCAAACATACGATTACCAATGTCCTTCATATGTATCCAAATAGTGTTAATGAAGTATCTTTTAATCTATTAGATAGTCATGATACGCCTCGTATTTTGACCCTTGCAAATAATCGAAAGGATAGAGTGAAACTACTCTATTTATTCCTTTTATCTTTCACAGGAACACCTTGTATCTACTACGGCGATGAAATAGGGATGGATGGCCCACAGGATCCAGGCTGCAGAAAGTGTATGGTGTGGGAAAAAGAGAAGCAAGATCTTGACTTATTTGCCCATATTCAAAAATTAATTTCACTTCGTAAAAACCATCCGGCATTTGGTAACAAAGGATCATTTATTTTCTTGGATTCCAATAATAATAATATTACAATGTACCAAAAAACATACAAAGAGGAACATATTATTTTCTCTATTAATAACACAGATCAAGAACAAACTTTCACGATTCCCGTTGAGTATATCGATAATAAAAATGTTCAAGATCTCTATCATGATAAAGAGATTATTTGGGACCTAGAAAAAGAATTAACATTGTCTCCAGGTGCGTTTTCAATTTTACAATTCAAGGTGAAAAGCTAACACCAACCTCTTTTAAAAAGCGGATTCCTTCTGCGCTATGCAAAGGGAATACGCTTTTTGTTATTGTTATTAACTTGGCTGGGACTTATATGTGTTGAATATCATTTTTTCTGGCTTTTATCGCTCACATGAACGCCACTTTTTCCGACTCTCCCTCTTTTTCTGGCTTTCATCTCTCTTAGAATGCTACTTTTATCCCCTCTCCCCAAAACAGCACTTTCCCCAGCCAATAAAAAAGAACAGAGCATACAATACACTCCATTCCCTCTCACTCTATTATTCTCCTAATTTCTCTCTTAGCCGTTCAAGGGTTATTTCTGCGGTACTTCCGACTTGCCAATCTGCTAATTTCATGCGGTCAGGGGTGCCAACACCAACTGCAAACATATTTGCTCCCTTTATTGCTTGAATGCCAGCTTCCGCATCTTCCACTCCCACACATTCACGCACTTGTAATTGCAGCTGCTCTGCTGCTTTTACAAAGATTTCTGGATCAGGCTTCCCTTTTTTTAATTTTCCGGGATCGACGATGGTATCAAAAAAGTTTGTTACTTCTAATCGATCTAATATCACTGGACCATTTTTACTTGCAGAAGCAAGGCCAAGCTGTAAGCCGGCTTCTTTGCATTCTACCAAGAAGTCTTTTATCCCTGGCAATAAATCATGAGGGGTAATTTCTTTAATTAGCTCTTGATAATAGGTATTTTTATCGTGTGCCAGCTCTTCCACTTGCGCTTCAGAGAATTGCCCGCGAATTCCCCCATGATCTAGTATTTTATATAAAGAGTCCATGCGGCTAACACCTTTTAATTCTTCATTAAACTCACGATCAAAAGGAACTCCAATGGCCTCAGCTGTTTTCTTCCACGCTAAATAATGATATTCTGCAGTGTCTGTAATAACACCGTCTAAATCAAAGATAATTCCTTTTAACATATTAATTGGCCTCCCTATATAAAAGGAGCCGTGCTTGCTTTATTCTAGCGCTCTTCTCTAGCAATAGAATACAATCAATCAGCGGCTCCCTTCTTCTAACTAGTTATTTCTTTCCAACAAACTCTTTTTCTAGTAAAATATCTTTTCCATATAACTGCATCTTTAGCGAACTCCCGGATAGAAGTTCTAATTTCACTTCCTCTGAAGTCGTTGTGACCCGAATTAATCGATTCCGATAATTGATTGTAAAGGTGTAGCTATTCCATCCTTTCGGAACAAATGGTGCAAAGGAAAGAGTTCCTGCTGCTGTGCGCATTCCAGCAAAGCCATGGACAATAGCCAGCCAGCTTCCTGACATACTAGTTATATGCAATCCATCTTCTGTATCGTTATTATAATTATCAAGGTCTAATCTTGCCGTGCGCTGATACATCTCATATGCCTTTTCCTCCAGCCCGATCTCTGCTGCTAAAATAGAATGGACGCAAGGGGAAAGACTTGATTCATGGACAGTCATTGGCTCATAAAAATCAAAGTTGCGCTTTTTCTCTTCTAAGCTAAATTCATGATTTAAGAAATACATCCCTTGTAAAACATCTGCCTGCTTAATGAAACAAGAACGTAAGATTTTATCCCAAGACCAATTTTGATTAAGTGGTCTCTCTTCTTTTAAAAGGGTATCTACGGTTCTTAAGTCTTTATCAAGGAATGTATCGTGCTGAACAAAGATTCCCAATTCCTCATCTACTGGGAAATACATCTTGTCAATGATTTCTTGCCATTTTGCTAATTCACTTTTGCCAATATTTAAATCTATTTTTCTTTTTGAAGTTGTTTTTTCAAGTAATTCTAAAGTATATCTTAATGTCCACGTCGCAATCTTATTCGTATACCAATTGTTATTCACGTTATTCTCATATTCATTTGGTCCTGTTACTCCATGTATCATGTATTGATCATTTTTTTTCGAATAATGTACGCGATCTGCCCAAAAGCGACTGATTCCGACTAACACATCTAATCCTTCATTTAGTGCATAGGTTTCGTCACCTGTGTACGTTGTGTAATTAAAAATGGCGTGGGCAATGGCACCGTTACGATGAATTTCTTCAAAGGTAATCTCCCACTCATTATGGCATTCTACCCCTGTGAAGGTTACCATCGGATATAATGCACCTTTCAGTCCCTGCTGTTTGGCATTATGCTCCGCACCTGGCAGCTGTTGGCGACGATAGCGTAATAGCTGCTCTGTTACTTTAGGCTCTGCTACTGCCAAATACATTGGAACGATATATGCTTCTGTATCCCAGTAGGTTGCTCCACCATATTTTTCTCCTGTAAAACCTTTTGGCCCTACATTGAGACGCGCATCGTCCCCATAGTACGTAGAGAATAATTGGAAAATATTGAATCGGATCCCCTGCTGTGCTTCTTCATCCCCATCAATTTGAACATCCGCCTTTTCCCAGCGGGCTGCCCATGCAGCAATATGTTCTTCTTTTAAGGAATCATATCCTTTTTCTTTCGCTTGTTTTGCTAACAAGTCAGAAACAGCCCCTAATCTTTCTTCTTCCCAATCGCGAGAGGTCGAAACTGCCACATATTTCTGGAGGTGGATTGTATCTCCTTGTTTAAGCTTATTGTTATATGCATTAGCAACATACATTGGCTTTTCATTGTAAGAAGTTACTTCTAGATGATTAATGGTATTTGCCATCGAAGCAGATACTGCAAATCTTGGTGTTCCAAAAGGATTATCAACCGTTTTCATTATTAGATTGGCAGCATTAGCTTCTACTTTTCTGCCAGTCTCTTCCCAGAATTTTTCTTCATAGTTGGAATCTTCATTAGTCACATCACCATCTAAATATGGAACCAATTCAATCTTATGCGCTCCTGTTAGCGTTGTTACCTTTATATCTATTGCACAAACTTCTTTTGCAACAATACTTAAAAAGCGTTCAAACTCAAACTTGATTTGACTTTCTCCTTTTTGGAGGATGAAGCTTCTTCTTAAAACGCCTTCCTTCATATCGAGCTCTAGGTGAAAATCAATAATGTTTTCCTTATACAAATCTACTTTGGTACCGTCTACATAAATATCTACACCAATGAAGTTCAGCGCATTGATCACTTTGCCAAAATATTGAGGATAGCCATTTTTCCACCAGCCAACCCTTGTTTTATCAGGAAACCATACACCTGCAATATACGTACCTTGATGGAAATCCCCTGAGTATCCTTCTTCAAAGTTACCACGCATCCCCATATAACCATTTCCGATGGAGGTTAGACTTTCCTGCAGTCGCTTTTCTTTTTTTTCCAACTTATTTGATATTAATTTCCAGCTGTTTATTTCGAAAAGACGCTTATTTGTCATAATCTTCTCTCCCTATGCTTTATCTGAATCTATCTTTAGTCTTTTTTCTTTAAATCCTGTTCTAAAAAAAGCAAATGCAATCATTAATACCGTTCCAAGTCCTTGTATCATGATGAAGGTTGCAACATCAAATTGAATAAATCCATAGATTACAGCTAATATGGTTGGTAGTCCTGCTGCATTCAGGACAATGGTTGCTGCCTCTTTAAAGGTTCTTATATCGGTAATATTGGATTTCTTTGTCAGCCATAATACGAGTGACATAAATAGAAATTGCACTACATTCATCGCTGTATAAACACCTGCTAGTAATAGTAACAGGATTGGCAGAAGGTACGCTTTGTTCTGTACATACCATAATGTTCCGATATATTGCAGGACATCTTCCTTGTTTTCTATTTTGAAAGGATATTTCTCCTCATTCATTGGGTAATACAATTGAAACCCAAACCCATTTTCTTCGGCAATTACAGCATAGTCTTCTTTAAAAACAACGGCATTTGCATATCCTTTAATACCAATTGTCTGATCTTCTCCAGTCATCTGATATTTATTGTCCTTATCAATCGCAATCACATTTCCGCCTGTCTCTTCTGCATATTGACTGTCTATTCCCACTAACTTGCCGTTTTTCACTTGTTTTGAAGACAATGACTTAGCAAAATCATCTGTAATTAATTCAGCTGTTTGTGGAAACAAAAACTCAAATGGGAAATTTGTTAGTTTTGCCATTTGAATAGAGGTTGGCATCATCATACATGCAATTAAGAAAATAAAAAGGAAAATCATTTTCGGCCATGTTAATAGATTCTTACCCTTAAATACATTTGTCGGTGTAATAATAGACTTGAAATATTGCATCAAAAATGGTTCCGACTTCTTCATTGTAATCCCACTCTCTTACTTTAAAATTCTTTGTTGTTTTCTTTCTATCCTAAGACGTCCGCGCCACTACTAGCAGACGTCTCTAACATTTCTTCAGTTGGTCACCGATTAGCCTTTTGATCCGCCGCTAGTTAAACCAGATACAAAGTTCTTTTGCAGGAAGAAGAATAAGACAACAATTGGTAATGCTGCGAGAACCGCTCCTGCCGCAAATAGCGCTACCTTTTGTTCACGCGGGTTGGAAATTAATGTTTGTAATCCAACAGCCAATGTTAATAATTCGTTGGAGCGTAATAAAAACTTAGATAATAAGAAATCATTAAATGGTGTCATAAATGCCCATAAAGCTTGAACGGCAAGCATTGGGCGCACTAATGGTAAGTTAATTTGTACAAAGATTCTTAAATGACCTGCTCCATCAATTCTTGCACTTTCGTCAAATTCACGCGGTATGGTATCAAAATACCCTTTCATTAACCATACGTTCATCGGGATACCACCACCGATATAGATTAATGACAGCAGCCAATAAGAATCAATTGCTCCAAGTACTGTTGCTAGTACGTAATAAGCAGTTAATGCTGCCATTGTTGGAACCATTTGAATAACAAGGAAGAAAATTAAGCTATATTTTCTTCCAACAAAGCGATAGCGGCTGAATACATATCCAGAAAGAGTGACCAATGTTACTTGCACAACCATTACTGCAACCGCAATAATAATCGTATTTTTATACCAGCTTAAATAATTCGTTTCACTAAAAAGTCTTTGGAAATTATCAAGTCCCCAGTTTGCATCCAATTTCAATGTAAATGCCGCCATATTAGTAGCTTGAAAGGCACTTGATGCCGTTACTAATAATGGGTAAATGATTACTATTGATAGGATTCCAAGAAAACCATATGTTAATATTCTATTGATAAGTCGCGATGCTTTCATGCTCATCCTACATCATCTCCTCATTGCCAAAAGCATTTGTTTTCTTAAATGTTATGAGTGATACTGCAATTACAATTGCGGAAATAATCAATGTTACCGCTGCTGCAACTGCATATTGCGGTGCTTGCCCTGTTGTTAATTTATAAATCCACGAAATGAGGATATCTGTCGATCCTGCATTCCATCCAATACTTCCTGGACCACCTTCATTAAACAAGTAGATGATAGAGAAGTTGTTAAAGTTAAATGTATACTGTGTGATCATAACTGGCGCTGTTGCAAAAAGGATCATCGGTAATGTGATATTGCGGAATTGCTGCAAAGCAGTTGCTCCATCAAGGTTTGCTGCTTCATATAAATCATCTGAAATAGATTGCAATACTCCTGTTACCATTACAAAAATATATGGGAATCCAAGCCAGCCTTGAATCATAATAAGTGCTGTTTTTGTCCAAGTCGCATCTGTCTTCCAAGAAATTGCCGGTATATCAATGAATGGAAGATGATTGATCAATGGGATTACTTGTGCGTTAATGGCACCGATACTGTCATTAAACATATTAGAGAATCCCATGATCGAAATAAATGCTGGTACAGCCCATGGCAATAAGAAAAGAATTCGGAAAAATGCTTTCCCTTTTACATGCTTCTGATGTAGCACTACAGCAGCAATAACACCAAGAACGATTTGTAAAGTGGTTGCCCCAAATGTCCAAATTAATGTCCAAACAAGGATTTTCATAAATGTTGCACGATAAGAACTTAAGAAAAAGATGTTGGTAAAGTTCTCAAAACCAATCCAATCAATCAGCTTAAATGGCGGTATATGTTGAAAATCATAGTTTGTAAATGCTATAAATAATGTCACTAATACCGGAAAAATAATGATAAAAGCCATTAAAATATAAGACGGGAATGTAAAGATGTAAGGGAATCCTTGCTCCCAAAGATTTTTCAATATATCAACCGTCTTCGTATTGATTTTTTCTCCTCTATCTCTTAATGCCCCTATTTTACGAGCATCATAAATGTTTAGTATATAGAAGAAGAGAAAGATAACAGTTAAAATTAACTGTAATGTTCCTTTAATCATTAGGAATAACGAGTGATCATCACGAGGTATACTTCCTAATGTTATTAAGCCTTCCAAAGCCTGAAATCCAGTTAATGCCATCTCTATTGCAAAAACCAAGAAGAGAGCAAAAAATACTATTCCTTTGAATGCTTGTTTATTATAAAACTGACCTAACCCAGGAATAATGGATAACAGGGATGCTTTCTTTTTATGATTTGTTTCATTTCGACTCATTGTGGGCTATCCCCTTTCTATAAAATTGCATATTGTTGCATAATGGTAATTTATTGATTTACCAAAAGAAATCATCACTCGCCCAACTTCTTTTGATAAACCAACTCTTTTTGAAAGTGTTTTCAATGCAAACGATTGCGTTATGGAAAGACGAAATTTCTAATTATCAGTTATGACAATTAGAAATTTCGACTAAAAGGGAGTGGAATATCTCCCTTCCTTTAAGCTACCTTATTTATATTTTTGATCAATCGATTCTTTAATATTTTTCACTGTATCTTCTGCAGATTGTTCAGGTGTTTTCGCACCAGAAACTGCATCAAACATTAGATATTGTCCGCCATCCCACACTTCAGCCATTTGTTGAATATTAGGCATTGGAGAAGCGTTTTCAAAGTTTGCAATAACTGCTTGAGCTAATTCATTATCTGCTGGTACCGCTTTACGTGCAATTGTGTTTGCAGGAATTTCATTTGTAGCTTCAAAGAATTTTGTTGAATTATCAGCATTCCCAACATACTCTAACCATTTTGCAGCTAATTCCGGATCTTTCGCATAAGAAGAAGCTACCCACGCTTTTCCTCCACCAAATGCAGCGAATTTTTCACCATTTGGTAATGTAGGGATTGCACCAACTCCATAATTAACGCCAGCATCTTTAAAAGTAGCTGCCATCCATGGGCCATCAATAATTACAGCTGTTTTCCCAGTAGTAAACATTTCTGTGATAAAATCACCAGAACCGGTTACGTCCTGCATACCTTTAGGCCATTGATCATACCAAGTCTTTGCATATTTAATGGCATCGATTGTACCTTGATTGTTTAACCCAATGTCAGTTGGATCTGTTCCTTCACTTCCAAATGCATATCCGCCATATCCAGCAACTAATCCATAACTAAAATAGAAGTCCGTCCATTTTGCTAAGAAAGCTGTGTTCTTGCCAGACTCAGCTTCAAACGCATACTTGCTATCTTTTGTTAATGCTTCTACCTCTGAGAAATCTTTAGGCATTTCTTTAATTAAATCTTTATTATAGAACCCTACTAAAGTTTCGATAACAAATGGTGTTCCATATTGTTTGCCATCAAACGTTACTAGTTTTTCTTCCGTTTCTGTAATTCCTTCAGGCTGTGCTGTTACTTCAGCTAAATGCCCTTGACTTCCCATTGAACCAACACGGTCATATGGTGCGATAAAAACATCTGGACCAGTGCCTGCAGGACCATCTAGCGCTAATGCGTCAGCTTGATCTGTCATCGCCATTACGACAACTTTTACTTCAGCATTATTTTTAGATTCAAAATCGCCTTTGATACTATCAATATATTTTTTATACCCATCTCCATCTACTGACACTGTTAATGTTTGTTTTCCGTCAGAAGATCCGCCTTTTGAGCTTTCTTTCGTATCATTGCCGCCACAAGCGGTTAAAGAGAATGCAGTAAGTAACGCTACTCCTGACATTAATAGTTTTTTATAACTCTTCATGAAATTTTCCCTCCTTATTTATCTCACATTCTTATTGTAGATTTGAAACCGTTTTAATGCAATCGCTTTCTCAGTGTTACCGATAACAGAATGTAACATAAAAACATTACAATGAATAAATTACGCTATTATTGGGTAATGTCCGTAAAAGTATGTATATTTCTATGGACCAATAGAATTTGATTACCTTTGTCCGATCCTTTTTTATTAAATTAGAGAGCCTCTTCATCCATGTACAAATAACAGAATGTTAACTAAAAAAGAGTCGAAGCTATCCTCCCAAGGGGAACTGGTTCGACTCTTACTTTATTAACCTTTATCCTCTTACTCTTTTCAAAGAAACTTTCCCCATATTAAGCTTAGAGAAAACCATTGTTAGAATAAACGGGATAATAATTGCGATTACCATTGCAATTAAAAATGTAGGCATATGTTCTGCTTTGATAGATAAAAATCCTGGCAATCCTCCTACCCCAATAGAATGAGCCATAACTCCTGATCCAACTGAGATAACTGCTGCCACCATCGATCCAATCATGGCCGCTAAGAATGGGAAGCCATATTTTAAATTAATACCAAACATGGCTGGCTCTGTAACGCCTAAATAACAAGAGATTGCCGCTGGAACGGATACTTGTTTTTCTTGTTCGTCTTTACGATTTAAATAAATCATCGCTAATACTGCTGATCCTTGGGCAATGTTAGATAAAGCAATCATTGGCCATAGATTTGTTCCGTCAAATACACTCATTAATTGTAAATCGATTGCATTTGTCATATGATGTAATCCTGTAATAACAAGTGGTGCATAAGCAAAGCCAAATATGGCCGCAAATAACCATCCTACCGAAGAAGTTAGTCCAGAATAGACAACATCGGAAATGGCAGAACCAATTGTCCATCCAATTGGGCCTAATACGGTATGGGCAATTAATACAGTTGGTACTAATGCAAGGAATGGCACAAAAATCATCGAAATTGCATTTGGAATGATTTTACGCAAACGCAGCTCTAGAAATGAAAGTAATAGACCTGCTAAAATAGCGGGAATTACTTGAGCTTGGTACCCAATCATGTCTACTTGAGCAAACCCAAAATCCCAAAATGGAATTTCTTCTGCTCCAGCTACTGCATAAGCATTTAATAATTGCGGCGACACCAGTGTGATCCCTAATACAATTCCAAGAATGGGAGTAGCCCCCATCTTTCTTGCAACTGCCCATGTAATTCCGACAGGCAAGAAGTGGAATATTGCTTCTCCTATTAACCATAAGAAATCATTTGTTCCGGCCCAAAACTGCGATACTTCTACTAATTTTTTAGTTCCGCCCTCCACTAATTTAATTTCGCCTATAACATTACGGAAACCAAGAATTAATCCTCCCACAACAATCGCTGGAATGAGCGGAGTAAAGATATCTGCTAAATGGGCAATCATTCTTTGCAGAAAATTCATGTTTTGCTTCGCTGCCTTTTTCGCTTCATCTTTAGAAGTATCACTTACTCCCGCAATAGCGATAAACTCATTGTAAAAAGATGAAACTTCATTGCCAATGATAACTTGGAATTGACCTGCTTGAGTAAACGTTCCTTTTACAAGCTTGATTTTTTCAATGCTGTCAATATCAGCCTTAGATGGATCATTTAAAACAAAGCGCATTCTTGTCGCACAGTGTGTCACCACAGAAATGTTTCCGCTTCCACCAACATGCTCAAGAAGTTCTTTTGCCTGTTCTGTGTACTTCCCCATCGTTCTTCCCCCTTTTGACTATACTATCCTGTATTTATTAAATCGATTATAATTCCTATTGCATAATCAATACATGTATATACAAGTATTGATTACGTTTTCATTATAGTTGTATATACAGGTAGTGTCAATACAATTAAAATAAATATTTGAGATTAGGGAGAAAGGCGTTATTTGTCCATATTTTCCTAATAAAAATAGATCCCTACAATTTATTCATTTCCCTTCGTATACATTCCGGAAGATATGAATAAATGTGGGATCTGAACTGCCAAGACCTATATAAATACAGCAATACAAATAGCAATAACTATCATCATACTAAAATATAAATAATCAAATAATGTAATAGAAGTTTTTTGAAAATATGTCCTATCTTTTTCTCCTGTAAATCCTCTTACTTCCATTGCCATCGCCATTTGCTCGGAACGGCGAATTGCCTGTGTTAACAAGGGAACTGCATAGCGGAGGAAAGCCTTCCAGGTACCGCTATGTTTATAACCTCGGATTCGATGGGCTTCCTTTAATTGGGCAAGATCTGATTGAAACATCGGTATACAGCGAAAACCAGCCATCATTCCATATGCCCATTTCGGAGATAATTTCCATTGATGGATAAGACTCATCATTAATTCGTATAAATTCGTGGTGGTTGTAAAAAGCAATCCGATAGTCACAAATGCCAGCATCCGCATGGCAATAAGCAAACCACTATTGATACTTTCCTCAGTTACTTGAAACCAAGCCCACTTCCAAACGACTGTTTCTCCTTTTCCAAATGCCGCTAACATCCAAAAGGTAAGTACAAAAAAAATAGAATATGGGAGAAGCACTTTACCAAGAAATTTACCTTTCCATCCCCCCAATGTTAAACCAAGTATTAACACATATAGCCAAATTGCTACAGTCGAAAAGGCGCTTTGAATCGTCATTAAAATAACCATTAGTATGATATGGGTCATTAATTTCATCGCTGGATTAAGTTGTGATAGATAAGACTCGTTGCTTTTGATTGTCTTCCGCCTCCTTTAAATCAGCGATTAATTGATAATGAATAGGAGGAATAATAGCTAGCCTTTTACAAAGCTCTTGATTGGAGAAAAGCGAGTACGGCTGATCAGCAAAAACTAGGTTCTTTTGTTGTAGGACAACGACTTTGTCTGCATATTGATCCACTATATCCATATCATGTGTAACCATAATAATGGAAGTTCCCTCTTTCTTTCTTTTTTCAAGAACCTGTAATAAATCATGCGACGATTTTGCATCTTGCCCAAAGGTAGGTTCATCTAATAGAAGAATATCTTGATCTAATAACAGCATCGTAGCTACACTTAATCTTCTTTTCTGCCCAAAGCTAAGGGTGAAAGGATGTTGATTTTTATAAGGCTCTAATCCAAATTCCTGCAAAAGCTCTGTCGTTCTTTTATGAATAGCCGCTTTTTCCCATTGATATTGAATACCGGAGAATGATATTTCATCAAAAACCGTTTGAGTAATAAATTGGAGCTCAGGGTTTTGAAATACAAATCCTAAGTGCTGATACAGCTCTCTGTCTTTCCACTTTTTCAGATCTTTGCCATGAAAGCAGATGTCTCCTTTTTGGCTTTTTTTAAGATGAGCAATCAGCTTTAAAAAGGTGCTTTTTCCCGCACCGTTATTACCAATAACAGCAATCCATTCTCCTTTATTTACGGTTAACTCGATGTTTTCTAAAATGTTCTCTTTAAGGTAAGCAGCTGTTAAATTGTTCACTTCCAGAATAGGGTCGGGTTTTATTTCAAGAGCCATTGTCCTTTTTCTTTCATATGCCTTTATTAATTCTCGTCTTCTCGAATGATTTTCATTTTGGATTATATCCTCCCACTTATATGGAAAAACTTGTGGAAGCCATATACCTGCCTCTCGCATCTCCGCTTTATATTGTTTAACTACCATAGCTGGGGCGCCATCAGCAATTATTTGCCCTTTTTTATTGAAAAGAATGACACGATCCATCCATTCGATACAGCCATCTAACACATGCTCTACCATTATCATTGTTTGCCCAGCTCCAGCGGCAGTATCTTTCATTACCTCAAAGACTTCTTTTCTACCTGCCGGATCTAGCTGTGCTGTTGGTTCATCTAAAAAAAGCACCTCTGGCTCCAATGCTAAAAGGCAGGCCAGTGCTAGACGCTGTTTCATTCCCCCTGAAAGATTTGCAATAGGAGTATGCGGCTCTATTGTTAGTCCTACCTTTTCAAGAAGTTCAAAAATAATGGCATCCATTTCTTCCCTGGGTACTTTTCTATTTTCGAGACTAAAGGCAATTTCTTCATCAACATGCTGCATGCAAAACTGGGTATCAGGATTTTGGAAAAGAACCCCTGTGCCTTTTCTCCTAATCACTTCTCCCGATACATATGCTTCGATATGTTCTGGAATAATGCCCGCTAAAACAGATAGAATAGTAGATTTTCCACTGCCGCTTGGACCTAGGATTAATACTTTTTCTCCTTGATTAATATGTAGTGTCACTTCTTGGAGGACAGGTTCCCTATCCTCCAAGAAGCGCACAGACAGATGGTTACATCCTAACAATGAACTCATCATTACTCTCCTTCTTTCGATTCACTTTAGAAATCGCATAACCATTTAAGACTCCTGTTTTTCCAAGTCCCTCTACAATTGCCTTTGCTAATAATCCACCCAAAATAAGACTACTTATTACTTGAATAACAAAGGTTAATAAAAGTGTCGTTGTCGTATAATAAGAAAAACCATTTGCTAGAAGGCTATATAGTATGCTGCCACAAGCTGCCAATCCTCCAGATAACATTAAGACAGAAACATGGTATTTTTTATAACGAAAAATCGCAAATGCTATTTCTGCCCCGACTCCTTGGAATACGCCAATTAAAAGTGCTGATAAACCAAAGTGACTGCCAATCAAGAGCTCGACCGAAGCTGCTACTACCTCTGCAATTAAAGCAGCCCCTGGCTTCTGCAGAATAAAGGCAACTATGGGACTGGCTATCACCCATATACCAAACATAAAGTTAGCACCAACTGGGCCGACAAGTGCCGAAATAGGGAGCCATAAAGTGGACCAGCCCATATAGAGAACACCGCATGCTACGGCAATCACTACTAGTAAGACAACCTCTTTAACTTTCCAGTTCATATAGACACCTCAAACGTCTTTACTGGCCACTCCTCCACCTGGTATGCCATATCCCAAAACTTATATTCTAGCTGACAGCTTAATAAAAAGTATTCCTTTAACTTTTCCTTCTGTTCTTCATTAAGGGTTTCAGCAAGTTCATCTAATCGCTGACAAAGCGGAGTAGTAACTGTCATAGGACCATCCCCATAAAAATGGATCCAGTCATAAAAAGGATGGGTACTATCTGGGTTTACCTCTTCTAAAAGTTTTTTCCCGATTTCTACATACGTCCATGGACAAGGTAAAAGCACTGCGATAATATCAGCAATTCCTCCTTGATGGGCAACTGTTAGCATATGGCGAATATAATGGTGAGCAGCGGGAGCTACTGGGAATCCTTGTAGGTCTTCATATTTAACACCTGCTACCTCACAAAAATTATTATGAGGGTGTATCTCACTATGAAGCACAAAGGAAATTTGGTTATTAAATAGCTCGATGTCTTGTCTGTTCGTACTTTTTGAAATCGCCAATCCATAAATTTTCATAAAAGCATTTAAATATTCAAAGTCTTGTTTCACATAATGTATAAGCTGCTCTTTCTTTAAATCCCCCTTAGCAATTCCTTGTACAAATGGATGTTCCATAATTGCCTGAAAAATTGGTTCTGCCTGTGCACGTAATTCTTGTGAAAAACTCATGTCCATTTCCTCCTTTAATTTTTATTGAAAAGGAAAACATGGAGTAACTTTGTATACAAAAAAGCCACTCCAAAAAATGGAGTGGCTTTATAATGAATAAATAAAACACTAATATTCAATGGGCCGACTCCACTTTCCTACGCTAGTATGAACTAGATCAGGTTCAAAGGGTCCAAGTAATCTTGTCTCAGCCAAAAAGGCTCCCCTAGTGGATTTTCCTATTCAATTACTTACTACATTACCGAATACACATAATTTTTGTCAATCATTTTTCACTGATACTTTTTGATTATTCTGTTTATCCTTCCTATTAGAAGGGAAACTTAAATATATATTTTCCGTTGATCTTTTAGAAACTTTCACAAAATAGACATATTCATGTGATGTTTTTCACAAAGTTTAAGTGTATAATCACTATATAAACAGTAATAACATTTTACAAAAGAAAGAATGATAAGATATTATGGAGAAAAGTAACAGCAAAGTAAATGATTAACGAATTTGTTCTCCATTTAGTAATAAATAGCTCTAAAAACTATTAATCTATTCATTTAGAAAAAGGGAGTTGCAAAATAATGAAACAGCAAAATATTAACCGCGTCGTTTTAATTGGTACAGGTGCCGTAGGATGCAGCTATGCTTATTCATTAATTAATCAAGGCGTTACAGAAGAGCTTGTTCTGATTGATGTCAATAAAGAAAGAGCTGAAGGGGAAGCAATGGATTTAAACCATGGTATCCCATTTGCCCCAGCACCAACGAAAGTATGGGCTGGCGACTATTCAGACTGTGGAGAAGCTGACTTAATTGTCATTACTGCTGGTCTACCTCAAAAGCCAGGAGAAACTCGTTTAGATTTAGTTGCCAAAAATACAGCTATTTTTAAAAGTATTGTAAAAGAAATTACTGCTAGCGGTTTTGATGGAATTTATTTAATTGCGACAAACCCTGTTGATATTCTGACTTATGTGGTTTGGAAAGAATCTGGACTTCCGAAGGAACGCGTAATCGGTTCTGGAACCACATTAGATTCTGCCCGTTTCCGCTATATGCTAGGTGAGTATTTCGATGTTGATACACGAAACATCCATGCTGCTATTATCGGTGAACATGGAGATACGGAACTGCCTGTATGGAGCAGTACAACGATTGGATTAGAAAGCATTGAAACAAAGCTTGCTAAAAATGACAAATACTCTCAAAAAGACTTAGATGAACTTTTCATTAACGTCCGCGATGCAGCTTATCATATTATTGAGCGCAAAGGTGCCACTTATTATGGAATTGGCATGTCACTTGTCCGCATTACAAAAGCTATTCTTGGCAATGAGAACTCTATTTTACCAGTATCTGCATACCTAGATGGTGAATATGGTCATAAAGACATCTATATTGGCGTACCTGCCATTATTAACCGCCAAGGAATCCGTGAAGTACTGGAGCTAGAATTAAATGAAAAGGAAACAGAACAATTTAACCATTCTGTCGAAATTTTACAACAAACAATGAAATCAGCTCTAAATTAATAAGGGATAAAAGCCTATTGCGAACGCAGCAATAGGTTTTTTTACTGCTATGTTTTTTATGATTTCAGCAGTCTACTAATCACTCCTAGATCCGTTCATCGATAAAATTCAGCGGTTCATATCCATATTCTCTTAAATTAATCGATCCGTTTTGTTGAAATACAATTCCCTCTGCTTCTAGCAATCTTCTTTGAAGCTGGCCATGTTCACCGCTTAATCCAATACAGCCTTTACTATTAAGCACTCTATGCCAAGGAAGTTGGTATTTTTCTGATAAGGTATGAAGAACTCTAACAACTTGTCTTGCTGCCCGAGGACTTCCAGCTACAGCAGCTATCTGCCCATAGGTCATTACTTTTCCTTCTGGAATATCTGCAATAATCTCCACTGCTTTTTTTGTAAAAGGGGTCATCATCTTTCCTCCTATATTTACTACTATTCTAACAAAATTCTTTTCCACTTAAAAAGTGTATCTGTCATTTATGATAGAGCAAGAGAGAAAATGAAATGTTGATTCAACCGGGAGACTCTTCAAGAAATAAAAAAAGAACTGTTATTCCAGTGAATAACCAGTTCTTCCAAATCTACTATTAATGCCCACCCAAATAAGCCTGCTTTAATTCATCACTTTCCTGTAATTCTTGTGCAGATCCTGATAAAACCACTTTTCCTGTTTCAATGACATATCCTCTATGTGCAATCGATAATGCCATATGGGCATTTTGCTCCACTAATAAAACCGTCGTTCCTTCTTCATTAATTTCTTGAATAACCTGAAAGATGGTACGAACAATAATCGGTGCTAATCCCATGGAGGGCTCATCTAAAAGAAGCAATTTCGGTTTTGCCATTATAGCTCTTCCCATTGCCAGCATTTGTTGTTCTCCACCAGATAAAGTACCAGCTAATTGTTTTTTTCTTTCAAATAACCGCGGAAAAATCTCATAAACCTTTTGTAAATTCTTCTGAATTTCCTGTTTATCTTTTCGTAAAAAGGCACCTAGTTCAAGATTTTCCTCCACAGTCATATTAGAAAAGACACGTCTTCCCTCTGGAACATGTGACATACCTGCCTTTACAATCGATTGTGCAGGCTTTCCTGCAATAGACTTGCCTAAATATTCTATAGAACCCTTTTTGGGCTTGATTAGACCGGATAATGTCTTTAATAATGTACTTTTCCCCGCACCATTCGCACCAATAAGCGTTACTATTTCTCCTTCCTTAATATCAAGCGTTACTCCCTTTAACGCCTGAATATTTCCATAATATACATTTAGATCCTTTATATGGAGCATTATTCAGCAACCTCCTCTCCTAAATAAGCTTCGATTACTTTTGGATGATTTCTAATCACTTCAGGTGTACCCTCTGCAATCAGTTGCCCATGATCCAAAACATAAATTCGTTCACAAATCCCCATAACAAGAGGCATATCATGCTCTATAAGTAAAATGGTCAGCTGAAACTTTTTGCGAATAAAAGCAATCAATTCCATCAGTTCATGTGTTTCTTGGGGATTCATCCCTGCAGCAGGTTCATCCAATAGCAGCAATTTAGGACCTGCCGCTAAAGCTCTTGCTATCTCTAAGCGGCGCTGCTGGCCGTACGGAAGATTTTTCGCTTTTTCCTCCATATATCGGTCGAGTTGAAAAATCTTAAGAAACTCTATAGATTTTTCCTCCATTTCTTTCTCCCCTTTAAAATGGGAAGGGAGCCGCAAAATACTGCTTAGCATAGAGTGCTTAGCCAAAGAATGGTATGCTACCTTTACATTATCTAAAACAGATAGTTCTTCAAATAAACGTATATTTTGAAAGGTTCTACTAATCCCTCTGCGTGTTACCTGAAAAGGCTGCAAACCCTTTAAGCTTTTTCCGTCAAAAAGAATTTCTCCTTCTGTTGGTGCATATACACCCGTTAACATGTTAAAGGTAGTCGTTTTCCCCGCTCCATTTGGGCCTATTAGTCCAATTAGCTCTCCTTGATTCAGCTCTACATCAATCGCGGACACTGCTTTTAAACCTCCAAAAGAAATACCGACATTTTTCATTTGCAATAAAGGTTCCTTCTTAGTCATTAGAATTACCTCCTTTGCGTTTAAACAAATCTGTAATTTCCTTTGTTCCCATTAATCCTTTTGGACGATAGAGCATGACGATTACTAAAACAAGGCTATATATAATCATTCTCGTTTCTGGATAATCTTGAAGATAAGTAGAAATAATAGTCAAGAAGCTTGCTGCAATAACAGATCCTGATAAACTCCCTAATCCTCCAAGGACCACATAAATCAAAATGTCAAAGGACTTTAAAAATCCAAAGTTAGTTGGGTTAATAATATAAAAGTTATGAGCTTGAAGCGCACCGGCTACCCCAGCGAATAAAGACCCTAATGCAAAAGCGGCAACCTTATAATAAGTTGTGTTAATTCCCATTGCATCTGCTGCAATTTCATTCTCCCTAATTGCAATGGCTGCACGGCCATGTCTTGAATTAGTAAAATTAACAATGACTAGAATAGTAATAAATAAACAAATAAACGTACTTGTCCAAGTAGTCAAATGAGTAATCTGCATTCCCGCTGCCCCACCGACATAATCAATATTTAAGAAGAAAATCCGAATAATTTCTGCAAATCCTAATGTGGCGATGGCTAAATAATCGCCTCTTAATCGCAAGGTTGGAATTCCAACTAATAGTCCAGCTAGTGCGGCAACAATTCCACCAGCTAAAATAGCAATTGGAAAAGGCATTTGAAACTTCATCGTTGCAATTGCTGATACGTATGCCCCTACCGCCAAAAAGCCAGCATGCCCAATTGAAAATTGTCCGGTAATTCCTATGACAAGATGCAAGCTAACTGCCAGCATAATATTGATAGCCATTAAAATAATCATATTGCTGTATAAAGTGTCAATCCAGCCTCCAATCATCAGGAACTGAATTACGCCGTAAATAAGTGCGGACAGTATAAGGAATATCCAAAAAGCTTTTGATTTTTTCACCCTTCCAGTCACCTACACTTTCTCTTTTGTATTCTTACCAAGAATGCCTGATGGCTTAAAGATAAGAATCAAAATTAAAATAATAAAAGCCGCAGCATCTCTCCATAAAGAAAAACCTAAAGCACTAACAACCGTTTCAACTACCCCTAAGATAAGTCCGCCAATCATCGCGCCTGGAATAATGCCTATCCCCCCTAAAACAGCGGCAACGAATGCCTTTAATCCTGGAATAACTCCCATTAGCGGTTCAATTTTGGTGTAATAAGCGCCAAAAATAACGCCTGCTGCTCCCGCTAAAGCAGAACCAATGGCAAAAGTAGCGGAAATAGTCCGGTCTACATTAATCCCCATTAATCTTGCAGCGTCTATATCATGAGAAACCGCCCGCATTGCTTTTCCTGTCTTCGTTTTATGAACGATAAATTGCAAAATCAACATTAATCCAACCGACGTTCCTAAAATAATTAGGGACTTACTTGTAATTTGTGCCCCAAACACATCAAATGTCTTTGTTGGTAAAACACTTGGATAGGTTTCTAAGCCCGCACCTCTAAAATAAATAAAAACATACTCAATCAATAAAGAAACCCCGATTGCTGTAATGAGGGCAGCAATTCTTGTCGCATTTCTCAACCGTTTATATGCAATTCTTTCAATGATAATTCCAAAGATAGCACAAGCAATCATGGAAACAATCAATGCTGGAAAAAAACTAAGTCCCCAACCAGTAATAGCATAAAAGCCAATAAATGCTCCCACCATAAATACATCGCCATGAGCAAAGTTAATAAGTTTAATAATTCCATATACCATCGTATATCCTAAGGCGATAAGAGCATATATACTTCCCAAGGAAATGCCGTTAACTAGCTGTTGTATCCATTCCATCTATTTATTCACTCCCTTTTGCTAAGCAATAACTTTTTCACATAGCCTACTACTAATTAATTCTTATAAAAAACGTTTTTGTTTATACTCTCTATCTCTATCATTCTTTTATCTCTAATTTTCCTTCCATGGAAAATAGGGAGGCTCACCCTCCCCATCCACCAAGTCTTATTTTGGATCAACCTTTGTTTTAAATACTTGTTTTCCATCTTGATATTCTAAAACTGTTGCTGATTTGATTGGGTTATGATTTTCATCGATTGTCACTATCCCAGTAATCAGCGATAAATCTTTTGTTTTTGCCAATTCTTCTTTAATCTTATCCGAATCAGTACTTCCTGCTCTTTCAGCAGCATCTTTTAATAGATAAACAGAATCATAGCCTAAAGCATTAAATGCATCTGGGCTTTTTCCGTATTCATCCTTAAATGCTGAAACAAACTTTTGAATTTTCTCATCTGGATCTTCCGAAGAATAGTGGTTTGTAATAAACGTATTATTTAAGTTCTCTGCTCCTGCTAAATCAATTAATTTTGGAGAATCCCAGCCATCAGCACCCATAAAAGGAGCTGTTATACCCATTTCGCGCGCTTGCTTAATAATTAAGCCCACTTCTTCATAATAGCCAGGAATAAACACAAACTCTGGATTCTTCCCTTTAATTCTCGTTAGTGTTGCGCTAAAATCTGTATCCTTTGCAACATAAGATTCTTCTGAAACTATTTTTCCACCAGCAGCTGTAAAGGTTTCTTTAAATGCTGCTGCTAATCCTTTTGCATAATCACTTGCACTATCCGCATAAATGGCAGCATTTTTAATTTTCAAATCATTGATAGCAAAATTTGCAGCCACATTTCCTTGGAATGGATCAATAAAGGATGTACGGAATGCATACTCATTTAGCTTTCCATCCTCATTAACCGTAACGTTTGGTGCTGTACCCGATGGAGTTAATAAGACTGTTTGCTTGTCATTAGCTATTTGCACTTGTGCTACTGTATCACCACTTGTAGCTGCCCCTATAATTGCCGAAACCTTATCTTGGTCGATTAGCTTCAATGCACCATTAGTTGCCTCCGTTAAATCAGATTTATTATCTACCTTAACAGGAACTATTTTCTTGCCATCTATTCCACCATCTGCATTAATCTCTTTAATAGCTAAATCAATACCGCTTTCTAATGATTGTCCATATGATGCAACAGCTCCAGAAAGCTCCAAGTTCACTCCAACCTTAAATTCATCCTCTTTTGATGCATTTTTACCACCAGCACTACACCCAGCCAACATTCCAGCAACTAAGGTAGAAGCGGTAATTAAAAGACTTAATTTTTTCTTCATACAAATCCTCCTTTTGTTTGATTATTCTGACAATAAAAAGAAAATAATACTACCTATTAATTATAAGTGCTTATCAAATCCATTAATTTAACTAGTCAGACTATTCTAATCTTTTTTATATTGCGAAATTAATCATAACGAACAAGACAAAAATAATCAATAGCCGACAAACTTCACCATAACGTTACTATTTCTAACGTTTAAAGGAATAAATTTCAAATATTTTTTAACAATTCTGTCAAATATAAAATAAATCTTCTTACTTTTGTTAGTATTTTTACCAAAATAAAAAGGTTCCCATGTCCCCTTAACAATTCATCCCTATTTGTCATGGATATAAGTTACTTTTTCTCACACAATCGCGACTTTCCTTCTCAAAAATTCATCCATAAATTTTTAAAAATTTTTTATATAACTCATTTTTTTCTTATTTTAGGGAATATACAGTATTAATAAGGTATAGAAAGGAGTACGATGAATGAAAAAAATTCTATTTTCTTCACTCTTTATCTTTTCACTTATAGCAGGTGGCTGCTCCAATGGACCAGCAGAAAGTCAATCAAAACTGCCGACAATGGAGAAAGCCGACGCAGCTGGACAAGCTAATACGAAGACGGAACAAACTACGGAGAAATCCCCATCAAACAATGAACAGATGAAAGAAATTCGCTCTATGCTCAAGATGCAAGGTAATAAATTACCGATGAAATTCCCAATCACTGATTCCGAATATGTTGGAGCTAAAATTAATAAAAATGAAACAGACCAATATTCTATTTCGTTCTATCGAACACAAGAACCTGTCTCTATCAATGATAAATCTTTAGACACAAATGGTAATTTGCTTGCTACGTTTAAAGCAGAAACATTCCATGATAAAAACAACCAAGAGGAGCTTTTTCCCGAGACTTCATTAGATTCTATTCCAGATGAAATGAAGGTAGATTTAGGACATAAAATTACAGGAATGAAGGAAGGAGCAGCGGGAAGTTCGTATTTACTTTGGAAAGAGGGACGATGGGTAGTACAAATTAAATCCATTTCTGCTGATAAGTTAGACACTACTGATATCGCAAGAAAAATGGTAGATTATTTGGAGGAAAATGCTCTGCCAGTCCCACAAGAAAATGGAAGAATAGAAGTAAATTATCCGGAAAATGCCGATAAAGTTGAGAGTATGGCGAGATGGGAAGAAGGAAATATTGTTTATACTTTAGAAACAGGAGAAGTACCGATAAATGCTTTAATGATGACTGTCTCAACAGAATAATTCGTATTGCTTTAGTGAAAAACAACTGGATTCCGGTTAAATCTTGATTTTTTATACCAAAGCAACACGGGTATCAGCCAAAATTCAGTTTTATCAGCCAAAACAACCTGGATATCAGCCAAAGTTCGGTTTTTTCAGCCAAAACAACCCGGATATCAGCCAAAATTCAAACTTATCAGCCAAAGCAACACGGGTATCAGCCAAATTTCAAATTTATCAGCCAAAACAACACGGGTATCAGCCAAATTTCAAATTTATCAGCCAAAGCAACCCAGATATCAGCCAAATTTCAAATTTATCAGCCAAAACAGCAGGGGTATCAGCCAAATTTCAAATTTATCAGCCAAAGCAACACGGGTATCAGACAAAGTTCAAACTTATCAGCCAAAACAACACGGATATCAGACAAAGTTCAAATTTATCAGCCAAAACAACCCGAGTATCAGCCAAAATTCAAATTTATCAGCCAAAACAACACGGGTATCAGACAAAGTTCAAATTTATCAGCCAAAGCAACACGGGTATCAGCCAAACACGCTACTTTGCAGCCATTTCTCATCTAACAAAAAAGAGCTACTGGATAAGCGGAAATCCGCCTTCTCCAATAGCTCTTTTGTCTATGCTATTAAAAATATTGCACCATGTAACGATCAATTGAAATTAAGCACGGATTTTCATTACTGAACAATCATCGCATTGAATCATATTTTTTATTAATTCTTTATTCTTCTCTTCAAATAGTTCATTATGTGATGAGACCATTGCGCTATTACTTGCCTCTGGCTGGATATACAATTTAGCTTTGTTGACTGCGTTTGCAGCGTCTTGAAAAGCACCAGCAATTAAATGGACTTTGCCTTCATGCTTTAGAATATCTCCAGCAGCAAATATTCCTGGCACAGATGTCTCACTATTAACATTACCTGCTATGTAAAAATCTTCAAGCATGTCAATTTTTAATTTACTATTTTTTAAAAGCGACGAATCCATTTCATAGCCATGGTTGATAACTACTTCATCTACTTTTAAAGTCTTAACCTCTTCTGATTGTGTATTCGTTAATTCAACAGAATCAATACGATCATGATTTTCATTCGCAATCAGTTTAGTAATAGAGGTATGGAACAAACACTCTACATTGCTTTCTAGCAATTCTCTCGCTTTTGCCTCATGACCAGCAAGTGTATCTTTTCTACATGTTAAATACACTTTCTTAGCTATCGGCTCTAGTTCAAGAGCCCAGTCCACTGCAGAGTTTCCTCCTCCAGAAAGAACAACCACTTTATCTCTAAAATGCATTAAAGATTTTACCGTATAGTTTAAGTTTGCCACTTCAAATCTTTCGGCACCTTCAATTTTTAATTTTTGTGGAGTGACGATTCCGCTTCCTACTGCCACAATGACTGTTTTGGAATAATGAACTTCTCCGGAATCTGTTTCCAGCAAGAAAATTCCTTCTTCATTTTTGGAGATAGAATGAATCTTCGTATTTGTCACTACTTCGGGGTTAAAGGTCAACCCCTGTTGGACAAGCTGTTCTCTCAACCTTTCCCCTGGCATTGGAGTGATGCCGCCAACATCCCAGATCATTTTCTCTGGATATAAATGCAGCTTTCCGCCTAACTGTGGTAAAAATTCAATAATTTTTGTCTTCATTTCTCTAAGCCCACTATAAAAAGCAGAATATAGACCTGCTGGCCCGCCGCCAATTATCGTCACATCGAATAGTTCTGTATGCTCCATTAACCCGCTCACTCCTATAATGAAAGTTTTATACTATCTATATATGATTAACTCATTCTGTTTATTAGTTAAATTGATTATCATTCTCATTTACATACTACCTTGTTTTTGGAACTTTTTCAATCCTATCTAGTAACTTTTAAACAACATTTTGTGAAATCAAACAATCTCTCTACTCAAAATATAGAACTAACTGCCAGTTTTAGATCGTACGTTTCTTTTTATACACTAAAAGTGCAGAATCTTGAGTTATTTAGTGAATCAGGTAGTATTTATAAGTATACAGTATATTTAATTTAATCAGAAAAAACTTTACGAACGATATAAACTGTATATGCTATATTTTCACGTTTGCACTGTCTTTTATTTGTTTTATATAATAAGAAGGACTCTACAGGAGAAGGATATGGATAAGTCCCATTACCATACTGGGAGTAACAACAAGCAAGTAATACTATATCACACTAATTTTCACCCAAAGTTCCACTAAAAGTATTGCCATAATACTCGCTTAATTCCTACTATTCCTCTATAAATAATCAGTTTTATTTTTTATTTCCTATTTATTTATCCATATTCGGAAATTCTCTCAAATAAAAAAGAAGGAGAAGTGATTAATGCCTAAAATTGAAGTTAAAAATCTTACAAAAATATTTGGGGGAAACCCAAAAGAAGGGCTGAAAAGACTAAAGGCTGGCGAAGATAAAACAAAAATACTGAAAGAAACAGGAATGACAATTGGTGTTGATAATGCTTCTTTCCAAGTAAAACAAGGAGAATTCTTTGTCATAATGGGATTATCCGGCAGTGGAAAATCTACGCTTATACGTCTCATTAACCGCCTGATTGAGCCAACCTCAGGTGAAGTGCTAATTGACGGGAAAAATATTACTACCATGAATAAAAAGGAACTTATCGATATACGACGTAAAAAGCTCAGTATGGTTTTTCAGAATTTTGCGTTATTTCCAAATCGAACCGTGCAAGAAAATGTTGAATATGGTTTAGAAATCCAAGGACATCCGCAGAGTGAAGTGATCGTTCAAAAAAAGCTCTTAAAGCCATTCATGATGTCGGTCTAAAAGGCTATGAGGCAAGTTTCCCTAATCAACTTAGTGGCGGGATGCAGCAACGGGTAGGTCTTGCTAGAGCATTAGCAAATGATAGTGATATCCTTCTAATGGATGAAGCATTCAGTGCATTAGATCCTCTTATTCGTAAAGAAATGCAAGATGAACTCATCCGTTTACAAAACAAGCTTGGAAAAACAATTATTTTCATCACTCACGACTTAGATGAGGCTCTTAAACTCGGTGACCGTATTGCCATTATGAAAAATGGCTTGATTGTACAGTTAGGGACAGCTGAAGAAATTTTAGAAAATCCAGCGAATGACTATGTATCGACATTTGTAGAAGATGTTGACCGTTCGAAAGTGTTAGTTGCTGGTCAAATTATGAAACAGCCCGATCTTATTACCACTTGGAAGGATGGTCCGAGAATGGCCGTAAGAAAAATGGAAGAAGCTGGTCTATCCAGTATCTTCGTAGTAGATAAGGATAAACAGTTAAAAGGCATTCTTACTATTGATGCTGCCATTAATGCCTATAAGGAAAATAAGTGGGTTGAAGACGTATTAGAACACGACTTCCATTCTACTACATACGATACCCCATTAAACGATTTAATTGGGGTTGCAGCAGAATCAAAATTCCCTATTGCCGTTACAGAAAATAATAGATTGTTAGGAATCATCGTTCGAGTCTCTATATTGTCTGGACTGATTCTCGGAAAAGAACAAAAGGAGGCTATCATATGAACTACTTCTTCTTTCCATTAGAAGAATGGACAAATCAATTTGTAGACAATTGGCTGCTGCCAGTTTTAGGTGACTTTTTCAACTCCTTCAGCGGAGTGTTAAGCGTATTTATAAATGCTGTCACCAATTTATTTACCTTCATCCCTGCTGAAATAATAGCAATCCTTTTAGCTCTTTTAGCTTGGCGCCTTGCGGGAAAAGGAATAGCTCTTTTTACCATTATTGGTGCTCTTTACTTAGGTTCGGTAGGTCTATGGACAGGCGCTATGCAAACTCTCTCTATTGTTATTGTAGCAACCTTTTTCTCTATTGTTGTTGGGGTTCCTTTAGGAATATTCACTGCTAAAAATCGAACATTGGATCATATTATCCGACCATTACTTGATTTCATGCAAACACTACCTAGTTTTGTGTATTTAATCCCTGCTATCCTGCTCTTTGGTTTAGGGGAAGTCCCAGCAGTTATCTCTACCTTTGTTTTTGCTACTCCGCCAGCAGTCCGTATGACAAGCTTGGCCATTAAACAAGTTCCCGCTGATATTGTAGAAGCTGCTAAAGCTTTTGGTTCTACTTCTTGGCAGTTGCTCGTAAAAGTTCAGTTACCTAATGCCATCCCAACTATTATGGCTGGAATTAACCAAACGATTATGTTGGCATTATCCATGGCTGTTATTGCATCTATGATTGGTTCTCCTGGACTAGGAAGCACTGTTTTATCCGGTATCTCTAGTGTAAATGTTGGATTAGGTCTTACTGGTGGACTTGGAATTGTTGTTCTCGCCATCATCCTGGATCGAATAACACAGGGATTAGGAAAAAAAGCATAAAAACAAACAATCTACCAAATTAACAGGAGAAAGGAAGTATACGAATTTATGAAAAAATTAAAACTTAGCTTTTTGATGTTACTACTATTCACTCTTTTAATTGGCTGTTCCTCCCAAAACCAAAATACAGGAGGTAGCGAGTCAGGAGATTCTAAAACTGTTACTTTCGGTGTTACTCCTTGGACTAGTACTATTCCGCCAACAAAAGTTGCTAAACTATTATTAGAAGATATGGGCTATACGGTTAAGGAGAGTAATGCTGATGCCGGCGGCGTTTATACAGGACTTTCCCGCGGTGACTTAGATGTATTTATGGATGCTTGGCTACCTGATATGCATGCAAATTATATGAGTCGATACAAAAATCAATTGGAAGATTTAGCAGTCAGCTATAAAGAAGGGGAGCTCGGCTGGGTCATTCCCTCTAATGTAGAGGGCATTGATAGCGTAGAAGATTTAAAAGGAAAAGAAGATCTCTTTGGCGGAAAAGTGTACGGTATTGAAGAAGGTGCCGGAATGACCGTCACTTCTAAGGAAATGATTGAAGAATATGGATTAGATTTAGAATATGTTGCTTCTAGTGAAGGTGGTATGCTGGCACAAGCCTCTAAGTTTATCAAAAGTGGCGATCCTGTCCTTTTCTTAGGATGGCGCCCACATCCAATGTTTGTTGATTATGACTTAAAAGTATTGAAAGATCCAAAAAGTTTCTTTAAGACATCAGAAGTTCACGTAGTCGTAAATAATGGTCTAAAAGAAAAATCCCCTGAGGTTTATGAATTCCTCAGCCACTGGAGCATGCCTGTTGAGGATATTGAAGAAATGATTGTTAAAATCGAAGATGGCGCTGATGAGGAAGAAGTTGCACAGGAATGGATCGATAATAATAAGGATAAAGTAAATGCTATGTTAGGGAAATAAATAATGAAGCGGTTGGGACACCGATATTCCAACCAATATAAGCCCGAACAATTATATGGAGATTCTTATGCGATTTTCATATAATTGTTCGGGCTTTTTTATTTTTGGAAAGAGGATTGCTATCCACAGCGCTAGCACCGATCCGCTTCGTTATTACATTACTATGGGAAATGACAGAAGTAGATCCACTCAATTATTATCTAATCCCTCATAACGGAAGTATGCGAAATCAGCGTATGTACTTGCTTTTTTATCCATATCGTGGACTGCTATCCCAATGAAATTTCCGGTAAATCCCCCTGCTAAAAATAGAATATCTTGGCTGCTGGTTATTTCTTGCCAAGAATGTTCTTCATCTGAACGAAAGTAAAAGGTTCCTCTCGCTCCGTTTCCAATAACCTTTAGCTGCACTTCTCCTGCAGTAATAGTGATGATGGCTGGATCTAGTTGAAATTGCCCATCTTCACAACGCATAAAGCGAAGAACTTGGCCTTTTTCTTCATCAAATGTCACGTAAGCATATAGATAATTGCTATCATTTAAATAAAGCATGAGACCAGCCATTTGATTAAAGGTAGTAGGATGGAATGCTACGCTTGTTTCTGCCTGAAAGTGAAAGTCCTTTTGACGAATGGCAAGAATATGATGCTCGAACATGGACTGAATGGATTCCCCTGCAAACATACGTAAATAATTAGATCTACTTGTTAAATCACACCAAGAGTCATCTGCTAAAATACGTAAAGTATTCCACTCTTTTTTTAAAGGGCCAGCAAAGTCATCCTCAAAATCTGTATTGTTTTGAAAAATTACTTGTTCGTGCGTAACAATTTCAGTCACCAGACTGGGACCATTTGTACCAGATGAAAGGCGCAGCCAGCCGTCCTCTGTCCAATAAACCTCTTCTATCGCTGTTTCTCTTCCTAGTATCGCAGCTTTATTTTGTAATGGTCTAGTACATAAATAAACCATATACCAATTTCCAAGGGGCGTCTGCACGATGCTTCCATGTCCTGAGCATTGGAGCGATGACTCAGGTTTATCACTAGCTGTAAGCATAGGATATTCTGGATCTAATTCATAGGGTCCTGTTATTGCCTTTGAGCGGCAGACAGTTACTGAATGCCCTTTCCCAGTCCCTCCTTCTGCCGTTATTAAGTAATAATAGCCTCCATATTGATAGAGATGAGGAGCTTCCGTTTTAGCTAATTCTGTCCCATCAAATAGTTTATAAACGGATCCAATCAGCGCTTGATTCTTAGCATCATACTCCTGCATGACAATACCTGCTGATTTATTTCCTGTTATCATGCGATAATCCCAAATTTCATTTAACAGCCATTTACGTCCATCTTTATCATGAAATAAGGATGGGTCAAATCCACTGCTGTTTAGATATACAGGACTTGACCAAGGACCATTTATATTTGGCGCGGTAATCAAATAGTTATGACAATCCTTAAATGGTCTTTTTGTACTTTTAACATCTGTATAAATTAGGTAGAACAGCCCCTCTGAATAACTAATTTGCGGAGCCCATATGCTACCATTTTGTGGATTGCCTCTTAAATCAACTTGATTCGTAATAATATCTGTTTCGTGTTCCCAATTTACTAAATCATTAGACTGATAGATTCGTACTCCTGGCAGCCATTCAAAAGAGGAAACAGCAATATAATAAGTGTCATCTACTCTTAAAATATTGGGATCTGGATTAAACCCCCGTAAAATAGGATTTTTAACAGTGGTTCGATACATAGCCTTCTCCTTTCTGACTCACATTAACTCCTTTTCGCAACAAACATAACGTTCCTGCTAAAAAAAAGAGAAAGGCGATAGGAAAAGCAATAAACTGGGTACCTATCAATGTTGAAAATCCAGCAACGAGATAGAGGACTCCAGCCCATCTCGGATGTCGATTTCTCCAGATGAAAGCTGTCGCAACTATAACAAATGCTAGGACAAGTACTAGTGTAATACCGAACCATATAGCTAAGACATTCATGGCTTCTAAACTATCCTGCATCTCACCGAAAGAGACACCTTCCTGCAGAATAGGAAACACTGTTTCTTTATATGTTTCTATATCCATAGAGGTCATTGTTAGTGAAAATCCTCCTAGAAATAGGACACATAACACCATTCCTGCCATCCCAATTATTACTTCCCATTTCCGTTTCATTTCCCTCGTTCCCTTCTCCTAGTCTCTACCTGTAGTAATTTTCTATTTCCCGAAATGTTACTGTTTCTCGATTCTCCTTCTTTCCCCAATCGTCCCATTTATCCGAGTGAATATGAGTCCCTATTCTACATTGAGAAAAGGTTACATTGGCGTATGGTCTCCACGGCCGCCCTAAAAAGACATTTGTTACATCCTTATCTGCTGTTAAATAGCAACGAGAAAATAGGAAGCCATTTTTCCCGGTTGCAGTACTTGCTGCCGTAATATATCCTGGCAGGTTGTTAGGCCGTTTAAGAGATTTCAATTCACATTCTTCAAACTTTGCTTCTCCTCCACCAAATATATAATCAACGGTTCCTTCAATAGAACAATGGATAAAGGTTGTTATATTGTTCTGAAAGTTATTTTTTATTTCTGGAGTTGTAAAAGGAGTTCCATCCTTTTGTACATCTGGCAATGGACCGAGACAAACGGTATCTTGGTACCCTTTTATGGAACAATTTTTAAAGCTAACTTTGTTTCCTTCATTATATAAAGCAACTGCTTGCCCCACTATTTCTCCCGGCCCCGAATTATTTATGATTTCGATATTTTCTATCCAGATATTCTCTCCATTGATAAAAAGAGTCGCTGTTTGAAAAGTACCAATTTCACAACCAAACTCATCCAATTGCCGTGCATATTTATTTCCAATAATTCTGACCGTCCCTATTCCAAACAACTTGCGATTTGATTGATAAAGAAGGATATTTTCATAGTAATCTCCACCTAGGATGATGAATGTAACAGGTCTCTCGATATTGGAACAATGCATAATGGCTTCTTGAATACTCGTAAAATCACAATCATTGCCTTTCCCAATGACAAATTGAAGTTCATTTTTCATAAATGCTTCTGCAAAAAGTTTTCCCATTGCTTTCTCATTTCCTTTGTCTCTTGATGACCGCCAGTTACAATTTGGCTGTTCCACTGATTTTTTGCATCATATTTTCCATATATTTTTCCTAATTCCTCATCTAGCAGCATTACGCCTTCCAGCGGACACATGCGGTCATCTTTTCCAACAAGACTCAAGCGCGGTCTTGGGACAATTAACGATTGTACAGCTAAAGTAGAAAACTGCTTTAAAAAGCCTGGCACATAATAATAAAAACCATGATGATCTAGCCCCCGTTTCTGCCTTAATGTTTCTATATGTACCTGTGCAGCTATATCTACGGTTACTTTTATACGCTCATCTAGTGCTGCCATCCACCAGCTCATAAGGCCTCCCATTGACATTCCAATCGTCGCTACTCTGTTTTGGTCGATATCTGGCCGGTCTACAAGATAATCTAGAAAAGCAATATTATCAAAGATCCGCATCCCCCATAGCGATCTTCCATCTAATAACATTTCTTTAACTAATTCACTCTCTAATTTACCTTTCCGCTCATTAAATCCCCACATATCAATGGATCCAACGGCATATCCTAAAGTCGTTATAGCCTCGACAAAAGAGGGAGATTGTAAATAACTGTTACTTATTAACAGCTCTTCTTTTCCTTGATCGAAATTCCCTCCATGTGAATGATTAAAAAGGACGATAGGCAGTGGACCTTCCTTGTTTAGAGGTTTAGCAACATAAGCGGGTACGGATTCCTCCTCATTTAATTGCAGCATGAGGCTTTCTAATACATAGTTATCCTTCTCTTCTCTCCTTATTAGCTGCACCTTCCTATCCTTTGCATGTGGATAATCCCCTAATAACTCGATTAGCCTTTTTCGCTGTTTTTCCACTTATGCCTTCACTTCCTTTAAAAGCGCTTCTTCCTTCTTTGTATTTTTAGACTTACAGTTTATTAACTCGATATCCTCACAATTTTCTAGAAAAAAAGCTGGACCTTCATGGTTTTCAATCGTCACCCGGTTAAATAAAATATCCTTTGCAAAGCCTACATAAAAGCCCCGGTTATTCATATCTTCTATGCCTGCCATCATTGCTGGTTTTCCAGGAATCGCATCTACCGCCAATGAAATATCCACTTGATTAAAAGTTAGTTCTGATATATATTGCTCGGCTAAACCGTAAATAAATCCGGCTGCAGCCTGAACATTCCTAGCCGTTATATTGGCAAAATGAATGCGCCTAAACATCGGAGTCTCATTAGTTACTGGGTAAGGATTTTTATCCCATACGTATTTGTCCTTTCCTTTAGGCCCACAGAAATAATATAAATTTAAAATGAACGGACACATTACACCTTCCATTACGATATTGCTTACACGAATGTCTTCAACTACTCCCCCACGTCCTCGTCTCGACTTCAACCGAATGCCACGATCAGTATCTTGAAAGACGCAATTACTTATGGTGACATTTCGGATATTTCCGCTCATTTCACTGCCAAGCACTACTCCTCCATGTCCATGAACCATGGTACAATTTGTAATCGTTATATTTTCACAAGCTATCCGTTCTGCAGTGTCCTCTGTTCCTGCCTTAATCGCAATACAATCGTCCCCTACATCAATATGACAGTTACTGATTCTAACATTCATGCAGGATTCCGGATCAATGCCATCTGTATTTGGTGAATCTTGCGGATTATTGATTTTTATATTATCGATCGTAATGTTGTTACTGCATATGGGGTTAACCGTCCAACTTGGAGAATTTATTAAGGTCACATCTTTAATCGATATGTTTTCACAACCATCTAGGCTAATCAATTTTGGCCGCGGATAAAGCAGCTTCTCTCGCTCATTTCGAAAAAGTTGCCACCATTTCTCTCCATTTCCGTCAATGGTTCCAAAGCCAGTGATCGCAATATGCTGGCTATTTTCTGCGTATAAGCATGAAGCATATACTTCTCTAACTACACCTTCCCATCTAGATGTAACAACGAAATAGTCTGCTTGCTGATTAGAGAATTTCAATACTGCTCCTGCGGCTAAATGAAGTTCAATATGATCCTTTAAAAAAAGCGCACCTGTCAAAAACTCGCCTGGCGGGATAACAATTCTGCCTCCTCCATTTTCATATGCCTTATCTATCGCCTTCTGAATCGACTCTGTACATATACTCCCATCATTCTCTGCACCGAATTCAGTGATAATATAATCGCTCATTTTATAATCTCCTTATTCGTTAATGACTTCCTCCACTTCCACTAATGCCTGTAAAAAGGCCCCTAAGCCTTTTTGGTCATTGCAAATAATTGGTTCACTAATATAATAGGTATAAGTTCCGTCTCGTTTGTCAGCTCCGCCAAGTCCTGCTACCTGACAATTTTTATTTAAATTGACCCATCCCTCTTTTGTCAGTAAAACAAATTCATCTAATAATCCTTGGTAGCTTTTCTTTAATGGATGCAGCCATTCTTGTTTTTCTAGAACTCCCAGCCGTATCCCTTTTGCAATAGAACATACGTACATACTGCTTGCAGACGCCTCCAAATAATTTCCCTTTTCCCCTTGCTTATCGACTACCTGATACCAAACACCCTTTTCCTTATCCTGATAGTTTAGTAATGCTGCCAATGTATTCTTAAGAATTTTTTCTAAAAAAGGGCGATCAGGTGTATCCTTTGGAATAATTTCTAATGTATCTACTAATGCCATGACATACCATCCCATAGCTCTTCCCCAAAAATTCTCTGATAGTCCTGTCTCTTTATTAGCCCATGGCTGGACTTTCTTCTCATCCCATGCATGATAAAGAAGCCCTGTCTTTTCATCTAATAAGTGTTGATAACTGATTTTGAATTGGTGAAGTATATCGTCAAGACCTTCTCCATCTCGATATTCCATTTGATATTGCGCATAGAATGGCGCCCCCATATATAAGCCATCCAGCCAAATTTGATATGGATAAATTTGCTTATGCCAAAAAACACCTTCTGATGTTCTTGGATGCAGCTCTAATTGGGATTTCAATAAATCGGCTGCTTGCCGATACTTTTCCTCCCCCGTTTGTTTAAAAAGTTGAAATAGTAATTTTCCATTGTTAATATGGTCAATATTAAATTCTGATACTTCAAATCCTTTAATCGTTCCATCCGGTTGCACAAAATAATCGAGGTTTTCTTTTATAAAATGCAAATATTTCTTCTTGCCTGTTCGTTTCCAAAGGTTTTCAAACCCTTTTAAAACAACTCCATAATCATAAGACCATTTTCCGTTATAGCCTCTATCTTCATATAATCGTGGAAGTCTTTCCATAATGGATTGTGCTGTTCTCTCTGACCAACTCATTTCTGCCATTCTTATATTCTCCCATCCTATTTAGATTCTTTATAAAGCCTCTTCATGAAGATTGTTGCTTGCCTTATAAAAATCTTGTTTTTAAATTTTTTAAGGTGAGTGTCTAGCCGAAATCTGCTTTCCCCTCACCTTTATTCAAAATTATTTCGTTTGTTCGTATGCTGCTTTATATTCCTCTTTAATCGTGTTTCCGCCAGAATCTCCCCATGTCTTTACAGCTTGTTTGAAACCATCCAGATCTATTTCGCCTAAAATATACTGGTATGTGGCATCAGTAATAATCTTTTGTAATTCCGATCCTTGTGATGTATTGGTTGCAGATTCTAAAGAATAAGCAGGATTTAACACGGCATAATTCGCATTGTCTGCAATCATCTCATCTGCTAATGCTTTAATAGGGTTGGGATCTTTTAAATCATAGCCTGACTCTTTTGGTCTAGAAGCCGCAAATGGCTGCACTTCCTGTGTCCATAAATCCTGATTGGTAATTTCATATGCACCATCATCTGTTAGTTTATAATGGACATCTTCCAAACCATATGTCATTAATGTGTAAATTTCTGGATCTAGTAAATCATTTACAAACTTGAGAATCCTCTTTAATTCTGCTTCATCCTTTACTTCGGAACGCGGAAATGCCAATAATCCGCCAATTCCATTATTCGCAGCCCAAATGGCACGCTCAGGATTTGAATCCGATACCATATCGTTCACTAATGCTAATTCCATGTTATCTTGGATGCCTGCAGCCATCGTTTGTAGGTTTTTAGCATCGAAAAGTGCGCCAATATAAATTCCTGCTTTTCCCTGTGCAAAGCTTTGCTGCTGGTCTGTTTTTGCGGTAACGGCAAAGTCTTTATTTATCCAGCCATTGCTATACAGCTCCTTCATATAATCCATTGTTTTTACATAACCATCCGTTTCAAATTCCGGGATGAAGTCTCCATTTTCATCCATTTCCCATACATTAGGTGTACCGAAATAAGAACTTAATGTTTTAAAGGCTCCATATATTAAATCGTTCCTATCTACAAATCCAGTCGTATCATTTTTCCCATTACCATCAGGATCACCTTCTGTAAACGCTTTCGAAACTTCCATTAATTCATCAACAGTCTTCGGGACTTTCAGGCCTAAATTATCAAGCCAGTCTTTACGTAAAACGACACCATTACGAGCTAAATCCTTCTGGAAGGGAATGCCATAAAGCTTTCCTTCTATGGAAGCAGAAACCCGTACATCTTGTGAAATTTCCTTCAGATTAGGGAATTCATCTAAATAATCTTCTACATTCCAAAACATTCCAGACTTCAATGCATTGCGGACAGAGGAATTATCTAGAATGGTTAAAGTAACAATATCTGCTAATGAATCAGATGCTAAAGCTGTATTAATTCTTTCTTCCTTTGAAGCATCTGGAATCCACGAAAATTTGATTTCAGCGTTAGTTTTCTCTTCAATTTTGTCTAAAATAGTATCTGTTGGAGGAGATGCCGTATGTAGAATATTCAGCCATGTAATTTCAGCCTTACTATTTTCATCATACGTCCCAGATGATTGTTCTTTTCCTCCACTACATCCTGCTAATAACAACATACCTGCTAAACTAACACTAGCTAACTTTGATAGTTTTTTCATTTAAACGCTCCTTTACAATTTGATAAAGTGAAGTTCCATCAATGAATGTTCGCACTGATTAGTGGAACCATTCGGGTCTATATCGATGCTCTCCCACCTATCTTCCCCGAATTGGATAAGCTGAAAGTTAAGTCTTATTGTCCGTTAAGCGTAGGATAGACAGTTGTATCTTCTACTTCTTCTGTATTTTGTAATTCCATTCTAGTAAACACTTGATTTGCTGTCCAAGTAATCATATAAAATAAGAAACTAATACCGAAGAAAGTGAGAATCCCAGGAAAAAGTGTGATTGCTGTCCAATAGGTAGCTCCAATCACAACAAACAATAATAGAGAATATTGCAAGCAAGAAAAACCAAAGATAAAGGACATCTTTATGCGAAAGAATATTCCCTTCCAGTTATAATGAGCCATTAATGGATAAATATAAACGGCAGAAAGGAAATATAACGAGAATATGATCATCAAGCATACTTTGAGATACCAGTTTGTAACATGGAGTAAATCGATTACTAACACATAGCCGAGTAGTAAATAAATCCAGCTAGTAACCATGGATTCCTTGAAGGACTCTTTGTAATACTTCCAATAAGAAGAAAAGATAGGGACACTGGTATTTCCCCTCATCCACTGTCGGATGATACTAACTAGTGCATAGGTTGCTGGTCCTGCCCCAAATATCCCCAATCCTAATAAAGTAAAGAGCCACCAGAGGAAATTCACATAAACTAAGTTTAAGATTGTTATAAAAATGTGATTTATTTTTTCCACTGATTTTAACATCCAATTCCTCGCTTTCCCCTAACTTTAATAAACCCCATCCTCACCAAACTTCTTGGCAAGCTTATTTGAAAGCATAACTAAAACTAATCCTACTAATCCCTTAAATAAACCAACAGCAGTACTAAAACTTAATTGTCCATTCTTCAAACCAGCAGTATAAATATAGGTGTCAAAAATCTCTGCAACACTTCTATTTAATGAATTCAATAATAGATACATGTGTTCAAATCCTAAATCTAACGTGCTGCCAATTTTTAAGATTAATAATGTAATAATTACTGGTCGAATGGCCGGTAATGTTACATGCCATGTTTTGCGCAGTCGTCCTGCTCCATCCATTTCCGCTGCTTCGTATAATTGAGTATCTACAGCTGTAATAGCGGCAATATATATGATAGTAGACCAGCCTAGTTCTTTCCAAATTACTTGGGCAATATAAACGGTTCGCGTCCAATCAGGTGAAGTTAAAAAACTGACTTTATTGAAGCCCATTGCTGCTAACATTTCATTAATCAATCCACCATCAACATTTAAAAAGACATATGTAATGGAAACAATAATTACCCATGACATAAAATGGGGGATATAAATTAACGTTTGGATACCAGATTTAAAATATTTGTTTTTGACTTCATTTAGCATAAGCGCTAAGATGATCGGCATTGGAAAGAAAATGAAAATATTTAAAGCAAATAAAATAAGTGTATTACTTAAAAGCATAAAAAAGGTTGGTTCTGTAAATAAGCGAATAAAATGCTTCATCCCTACCCATGGGCTGCCCAAAATTCCTAAAAACGGTTGATAATCTTGAAAAGCAATGATCAATCCGCCCATCGGTAAATATTTGAAAATAATAAAATAGAGAAAGCCAGGGAAAATCATTAAATATAGAAGTTTGTTCTTTCTCATATTAGCCCAAGTTTTTTGTCTTCTAATCTTCTTACGCTGCTTCATAGTTAACTCAGGTAATGTCTGATCACTAGGCTTAATGATACTTTCCATTATTTACCCCCTTACTTTATGATGTGATGTTCAATTCATACTTTAAGCATATGGAAAAAGCATAATTACGTATATAATCATTATTTGATAACGCTTACAAAACCTTGTTATATCAATAGTTTCCTCTTCCCCACCCAATGTAATGATTACCATTTTGTCCAAATGATTATCTGCCTTTTCAATCGAAAAAAACGCACTTGGTAAGCGTTTTCCTTTTCTGAAATATTGATTATATACGTAATTATCCTCTCTTGATAAAGTAACTTTATAGTAAGAGAGTAGATCTATTTCTTACGCTGTTTTCTACAAAGAGTCTTGACTTTACGAAGGCTTCTAAAGTGTGAGAATCCGCAGATACGCACCTGCGGAAAGCAAAGTGGATTTAGGCGAACCACCTTTATTAAACCGGCCTTTCTCCGTTTGCTTGCTGCTCGTTTAACAGTCTTAACCGAGCAATTAAAACATCTTCAGTAAAGCAACTAGCTAAACAAAATAATAAGGAGGATCTATATGGAGAAAACGCATAAAAATAGGAAAATAACAAAAGGAGGAAAGGTCTTTTCTATTATTAATGGAACCATTTTAATCATTATCGCCTTAATTTGTTTTCTGCCTTTTGTAAATGTTATAGCTAGTTCCTTTGCTTCTACACAAGAGGTTGTAGCTAAACGATTTATTCTAATTCCTGAAACTTTTTCGTTAGATGCATACCGTTATATTCTTTCTACACCCACACTTTTTAAATCTTTAGCAGTATCGGTTGGCGTTACTGGCGTCGGTACTTTAGTAAGTATGGTCCTAACTTCTTTGATGGCCTATGGCTTATCACGTAAATATCTTCATGGAAGGGGATTTCTTAACTTTCTTGTTGTATTCTCTATGTTATTTAGCGGTGGAATGATTCCTACCTTCTTAGTAGTTAAAGCCTTTGGGTTAATTGATTCTTATTGGTCTTTGATACTGCCTGTAGCAATTAATGCGTTTAATTTAATTATCATGAGAAACTTTTTCCAAGCATTACCGGATAGTTTAGAAGAATCGGCTAAAATGGATGGCTGCACGGATTTAGGTGTCTTTTGGAAGATTATGCTACCTTTGGCACTACCATCAATTGCAACCATTTCTTTGTTTTATGCTGTTACCTATTGGAATACTTATATGACAGCTATTCTTTATATTAATGATTCTACAAAATGGCCAATTCAAGTTTTATTGCGACAGATTGTTATCGTTTCAAGCGGTATGCAAGCAGAAGGTTCGTCAGTTGACGTTATTCCACCTGCGCAAACGATTAAGATGGCCGTTATTGTTATAGCAACAGTACCAATGCTTATTGCGTACCCATTTGTTCAAAAATATTTTGTCAAAGGGGCATTAGTAGGCTCTGTAAAGGGGTGACGTTACTGAAAAAAAGGAGCCTTTAAAAAAACGATATTCTAGTAACTTATAACCTCATACATTTAAAAGCGTGCCATTTCTCATCCAGCTTGCCCCTTACCGTTTAAGAGGGTATCTTAGAAATACCGGATGTGCTCTGCGGTTCATAAAAAGCGTGCAAGATTAAGCTCTTTCTTGCACGCTTTTTAATTAATGATTATATTGTTTCCGATAATCTCCTGGGGTCATGCCGACTTTTTTCTTAAAAAAGCGGATGAAGTTTTGAGAATTTCGATATTGGAGTTTTTCGGCAATCTCCTTAATCGGTATATTTGTTTCTTCGAGCAAGGATTTAGCTTTTTGCAGTCGGAATCCCATTAGATAGTCAACAAAGTTTTCTCCATATTCCTTCTTGAATACGCTGCTTAAGTAATTCGGATTATAATGAAGACGGTCAGCAATAATGTCTAAAGAAATTTCCTGGTCATACTCTGTCTGAATGATTTGAACAATTTTATCAGATAAAGACCGAAACTCCTTATCTGTTTTATCCTGTGTGCTGATAATAATTGGCGTAATAAGATGCTCAATTAGCATTTGTTTAATTCGAGCAGGATAATAGGCATTAATCGCTTCATAATAAAGTGGCTTTATACTATCAAAAATCTTCGCCTCTGCACCTAACAGCTGCCCAAGTTGAATAATCTCATTAATTAACCGAATAAGTGTCACCTCTAAGCTGACTGGATTTTTATTCATCCGGAAGATTTCGTTAATTAACGTATCTACTGTCTCCTGCACTTCCTCCTCATTACCTGAGCGAATCGTATTTAAAAGTTCATTTTGTAATTCTACAGGATATTTAGAAATAGAAGCATCATTCAAGAGAGGAGCAATATCATCATAAAAAATGATGGACTCTGGTCCTACATTTACACGATAATGCAGCGCTTCTTTTGCTAAATCAACTGCCTTTTTGCTACTAATTAATGTTTGATAAACCGGACTTATCCCTATGCTGATAGTAATATTTAAATATTCCTTTGCCGCAGATTGTATTTCCTCATAATACTTCATAATTCTTCGACTGGAATCATGATCATTTACATCGGTTATAAATATGGTTGCTTGCATCTCATCATTTAATACAATAGGTATCAATCTTTCCTTAGCAGGGACTATTTCTTCGACAATATTATTTAAAGCCAATAAGTATAAATCTTTCTCAACAATTTTTTGGCTATCCATATTGTCAATTTGTATTAATCCTGTGTAAAAATGATGCCTATCATTAAAGAAATAGCCAAATTGTTTTAACCTGTGCTTTGCTTCATTTGTTGTTATTCTATTTCTAAATAAGCTTAAGACAAACAGCGTCTCAAGTTGTGGTTTTTGCATGGTTAAGCTAGCCATTAATGTTTCATTCTGACCAATAATCTTATCAACAGAATCAGCAACAAGGGAAAGTTCATTCTTCTGCCCACTTAGATGATCTATTGCTAATTTCTCCTGTAATTTGCGGATAGGTCTTGAAAAAGAATTTGCTAACATATAGGAAATGATACCGACCAAAATAATCAATAAGGTCGAGACAATTAGTAAACCAATCCTTGTATTATTAATCATATTAGAGATTTCTTTTGGATTAATCTGTACAACATAAATCCAGCGATTATAGTCTGACTGAGCATACACAAACTTTTTATCATCTGTGTCTACTATTTTGATATTCTCCCCCTCATTTATCATTTTCTCATAATTCTCGTGAGACAATATCCTTTCCTTTTTTCTACTTGAATATAATAATTCATTTTTACTATTATAAATTTCTACTAAACTATCTTGTTCATTATCAACAATCTCATCAATGCTGCTTCTTGGAATATTAGATATCCCTAAAGCAAATTTATCCCGCTGATAAACAGGCAAGGTCATAATCATCTCAATTCCAATACTTGTAGGTCTCCAAAATAAGCTTTGCGTCGCCTCTTCCACATACTTTTCCTTATACCCAGCTATTTCCTCTTCCGATAATTTCTTTAAAGAGCCGTCAATTATTCCCCAATTTTCTGCTAAGCTGATCAGATTATGTTGACTTCCTTCTATCCCCATCATTTCTATATAACTGATTTCTTTTTTTATATCACGATATGTATCAAAGTCTTTTCCTGATAACGGCTTCTTAAAAATCGTCTCAAAGGTTGCAGTAGAACTATATGCCGTATATCCATATTCAATCGTTCGCACCTTTTGCTCTACATTATTGAGAATTTGTTTTGTATAATTTTGTTTATCTTTCAGAAATTCCTCTTCAACGGAGTGATAGGTAGAGTTATAGATAAATACACTAAAGCCAACTACAATACTAATCCCTAAAAGGAAAAAGGGAAAAAATAACTTGTAAAACAACCTTAATTTCTTCAAATCCACTCACTCCTTATTTCCTCTTACCTCACCATTATTGTAAGCGTTATCATATTATTCAATCATTTAATACGGAAAATAATCATTTTCTTATCTAGTATCAAATGATTATTTTCTATATTCTGGATTAGATTATACATATAATAGCATATCTAGTCTATCTTTTGCGAGTGGATTTTTTCACGTGTGCAGCAAATGTCCGATTGACAAAAAGCCTGAAGAATTATAAAATGTGAACGTTAACATTATTATCAGGAGGAACTATGGTTACCATTAAGGATATCGCAAAGCTTGCAGGCGTTTCGCACACCACTGTGTCAAGAGCGCTGAATGATAGTCCCCTTATTAAACCTGCGACAAAAGACAAAATTAAGAAAATCGCAACAGAATTACATTATGTACCAAACTTTAATGCTAAAAGTCTCGTAAACCAGAAATCTTACACAATTGGCGTTTTTTTCTCTAGTATCAGCCATGGTACCAGTTCAAGTTTTCTTGTCGATGTCATAAAAGGTGTAAATTCTGTGCTAGATGAAAACTACAGTATCGCAGTAAATGGAATTGATACTCTAGTCCATTTTGACAAAATCATTTCCAAACGATTTGACGGAATTATCGTCCTAAGTCAAAGTGACACAGACAATGCATTTATTTACTATATACAACAAACTGGCATACCGTTGGTCGTGCTAAATCGCAGACTAGATGATCCTTCTATTCCAAATGTTTCAGCAAACGATCAACAGGGTGTAGAACAAGCCATCGATGAAGCAATTAGCCTTGGTCATAAGGACTTAGCGTACATCAATGGAAAAAGCTCTTTCCGTTCCTCTGCTGAAAGAAAACAAGGATTTATCAATAGCTTGTCGAAGCATCAGCTTCCCATACAGCCTGAATTTATGGTCAATGGGGATTATAGTATGGAAAGCGGCTTTGAAAAAATGAAGCAATTGCTAGACCTGCCGACGCCGCCTAGTCTTGTATTTTGCGCAAACGATGATATGGCAATCGGTGCATTAAAGGCTTGTTTTTTGAAAGAGAGGAAAGTGCCCCATGATATCTCAATCATTGGATTTGATGATACAGCTTTTGCGCAATACTCTACCCCAGCCCTAACCACTATTCATAAGCCTATTGATAAAATCAGCGAAATTGGCATGCAAATGCTTATTGCGTTAATGAATAGCGACACTTTAGAGGAGACACAAATCTTAGTAGACACATTTTTAGTTAAAAGAGAATCGCTTAGTTATCCAACAAAACAGTCATAACTGTTTTGTTTTATCATAAAATGTTAACGTGTGCAAAAAAGGAGGAACTATAGTGGAAAAGCTTTCAAAGCAATTAAAACCTAATTTGTCTATTTTTCCAGAAAAAGTCATTCAATTTGGCTCAGGCAATTTCATGAGAGGATTTCTTAATTGGCAACTACAGCAAATGAATAACCAGCATTTATTCAACGGTAGTGCTGTGTTAGTGAAGCCGACCAAGCATGTTTCTAAACCAACCTTAGAAGAACAAGATTATCTTTATACAGTCGTGCTTGAGGGGTTCTATCAAGGTCAAATGGTTCAGACGAGTGAAATTATTACAACTGCTAATCGATTAATTAATCCTTATGAAGACTGGGAAAATTATTTACAATTGGCAGAACAAGAAGAATTGACCTTTATTATTTCTAATACTACAGAAGCTGGAATACAATTTGATGAAAGGGATTGTTCTATCGATCAACCTTCAACTAGTTTTCCTGGAAAACTTACTGCCCTACTATTCAAGCGCTTTCAACTAAAAAAACCAGGATTTACGATTATTCCTTGTGAGTTAATCGATCGTAACGGTGATCAACTTAAAGAAATTGTCTTACAATATGCAAGTCTATGGAATTTAGAAGAGGAATTTATTAGCTGGATTCATGCTGAAAATATATTCTGCTGCAGCTTAGTAGATCGCATTGTTCCAGGTTATCCACGTGATACAGCAAATCTGCTTAATGAGGAACATGGCTATATTGATAACTTAATGGTTAAAGCAGAGCCTTATTTATTATGGGTCATTGAAGGTCCACAAGAATTAAAAGAATCATTTCCACTCGAAAGGGCGGGATTGAATGTACTGGTAACCGATGATATGACACCATATCGAGAACGAAAGGTTCACTTATTAAATGGTCCACATACAGCGATGGTCCCACTTGGATTACTTGCTGGTCTTGAAACTGTGGAAGATGTGATGAAAGATGCAGATTTTGCGGTCTTTATTAATCAATTAATGCAGCAAGAAATTATACCATTATTACCTCTCCCTTTAGATGACTTAAAGGCATATGCAAACTCTATAATCGAACGCTTTAAAAATCCCTTTATCCGCCATGAATTATCATCCATTGCTTTAAACAGTGTTTCTAAATATAAAGCACGCTTATTACCGCTGCTAATTAAATACCAAGAAAAACAGCAGCAATTGCCTCCATACATGACTGCTTCTCTTGCTGCTTTATTTCTAACCTACAGGGGAACACAATATAAACCAAAAGATAGCGATGAAGTCCTTGAAGCCTTTTCAAACGCATGGGAAAATCCCGAAACTATCGCTTTTACTATTTTGAATGACAAAAATTTATGGGATACTGACTTAACCTCTATTCCTAACCTTGTGGAAGAAGTAACTGCATATATCCATATGCTTAGAAAAGACGGTGCTCGAGCTGTATTACAAAAGCTAAATAATGAAAAGCAGCCTCCTTCCCTATTAAAATTAAATGAGCGAGACAATGTCGCGGTTGCCCTAAGACCAATTAACGCAGCGGAAACAGTCTATCTTGATGGCATCTCGATCACAGCTAAAGCTGATATTCCCCAAGGCCATAAAATAGCCTTAACTGATATTCAAAAATCTAGCAATGTGATCAAATATGGCTATCCTATCGGACATACGCTGACGGAGATTACGCGGGGGGATTGGCTTCATACGCATAATGTAAAAACAAATTTAGATGGAGAACTTGAATATACGTATGAGCAAGATATCCATCAAGTAAAATACCCTAAAAAGGAGCTTACCTTCCAAGGATACAGACGGGCAAATGGAAAAGTAGGAATTCGCAATGACTTATATATTGTTCCGACCGTGGGTTGTGTAAACGGAACAGCAGAATATATGCTGAAAGAATTTGAAGCTCTCCATCCTGGCTTAGGTACATTCGATAATATTACCATTTTGAAGCATCCCTACGGCTGCTCCCAATTAGGAGAAGACCATGAAAATACTCGCAGTATATTAATAGATGCTGTGAATCATCCGAATGCTGGCGGAGTACTTGTTTTTGGATTGGGATGTGAAAATAACGTTGTTGCTGAATTTAGAGAGTTACTAGGAGATTATGATGGAAATAGAGTTAAATTCTTAGTTGCACAGGAGGTAGGCAACGAAATAGAAGCAGGCTTAGAACTATTAGAAGAAATATATGAAGCTGCTAGAAATGATCATAGGGAACCTATTCCGATTGCTGAGCTAAATGTTGGTCTAAAATGTGGCGGTTCCGACGGTTTCTCTGGAATTACGGCTAATCCGCTATTAGGAGCATTTTCAGACTTCTTAATTTCCCAGGGCGGCAGCACTATTCTAACAGAAGTCCCCGAAATGTTTGGAGCAGAACAAATGCTCATGGCTAGAGCAGAAGATGAAAAGGTTTTCGAAGATATCGTCCATTTAATCAATGATTTTAAACACTACTTTCATTCTTATGGGGAGCCTGTTTATGAAAATCCTTCCCCAGGAAATAAGGCGGGAGGGATTACCACTCTAGAAGATAAATCATTAGGCTGTACACAAAAGGCTGGAACAGCACCGGTTGTGGATGTACTGCAGTATGGAGAGAAAATCTCCAAAAAAGGGCTAAGCCTATTGCAAGCACCAGGCAATGATCTAGTAGCTTCTTCTGCGCTTGCCGCTGCTGATTGTCATTTAGTTTTATTTACAACTGGCCGAGGAACGCCTTTTGGCAGTTTTGTTCCAACTGTAAAAGTAGCAACCAATTCTACTATTTATGAACATAAAAAGCATTGGATGGACTTTAATGCCGGTCCTTTACTAGAGCGACCAATGAATGAAGTATTAGAGGAATTTATTGGAAAAGTAATAGCGGTCGCAAGTGGAGAAAAAACACGCAACGAAGCAAATGGCGTTCGCGAAATCGCTATTTTTAAAACAGGAGTTACTTTATAACAGATTGATTGGTTTATGAAAAGCGTTTGGCTAAGGTGGAGAAGATTGATAGAAACATAGTGTTAACCTGTAGTGCATTCATTGAAAGCAGTGATGCTAACGCTCTCTCTGTTACCTTTTTTTGATCTTATGTTGAGTTTTCGAGCACTGAGACAATAAAAGCAATATTAAACAAAAATTATAAAAATAACGAAAGAGGGATTCTAATGTTTCTAAATGACCAATTTCTATTAAAAAATGATATCGCGCAAAAACTATTTCACGACCATGCAAAGCAGATGCCTATTATCGACTATCATTGTCACTTAGATCCGAAAGAAATTTATGAGAATAAAAATTTTAAAAACCTTACGGAAGCCTGGTTAGCTGGTGATCACTATAAATGGCGATTAATGCGCGCAAACGGAATTCCAGAGACTCATATTACTGGCGATGCCTCTGATTATGACAAATTTTTAGCATGGGCGCGTACAGTCCCTAAAACAATTGGTAATCCCTTATATACATGGACCCATTTAGAGCTAAAACGTTTCTTTGGTATAGATTTATTACTGAATGAGGAGAATGCCCCTCTTATTTGGGATTTAGCCAATGAGAAATTGGCTACCGCTGACTTTAAGCGTCGCAATATAATTATCCATTCAAATGTTAAAGTAGTTTGTACGACCGATGACCCGACTGATGATTTGCATTACCATGAACGCTTAAAGAATGAAGAACGACATTTTCAAGTACTTCCCTCTTTCCGTCCCGATAAAGCATTAAATATTGACCAAGATGGATTTATCGAATGGGTAGAAAAGCTAAGTATACAATCACATGTTACGATCAATTCCTATCAAGGATTAATAGAGGCACTTAAAGCACGTGTAGATTATTTCCACCAAATGGGTGGAAAATTATCGGATCATGCACTGGATATCTTAACCTATGAAGAAGCAGATGAGAAAACACTGGAATCGATTTTTCAAAAAAGATTTAAAAATGAAGCATTATCCCCATATGAAATCAGTGCATATCGTACAGAAACCTTAACTCGCTTAATCTGTTTTTATCATGAGCATAATTGGACAATGCAGCTTCATATCCATGCATATCGCAATACAAATTCAGCAATGTTTGACCAATTAGGCCCTGATACTGGATATGATGGGATGAATGATCTCCCTCTTACCATACCTTTGCAGCGTCTGTTAGATCGTGCAGAAAAAGAGGGGAAATTACCGAAAACCATTCTTTATTCCCTTAACCCTAATGACTTCTTTGTTTTAGCTACTTTAATGGGGTCTTTTCAAAAACACACGCCTGGAAAGCTTCAGCTAGGTTCAGGATGGTGGTATAACGATACAAGAGCTGGGATGCGCCATCAATTAACAGTTCTTAGTGACACTGGTCTCCTTTCCACCTTTGTCGGAATGCTAACAGACTCACGAAGCTTTCTCTCGTACACAAGGCATGAATATTTCCGCCGAGTGCTCTGTGAATTTATCGGGGAAATTGTCGAACGAGGCGAAGCACCGGAGGACGAGGACTTGCTTGGAAGCTTAGTTAAGGACATTAGCTACCATAATGCTAAACAATATTTCGGATTTGAGCGTTCATATGTTGAAAATCATCAATGATAACTATAACCAAATTTCCAAAGAAAATCAGCATATGACATTACATCTCTCCCTTTTAGATAATAAAAAGAGACCCTTCATTCTCGTTTGTCCAGGTGGAGGGTACCACCATTTATCAGAAAAAGAGGCGCAGCCAATTGTAAAATGGCTTCATTCGATTGGTTATCATGCTGGAATTCTCCATTATCCTGTTGGAACAATCAATCATGCAAGCATTATAAAGGAACTAGAAGAAGTATTTAGCCAACTACGAAACAATGCCAAGGATTGGAATTTATTAGAAAATAAAATAGGTGTGCTTGGCTTTTCTGCTGGTGGACATCTAGCCAGTCTTGCTTGCACCAAAATAAACAATCGTGCGAATGCGCTAGTCTTATGCTATCCAGTTATTACCTTCACGGAGACTTATGGGCATTCTGGAAGCCGAGAGCATTTTTTAGGAAAAAATCCGCCTAACCATTTAGTAGAAGCTTATTCGATTGAACATTTGGTCGATGAAAATATGCCGCCCACCTTTATATGGCACACTGCTGATGATCAATCAGTCCCTGTTCAAAATACCATCATGTTAGCGGAAAGCTTAGCCAAATTTAACATTCCTTTTGAATATCATATTTTTCCTTCTGGAAAACATGGGCTGGCATTAGCAGAGGAATCTCCCTATGTCCATCGCTGGTTGAGCTTAGCAGAAGCTTGGTTAAAAACTACTTTGTCATAATAATCATTTCATTAAACTGCATATGGGAGGGAGAATAATGCCAGACAAGATAACTATATTTATAGCAGGTGATTCTACTGCCGCAGAAAAAACACCAGATAAGCGTCCAGAAACTGGTTGGGGAGAAAAACTTTCCACCTTTTTCACAGACCAAATTGTTATTGATAATAGAGCCGTCAATGGTAGAAGCACAAAATCTTTTATAAACGAAGGACGACTATCTGCCATTGAGGAGGCAATTCATCCTGGGGATTATCTCTTTATTCAATTTGGACACAACGACCAAAAAGATGACCCAGCTCGCGGTACAGATCCATACGAAGACTATCAAACAAACTTGCATACATTTATTCATACCGCCAATAAGCATAATGCACACCCAGTATTACTTACTTCCGTTTCTCGAAGGCATTTTAGAAATCAGCTTATTGATCATATGTCTCTTGGTGAATACCCACAAGCTATGAGGGAACTCGCCAAAACCTCCAAAGTAGCACTTCTAGATATTCATAAAAAATCAATAGACTTTTTTCAATCCCTAGGCCCAGACTTATCCAGGAACTTTTTTCTCCATCTTGAAGCCTATGAATCTAGCAATTATCCAATTGGAGTAAAAGATGATACTCATTTCAATAATCAAGGTGCTGAAGCGGTCGCCAAGCTGATATGTAATGCAATAAAAGAAAGTGACCTACCTTTAAAAAGATTCTTAAAATACTAGTTCAAGAGGGAACCTCATGTTAACACCATTAAATAAAAAGCAGATGATCCCTATCTAAACGGGGATCCTGCTTGCTTTAACTGATTTCCTCCTCCGTTTTGGCTGATTCCCCTTTCGCTTTGGCTGATTTCCTCTCCGCTTTGGCTGATTCCCCCTCCGCTTTGGCTGATTCTCCCTTCGCTTTGGCTGATTTCCTCCTCACTTTGGCTGATTTCCTCTCCGCTTTGGCTGATTCTCCCTTCGCTTTGGCTGATTTCCTCTCCGCTTTGGGTGATTCTCCCTTCGCTTTGGCTGATTCCCCCTTCACTTTGGCTGATTCCCCCTCCTCTTTGGCTGATTCCCTCTCCGCTTTGGCTGATTCTCCCTTCGCTTTGGCTGATTCCCTCCCCACTTTGGCTGATTTCCTCTCCGCTTTGGCTGATTTCCTCTCCGCTTTGGCTGATTTCCTCCTCACTTTGGCTGATTCCCCCTCCGCTTTGGCTGATTCTCCCTTCGCTTTGGCTGATTTCCTCCTCACTTTGGCTGTTTCCTCTCCGCTTTGGCTGATTCCCCCTCCGCTTTGGCTGATTCCCTCTCCGCTTTGGCTGATTCCCCCTTCGCTTTGGCTGATTCCCCCTTTGCTTTGGCTGATTCTCCCTTCGCTTTGGCTGATTCCCCCTTCACTTTGGCTGATTCCCCCTCCGCTTTGGCTGATTCCCCTCCGCTTTGGCTGATTCCCTCTCCGCTTTGGCTGATTCCCCCTCCGCTTTGGCTGATTCCCCCTCCGCTTTGGCTGATTCCCTCTCCGCTTTGGCTGATTCCCCCTTCGCTTTGGCTGATTCCCCCTCCGCTTTGGCTGATTTCCTCTCCGCTTTGGCTGATTTCCTCCTCACTTTGGCTGATTCCCCCTCCGCTTTGGCTGATTCCCCCTCCGCTTTGGCTGATTCCCTCCCCGCTTTGGCTGATTCCCTCTCCGCTTTGGCTGATTTCTCTTCTAATTTGTAAAGATATTACCTCCCTTTCACTAGTTTCTAACTAATCTATTCCTCCCACCGAAAATCTTTCCAAATTTCACTACTTTCTTATAGAAATAGGCTTAAAATAAATGCCCTCCCTAAAAAGAGCGGCCCTCACACATTATTGTTATTCTTTTATTTGAGCATCGGCACTATATAAAAATGCAAGATAATAACTCTAGTGAAAAAAAATTCACCTGTACGTAAAGATGTTTTCAAAAATTTTTATCGGGGTAATGTATTGGTAAGCCTATCCCTTACATAGCCAAAACAATATACGTTTTATAAAAGAATAATGAAAAATTTTTATCCCTCTTACTATGCAAGTAAAATAATTGCCTTTCGCCGTACAAGATTTCTAATTTTAATAGGGATAGAACGACCAGCTAGCAAAGGAGATGAACTTCGATTTACCTTTCAAATACAACGATAATAATGAACACTATAAAAAAGCATTATTATAAGAGGAGGAGAAAGTAAATACTATGAGTGACCAATTAAACCCTGACAGTAGGAACACCAACACAAATAAGAAAAATAATTTAAAAATCATTGCCATTATCTCTACATTTGGTGGTCTTCTTTTTGGATTTGATACTGGTGTTATTAATGGGGCCTTACCCTATATGGCTCGTCCAGATCAGCTAAACCTCAATGCAGTAACTGAAGGTCTTGTTACTAGCTCGCTCTTATTTGGAGCGGCATTCGGAGCGATGTTCAGTGGGAAACTCGCGGATAGCTATGGACGAAGAAAAGTTATTTTATATTTAGCTGCTATTTTTCTGATTACAACACTAGGATGTACTTTCGCACCGAATGTCCCCATCATGATTACTTTCCGCTTCTTACTCGGTATCGCTGTCGGAGGAGCATCAGTTGCTGTCCCTACCTTCTTAGCAGAAATGTCTCCTGCCGAACAACGTGGTCAAATGGTAACCCAAAATGAACTAATGATCGTTAGTGGTCAATTACTTGCTTACATTACAAATGCTATTATTGGAAATACAATGGATGGGGCAGGAAACTCTTGGAGATATATGCTTGTCATTGCCACCTTACCTGCTATTGTCTTATGGATAGGAATGCTTGTTGTACCTGAAAGCCCAAGATGGTATGCATCAAAGGGCAGATTCAAAGATGCTTTTCGTGTATTATTGCATATTAGAAAAGAAAAACGAGCAAAAGCAGAGCTACAGCAAATAAAAAAAGCAGTGGAAACAGAAGCACATGTGGAACAAGTTGGCTTTAAAGATTTAGCTGTTCCTTGGGTTAGAAGAATTGTCTTTCTTGGTATTGGGATTGCCATCGTTCAACAAATCACGGGGGTAAATACCATCATGTTTTATGGAACACAAATACTAGAAAGCACTGGATTCTCTACCGAGGTCGCTCTCATTGCCAATATCGCCAATGGAGTAATTTCTGTATTGGCTACTTTCCTCGGAATTTGGCTGTTGGGACGTGTAGGAAGAAAACCAATGTTAATTATCGGACTAATCGGTACTACAACTACCTTACTACTAATAGGGATTTTCTCCTTCACTTTAAACGGAACAACTATTCTACCGATTGCTGTACTTAGTATGACGGTTACTTTCTTAGCATTTCAACAAGGGGCCATCTCCCCAGTAACTTGGCTTATGTTAGCAGAAATATTCCCATTAAAACTTCGAGGATTAGGAATGGGTGTTTCCGTATTTTGCTTATGGATAACAAACTTTATAATTGGTTTAGTTTTCCCGATTCTTCTCGATAAGATTGGCTTATCTAATTCATTCTTCCTTTTCGCCGTACTTGGAGTATTTGCCATAACATTTGTTAGCAAATTCTTACCAGAAACAAAAGGAAAAACATTAGAACAGCTCGAACAGTATTTCCGAAACTTTGATAAGAATTCCCGTGGTGTTCAGAAAACCACTATTGGAGAAAAACAACTCCATTCTTAAAAAAACGAATTGAAATATACAATTATTTCATGAAAGAGTTCCCCTTAAAAAAGGAGGAGCTCTTTCTTATTTTTACACTTTGCATTTTTTCAAACATTTTATTTTACATTTGTATAAAAAAATAGATAATTTTATTTCATTTTATATAGTTTATTAAAAAACACTAATCATTTTTTCACTTTTGCACTTTTTCGCGTTGAAGCGTTAAAAATAATCATTGACGATTATCTAGTTATTACATATAATAAACTCCAAATTCAAGGAAAATGGGGAGTTTAAGGTGAAAGAGTTTTTCAGTAAATTATTAAATGGTATGAGTATCGGAATTGTTGTCTCGTTAATCCCAAATGCATTGCTTGGTGAAATCTTAAAGCTCTTTATTCCTTTCTTTCCTCCGCTTCAGCACGTATTAGATATTACTGCATTTATTATGAGTTTATTGCCCGTGCTTATTGGTGTAATGGTAGGAATATCCTTTAAGCTATCCTCTATACAGACAGCTAGTATCGGTATTGCTGCAATGGTTGGTAGTGGTGTTGTGCAAAAAACAGCGGAAGGGTTATTTACGTTAAATGGTATAGGAGTTGTTTTGAACACAGGTATAACCGCAGCGCTTGCGGTATTATTTGTCCGTTTTATCGGTGACCGCTTGAAGGCCTATTCTATTCTTCTATTACCAACATTATGTATATTAATCCCAGGAATGGCTGGGTACTTATTATTACCATATATGAAATCTAGTACTGGATTAATTGGCATCGCAATCGAAAATGTTACAAACTTACAGCCAATTCTCATGGGTATCATTATCGCTGTCTTGTTCTGTTTAATTATTCTTTCGCCTATCTCAACAGTAGGTGTAGCAACCGTTATATCTCTGTCAGGAGTTGGCTCAGGAGCAGCAAACCTTGGCATTGTGGCAGCAGGTATTGGGCTGGCTATTGCAAGCTATAAAGCAAACTCTTTAGGTACTGCGTTAGCACATGTTTTGGGATCCCCTAAAATACAAATGGGTAATTTCTTTATGAAACCTAAGATTGTTATTCCAATGATTATTACCGCTGCTGTGTTGGGTGGATTGGCTGGCTATTTAAATATACAGGGAACTCCTTATAGTGCTGGTTTTGGATTATCGGGATTAGTCGGACCTATGAATTTTATGCGCTTAGCTGATGGCGGTTGGACTAGTAAAAACATTACGATTATGGTTTCTACCTTTTTAATTATTCCATTTCTTTTAAATGTATTCCTACTGTATATTTTTTCAAAAAAATTAAAAATGATTAAATCAGACGATTATAAATTAAACTTTGATTAAATTTTAGTCAGAAAAAGTAGAGGATACCAGTCTTTAAAGCCTGGTATCCTCTACTTTTTTTCTCTACTTTGCTATAGCGATAATGCCCTCTTCATCATCTAACACTAATTTCAACCCCATATATGGGTCCATATTTAAATATTCATCTAACCACAATCTGAGTGCTTCAATCATATTTTGAGTGATAAGGACTTGTTTTCGATCATGTACATATGCTTCTGCTGAAAAGCCATAATCATCATCATACATTAGCTCTACTTCTACTTCCTCTGGTCGCACTTGTTTTTTTCGTGCTACATAGACGCAGATTGCATTGATAATATCCTGTTCTGGAATGATTAATTTCTCCAATTATTTGCTTCCTCTCTTTTTTTGTTTCGATAGAAAGTAAATATCCTTTTAATTAAATTGAATACTAATACAATCGCAAGAACATTAATGAAAAGCCCTAATATAGACCCAAATGCTCCCATATTAGCGAAAAGGCTGCCAAACAACAGACCGGCAAGTCCTCCAACCATTAACCCTCTCATTAAGCCTCCACCTGAGAAGAAGCCACCAGATTTTTTCGCTGTCGTTGATTGATTAGATTTTGACGTATCATTTGTATTATTTTTCTTTTGGAAAAATGAATTTGTATTACTATTATTGTTGTTATTGAAGCTTCGTTTCCCAGATTTATAAGACTTTGCTTCTACTGTTGTTACAGAGTCTTGAAATACTATACTTACTGGAGATAAAACTAAACCTAACGTGAGAATTGCTGACAAAATTTTCTTCATGTTTTTCTATTCCTCCTAAAAAATTGTTTTGAAATTGACATACTAATTTATAGACTTTATCATTCTCCTTGCTTCCTTAGTATTTGCAAGAAAAATAAAAAGCCCTTCCATTGATTTGGTAAAGGCTTCTAAATTTCTATCTATTTATCCCTTTACCAAGAACGGCAAAGGTCTCGCAAACAACATCTCGTTGCCAGTTAAGCCGGCGATTTAATCGCGTATTGACGACGTAACTGTAAGCTACTCCCCTTTGGAGTATACAATTTTTAAATATATATACATTTTAATATAAACAACTTGTCTAGTCAACTTATATGGTGTAAGCCTCTTCACCCATGTTTCCTGAGATTCCGCTAACTACTAAAAATTAAACCTCCTATTTTTTGTAAATCAATGTATAGGATTAACTTATTTTCACACCCTATATATATAATTCCAAAATTAGTAAGTAGGTATGTAAATGAGCGCAACATTAACCTTTCCAAAAGCAAAGTATAGCACAGCAGGTATCACCTATTTAATGTATCAAAAGCCAAGTATTGTTGCTTGGTGGTCTGCTGTTTTCCCTGGATTTGGACATTATCTTCTTAATCAGTATGCCCGTGCAACATTGCTGACTGTTTTAGAAGTAATTATTAATACAGGTGCTAATATTAATGAAGCGATGGTTTACTCTTTTTGTGGAGAAATAGAATTAGCAAGATCCGTTATTCATTTAGATTGGATGATTGGATATATTGTGATCTATTTAATAACAATAGGCGATAGTTACCGCTCTGCTGTACAGTTAAATAAGTATATTGAATTATCCACACCTGATTTAGCCAGCGTAGAGATATTCCCATTTGAAATACAATATTTACAAAATAAGAGCCCTCTTTTAGGTGTCTTCTACTCACTTTTCTTTCCTGGATTGGGCCAATTGTACAATCACCGAATATTTTTAGGATTTTATGCAATATTCTGGTGGTGGATATATATTTTATTATCACATGCACATAAAGCTATAATTCTGACCATTACTGGTGATTTTGCTTATTCTACTGCTATATTACACCCACATTGGCTACTTTTTATGCCTTCCGTATTAGGTGGAGCCGTTTATCATTCCTATATAACCTGCGTCCAACATAATATTCTTGCAAAAGAATCACAGCAAAAACGCTTAACAGACAGATATGTCGGTTCCAAATTTAGCATAAGAGGTGTAAAGGGATGATTATTGTCGGAACTTTCCAGCCATCTATTGAAATTGAACGTGCACTTTCTGAAATGGAAGCACTAGGTGTTCCACCAGAAGAAATGATGGTCCTATATATGAATGAGTTCCCTCCTATTAGTAGGAAAAAAAAGGCTTCTGCCGATATCCATGTTTCTTCTTTTGAAATTGGTATTGCTTTTGCTACAGGTATGGCTGTCATTGGTGCTAGTATTGGCTTTAAATTAATTTTAGGACCTATTTTTAGTGGTCTTCTCGCTGCTATTATCGGTTTTTTTTGTGGTTATTCTCTGTATTATCTTTTCCATCGGAAGAAAAAGAACAAGCTGTCTCAAAGCTTGCCTGAAATCATTGTGCTTATTCAAAGCACAAAAGAAGTTGCTCCATTAATTAAGGAGATTTTATGGAAACATAAAGCACTAAGCGTTGGAATGAGAAAAAGATTATAAAAAGAAACGAATAATAACAAAAGCCAAAAATCTAATTAGTAAGGTTTTCAGCTTTTGTTGCTATTCGTTTTTTTGGTGAACATCTTTTTTAAACGAATTGACCAAAATATTTTAGAAAATTTAGATATTTTATCCATACAAAATGCAAAAGAACATGTTAATATATTGGCATGGTATGTTGATGTAAGGAATCCTTACAACAATTGTGAAAGGGGGAAGGAATGTAAAATGAGCTTAGATGACTTAAATAAACGTGTACAAACAGATCTAGCTTATCTTAATTACGGAGGAGAAAACTGGGTTCGTCCAAAAATTCACGCAGAGGGACATGTTTTCGATGTAGTCATCGTTGGGGGTGGACAATCTGGCCTAGGGATTGCATTTGGTCTTTTACGCGAAAGAGTATCGAACATTCTTGTTATCGATGAGAATAAAGAAGGATGGGAAGGACCATGGGAAACTTATGCTCGTATGGTCACCTTACGTACTCCTAAACATTTAACTTCCATCGATCTTGGTATCCCTTCACTAACCTTTCGATCCTGGTGGGAGGCACAATTTGGTAGAGAAGGATGGGAAAAAATCGACAAAATCCCCCGTCGGGAATGGATGAATTACCTGAGATGGTATCGTAACATTCTGCAATTACCTGTTCAAAATGAAGTTAAATTGACTTTAATTGAACCATTAGAAAAAGGGATACACCGACTCCATATTAAAAGAAAGGGGACTATTTCATCTTCCTTACTCGCTCGAAAGATAATTCTAGCAACCGGCATCCAAGGTGGAGGGGAATGGCATGTCCCAGCCATGATATCCGACAATCTACCTTCTTCTTTATATACTCATACTTCTTCATCCATCGACTTCTCTTCCTTAAAAGGAAAAAAGATTGCCATTTTAGGTGGAGGTGCATCTGCATTTGACAATGCCAACTTCGCTTTATCACAGGGGGTAGCCCAAGCACATGTATATGTTCGCCGTCATAAAATGCAACGCATTAATCCGATTAGGCAAATGGAAGCATCTGGAATGATTGAACATTTTCCTGCCTTAGCAGATGACGAAAAATATGCTGGCATGGCCCATTTTTTCCAGCATAACCAACCACCAACAAATGATACTTTTAATCGAGCGTCTTCCTGGCCTGGTTTCCATTTGCATCTCGGTTCTCCCTGGCTGAAAGTAGCCCAAAAAGGAGAGCAAGCAGAAGTAACTACACCAAAGGGAAGGTTTTTATTTGATTACTTAATCATTAGCACAGGTTTATTAACAGATCCCAAACTGCGGCCAGAACTACGTTTAATCGAAAAGCATATAGCCCGTTGGAAAGATCGCTATAAAGCCCCGGAGGCAATAGCATCTCCTATGCTTGATGCACATCCTTATTTAAGCTATGGCTTTTCTTTCATTAGCCGTGACACAGAAGGAGAAGCATTGCTTCACGGTATATACTCGTTTAATTATGCTGCCCTTATTAGCTGTGGTTTATCTGCTTCTGCATTATCTGGCATGAGATATGGCATTCCCCGTATTGTTAAAGCCGTTACGGATGAACTATTTCTCGATGATAGAGACATGAATTTAAAAGATTTTTTTGAATACGATACAGAAGAATTCACTGGAGAATGGCCTGTGAACCAAAAGGATCCCTCTAAAGTTATTTAATAACAAGCTAAGACTCTTTTATGCAGTCTTAGCTTGTTTATTTTGCCGTGTTTTAAATACAGGATGCTGGGTATTAATTAAAAATAACGATTATAACTGATACATACTATCATTTAGGGGGTATTGAAATGGAAAATAAAAAAATAGACCAGTTAAAAAAATACACCATTGATAATGAACAAAATGCAGGGTTAACAACCAATCAAGGCTTAAAAATGGCAGAAGATGAATTCTCTTTAAAGGCAGGATTAAGAGGTCCCACTTTAATGGAGGACTTTCACTTTCGAGAAAAAATGACTCACTTTGACCATGAACGAATTCCTGAGCGCATTGTTCACGCCCGAGGAGTTGGGGCACACGGCGTATTTCAATTATATGAATCCCTTGAAGCCTACACGAAAGCTGACTTCTTAAATGATACAAATAAAACTACACCTGTATTTGTTCGTTTTTCTACTGTCCAAGGATCTAGAGGTTCTAATGATACCGTTCGAGACGTACGAGGATTTGCTATTAAATTCTATACAGATGAAGGGAATTATGATTTAGTTGGCAATAACATTCCCGTCTTCTTCATTCAAGACGCCATTAAATTTCCTGATTTTGTGCATGCTGTAAAACCTGAACCACATAATGAAATTCCACAAGGAGCAAGTGCACATGACACATTTTGGGACTTCATTGGTCAAAATCATGAATCAGCCCATATGGTGATGTGGGCAATGAGCGATCGTGCTATCCCGCGTAGCCTCCGCATGATGGAAGGTTTCGGAGTACATACCTTCCGCCTTATAAATAAAGAGGGGCAAGCTCATTTTGTTAAATTTCATTGGAAACCAAAGCTCGGCATTCATTCACAGGTTTGGGATGAAGCACAAAAGGCTGCTGGAAAAAATCCCGATTTCCACCGCCAAGACTTATACGAGGCGATCGATAAGGGCGACTATCCTGAATGGGAGCTCGGTTTGCAACTCATTCCTGAAGAAGACGAATTTGCCTTTGATTTCGATATATTAGATCCTACAAAAATATGGCCAGAAGAGGAGGTTCCTGTTAAAATCGTTGGAAAGCTAACCTTAAATCGAAATGTCGATAATTTCTTTGCGGAAACAGAACAAGTTGCTTTCCATCCTGGGCATGTTGTTCCAGGAATCGATTTTTCTAATGATCCATTATTACAAGGACGTCTATTCTCTTACACAGATACGCAATTGTCTAGACTTGGCGGACCTAATTTCCACCAAATTCCGATTAACCAACCAGTTTGTCCTTTTCACAATAACCAACGGGATGGTATGCATCAAATGACCATCCACCATGGACAAACAAGCTATCATAAGAATGCCTTGAATAATAATCAGCCAGAACCAGTATCTGTTGAGCAAGGCGGTTATGAACACTACCAAGAAAAAGTAGATGGTAGAAAAGTTAGAGGCCGTAGTGAAAGTTTCCTTGATTTCTATTCACAAGCTAAACTTTTTTATAATAGCTTAGCACCATTTGAACAACAACATCTAAAAGATGCTTTTAGCTTTGAACTTGGAAAGTGTAAATCAGAAGCGGTGAAAAACAATGCAGTCGCTCTCCTTAATCGAATTGATCGCAGTATTGCGGAAGAAGTGGCCAAAAACATTGGAGCAGCATTACCTCAAGAAAACCTAGAAGTAAAGTCAGCTAAGAAATCTCCAGCCTTAAGCATGGCGAATACCATAAAGAAACCTGACACTCGTTGTGTAGCAATTCTTTTAAACGGCGAGCCGGACAACGCCCAATTACTTCAATGGGTTCAAACATTAGCAGCGAATAAAGTGAATTTCAGCATCGTGGATAAAAATCTGCGTACGATAGACGGAGAATTAAAAGTAACGGACACATACGATACTGCTGATGCGAGCCTATTTGATGCTGCACTACTTATTAGCACCAGTACGAAGCTGGAAACGAAAGCTATTGAATTTATCGAAATGACTTTTAATCATTATAAACCTTTAGGTATTTCCCTTAATAATTATGCGGTATTAGAAAAGAGCCGCATAACAATACATGAACCAGGTATATTCGATCTTGCTAAAAATACGATTAATGACTTTATTACAGGTATAGCGGAAGCTCGATTCTGGAATAGAACTATATAATAAAAAGCGACTGGGACAAAACAAAATTTTTAATAGATAAAGATGAACAATCTCTACTTTAGTGGTGAAACCAATTCATTCCATTTCACTCCGTTTTTAAAGATTATTTAATTTTTAAGCAAACTAAAATTACTAGGAAAAAAACGGAGCAGACTGAATACACATAGACTCGAGAAAGTCCAAACACCCGCAGGAACGAGGAGGCTTGGCGCTCGCCCCATGGAAAGCGAAGTGTATTCAGACTGCGGGTGATCACCCCAAACCTTCTTTCTTAAAGTTAATTAAACCGCGAACAATTATACCAATATTTATTAGTGTGTATGTATAATTGTTCGTGGTTATATTTGATTGAAGCACTTATGTCTCTCCCTCTTTTTTATTTCCCTCCATCTTTATATTTATAAGCTCTCCATGTTGCAAACCATCCTTTTATCCCGTAGACAAGTCCATAGATTATCTAACTTTTAGAAGAAAAAGGCTGTCTTATTTTTATAAAATAGAATCAATTCCACCGTTCAACTATTCATCTTTCTAAAGTATCGATAAATCCTTTCTAGCTTTTTCGCTTGTCCGGATGCTTCCATGTTTCCAAATTCAAAAAACTTTACTTTCTTCATTCCTACAAATTGAAATACGGCTTTTTTCATGAGATTTTTATGAACATTATGTAAAAGGAAGAATGGATACATTCTCGGTCCTTTCATCGTGGAGATACAAATGACCGACTTTCCTTTTAATAACCCCTTCGCTGTATATTTACCTGTATTCTTATAGGCAAAATGAGCTGAGAAAACTTGATCAAAGTATCCAAGTAACATAGCTGGCGGCCTCCCCCACCAAATTGGATAAATAAAGACCACTTTATCCGCCCATAATAACAGCTCTCTATATTTAGCAAAAACAGGATTTTTATGCATATGGCGTCTTTTATTCTTTTCATCAAAATATAAGATAGGATTAAAATTTTCTTCATATAAATCTAAAAGCTGTATATCTTTTATTAAGCCGTTTTCCTTGCATCCTTTTACTACATTTTTCAAAAAGGCGCCATTTAAGCTTTCCTTGTTTGGATGAGTAAAGACAATTAATACGTTCATAAAACCCCTCCCACATAGTTGTCATTTGATAACTATACTACCATCTAACAAACTAGTTATCAATTGATAATTGTTATTTGATAACTTTTTATGCTATCTTACCTTTGAGGTGATTTTTTTGAACGAAGAGCAATTTTTTCAAAAAGTTATAACATTTACTGCTTCTGTTTACCAACTAAAGCATGCGTTAACCAATGATTTAAGACCAAATGATTTAACTCCCATTCAGTATAGTATTCTTGAATATGTTTCCATTAATCAGCCCGTTATCCTAAGTGAAATCAGCAACTGTCTGCAAATATCACTACCAAATACAAGCCGAGAATTAAAGAAATTAACAGAAAAAAATCTAATTAGGAAATTTACAAATGAAAGGGATCGCAGAAAACAATATATGTCGCTTTCAGATGAAGGAAAAAAGGTAATGAATCACGTTTTTGTTGAAATTGAAAATAAGTTAAAGAAACGAATAGACCACCTTTCTGCTGAAGAATTAGAGGAAATAAATACTGCGATGGCATTATTACAAGGCAAAGTGTTTTTTTAATAAATATACAGAGGTGAATAATCATGTACCAGCCCTCCTCCTTTTTACCACCTAAAAGAAGCTTAACGGTATATGGAAATAGTAAATTGTCGCTGGAACCAAATATTTGTAAAATAACGCTTGGTATTAATACAGAATCGAAAAATGTAACAACTGCACAGCAAGAAAATGCCCGTCTCCATCAACAGGTTATTACAGCTATTTTAGGTTTAGGCGTTCCTTCCTCCAATATCCAAACAATAGACTATACTATTTTTCCGCAATATGACTTTGCGGAAAATCAACAAGTATTCAAAAATTATAGAGTAACCCATCTGCTAGCTATTCTTGTCGAAACCATTCAGCTTGCAGGTACGGTTATTGATACAGCCGTACAAAATGGCGCTAATCAAGTCATGAGTATTCACTTTGATGTCAGCAATCGTTCCGAACATTACGAACGAGCGCTTCAAGGAGCAATTAAAGATGCTTTGTCAAAGGCAAGAGCCATTGCTGAAACTCTGCGTATAACCATCGATCCTATCCCTGTAAAGGTTATAGAAATCCCATCTGGTTCTAGTATTCCTATGCCATTAGCAAAAATGTCATTTGCGGAGATTGGAGGAGTTTCTACTAATCTAGAACCAGGACAGCTAACCATTGATGCTACGGTTGAGGTCAAATTTTCTTACTAAACACATTTCTCTCCCTCCCACCTAGCTATGAGCTGTATTTCCCGTTATAAATCAGATCCTTACACTTGAAAATGCCTTCTATCTTCTGATAAAAGGCATTTTTTCGTCCCATTCCTTTATGTAATATATCCTCTTCAAAATGATAACGTTTCAATAAAAATTTCCCCATTATATGAAAAATCTTTGACATCCTGATCAAAATAATGTAAAGTACCTAATGGTCGAACGTTTATTAAATAAACCGACCTTAATATTCGTATTTAGGAGTGTATTTAATGGATAACGTGTTTGATTACGAAGATATACAATTAATTCCCGCTAAATGTATTGTGGATAGTCGTTCAGAATGTGATACAACCGTTACACTAGGCGGTCACACATTTAAACTTCCCGTCGTTCCTGCCAATATGCAAACTATCATCGACGAAAAAATCGCTGTATACTTAGCTGAAAATGGCTATTTCTATATTATGCACCGTTTCCAGCCAGAAACGCGCAAGGCTTTTATCCGTGATATGCAATCTCGTGAATTAATTGCTTCTATCAGCGTTGGGGTAAAAACGGAAGAGTACGACTTTATATTACAATTAGCAGAAGAAAACTTGGTTCCTGAATTTATTACAATCGATATTGCTCATGGTCATTCTAATGCAGTCATTGCCATGATTAAACACATCAAAAAGCACTTACCAAAGTGCTTCGTTATTGCTGGTAATGTGGGAACTCCTGAAGCAGTAAGAGAGCTTGAACATGCTGGTGCAGATGCAACGAAAGTAGGTATCGGCCCTGGTAAAGTTTGCATTACCAAAATTAAAACAGGTTTTGGAACAGGCGGCTGGCAGTTAGCTGCATTGCGTTGGTGTGCAAAAGCTGCAAGCAAACCTATTATTGCAGACGGTGGTATCCGCACACATGGGGATATTGCAAAATCCGTTCGCTTTGGGGCAACAATGGTTATGATTGGCTCTCTTTTCGCTGGACATGAAGAATCTCCAGGAGAAACAATTGAAAAAGATGGAAAGCTTTATAAGGAGTATTTCGGTTCTGCTTCTGAGTTTCAAAAGGGAGAAAAGAAAAACGTGGAAGGCAAAAAAATGTATGTAGAGCATAAAGGTCACTTGCAAGATACGTTAACAGAAATGGAACAAGATCTTCAATCCTCTATCTCTTATGCTGGTGGAAACAAATTAGATGCCATTCGCAATGTAGATTATGTTATCGTAAAAAACTCTATTTTTAATGGAGATAAAGTGTATTAAAATTAGCATATAAATAACCCCAAACCTTCTACGGAGATGCTAGTAAAATTTTTCGTATAAGTGTTTGGGCTTTTTGATTAAACACGGAGTGGAAAGGAGCGAAGGACATTCCACTTTTTCACTAATAACTTAAAGACTGTTCGTCTTTATCCATTCTATACTTTCATTTGTCCCACTCTCTCTGATTTTACAAAAACAGCCAATTAAGAGAGTGACATAGGTTAAAATCCCAAGTATAATATAACTAACCTCTAGATTAATCCTCCTGTATCCCCAAAAATAAAATAGAAAAAGAAAGGTTGATTGTATTTTTATGAAGAGCTTTTCCTTCCACACAAACCATCGCAAACGAGAAAAATCTCCAGAAACAAGAATTAAACTGATTCCTCTTACCGGCACCCAAAGCAGAAGTGAAATACTAAAGAAAATAGAAATCAGCTCCCAATTTAATATGCGTTATCGAGGACTGTATGAATATTACGGAGATGATTTAATAGCATATAAAAAGGAAAATCCTACTGATTATTTCCGCAATGAATTTCTGCGAACATTCTCCAGTTATCTCACTGACTATCTTGAAGATAACATGCCTGCATCTTGGCATAAATGTAAGAAATCTTTTATCGAGTTACTCCTCCTTATTCACCTACCCAATGCCTTAAAAATTTCCAAAGAACGTAATAGCATGCAGCACTTTATATCTGAATTTAAAAACTTTTCCATATGGCTGGATCACAAGGAAAAAACGATGTGGACAAAAATGTTAGCTTCTTATGAACAGACATTTCATGAGCTAAAGTTATGTGAGGAATTGTTAAATAGATTATATCTACAAATGTATCCTCGATTTTTTGCTTCAGATTGGGATTATCAAAAAGATTTATCAAGAGTTAGCCAGCTCCTAGAGAAATGTACAGAGGTGGAGGATAATTTCTTTCAAATAAACACTATAGATGGAAGAGATACCGTTTATTTTTCTAATCTCCACACAAAGAAACAATTTCAGGTAAATAATTTTCCGATTGAAGAGAAATTTCTGGGGCTGATTCTTCATGGTTCCATCGGTCGTTTAGAAGGACATTCATCATGGTCACTGCTTCTTACAGCAGGGGTGTATCCAATGCGAGCCAAGAGATATTTAACTTTAAGAGAAAATTAAAAAATAAAAACATCGAGGCAAAGAAAATACATATGCTCCGATGTTTTTATTTTTTCTCCATTATTTCTTCTCTTTATATAGGACGTATAATTATTATTATCTAATAAATAACGTTATAATTATTATTATACATAATTGATGGTTGTTAATTAATAAGATATACATAAGTTTTCTTATCATCATAATAGACAAGGAGTTATAAGAATTATGACTATTCTTTTAGTAGATGACAATACTGTCAATCTATTTGTAATGGAAAAAATACTTAAAAATGCTGGTTACGATGATTGCGTCTCGCTAACCTCAGCTAATGAATTATTTCATTATCTACAACTTGATGCTCCTAACTCCACAGGGAATAGTGTGGACTTAATATTACTTGATATTATGATGCCAGAGATTGATGGCATTGAAGCTTGTAAACGCATTAAAAAAGTGGAAAATCTCAAAGATATTCAGATTATCTTTGTCACAGCATTAGAAGATAAAAATAAACTCGCAGAAGCGTTAGATATTGGCGGCGTAGATTATATCACAAAACCTCTAAATAAAATTGAACTCCTCGCAAGAATACGCGTTGCATTGCGATTAAAAGCCGAACTGGATTGGCATACCCAACATGAAAAAAAGATTCAATATGAATTAGACTTAGCCACTCATGTACAAAGAAGCCTATTAAGCTCACCTTTACAAGACGAGCATATGCATATTGAAGTTTCTTACCTGCCTTCTTTTAACCTTGCAGGTGATATGTATTATTGGCATAAAATAGATGAAGATAAATATGCCATTATCCTTTTAGATATGATGGGGCACGGCATTTCTGCCTCTTTAGTATGCATGTTTATCTCCTCTGTCCTAAGAGAATCCGTTAAACAATTAGTAGAGCCTGACCTTGTTATAAAAGAATTAAATCGCTATATGACTTTACTAAAAAATGATAAAGAAGGGCTGCCTTTTTACTTTACAGCTATTTATCTAGTAATTGACACAAAGGAGAAGACAGTTAAGTATGTTAATGCTGGGCACCCTTATGGCTATATGCTAGTTGATGAAAATGATGTTGTTGCCTTAGAACAAAGTACTTGTGCAGTAGGATTTTTTGACGAAATGGAAATTAATACAAAGGAGATTTCCTTTGAGAAAGATGTCCAAATCATTCTTTATACAGATGGAGTATTGGAAGCGATAGGCCCTTGTGAATTCGAGGCAGAAAAACAAATCCGCTCTATTTCCTCCAAAAGATGGGAACATACTAGTTCTGTAATGGATTATTTACTTACAAAAGAACAGCAGTCTAATCAACCAGATGATATGTGTGTCTTAATGATCCAGGCAAAAGCAAGTAACTGACATAGTATTGTTGATTATTTACATAAATAAATAAAAAAGGGGGTTTCTTCTATGAAGAAATCCCCTTTCATTATAACAAAGAAGTAGAACTGGTCGATGAACCTTAATAAAGCTTTTGATAAAGTCTTTCTCCACCATTAAGCTCTCTATATTTTGGCATTACTTCAACAAAACTCAATGTCTCTTTATCCCCTAAACCTAGAAATCCTTCTTTACTTAAACTCTCATAAAATAGGTGATGAACTTGGTTCTGAAGCATTGGATTAAAGTAAATCAGTACATTTCTACAAATAATAACATGAAATTCATTAAAGGATTGATCTGTTACTAGATTATGCTGCGCAAAAATAATATTTTTCAACAAATCAGAATGAAAATAAGCATATTGATGATCAGTTTTATAATATTCTGAGAAGGCATTTGTCCCACCAGCAAGCATATAATTTTTCGTATATGCTTGCATTTTGTGGAGAGGAAATGCACCTTTGCTTGCCTTTTCCAGCACGGTTTCATTCATGTCTGTTGCATAAATAACCGCCTTATCCTTTAAACCCTCTTCTTCTAATAAAATGGCCATAGAAAAGACTTCTTCGCCAGTAGCACAACCAGCATGCCATATCCGAATTTCTTCAAGCTTTCGTAAATACGGGATGATTTGCGCTCTAAAAGAACGAAAAAAGCTTGGATTCCTAAACATTTCTGTTACATTGATAGAAAAATCATTAAGAAGTTGTTCAAGGAATGCCTCTTCATGAATCACTCTTTCCAGCAATCTCGTAATCGTAGGAATATTATCCATTTTCATTCTATAGTAGATTCTGCGTGTAATAGAAGATCGGTTATATTGACGAAAATCAAAACCTGATAATCGAAAAATCCCTTCAAGCAGCAGATCTACTTCGATGTCTGCATGATCTTGATTCTCTACCTCTTGATCATTATTCAGGAATAGATGATCCATCTCCGTTCCTCCTTACTTAGCTAAGCTAACCATACTCTTAAGACGGAGTATAATTGATCCAAATCTAACGGCTTACTGATATAATCAGATGCCCCCGCCTCTAAACATTTTTCACGGTCATTCTTCATCGCTTTTGCCGTTAATGCGATAATTGGTATCTCTGTCAGATTCAACGTTTGACGGATAATTGTCATGGTTTCATATCCATTCATATTCGGCATCATAATATCCATTAGGATAACATCCAAATCTATAGTTCTATCCAGAATGTCTAAACATTCCTTCCCGTTATAGGCAACAAGAACATCCATCCCTCTTTTTTCAAGAGTCGTTTTAAGAGCAAAGATATTTCGATTATCATCGTCTACAATCAATACCTTTTTCCCTTTAAACACATCCTCGTTCTCGTCCTTAGAAATCACAATTTCTGTTTTTCTTTCTTCTTCCTGTTTCTGTTCTTCCTTATCTATTTCTTGTCGAGCTTCTTGCTTTTTCACTTCCATAGTAGCAGCTACATTCATCTCACTAATATTAAGTTGGGTGTCTGCTATTCCATTCGGAAGACTTGGAATAATGAGGGTAAAAGTACTGCCCTTACCTTCCTCACTCTTCAAGGAAATCCAACCACCTAGCAATCTAGCAAACTCTCTACAAATGGAAAGACCTAAACCAGTACCTCCATATTTACGCACAGTGGCGCCATCTGCTTGCTGGAATGTTTCAAAGATTAATTTATGTTTATCTTTCGGGATGCCAATCCCAGTGTCCGTTACGGAAATTTCCAGCCACTCACTACTTAATTCTCTCATACTGCGGCTAATCTGATTTCTCTTCTTAATATTTAAGGAAACTGTTCCGTTTTCCGTAAATTTAAAGGCATTGGATAATAGATTTTTAATAATTTGTTGGAATCTCTTTTCATCTGTAAATACGATGTCTTGGAGACCTTCCTGTTTGTTTACTAAAAATTCTACTTCCTTCTGGTTAGCGATAGGCGCGAAGCTTCGCTCCAATTGTGAAGTAATATCATGAATGCTTACTTCTCCAAAATGAACATCAAGCTTGCCTGCTTCTACCTTGGAAAGATCAAGAATATCATTTATAAGCGAAAGAAGATCTTTACCAGAGGAATGAATAACATTCGCAAACTCCATTTCTTCTTCCGATAGATGATTCGAATCATTCTCCGCTAACATTTCTGAAAGAATTAGAATACTATTTAGCGGTGTTCTTAATTCGTGGGACATATTAGCTAAAAACTCTGATTTATAATTAGAATTTTGAATAACCAACTCTGTTTTCTCTTCTAATTCCTCTTTTGCTTTTTCTAAATCCCTCGTCTTGGCTTCTGCTTCCCTTGTTCGATCTTCAAGCTGTTCATTAGTAGCCATCAGCTCTTCTTTTTGCATTTGCAGCTCTTCTGATTGTGACTGTAATTCTTCTGACTGTGTTTGTAGCTCTTCTGATTGAACTTGTAACTCTTCTGTCATTGCTCTAGATTCATTTAATAAGCGAACGATTTCCATTCTACCCATAATACTATTAATCGTTAATCCAAATGTCTCCACTATCCCAGTAATGAGATTTTGTTGAAGGGTTGTAAATTCTGTCATTGTAGCAAGTTCAAGTACAGCAATAGCCTCCCCCTCAAACATAACAGGTACAATGATAATACTACGTGGAGAAACATCCCCTAACCCTGTTGCAATTAAGCGATAATCACTTGGGATTTCTTGATAATGAAGAACACGCTGTTCTTTAGCACTTTGACCAATTAGGCCTTCTCCTATTTGGAAGGTCTCTCGTCCAATCGTATCTCCAGATTCAGCAAATGTTGCCATTTTTATGTAGGTTTCTTTTTTCTGTTGGGCGTCTTTTACATAAAAGGCTCCAAAGCTTGCATTTGTTTTTAGCGCTATTTCTGTTATAAACACACTAGTTAACGCTTCAATAGAAGGAATTCCTTGAAATTTCATCACAATATCAGCAACGTTCGACTGTAACCATTCTCTCTGTTCAACTGTATCAAGGAGGCTATTTGTCGCTTCTGCAAGCTCTCTTATTTCATCGTTTGTCCGGACATGAATACGAGTACTGACATTTCCTTTAGAGGCAGCGATTGTTTTAATAGATCCTGTTACTTCCTTTATTGTTCTAACAATCGATTTAGAAGTTTGTCCAGCCAGACTAATAGCAACAAGTGAAATCAAGACTAATACGCCGAATAGTCCTACTGTTAAACCATTATTTTGTTTGTCCAGCTTTGTTGCCTGCTTGGCCGATGCATCCTTCTCTGTATCTCTAAGATTCGTAAATTTTTCTGTAATCTCGTTTATATAATCTCGTCCATTATCCTCTTTGAAAAATTCTTCAAGAGCTTCTGTATTATTTTGTGCTTTATATTGGATGGTTGGCTCACCAGCCGTATTAATCCAATTCAAAATATTTTCCTTTATTTCGAGTAAATTCCGCTGTTGTGCAGGTTTATTACTCATTAATTGATACAATTCCTCAAATTGCTCTTTCCAATTTTCCTTCCCATCATTATACGGAATTAAGTAACTTTGGTTACCTGTGATTATGTATCCACGCTGACCTGTCTCCATATCTAATACACTTTTCTCAATAGAAGATGTAAGTTCATGTATGCGAGAATCATAATTGATAATCGAATTACGTTCCTGTTGAAGGGAGCGTATTTGATTATTTAGTAAAATTACTGACACAAGTAAGCAAAGAATGATAACAATGTAACCAAGGATAATTTTGGAGCGAATGCCAAACTTAAATTTAGAATCCATTTGATTACCTTCCTTAACTTATTTTCTATTTTAATAGTATAGTATTTACAATAAAAATGAAAAGGGAATTTGTTCTATTTTCTTCTTTTTCATCTAGTTTATATTACTTTTTTCATCGCTTTAACTTTACAAGCCTATGCTTTGTATTTGCTACTAATAATTTTGTAAGTAAAACGGTGCTTGAATAACCCTTTGCTTTTCAATTACTTTACAACCTGGAAAACAAAGGGTGGGAATGACTGCATTTGCTACTTCTCACCCTTCTCTTACATTCAAAGCCTTTATGCGTATCAATTTATGTCTAATAAAAACATTCATTACAAACAGCAAATTTAAACTTAGCCGATAGTTCTTTCCCGCATTTCTTGCATTGCTTCGTCCGTTTCTTACCTTTAAACCCAGTCTTTAACTGATCGTTTATTTGGTCACTCAATTCCTGTCTTACCTTTTCCCAATAATAGGCTTCTGTCCTTCTTTCTAATCTATATAGGAATAATAAGTGCAGACCAATCGCTTTATAACCGAGCTCCAGTTCCTCCAAACTATCTTGTTTAATTTTTGGTTCTGGTAAATCCCTGTTTTCCACAATTGCCTCCATATTTGCTTTCCATTGCGCTCGTAATGAGGCTTCACTTGTGGCGAATGGTAGTTTCAGAAAACTAAATAAATCATGCAGGGACATTCTCGCTTCGACCATCGTATCCATAATCATTTCATATAGCTGCATTTCCTCTGCTAGTGAAGCCTTTCTTGTTCCTTCTGGGCTTTTAAAATGTCCCCATAAATAAAAGAACAGCCCCAAATTATTGGAATACTTTTGAAATCTTTCTAAAACAGCACTTGTTGGTGCTATTGTGAATCCATACAAGTCTTCGTCTCTTTTTTCTAATAAATACTTCATCCTTTTACGGTCACTGGTGAAAGCAACTCGCCCAATATCATATATCCCCTTTCTTCCTGCTCTACCTGCAATCTGCTTCACTTCCTGTGAGGTTAACATCCTTCTTCTTATCCCATCAAATTTGTCATTCTCTAAGAAGACAATTCTCCTTATTGGTAAATTAAGCCCCATCCCAATTGCATCTGTTGAAACAATAACTTTCGTTTCTCCCTTAATAAAGCGCTCCATTTGTTTTTTTCTTGCTTCTGGTGGCATACTTCCGTAGATGATACTGACTTGCCATCCTTTTCTTTGTAACTCAGAGGCTGTTTCTAAGACTCTTCTTCTAGAGAAACACACTAATGCGTCTCCCTTTCTTGTATGACTTAATTGAAATAACTCATTTTCTACCTGTAACGGTGTCTCCCGTCGATATTCATGAACCTCTACATCTATATCACCTAATAACTGTAGAATCATGTTTTTGGCATGCAGACTTGCGATAATATGGACCTCTTGTGCATTTGTCTTGGTGATAGCACGATACCATGAGAATCCTCGTTCTCTGTCCGCAATCATTTGTGCCTCATCAATGACAACAACTTCGTAAAAATCCTTTTCATGAAACATTTCTACTGTACTCGATTGATGTTGAGCTTCCAGAACAAGCTTTTCTTCTTCCCCTGTTTTTAGCGAACATGGAATTCCTTGCTGATTCAGCTTCTCATAAATTTCCAATGCTAATAATCTTAATGGAGCTAAATATAAACCGCTGGAAGCTTCCATCATTCGTTTAATTGCTTGAAATGTTTTACCAGTATTTGTTTCTCCAGTATGAAGGATATATTTAACATCTATATTGGTTGGAGGGTAATATTCTCTTCCAAATATATCCTCAATCATTCTTGCTTCTTCTTCTTTACGTCGTCTTTGCTCCTCGCGATCTTCTGCTTCCTTCTGTTCCTTCCTTTGACGGTCTTTTTCCATAATCTCTTTATGAATCTCTACATCAAAAGGAATATCTAATAATTTTTCCAAATCGATTACATACTCAGAAAACAAATCTTCAAGAAACTCTTCTGTTATTTCTTCCAGTAAAGGCGTGCTTACTTCTAGTAAAAAAGAATTGCTTAAGGAATGGTCAAATATGTCTTCATATTCTTCTTTTATTCGATTAGGCAATTTATCTTTCAGCCATGTCGGAAAAAAGTCAATTAAATGCTGAAAGATTAAATTTTCATATGCTTCTGTCCGGTCTTCTAAAAAGTAAAATTGGTTATAGGGCATATTCATTTCATTTGATAAATATTCTTCAAAGGTTAACTCCATCGAAGATAAAACAATGCCATTCCGTTCTATCTCTAGCGCAATATTACTTCCTGTTAAATAGCGAACATAGAGAAACAATTCCTCATAATGCTTTTCCATCAATTGCTCAATATAATAAGAGAATTTCATTTTATATTTACGTTTTGCTTCTAGATTTTTCTGTTCTTCTACGGTTTGCAAATAGTTTTCTCGTCTTTCTTTATACCTTTTTTCCCATTCTTCTTTTTTATCCCCGAGGTTTTTTCTTAACCATTCTTCATAACGGAATACTTCAACCTCACGAATTTCACTTCTAAATAATCGGTTAATAACCTTTTTATTAAGATCATTAATGTCCAATCCTTTATTGGTGAGATATTGTTTCTTTTCAGCATACTTGATATGACTAGTTGCAGTATTTAGCCAAGTATTTAGCCAAATTTGCTCTATAAATACTTTTCGGTCATCCATATATTGTTCAAAAGTAGGCAGACGATCTTGTTTCTCTAAATACTTATTTACATCATTCATAATATGGCTTTTTGTTTGTTGAATCGCTTTATCGTATTGCGGTTTTAATATTGGATTTATCATGATGAACTCCTATAGAAATGTTATACCATTCTTATTTTCCTTTATTTTATCTTAGACATGTAGGTTTTTTAAAATTTTTTAGACTGTCTACCATTTTTCATATGGACTTTATTAACGATCATAACATGGATACTAAAGTAAAATGTTGTTATATTCGTTTATTTTATTCAATGCCGATTTTTATCGTTGATTTACTACGATTTTTTTGTTTTGGAAGATTATTTCTTAAAAATTAGGGAAAACATAAAGGATGATTTCTCGGGAAATAAAAAATCCTTGCACGTTGGCAAGGATTATTTGGGAGGGTCTTCTTTAATAGAGTAAAATTTGTTGCTTAGTTTTTCTTAAGGCTTAATTCTCTTTTATATTTCTCTAGTTCTTTCTCTGTGCAGCGTACATAGTGACCTGGAGTTACTTCTCTTAACTCAGCTGTCTCATTAGTATCATGTACAGATGGATCATATGCAATTCTCTTGCGCTCACGTTCATAACGCGGATCTGGAAGTGGAATTGCGGATAGTAATGATTTTGTGTATGGGTGAATTGGGTTTTCATACAATTCATCTGCTTCTGCAAGCTCTACCATATTACCCATATACATAACACCAATACGATCACTAATATATTTAACCATGGAAAGATCATGAGCAATAAATAAATAAGTCAATCCACGCTCTTTTTGGAGCTTTTTCAAAAGATTTACTACCTGTGCTTGAATAGAAACGTCTAATGCAGAAATAGGCTCATCACAGATAATGAAATCTGGCTCAACAGCTAGGGCGCGAGCAATTCCAATTCTCTGCCTTTGACCGCCGCTGAATTCATGCGGAAAGCGTGTAGCATGCTCTTTATTCAACCCTACTACTTCAAGGAGTTCTTCAACTCTTTGACGACGCTCTTCTGGTGTTTTTGCAAGATTATGATTATCAATTCCTTCTGCAATAATATCCAGTACTGTCATACGCGGATTTAGAGAAGAATGTGGATCTTGGAAAATCATTTGCATTTTTTGGTTAAATTTGCGAAGCTCTGCCTTTGATTTTTTCCCATGCACATCTTCGCCTTCAAATTTCACTTCTCCACCTGTTGCATCGTAAAGACGGATGATTGTTCTACCTGTTGTTGACTTTCCACAACCAGATTCTCCAACCAGACCAAAGGTTTCTCCTTTAAAAATATCAAAGGATACACCATCTACGGCTTTTATTACCCGATCTCTTCCAGCTGAGAAATGTTTTTGTAAATTCTTAACCTCTAGTAATTTTTCTCTAGTCAACGTTTTCCACCATCCTTTTTACCAGTTTGCGAGAAACCTAACATTCTTTGCTTAACTGATTCTGGCGGTTCCATATGTGGAGCATCTTCATGCAATAACCACGTAGCTGCATAATGAGTATCTGAAACCTTAAACATAGGCGGCTCCATTACTTTATCAATTTCTAGTGCATATTTATTTCTAGATGCAAACGCATCTCCGACTGGCGGCTTTAACATATTTGGCGGGCTACCAGGTATAGCAAACAACTCTTCATCGTCACTATCAAGTGTCGGCATAGATCCGATTAGTCCCCAAGTATATGGATGTTTTGGATTATAGAATATATCATCTACCGTACCAATTTCAACAATTTTACCAGCATACATTACAGCAACACGATCTGCCACATTTGCCACAACACCAAGATCATGAGTAATAAAGATAATTGCACTATCTGTTTTCTTTTGAATATCTTTCATCAACTCTAGAATTTGTGCCTGAATTGTAACATCAAGTGCTGTTGTTGGTTCATCAGCAATTAAAATCTTTGGGTTACACGCAAGAGCAATCGCTACAACCACCCGTTGGCGCATTCCACCTGAGAATTGATGCGGAAACTGATTAATTCGTACTTCCGGCTGTGGAATACCAACTAATTCAAGTAATTCTAAGGCACGTTTTTTTGCATCAGACTTGTTCATGTTTTGGTGCTTAATTAAGCCTTCCATGATTTGATTTCCAATTTTCATCGTTGGATTCAAAGAGGACATCGGATCCTGGAACACCATTGAAATATCTTTTCCGCGAATTTTTTGCATCTCTTTTTTGGATTTCTTAACTAGATCTTCTCCTTCAAAAAGAATTTCACCTGTTTTAATCACACTTTGCGGCTCAGGAAGAAGTCTCATAATGGCATTAGAAGTAACCGATTTACCAGAACCGGATTCTCCTACTATTGCTAATGTTTCCCCTTTATTCAGATCAAAACTAACACCACGAACAGCTTGTACCTCACCATTGTAGGTGTTAAATGATACTCTTAAATCTTTGACTTCTAATAATTTACTCATTTATTAAACACCTACTTTCTATTTATGCATCTTAGGATCAAATGCATCTCTTAAACCATCACCTAAAATGTTAAATGCAATCATTAGTACTGATAATACAACTGCTGGGAATACTAATAAATATGGGTATAATCTTAAGTTTGCAAATCCTAGTTCAATTAAAGCACCTAAAGAAGCGTCTGGTGGTACAATACCTAAACCGATGAAACTTAAAAATGCTTCGAAGAAAATAGCTCCAGGAATAGAGAACATGGTGTTAACAATTATGATACCACTGATATTAGGAATTAAGTGCTTTCTAATTATCGTACCGTTTGAGGTTCCTAATGTTTTTGCTGCCAGAACAAATTCCTGGTTAGTAAGTTTCATTACTTCACCGCGAACGACACGTGACATGCCAATCCAACCTGTAATTGTTAATGCTACAACAATAGAAATAATACCTGGTTTTAGAATTAACATCATTAATAAAATGATTACTAAGTTAGGTATACCCACTAGCACTTCTGCTATACGTTGTAAAACATTATCTACTCTTCCACCATAGAAGCCAGAGATACCACCATATGCAACACCTATTAATAAATCAAGCGCAGCTGCAACAAACGCAATAATGAGAGAAACTCGAGTTCCTTCCCAAAGTCTTGTCCATTGATCACGTCCAAGTGTATCTGTACCAAACCAGAAATACGTATCATCTAACTTCCTCTGCTCGTAAATATGGAAAGTCGCTTTTACAGAAGCTGAATTTCTTTCCCCATTACCTTCATCTAATACTTTAATATCAATAAACTCTTTATCACTCTTATAACGAGCATAGGCCTTATTCGTTGCATCCTCCACTGAGACACCTTTATAAGTCCCTGATAATGTACCATCCAGCCCAAGCCAAGAAACCTTCTCCAATACCGGTACTCTAGGAGGTAATTTAGCACGAGACAAATCCTGACCATTACTATCATATCCAGTGAAATAAGGTCCAAATATACTCAAGACTATAATCAACAGGATTACAAAGATACTAATAATTGCAGGTTTATTTTTAAATAAAGTTCTTCTCGCATCTTGTCCAAAAGTTCTACTTGGAGCAGTGATTCTCTCACTAATACTCTCTTCTTGCTTAAGAGGTTTAAATAAATTTTTATCTATATTTTTTAGATTATTTTTATCCATCCTATTTCTTTCCTCCTGCAATTCTAATTCTCGGATCTATCAATCCATAAAGGAGGTCAATGATTAAGATGATGACAACAAATGCAAATGCATATAATAGTGTTGTTCCCATGATAGTCTGATAATCATTTACAGTAACTGATGAAACGAACTGCTCACCAATTCCAGGAATTGCGAATATTTTTTCAATTACTAACGATCCTGTCATCAAGTTAACAGCCATTGGACCTATAACAGTTATTAAGGGAATTAAAGCATTTCTTAAACCATGCTTAAAGATGATACCAGACTCTGCAACCCCTTTAGCACGAGCGGTTGTAATATACTGAGAATGTAAAACTTCAATCATTTCTGTTCTAATAAATCTAGCAGAAATTGCTAGAGGAGTTATTGCTAAAGCAATAGTTGGTAGAATTGTATATTCGTATCCATCCCATAATGCTACCGGTAACAAGTCCCACTGGACAGCAAAATAGTACTGCAATAAACCAGCAAATACAAACGATGGTATAGATGTACCCAATACCGCTATAATCGTTGATATAAAATCGATTGGTCCATTTCGGAAAATAGATGAGATCAATCCAAGAAGAATTCCTACTATTGTGCCAAGTACTAATGCCTGTGCACCTAGTAAAGCAGATGGCCCTATTTTACTCATTAAAATATCCATTACAGGTGTATTATCAAAAGCAAATGACACACCTAAATCTCCTTGTACCAGATTTCCTAGATAACGAACATATTGAACTGGGATTGGATCGTCTAATCCGTATTTTTCTAAGACAATCGCTTTTTGCTCTTCACTTAACTTATCTTCTGCTTTAAGTGGACTTCCCGGTAAAAACTTCATAAGGAAGAAAGATACTGTTGCTATTATGAAGAGCGTTAAGAACATATACCATAAACGGCGAAGTAAATATCGCGTCATCTGTGCACCTCCTATTATTCTTTGTATATTATAGCATAATAATTTATTTTTTATATTATCAGAATTTTCCTGCAGCAAAATATAAGAGAGTATATGCTATAAAAGCATACACTCTCTTGTTATTTCATAGCAAGAATTTTCGTAAAAATCAATTACTTACCTGATCCAACACTAGTCCATTTCCATTCATAAGTAGGTCCAAATGGATTAACAATCATGTTTTGGATTTTTGGAGATGAAAGGAATGCTCTACCACGTTGGAAGATTGGAGCAATTGCACCATCTTCAAATAATAACTTTTCAGCTTCTAAGAAGTTTTTGTAACGTGCATCATTATCTGTTGCAAGGGTAGTTGCTGTATCTGCCAATAGCTTATCATACTCTTTATTAGAGTATCCCATTTGGTTGTTTCCGCCATCAGTAATCCATAGGCTTAAGAATGTATATGGATCTAGATAATCAGGACCCCAACCAGCAACTTGAAGATCGTAATCCATTGCTGTATCAAGAGCTAAACGTTGTTTAAACGGAACCTTTTTAAAGTTAACTTTTAAACCAGGAAGGTTTGTTTGTAATTGATTTGCTAAATATTCATTCATTGTTGTAGAACTTTCAGAATCATCACCTAATAATTCCACTTCAATAGTATCTTTACCTAATTCTTTTTTCGCTTTCTCAAAATACTCTTGAGCAGCTTTTACATCATAAGTTACAAGATCTCCACTTACTTTACGGAAATCACCACTGCCATCTGGCATTGGAGTAAAGTCTGCTGGCACTAAACCATTAGCCACAGAAGAACCATTGTTTAGGATAGTATTAACTAATGCTTCCTTATCAAATGCACGACTAATTGCTAAACGAAGATTTTTATTTTTAAGTACTTCGTTTCTTGTTTGATTTATCTTAAAATAGAAAACAGAGTTATCTGGTTGCGTAACAAAATCAGGATTAGAAGAGTATTGATCAACATAGTCAGAAGATAATCCAGCTCGATCTACTTCACCTTTTTCATATAGGTCAACCATTGTTTGGTTATCTTTAACTACTACAAAATTAATTTTTTCTAGCTTAACAGTATCTGCATCCCAGTAAGTATCATTCTTAGCAAGATTCCACTTTTGAGAAGCACTTTTCCAGTTTTCTAATACGAACGGACCGTTTGATAAGAGAGTATCAGAGCTAGTTGCGAATTTATCGCCTTTTTCTTCCACAAATTTTTGATTTAATGGCAAGAATGTACCGAAAGTTGTTAATGATTCAAAATATGCAATTGGGTTAGCAAGTTCAACAACTAAAGTATGGTCGTCTTCAGCTTTAACCCCTAGTTCTTCTACTTTCTTTTCGCCTTTATTGATTTCTGTAGCGTTTTTGATTACGCCACCCATCATATACGGGCCGTATTCAGAACCTGTCTCAGGATTTACTGCGCGCTGCCAAGCATAAACGAAATCGTTAGCTGTTACAGGATCTCCATTTGACCATTTAGCATCTTGACGTAACTTGAATGTCCAAGTTAAACCATCATCAGATACTTTGTGAGATTCTGCAATACCATTTTCTACCTTAGCATCTTTACCTAAACGATAAAGACCTTCCATAGTAGCCCCCAAGAATTGGAAACCGTATTCATCTGTTGCTTTTGATGGATCCATAGATGGAATCGCATCTCCATTAATTAAGTTTAATTCTTGTTTCACATCTTTATTTTCTGCAGACTTATCTGAACCTTTAGACCCTTTGTCGTCGCCAGAACATGCTGCTAAAAATACACTTAACACTAATGTCAGTGAAAGCAGCCAAGTAAATTTGCGCTTCATTAAAAAAAGACCCCCCATTGTTATATTATTCTGTAAATTACATCTAAAAAAGAAGCTAAAGTGAGTATACTATTATTCTAGTAGAGTTGTAAAGACTAAATATAGAGATAATTTCAAATATTACTATGACGAAACGGCACTATTCTGCATTAAAACAATAAAGATAACGCTTCCTTTTTTGGTAAAATTCTAAAAATTATTATAAAAAAGATGGGGAAAAATACTTCAAAAGGCCCCGATATTGTAAAATATATCCATATGCCAATATACTTTTTCTCCATATATTAGCAGATTATTTTATTATGCTAGAATTTTTTAGTGAGTGCTGTTTCACATACCAGTGGATTATTTTAATTTTTAGTGTAAAAGGTAAACAAAATACTACTGTTCTGAAGTATTGAATTTCTATCCTTTTTTCTAACAATGTACTTTCTATTAGAGTTAAGGTAAAATACGTTTATTCGTGATTACAAACTTAATTAAAAAAGGTGAAACTTTATGCAAAATAAAAAATGGTTTATATTTCTTATAAATCTCTTTCTTACATTTATACTTTTTTTTATCTCTTCATCGGAATATTCTCTTGTTCATTATATTAATTCCGTCTTTTATTTAACCTTCCTTTATATTGTTATTTTTCTATTTATGTATATTGCTAAGGGTGGTTTTTTCGACGGAGTAACATTCAGTTTCAGACGGTTTCATCATGTTATTCTAAAAAGGAATGATTATTTAGAAGAATGGAAGGAGAAGCCTCTTCCTTCTCAAAAATTTAATAAAAGGTTTTACTCTGTTCTTAAGTTCCAAGTTATATCCTTATTTGTTTATTTACTAATTTTATTGATAATTTACTATATCTAATAAGATGGAGTTTTATAGTAATCTTTTATCCCGTACATTCTCCCTATTTTTCTAAAACGTAGGAATATTTATTTAATTACAACATTAAAATTGTATATATAGTGTTTACCCATTATAATGGTGTTGTAAAAATATTGAAATGAGGGGGATGTATTAATGAAATTGGAAGCGTTTCCACCTGTAAAAGGCAAACATAACCTTGAAAACTACGAGGAACAGTACCAACATTTCAAATGGGACCAAGCAGAAAAGGATTTTTCATGGCATCAAACTGGAAAAATTAATTTGGCCTATGAAGCAATTGACCGTCACGCTGAAAACTACCGCGCCAATAAAGTAGCCCTCCATTATTTTCATCCATCTAGAAAAGAAACATACACATTTAAAGATTTAAAAAAATTCTCCAATAAAGCTGGAAATGTATTAAAGGAGATCGGAAATGTAAACAAAGGAGATCGAGTGTTTATTTTTATGCCTCGCTCCCCAGAATTATATTTTGCTTTACTTGGTGCAATCAAACTAGGTGCTATTGTCGGCCCATTATTCGAAGCCTTTATGGAAGATGCGGTGAAAGACCGTCTCTATGATAGTGAAGCAAAAGTAATTATTACCACACCTGAACTAGTAAATAGAATTCCACATACAGAATTACCTGCTCTCGAAACTATTTTTATTGTCGGTGAAGACATCCAAGAAAACGATAAAACAAAGGATTTCCTTCATTACTTTCAAACAGCATCTACAGAATTAGACATAGAATGGGTCGATCGCAAGGATGGTTTAATCCTTCACTACACCTCTGGTTCAACGGGGAAACCAAAAGGTGTGCTTCATGTTCACAATGCCATGATTCAACATTATCAAACGGCAAAGTGGGTATTAGATTTACAAGAGGAGGATGTATATTGGTGCACAGCTGATCCAGGCTGGGTTACAGGTACCTCCTACGGAATCTTTGGACCATGGCTTACTGGCTCGACAAATGTTGTGGCAGGAGGCCGATTTAGTCCTGATATTTGGTATAAAACGATTGAAACCTTTGGAGTGACTGTTTGGTATAGTGCTCCTACCTCCTTTAGAATGCTAATGGCAGCAGGAGAGGAGGTAACAGAAAAATATACACTCTCTTCTTTGCGTCATATATTAAGTGTTGGCGAACCACTGAATCCCGAGGTAATTCGATGGGGATACGATGTATTTGGACATCGTATCCATGACACTTGGTGGATGACGGAAACTGGTGCTCAGCTAATATGCAATTTACCATGTATGGATATTAAATTAGGTTCAATGGGGAAACCATTACCGGGAATTGAAGCAGTAATTTTAGATGACAATGGCAACATTCTGCCGCCAAACCAAATGGGGAATTTAGCCATAAAAAAAGGCTGGCCTTCGATGATGCATACAATATGGAACAACCAAGAAAAATTTAATAGCTATTTCCAACATGATGAATGGTATGTTTCAGGAGACTCTGCTTATATGGATGAAGAGGGATATTTCTGGTTCCAAGGGCGAGTCGATGATGTTATTATGACTGCTGGAGAGAGAGTTGGACCATTTGAAGTGGAAAGTAAATTAATCGAATTTCCAGCAGTGGCAGAAGCTGGTGTCATCGGTAAACCAGATCCAATTCGAGGGGAAATTATCAAAGCCTTTATTGCATTGGTTGATGGCTATGAGCAAACAGATGAATTAAAAGAACAAATACGATTATTTGTAAAAACCGGCTTGGCTGCTCATGCTGCTCCAAGAGAAATCGAATTCTGTGAAAAACTTCCTAAAACTCGCAGCGGAAAAATTATGAGACGTGTCTTAAAAGCATGGGAACTTGGCCTCCCTACTGGAGATCTCTCCACAATGGAAGATTAAAAGTTAAGAGCCCGAATATAGAGAAGGAAATAAGCAATCCTCTTTTTCGCAAAAAGAAGATATTTATTTCCTTCTTTTATTTGAAAGCGTTACATTTGGCGTTTATCTCCTTTCTATGGCACAATAGTAATGCTTGTTTAGATCTGATAGCAACATATTTTTAAAGCGTTTTCTTATAGGAGGAGGAAGAAGAACATGAGAACAATCAAACTAGGTAGCAGTAACTTAGAAGTACCAGTAGTTGCAGTTGGTTGTATGCGTATTAATTCATTAGAAAAGAAGGAAGCAGAACGATTTGTTCAAACTGCGTTAGAACACGGTGCTAACTTCTTTGATCACGCAGATATTTATGGAAAAGGAGCTTGTGAAGAAATTTTTGCTGAAGCGATAAATATGTCGCCAAGTGTTCGTGAAAATATAATCTTACAATCTAAATGCGGGATCAGAACAGGAATGTTCGATTTCTCTAAAGAACATATTTTGCAATCAGTAGACGGTATTTTACAAAGATTGAACACTGAATATTTAGACTCCCTTCTCCTCCATCGCCCAGACGCCTTAGTGGAGCCAGAAGAAGTCGCAGAAGCATTCGACATTCTGGAACAAACAGGTAAAGTTCGCCACTTTGGTGTTTCGAACCAAAATCCGATGCAGATTCAATTATTACAAAAGTATGTGAAACAGCCAATTGTGGCTAACCAATTGCAATTAAGTATTACGAATGCGAATATGATTTCTAATGGGATTAATGTCAATATGGAAAATGACTCAGCCATTAACCGTGATGGCAGCATTTTAGACTTCTGTCGACTACATGATATAACGATTCAGCCTTGGTCTCCATTCCAATTTGGTTTCTTTGAAGGCGTTTTTCTTGGCAACGATAAATTCCCTGAATTAAATCAACAAATTGATGAAATTGCAGGCAAGTATCAAGTAAGTAACACAACCATTGCGATTGCCTGGTTATTGCGTCACCCTGCCAATATGCAGCCAGTAATCGGTACAATGAATGTGGAACGTTTAATTGATTGCATAAAAGCAAGTGACGTTTATTTAACAAGAGAAGAATGGTACAGCATTTATCGTGCCGCTGGAAATATATTGCCATAATTTTATTAATCAAAAGAAAAACCAGTCAACTACTCTACATAACGAGTCGCTGACTGGTTTTTTCTTATCGATTATCTACCTTTTCTGGGTACATATCATGGTTCATTAATCGATGTGCTGCCATCTCTTCAAATTTGGTGCCCGGTTTTCCATAATTACACCATGGGTCGATGGAAATCCCGCCTCGTGGAGTGAATTTCCCCCATACTTCTATATATCTTGGATCTAACAGTTTTATTAAATCATTCATAATAATATTGACACAATCTTCGTGAAAATCCCCATGATTGCGAAAACTAAATAAATACAACTTTAAAGACTTGCTTTCCACTATTTTCTTATTGGGTATATAAGAAATATACATTGTCGCAAAGTCAGGCTGCCCTGTTATTGGGCAAAGACTCGTAAATTCGGGACAATTAAATTTCACAAAATAATCTCTATCAGAATGAAGATTATCTACTGATTCTAATACCTCTGGTGCATAATCACTTTTATATTGAGTATTTTGATTTCCTAACAAAGTTAAATCTGTTAATCCTTCTTCGTTCTTTCTTCCTGACATGAAAAAGTCCTCCTTGTTTGGTGTTTCCCAACCCTGCTAAAAAGAGAGGCATTTACCTTACGCAGAAAAACTAGCTGAATCAAACAAAAAAGCCATATCCTTTATGGACATGGCGTGAATTGCATGTATCCATAGTTTTTTATAGAGGGTATTTGCTATGAACCTCTCCCGTTTCAGTACGGGTATATCTTTTCTTACTATATAGAATCCACAAAAATTCGTCAATTAAAAATCGCTGGCCTTCTATATCTTTTTCTTCCCTTTATTTATGAAGTACTTCCACTGTTTCTATCCCTTCTTTATCCATTTCAGCATTCAGATCATCTTGTACCGTTATATCCGCAAGCTTAACTTTTGAGCGATAAGCGGAGCGAACGATAACATGGGATGCGACAGGAGAAGTTAAAAAAACAAAGAAAATTCCCAAGAACAGGCGAATGCTAAAAACACCTTCTATAATAAAAAAGACAAATGTGCCAACAAGGGTAAAAAGTACTCCCATAGTAGAGCCTTTGGATGCAGCATGAGATCTTGTGTATACATCTGGCAGTCTTATTAATCCAAGGGAACTCAGAAAACAAAAAATGGCGCCACAGAATATAAGTAGAACAGATATGAGTTCAATCAGATTGTTTTCGCTCAATGACTACACCTCTTTCCATATATCGGGCAAAAGCAATCGTTCCAATAAACGACAAAATCCCAATTAATAAAATCACCTCAAAAAAACCTGTATTCCGAAGCAGAACGGAAAAAATCGCTACTCCTGCAATTAGATTGATTCCTAAACTGTCTAATGCTTGTATTCTGTCAGGAGCTGACGGTCCTTTAATAAGACGATATATTGTTGCAAGAATAGATATGATCAGTAAAATTAACGATCCAACTAATAATTGATCAATCATAGCGAGTCACCCTCTTTATTGCCTTTTCGAATTTTTCCTTTGAACGAAAGATGGATTCCTTTTGTGCAGGGATATCCATCGCATGAATAAAGAACTTTTTATTATCGGAAGTAACCTCTACTACAACAGAACCAGGAGTTAAATTCATTAATAGAGCTAGTAAGGAGACTTCCAATTCCCCTTCTAATTCCGTTTCTAACGAAAATATTCCTGGGGAAATATTTAATCTTGGCCTTGTTATTTGCCTAATCACAACAACACTTGAGGTAAACAGCTGCTCAATAAAAACAAAAAATAGCTTTACGACCGCAAAAAATGTTTCTAAATAAAATTTAGTTGACAAATAGCGACGCAAGATAAATAAAACAAGTATACCGAACAAGTAACCAGTAAAAAACGTTAAGACATTCCATGTGTCCTGTAAAAACATCCAGATGATACCGATTAATAAGTTGATCAATATTTGCATAGGCATGGATACCACCCCTTTTTTGTCTATTTACTACTTAAATTCCCTTAATTATTGCTTAAAACAGCTTTGACATAATAATTGGGGTCCATCAAGCCTTCAACTGCCAAATCTACATATTCATGAATCCCTTCTGTCCCTATTCCTAATGCAATGGTTAAGAAAGTAAGGAAAGCCATCGGCAGCATTAATCCTTTCGTGGTTCCTTTTTCTTGTTCTAATGTTAAATCGGTATAGCCCCAAAACACAGCCATAAATACTTTCATAATAGAATAAAGGACAAACAAGCTGCTGATTAGTCCAAATGCACCTAACCAGTAATATCCTGCATTAAAGGTACCTTCTGTAATAAATATTTTCCCTAAAAATCCACTTAACGGAGGAATTCCTGATAAGGATAAAGCTGCTACAAAGAACATCCAGCCTAACTGCGGGTGTAAACGAATCAATCCACTCATCTCATCTAATTTACTTGTTCCAGTCAGATGAATAATTGTACCTCCCAGCAAAAAGATAAGTGCTTTGATCACCATATCATGCATGAAATAGTAGATGGAACCAGTCATCCCCACTGTTGAGTACGTAGCAACACCCGCCAAAATAAACCCAACACCAATGACCACATTATAGGTCATCACTTTATAGATATCTCTATAGGCTACGGCTCCAATTGCTCCAAGAGTCATCGTAATAGCTGCGAGAATTCCGATTAATAAATGGGTAATGTGAACTTCATGATAAAAAATCAAGGTAAATACTCGAATAATCGCATACATTCCTACTTTTGTTAAAAGTGCAGCAAAGATAGCAGAAATCGCTGTTGGTGGTGCACTATATGAACCTGGAAGCCAGAAGAATAAAAACAATCCAGCTTTTAAGCTAAATACAATTAGGAATAAAATCGCTACCGTTGTCATGAGCCCGCCTTGACCAACTTCTGCAATACGGACAGATAAATGGGCAAAATTTAACGTTCCAGTAATAGCGTATAAATAAGCAATCGCAACGAGAAACAGAAAGGATGAAATAATATTTATCAGTATATATTTAATTGATTCTCTTAACTGAACCCTTGTTCCTCCTAATGAAATGAGTACATATGAAGCAACAAGCATTACTTCAAAACAAACAAATAGGTTAAATATATCCCCTGTAAGGAAAGAACCGTTTACACCTGTTATCAAAACCAAGAATAATGGATAAAAATAATACTTCTCCAATTGTTCCCCAATCGAATGAAATGCGTATAACAAACAGCAAAACCCAATAATACTCGTAACGAGAACAAGAATTGCCGCAAACATATCAGCTACCATACTTACACCAAATGGTGCGTCCCATCCTCCTAATTGAATGGACTGGATCCCATCTGTTTTAATTTGACCGATTAAAACGTAAGCCACAATAAAAACAGAAATAACTGCTACTAAGCTTAATATCCGATGAAGGATAACTTTATCTCGAAAAATAACCATGATCATCGCAAATACGATAGGAAGGATGATCGGCAAAATGACAATATTATTCATCCTCATTACCCCTTAATAAATCTGTATCATCGGTGCCTAATACTTTATATGCTCTGTAGCTTAGTACTAAAAATAAAGCTGTTGTTGCAAAGTTTATGACAATGGCTGTAAGCAGCAATGCCTGCGGCAAAGAATCTGCAAAAGTATGATCGGTTATCCCTAAGAGCGGAGGACCTCCTTTATTCAATCCACCCATTGTAATAATAAGCAAGTTTACACCGTGACCAAGAATTGATGTCCCTAAAATAATTCGTAATAATGTCTTTGTTAAAATAAGGTAGATTCCGATAGAGAATAAGATACCTACAAGAATAGACATTAGCGTCTCCATTATCGATCATCCCCTATTGTCATAATAATTGTTATGGCGGTACCGATAACGGCAAGAGCCACACCCACATCGAAAATGACTGCAGTCGCCAACTCCGTTTTTCCAAAAATCGGCAGATCAAAGTATCCAAAGGCTTGGGTTAAAAATGCTTCCCCAAACACCATTCCCCCTACCCCTGTCAAAACAGCGATTAACACGCCCACTCCCGCTAATACTTTAAAGTCAACAGGAAGGTTCTTTCGGACGGATTCAATATCAAAGGTAAGAAAAAGCAATATAATCGCAGCCGCAAAGGTAAGACCGCCAATAAATCCACCTCCTGGAAAATGGTGTCCAGAGACAAAAAGGTTGATTGCAAAGGTGAGGATAATGACGACAGCAACCTTTGCAACACTTCGGATGATAATATCATTTGGTTCCTTCATTCTTATCCCCTCCCACTAGTCGTACCTTTATTAATGTATAAACGCCCAAACCTGCTACTGTAAGCACAAGAATCTCTAACATCGTGTCAATACCTCGGAAATCTACCAAAATGGCATTAACGATATTTTTTGCTCCGGCTAGTTTATAGGAGTTTTCATAATAGCTTGAAATAGAAGCAAACAGATGGGTTCCATTTGCTGATAAAGCAATCAGTGTAACAACTAACCCTACGCCAATCGAAATAATGGCATTAACCACTTTAAAAGGTACCCTGCTTATTTCTTTCTTTAATTGCGGCAAATGATAGAAGCATAGCAAGAATAATACAGTCGTTACCGTTTCAACTACTAATTGCGTAAGTGCTAGATCTGGAGCTCTAAAAAGAACAAAGAAAAACGAAACAAGAAATCCTAACGCTCCAACCGCCACAATAGAGGTAATTCTCGATTTGGATAACAGCACGGTGACAGAACTTACAATCATTGCAATGACTATTCCCATATCAAAAATAGTAATTGGTGAATCATGTGACATATCAAATGTAAAACCATTAAAAAGGAACAAGGATCCCCGATGATTAAAATGATAAAGCCAAATATATAGACTAGATAATCACGTAAAAAGCCAGTCATATAAAAATTAGTAATAGACTTAGATAATATTTCTAGATATTCCAAGCCTAGATTATATAAATTACTTAATGTAATGGCTTGTGGATACAGACGATAAATCTTATACCATTTTCGTAAAAACAAATATAGTACCGTACCTAATACCACCACACCAATCGTCATCCAAAGCTCTGTATTAAATCCATGGAAAGCGCTAATTTTTTGGACTCAACTGTATACGCAAGTGTTGGCAGCACAGCTGTAAATGCTGGTTTTAACAAAAATTTCGAGACAACATTTGGAATAAAGAAGAAAAGAATAACAAGCGCACCTAGAATGATAGGTGAGAGCAACAAGCCAATTGGCGCCTCATGCACCACTTTATCCAGTTTTGGTGCTTTATTTTTCCCTCTAAATGTTTTAAAAATTAATACCATGCAATAAACAAACGTTAATACACTAGCAATCCAAGCTATAATAGGAATAAAAATTCCAATATGCTGAAGATTAAATATTTCCATTTCCGACGCTTGCACAACAGCGGTAAAGAACATTTCTTTACTTAGGAAACCATTAAATGGTGGAAGACCAGCCATCGAAAAACCACCAATTACTGTAAGGGTAAAGGAAACTGGCATTAAGTGAATAAGCCCGCCAAGTCTCCGCAAATCCCGAGTACCGGTTTCATGGTCAATTATTCCTACGACCATAAATAAAGAGCCCTTAAAGGTGGAATGATTTACTAAGTGAAAAATCGCTGCAAAAATCGCTGTTGCATACAGCCCTGCTTCTTCTACAGCTACCCCTTTATACATTGCAGCAGAACCCAAGCCAAGCAGACTCATAATTAATCCTAATTGACTAATGGTTGAATACGCTAATAATGCTTTTAAATCTGTCTGCTTCACGGCATTAAAGGAGCCATATAATAAAGTAAAAATGCCTATTCCTACAACAATCCAGAACCACTCCATCGTCCCGCCAAAAATAGGAGTTAGACGAGCAACTAAATAAATTCCTGCTTTAACCATCGTTGCCGAATGTAAATAAGCACTGATTGGAGTCGGTGCTTCCATGGCATCTGGAAGCCAAATACTAAACGGAAATTGGGCAGACTTCGTAAATGCCCCTAGTAAAATGAGAATCATTGCTGGTATAAATAAAGCATGACCTTGAATTAAATCAAGTTGAAGCAGCGTTTCTCTTATGCTGGTTGTATCTGCCATAATAGAAAGCATAATCAAACCCGCCAGCATCGCAAGTCCGCCAAAAACAGTAATCAACATTGCCTTCTGCGCGCCATATCTAGAACGGTCCCTTTCATACCAATAAGCAATTAACAGAAAGGACGACACACTCGTAATTTCCCAGAAAACATACAAAACATAATAATTATCAGACAATACTAGCCCAAGCATCGCTCCCATAAATAACAATAAATATACATAGAAGTTATGCAATGCTTCGCGATGCTTTGATAAATAGAAAATAGAATATAAAATGACTAAACTTCCTATCCCAGCAATCAGCAATCCAAAAACTAAGCTAAGCCCATCTAAGTAGGTTATAAAGTTAATGCCATAGGCTGGTATCCATTTAACTGTAGAAGTAAACACCTCTCCTTTTGCTACTTTTGGAATGTACGTCAACAGATAGATAAAAATAAGAAATGGCACAAACAGTACAAACCAGCCAGTATGGATTCGTGGCGTCAGCCTTTTATAAATAAAAGGCACAATTAAGGCAAACATAAATGGAAACAATATCATAAAATGTACCCAAGTCATTTTTATTTCCCTCCTTTAAATTGGTTCTATTTTGATGAACTTAAGTCAAAAAGGTATTTATAATGAAAACGATGTCTAACCTTACTATTAGTAAAAGAATATAAATGTATTTGTTCATTTGGATAATTTAAGGAAATGCATTGACTCATATAGTAGCATACGTTATAGTCATACATAGTTTATTATTAATGGTGTAAATCATTCACATCTATACCTGAGGTGAAAAAAATCATGATAAATGGAAAAGAACGCATGGATGAAAGTATTCTCGTCTGCGTTTATTACGGTCCTAACGGTGAACGTCTTATACAACGAGGCTGTAAATTAGCTAATATGCTTGATTGTCCACTCTATATTCTTACGGTGGATTCCAAACCGTTTGATGAGCTGGATGCAGAAAAGTCAAACTATATTACTAGATGGAAAGAGTTAGCTGAACGTCATAGTGCGGATGCGTTTATCATTAAAGACAAGGAATCAAGACCAATCTCTAAGGTAATCGCAGAAGTAGCTAGAGAAAAAAACATCACCCAAATTGTTCTCGGTCAAACAGCGCAAAGTCGTTGGGAGCAGATCGCAAAAGGTTCGATTATTAATTCGTTATTACGTGAAATCCCATTTGTTGATCTTCATATCATTTCGGTCGCCCGTTTTTTGAAAAATCCTGAAGGTCAATATGAAAAAGGTGTACGTGCATATTTAGTAAAAGAACAAAATGGATATCGTCTAATTTTCAATCATACAAAGCAGGTAATGTATGAAGGGATTTTCTTTAAAGAACACGGTACGGATTTTAATAATGGTGTTTTCAAATTTATGAAAGATCAAGAAACATTGCAAGTGCAAGTACATGAGGACATCGTTAACGAATTAACGAATGTTGACATCGATACGAACGCTAGTAACGATGATGATTATCTATAGGCCATTTATACTCCACCAAACTTGGTGGAGTTTTTTATTAAAGATTAACATCCACTTTAACTAATCTCTTTTCGTGCTTTTCAATGCCTATATATTTTAAAGTTTCCGAACGGGAAGTGTGATTGTATACATGCATCAATAAAGAAATAGCTATCCCCTTTCGGTAGGCATGGTAGCCGAATGTTTTTCTCAAGGTATGCATTCCAATCTTCCCAGAAATTCCAACTAATTTTGCCGCTTTGTTTATAATCCGATAGGCCTGTTGACGAGTAATCGGTTGATTATTCTTCTGAGACTTAAAAAGAAATTCATCCTCTTCAAATTCATGTTCTTGCAAATATTTCTCCAATTCAATATGCACTTTACTATTTAAATAGTATGCCTTCACTTCATCTGAATCACGAAGATACAAAAACTCCTTAATTCCCGACGCATCTCTTACATCCCGAACTTTTAATGCGAGTAAATCACTAACTCTTATTCCTGTATTAATACCTAATACAAAAAGGAGCAAGTCTCTTTGAGATTGTTTTCTTAATACTTCTTTAATCGCATTAATACTCTCAATTTCTTTTATAGGATCGACATATTCCATCGGTTTGCCTCCCAATAATGTTACATAACTTTATGTTATCATCATTTAAGTAACATTACAATGAATATCTACTATATAAATGTTATTTCTTTTGTAGTATGCTTCTCTTGTGTGTAAATAATCTGTTATGAAGTTTTCTAGAGAATTTGCTTTTCTATGCTACCGGAAAAGGATTTTTTTAACTTATATGAAAAAGAATATGAATAGGTTTTTTTGTTACCTTTTGTCTTAGATTTTCTTGAAATGGGCTTTGACACTGCTTCTCTGTTACCTTTTCACCTTCACTTTTCTTGAAACGGGCTCTGACGCTACTTCTCTGTTACCTTTTCACTTTCCCTTTTCTTGAAACGGGCTCTGACGCTACTTCTCTGTTACCTTTTCACTTTCCCTTTTCTTGAAACGGGCTCTGACTCTGCTTCTCTGTTACCTTTTCACTTTCCCTTTTCTTGAAACGGGCTCTGACGCTACTTCTCTGTTACCTTTTCACTTTCCCTTTTCTTGAAATGGGCTCTGACTCTGCTTCTCTGTTACCTTTTCACTTTCCCTTTTCTTGAAATGGGCTCTGACTCTGCTTCTCTGTTACCTTTTCACTTTCCCTTTTCTTGAAATGGGCTCTGACTCTGCTTCTCTGTTACCTTTTCACCTTCCCTTTTCTTGAAATGGGCTCTGACGCTACTTCTCTGTTACCTTTTCACTTTCCCTTTTCTTGAAATGGGCTTTGACACTGCTTCCAATCCTGACAAACATAGACAAAGGCAGTAAATGTCTCCCATCTACTGCCCATCCTACTTAATATTGAAAAATCTCTAGCCATTCCTCTCCCGTTTCCATATCTCTCACTTTATACGTATTTCCATCTACCTCCTTTTCTCCTATCATAATGACCTTTTTGACCCCTTCTTTATTTGCTTTCTCTAAAGCTTTTGCCAGTTTTTTCTTTCCTAATTCTAATTCCACTTTAAAACCTTGGTCTCGAAGCGCTTTTGCTGTTAATATAGCTTCTATCGGGCGACCAACGGGAATAATGTAGTAGTCTAGCCTTTCCGCTTCTGAAAAGTGATTTTCTAATGAAAGAGCGGCTAAAATGACATCCAGCCCAAAAGAAATGCCCACTGTTGCATAAGTTTCTTCAGAACCAACTAGCCCTCCTATCGCATTATCATATCTTCCGCCACTACCAATGCTTGACTTTACGCTTTTATCTGTTAAAAAAATTTCATATATCGTTCCTGTATAAATTTCAAGGCCTCTCGCAAGAAATGGATTGAATACGCAATATGGCTCAAGTTCTAGCCGTTTTAAATATACTTGTAATTCATTCCATTCTTCCAGTCCCTGTTTGATAATCTCCTCTTTTTCTGCCAACTGTCGATACTGCTCCACAATACCGTCCAAGTCCTTTTGTAAAAATGCTTCGATAGCGTCTATCGCACCTTGTTCTAATCCAACTTCTCTCAGCTCTTCCTTAATTTTATCCTTACTAATTTTCTCGATTTTGTCTAATATCAAAATTACGCGGTTTACCATTTGACCAGTAATATTCAACTGACGGAGAAATCCAACTAATAATTTGCGATTATTATATTGAATCGTCACATCCATCTTTAATTTTTTGAAAACATCCAATGCCATCATCATGAGCTCTGCTTCGGCCACTTGCGATTGAACACCTACAATATCCACATCACATTGTGTGAACTCTCGGTATCGGCCTGTCTTTATCGGTCCATCTCGAAAAACTTTGCCAATCTCGTAGCGTTTAAAAGGCATTTTTAATGTTGGGTTCATCGCAACAACCTTCGCAAAGGGGATCGTTAAATCATAGCGCAGCGCCAGCTCTCTTTTTCCCCGATCAGAAAGTGTATACATTTCTTCTAATATTTCTGCCCCGCCAGCATATTTAGAAGCAAGCAAGCTTTGATAATTTAAGATCGGTGTCTCTATCGGCTTACAGCCATACTGAATAAATACATCTTCCATCGTTCTGCGGATCGCTCTTCTGATTCCCTCCTCTTCTGGCAAATAATCGAGTGTTCCCTTTACATTTTGATAATTCATCTTCTTCATTTTTTTAGCCTCCTGTTTAAAAATAAAAAACCGCCCTTGATTTAAGTAGTAAAACTTAATCAAATGCGGTTTCATGAGAAATAGCCTTCCTATGTACGATTTTTAAATCGAAATAGCAAGACTACTGTTTATGATGATGTAATTGTGAAAGAAAGATACTAAGTATGCGTTTAACCATTTCCATCACCTCGTATTTTCCAAATACTTTAACATATTAGTAAAGAGAAAACAATAGCCATTTATTATAACTTTCTTTCATGTCCATATATGATACTATCTTAATTAGATTGGTAGGTGATGATAATGATAAAAGAAGTCTGTGTAGAAAACTTTACACTTGTTCCGAGCGCCATCCAAAAAGGGGCCGATCGAATTGAGTTATGCGATAACCTTTCTGTTGGAGGAACAACAGTAAGCTATGGCGTTGCCGCAAAAACGATTTCCTATTGTAGAAATACCGATACAAAGGTGATGGCTATCATTCGCCCAAGAGGCGGAAACTTTATGTATAACGAGCATGAGATAGATATTATGTGCCAAGATATCCGCCTTTTTAAAGAGCTTGGTATAAACGGTGCAGTAATCGGCTGCTTGGATAAAGCTAACTGGATTGATGAAGAAGCGCTGGAGAAATGCTTAGACGCTGCTGCTGGGATGGAGATTACCTTTCATATGGCCTTTGACGAAATTGCTCCACAGCTAAAATGGCAAGCAATTGATTGGCTCGCATCCCATGGCGTGCACCGTATTTTAACACATGGTGGCCCTCTATCAACAAGAATAGAGAACAATCTTCCCGCACTAAAAAGTTATATAGAATATGCTTCTGAAAAAATTATTATTATTCCTGGCGGCGGAATAACATCTGCTAACCTTCCGTTGCTTTCTTCAGAGTTAGGAATGAAAGAAGCGCATGGGACAAGAATTTTGGGAGATTTATAATTTGTGTCCTCAGGGGTCATCCTTCTTTCATGCAAACAGCAAAGGGACTATCCCTAAATGGACAGTCCCTTCTATTAATTATTCGCTTCTTTATAGTTCTCGTCAAACCATTTTAATACAATCTGGATTGTTTTATCCCAAAATGCCCAGTTATGGTCTCCCGGCATTTCAATATAATGATAATCTCTTATTTTCTTTTGTGCTTTCTCTCTAAACTTTAAGTTGTCCTGATAAAGGAAGTCTTCTGTACCACAGATTTGCAGCATTTTCACATGGCTATCTTCTTTTAGCTTCTCCAAAAGATGGAATAAGTCATTTTCACTGCCAGCCAGCTGCTGAATAGATCCAAAAATATCTGCAAATGCTTTGTCTCTATCTCTATCCCTCTTCCACAATTCTACGACATCCATCGCTCCGGATAAGGAGGCAAAGCTGTTGAAGCGATCAGGAAAAGTTAGAGCCAATTTTGTTGCGCCATAGCCGCCCATGGATAGTCCAGCAACAAAGCTAGCCTCTTTCTGATCGGAAATACGAAACCACTTTCTAACTAATGCAGGCAATTCTTCCGATAAAAACGTCCAATAGCGATTTCCATTCACCATATCTGCATAGTAACTTAAATCTACTTGAGGCATCACAATCGCAAATTCATACTCTGAAGCATACCTTTCAAGTGATGTAGCTGTTAACCAAGCTTCGTCATCATCAGACCAGCCATGTAACAGATAGATAACAGGAATAAGGGCGCTATTCCCTTTATCAGGAAGATAAATATTCATAGAAGTTGCTTTTCCTAAAACTTCAGAACGAAAATTCACTTTAGAGACAGCCATTTTTCCACCCCTACTTTTTATTAGAAATAAATGATTTCCCTTCTACAAAACTGGTAATTATCCATTCATCCTCGACTTCTTCATTATTTATCAACTGAACCACTTTTTCCGCGGCAACCATTCCCCAACGATGTTTGGAATAAGAAATTGTCGCTAATGACGGATTAAGAAAAGAGCCAATTTCTATATTATCAAAGCCAATAAGAGAAATATCTGTGCCTATCTTTCTATCTTTATCTTTAAAATATTTATAAATTCCTACAGCCATTTCATCATTAAAAGAAAAAATGGTAATAGGTGAGCATGTCATCTTCGAATGGATAATTTCTGCTGCTGCATAACCCGATTCCTCCGTAAATGCAGAGGGAATAACCTCATACTCGACGCCATAGCGAGCTAATTCGCGTTCACTAGCCTCCAGCCTTTGCCGGCTGTCAAACGCTTCTTCTGGACCTGTTACCAAATAAACTTTTCCCAGATTACTTGAAATTATTTTTTCCACCGCAAGCGTTGCTCCGCCTTTATTATCCAATAGCACTTTTCTAACATTAGGACAACTGATTTCTCGATCCAGCACAACTAAAGAGTGCCCTCGATTGGCAAATTGAATAATTTCTTCTGTGCTAAAGCTCCAGTCTAGGATAATTCCCCCATCCACCATTCTTTCTGGAAGAAATAAATGGGACTTCTGCCCACTACAAACAATCATGTCATAGTTGTAATAGGCAAGACCCCGTTTAATTCCTTCTAATAGCTCTCCATAGAAACTCCCGCCATAATCTGCAAGATAGACAGCTATAATTTTTGTTTCCTGCTTTTTCAATGTTCTCGCTGCCATATTAGGAATATAATTGAGCTCATTTGCAATAGCAGTTATTCTTGCACGAGTGGCTTCCGTTACCTTTGGACTGCCATTTAGTGCATAGGATACGGTAGAAATAGAAACACCAGCTGCCTTAGCTATATCTTTAATCCCTACCATTGCCTTCACCCCTTCCTATTAGCAGTACACTTCTAATATATTTTCTTGTTGTAATACTTTCTTCATTGCTTCCTTATTTAAGCATATTCCACCCTGCCGATAAAGATTATCTTCAAGTCTGTTCTCTAGAACATTTCCATTAAAGATCGCCTTCTTATCTTTAGACCCAAGTGTATACTTAATCTCTACAGGCTTATCTAATAATTGAAATGTTACAGTTAAGCCATTTAAGCTTTGTGGCAGAACTGGATCAATAATAACCTCTGCAGCTGTTTGGCGAATCCCTAATACGTTGCTTATTAACTGATTAATATAAATTCCTGGCCCGCTAGAGTATATACGCCAGCCGCCTTTTACAGGAACACCGCCATTTTTAAGTTTACCAAAATTCTCTTGTGCTTCATACCTCGTTTTGAAATCGCCATCAGAACTGCTGAAATAAACATTACTCTGACGAATAGCTGCATTTTCCACACGATCTTTGAGACCAATTGGATTAATCGTATTTAACCCTTTCCACGTTTCTTCCGCTTTCCCTAACTTCGCCATTGCTTCCGTAAAACGAATATGAGCGTGTACATATTGCAAACCAATTTCTCTTCCAAAGTTAGCCGCCTGTTCCGCACGTTTAAAGTTAGTGCTTACGCCGCCTTTATAAGATGCAGGCCGATTCATTAATCGCACTCCATCCGGAAAATATAAATTTTCTTTTATAATTTGATAATGATGCTCGGCTATCTCCGGTGTGATTAATTCTGCAATCATACTTCTCGTCATGGGTAATAATCGGTATTGAATATTTGTTTTTTCATCATCTGGATGTATCATTAATTCCACATGATCCGAATCCTCCATATAGACAAATCCTGGAATAGTATCTGTACTTAATATAAAGCGGTTAAAGTCCGCTTTGATATTTTTAGCCAAATCAAAAAGGTATGCTGCATACAGATTATCATAGCTCTCTAACGCTCTCGCTAAGTTACGAATTGTCTGGTAGGTAAGTGCTACAGTCCAGCTGCTAGCCATATTCTTCTTTAACCTGCTATCATATGGCTGTAATGTATCGTCCCAATCTCCATCTCCATAACAAGACAAAAACGTATTCGGCAGAAAATTTGTCTCTATATAGTGGATTTGCTTCTTAACATGCTCCATTAACGGATAAAACTCTTCCGTTTTTGCAAATGTATCTCGATTTGTAAATGGAATAGACTCCGCTAATATGCTCGTATCTCCTGTAAATGTTAAATAATCTCCAACTACCTTTAACGGCCATACAATAACATCACCATGACTTTCATCTGCCTTAATCTTTTCAAATCGATCAAACATAAACCACTGCGGCCAATTCCCATCATTTTCGAATTGGTTTGCATATACTTTTTTCAATATCTCACGAACAATTTCAGGGCGATTAACGGCAAAGAAATATTCCACTGGTCCCTGCGAAACGTCCCTTGTTCCCCATGCAGCACCGCCATATTGCTCTAACCCGTGTGGAGACAGATAATGGACTAGCATATTATGAGAATACCATCTACTAAGCAGATTCATTCTCTCTACTTCTTCTTGAATGAGTGGATTCTCATGCTTCATCTGAAAACCATTTAATAATCCATCCAGATAGCGTTCATAGCTTTCCGTCTCTATACCTTCGCTCTTTTGATGATGCTGATAATTTCCTCTATGCAAATTCCCCTGAATAGTAAGGTTTACGGTATGTTCTTGCAGCAATTCTAACATAACTAGCGGGAAGTCAGATCCTTCCTTAAGGGAAACAAAAACCGTTTCATCCTTCAACGTAAAGGGTTGTTCAACATGGATATGATAAGTTAGCTCTGGATAGCCTTGATCGACAGTTGAACTTGGTGTGCCATTAAATGTGATGACTTGATTTGATTGTTCCCATTTAAATGGTACCGAATCCTCTCCATCATTCATTAAAATATGATTACTAATGACAAAATCATATTTTTTCCCTCTTTTACTTTCGATGCTCAGCTTAATCTCATGGTCTTCAACAGAGGTATAATTTGTCACTATAATCAAGTCATCCGCAAGCTTGTAATACCATTTAGCAACATTAAAGCCCATTTCAAATGCAGATGGCATAGCTAATAACTGCCACTGATTATTTATTTTCATATAAATCCGCTGACCAGATTTCTTCATTATATTAAGTGAATTTCTATTATTGCTCATCATTTTGTTCATGGAAGTGTTCCCTAAAACAATTTGGGAATTAAAAATCCCATACATATAGACCGTTGTAGCCATTACCGGTTTATCTACTACTAAGTCAGTTCCGCTTAAAAGGATATGACCATGCGGCCTTTCCATTTGAACTTCCTTTTCCTTTAATACAACATGATGTTGATTATCTGTGAAAAAGGACAAAAGCTTTTGATCTACTATCTCTTTTTCTAGTTGAATCCCAAATAACTCATCTATTTCCTCAGGAGTCAGGCTTTCTGTTTTGATAACTTGATTAACAATACGCGTCATTTTATTTACTGGTTTTGTAACCTGTTCCAATTTGTTTGCTTCTACCCAAATTTCTTCTATTTGTTGAGTAGTGAAAAAGGGTTTCTCTACAGCTGTTGGATGATTTTCCAAAATAGAACCATAAAAAACAACCGATTGCTTCTCTTGTACATTTCGTTTATCTGTTTGTAGGGCCGCATAAGCCATTTCATACTGATAAACCTCTGTTGACAGGCTTTCCCTCTGTAATGCCTCAGGAATATTTGTTTCTTTATAAGACATTCCAAAGAATTGATATCCATCTGTACTAAATCCAATTGTTTTTTGCAAACATCCTTGTTGTAAATACGGGAATTTACCGTCTTGCGGCTGATTTTGCCTAGAGCAGATTGTATATCCATGCTGTGTATCGATGTAATGATCGATATATTGAGATACATAAGCCTCATTCGATTGAACGGCTCCTTTTGCCGCGATGCCAATATCCTGTCCATATAATAAATCTACTGTTTGATTCCCTTGTAAAGAAACTTCCCAGAACCATACGTCATGCGAGGTTACTATAAATTTAACTTCATAGGATACTCCTTCAAAGGTGCCACTCCAAATTAATGCACGCTCACCTACTGCCAGCTTACTATCCGATTGAATACCAAGTAATGGTGTCGAAAGAATTGTCCCCTTTTTAAACACACGCAAATAGATTTGGTTTGCACTGCCATCTAATAAATTCCCTATGAGTTGGTTAACCATTATATCTTTATGACGAATCTCATATATATCCCCGCTAGGAAGAAATGAAAATGTCGTATTATTCCCATTCAATGTAACTGTTTGCGTATTCATATCTTCATACCTATCCTCTTATCTTTTTTAATTCAAAACTTTTTGATTGAAGTTCTATGCTATTTGGACCAACCATTACTTCAAAATCGCCGTCATCACTTAAAAATTGCATATTTCTATGAGTATATCGAAGCTGCTCTTCGGAAATTTTAAAGGTAACCACTTGCTTTTCTCCATTTTTTAACTGAACTTGCTTAAAGTCCTTTAATTCCTTAACAGGACGCACAACCTCTCCAACTAGATCACGTATATAAAGCTGGACCGTTTCTGTGACAGGATAAACTCCTCTATTCTCCACTTCCACCGTAATTGTCACTGCTTCATTCTCCGATATGGTCTCTTTATCTAATTGCAAATTACTGTAAACAACCTCGCTGTAGCTTAATCCATAGCCAAATGGATAACGTGCATAATTTGAAACATCCAAGTATTTAGAAACATATTTTTCGTCCGGATTCTCTTCATAAGGACGACCTGTATTATCTCCATTGTAGTAAACTGGCACTTGCCCCACATTTTCAGGAAAACTCATGCTTAAACGCCCACTTGGGTTTACATCTCCATATAAAATGTCACTTAGCGCATTTCCACCTTCTGTCCCAGGGAACCACGCTTCTACAATGGCAGCCGCTCCATCTAGCTCACTAATATCTAATGGTCGGCCATTATACAGCGTAACGATTATCGGTTTACCTGTATTCTTTAATTGCTTAAAAAGCTTTATCTGTTCTTTTGGCAAGCAAATATCACTTCGGCTGGCCGCCTCTCCACTCATCCATTCTTGTTCCCCTAAAGCTAATACAACGACTTCTGCATGACTCGCTGCTTTTAGTGCACTTGAAATCATGTCTTCTGATAGTTCAAAGTAATCGCAAGGTACTTCTGCTGAGAGAATATTAGCAGATTTCTCCTGCATCCCTTCAAGTAATGACACAGCTTCATCCATTTTCCCTTGCCATGACCAAGCTCCTAAAATATCCTGTGAATCTGCTCCTGGTCCGACAACTGCTACTTTTTGATCAGCAGATAACGGCAAGACACCATTGTTTTCTAGCAATACAATTGATTTTGCTGCTATTTCTCTGGATGCATTTCGATGAGATTGTGACAGTATTACTTCTTTTTCCCGATCTGCATCTGCTCCACGATGAGGATTTTCAAATAACCCTAAATCATTTTTCAATTCTAAAATTCTTAGCACGGCTTCGTTTAAAAGTTTTTCGTCTACTACTTCTTCCTCTACTAACTCCTTTAAATAGTGAGCATAACAAGTGGTCATCATCTCAATATCTACTCCTGCCTTTATGGCAAGCTCCGCAGCTTTTTTTTCATTTCCAGCTACTCCATGAGCAATCAATTCCTTCACTGCTCCCCAATCAGATATTACTACTCCATCAAAACCAAACTGGTCCCTTAATATTTTTCTAAAAAGCCACTCATTCCCAGTTGCAGGAATCCCGTCAACTGTATTAAAGGAGGTCATTACTAATTTAGCACCTGCATCAATAGCAGCTTTGTAACTCGGCAAATAACTTTCCCTTAGTTGCCGTTCAGACATATCAACCGTATTATAGTCTCTTCCTCCCAACGGAGCACCATATGCAGCAAAATGCTTTACACAGGCCGCCAGTCGTTCTGTATCGCTTTTCAAGTCTTCTCCTTGATAGCCACGCACTAACGCTTTAGCAAATTCACCATTTAAATGAGCATCTTCTCCTGTTGATTCCATCACTCTCCCCCATCTAGGGTCGCGCACTAAGTCAACCATCGGTGAAAAGGTTACATGTAAACCAGATACACTAGCTTCTAATGCAGAAATTCGCGCCATTTTTTCAGCAGCTTCTAAACTCCAGGAACTCCCTAAACCTAAAGGAATGGGGAAAATCGTTCGAAATCCATGGATAATGTCAGCCATCATTAAGGTTGGAATTCCTAAACGATGCTTTTTCATATATTCCTTTTGGATACGAATAGCTTCTTCAGCTCCCGATAAACCTAATGTAGAGCCAGCTTGTTTGATATTTTCTTCTGTTAACCCTAAATCAGTTAAAGGTCCTGTCATTTCTTCACTTTTTTTTGTATAAAAATCGGCGGAAAGCTGTAGAAGCTGATCTACTTTTTCCTCTACTGTCATTTCATCCACTAATTTAACTAAATCTTCATGTCTCATTTACATGCTCCTTACTTCAATCCTGATACATTGAATCCTTGCAGGATGTATTTTTGGAATATCATGAATACAATAATGATTGGAATAATCATAAAGGTAGAACCAGCCATCTGCAGAGCATAATTGCTTGCATATTGTCCTTTTAAAAGCTGTAGACCAACAGATAATGTATAATACTTTTCATCATTTGCCATAATTAGCGGCCATAAGAAGGAATTCCACGCACCGATAAAGGTCAATATTCCTTGAACAGCTATAACCGGGCGTGAAACAGGCATAATTATTTTCCAAAATATTTTCCATTCACTCGCACCATCTAATCGAGCCGCTTCTAATAATTCGTTCGATATAGTAGACATAAACTGACGGAATAGGAAAATGGCGAAAGCCCCCACTAGACCCGGAAGAACAATCCCTGCCATTGTATTTGTTAAGCCCATGGCGTTTAAAATCAAATAAACTGGAATCATCGTGACTTGCCCAGGTATCATCATTGTCGCAAGCACTAAATAAAAGAGTATATTTTTCCCCTTGAAGTTATATTTTGCAAATCCATATCCTGCCATCGCGTTCAAAATTAGTCCGCCAAATGAGCATAGGACGATAATTAATGTATTTTTTAAATACACTGCAAAGTTAAACGCTAAAAACAATTCTTTAAAATTAGCAAAGGTGATCTCCTGCGGCCAAATAGTTGGAGGAAACTGCATAATTTCCGCATCCGTTTTCAGGGAAGAAAGCAGCATCCAAATAAATGGTAAGACCATAAAGAATCCGCCAACAGTAAGAATAATTCCAACAATCCATTTTGAAGTTCTCATTTGCTTTTGAGATGTATGCATAGCTATTTCCTCCTATAATGATTCTTCATCACTCTTACGCTGAATGCGGAATTGAATCAAGGTAACGATAATAATCGCAATAAATAAAATAAATGACCCTGCCGCTGCATAACCAAACTTACTAAATTGGAACCCGTTCCGGTAAATAAATAACGCAACAGAAGTAGTACTATCTAAAGGCCCGCCATTGGTCATAATAAACGGTTCTTCGAAAAACTGGAGCCAGCCAATCATCGTCGTAATCGTTACAAAGAAAGTTGCAAACTTAAGCATGGGTATCGTAATTTGAAATAATTGTTGACGTCGATTAGCGCCATCTAATGAGGCAGCCTCATAATATTCTTTCGGTATACCTTGAAGAGCCGCTAAAAAAATAATCATATTCGTACCAATCGCTCGCCATAAAGCAAGAATAATTAATGACACTTTCGCCATTGTCGGATCTTGCAGCCACGGTACTGGAGAAACATTGATAAGAGACAGTAAATAGTTTAAAAATCCAAAACTCGGATTATAAAGATAACTCCACACAACTGCTACGGCAACCACATTTGTGATCGATGGCGTGTAAAAAATCAACCGAAAAAATTGAAAGATTTTATTTTCCCCGAAGTTAATCATAACCGCGATTCCTAAGGAACAAGCGATAACTAAAGGCACACCAATCACTACATAAAACAAGGTATTTCCAATTGATTTGAGGAAAACAGGATCTGTTAAAATTTCTTTGTAATTACTTAATCCCACAAAATTGATCTGTGACCAATCAGCTAGTCCAACTAAGCTGATATCTGTAAAACTAATAAAAAAAGCTACAACAATGGGAATTAAGGAAAACAACATTAGTAAGAGCAATGCAGGAGAAATGAATAAATATGGGGCTCTTTTACTAGTAAAGTTTCTCAATTTTAAAGCACTTCCTTTACTTTAAATAGAAAGGAGCATCTCTTTAGAGAAAGATTTCTTTTAACACATTCAGATTAGGAAACAGATTTTTCTAATCGAACCCGTTTATTCAGATAACTTCCGCTAATGTTTGAGATACTCCTTTCTGCTCATTTATTTACTTAAAACCTTTTCTGTTTCTGCATTAAAAGCATCCATCTCTGCCTGTACATCTGCTCCACCCAAATAAATTTTCTCAAAATGCTTCAAGTAGTTTTGAGCGATTTCTTCAAATTCAGGAATTAATGGCATTGGATGAGAGTTTTCCATTTGCTCTCCAAATACTTCATATAATGGATCTCCGGCTAGCTTTTCATCCTTCCACGCTTCTTTTACTGTTGGCATGGCATTCGTTAATTCTAACCACTTTAATTGGTTTTCCTTGCTCACCATAAAATCAATAAATTGTGCCGCTTGATCTTTTTTCTTTGAATGTTCAAATATCGTTAAATTCGATCCACCAAGACTTGAATCATTATTATCTTTTCCAGCAGGAAGAACGGCGGTTGCCCATTTGCCTTCGATATCAGGCACTGTATCATTAACTGTTTTCACCATCCACGGACCACTAATAAACATTGGTACAATAGCATCTCCTGAGAACGTTTGCGAAACATCCATTCCTAAGTCTTGTTTAGGAGCATACCCTTTTTGAATCATATCATTTAAAAACGTCACTGCTTCTACAAACGGCGCTTGGTTAAATTGCGCTTCTTCCTTGTCTGACAGCAATTCAGAACCGTTTTGTCGAGCAAACATGAAACCAAGTGTTTGTTCCTTCGAATCGACATTTAAGCCATACATATTATCTCCTCGTTCTGATAGCTTCTTCGCTGCGTCTTCAAGCTCTTCCCATGTTTTAGGTGCCTCTTTATATCCAACGGATTCTAAAATATCGGTCCGATAGAACAAAACTCTCGTTTCCGCTGCCCACGGTATCCCGTAATACTTATCATCAAACTTGGTTGTTTCTACTGAACCTTCGAAAAAGTTTTCTGGCTTTAAATGATCATTTTTATCAATAAATGGCCCCATATCTGCCAATGCACCAGCAGCTTGAAACTCCGGCATCCAAGTAGTACCCATTTGAAGAACATCAGGACCTTCCTTCGAAGCTACGGCTGTCAGTAATTTATCATGAGCACTAGCCCAGGGGATTGCTTGGATTTTCACTTCAATGCCTGTTTCTTTCGTAAATTCCTCTGCCATTTTAGGGAGCTGCTTCACTTCATCGCCCATTCCCCAAACAGTTAGTACTTCTGAGTCACTAGCATCATTTTTACTATCAGAACATCCCGCCATTAATCCTACTGCAAGTAATGCTGTGGTTCCTAGCAATGCAAATTTCTTTTTGAAATTCATTCTTGTTTCCTCCATTTTTAGATGAATTTTATAGAAACGTTTCGATATAAGTTAGTATATATCACTGAATATCAACTTGCAAGCGTTTTCTAACTATTTCATTTAGTATTATTAGTAGAAACGTTTCACAAAACACAATGAAAAAACCCAACAAAGTTTTAAAGAGTTACGTAATATCAATGGTTTTCCTAGATATACTTTCCTCTCTTATCTTTGTTGGGTTAGCACAAATTCAAAGAAATTTATCCTTTAAAAAAATCTTTTAGTACTTGGAAATCTTCTTTTACATCAATCTTATTCGGCTCTGCCTTTTGCAATCTTTCCACGATAGCTGGTATGTCATTTAACTCTTTGTTATCTGTATATTCAATAAAGGATAACTCATGTAGCCAATCATTATAAGAATGCTTTGCTTTTCCATAGCTATTTCCGAACACTAGACAAGGTGTTTTAGTGATAATGGAAAAGATCATAGCATGCAAACGATCTGTAATAATTAATTTTTTGGAGCCAATTTTATCAAGCGTTTTTAAGAAGTACTTTTCACGGTCCGCATAATCAATCACATCAACCTCTGATAAAACCGTATCTGTCCGCTCTACAGACTCCGTTTTTCCAAATAAGTCCATTAAGTCAGAAACAAAGCTTTCTTCTGTCACCTTCTCCTTATCTGCTCTTAGAACAAATAGAACACCATCACGTTCCAGCTCCCTTGGCTCAATAGACAGAGATAATACCATATCTGGAGTGTAAATAACATTTGCCTGGAATGTTTCTTTTAAAATATCTAAAGTTTGATTCTCTCTTGCTACTAAAGTTAGATTAGGATTTTGATTGTATGCTTCTTGGCTTTTCCGCTTCTCTTCTCTACCTTGCTCTGTATCCTCAAAAAAAGCAGATTGTGGAAAAACAATTGTTTTGTAGTCTTTAAAGGATGAAACTACTTTTCTACGATCTTCCTCAATATCTACATATAAACTTCCTAAATTTCCTCCGCCTGTAAAACAAACAATATCATCTTTGTTAATAATCTTCTTAACTAGCTCTATTCCTTCTTCTGTTGCATAGTCCATAATTTCAATATATTCATAGTAAGGAAAACAATTTTTAATAAACTTTTCCTCTGCATAGGCAATGGCTTGATCTCCAATATTCGTATAACTTGGCGATCCAAATAGGAATACTTTTCTCTTGTTATTAAACAATGCTTCCTTATCTACATTAGGAGCAATCCCTTTTACCATATTCAATTCTTCTTTTCTTGCTTGATTTAACATGACTGTATTCCTCCTTCTTACTTCGATAGAACTTGTGGTTAATTGTCATGTACCCAAAACAAGCTATAAGTATTCCAAAAACGGTAACTTTCTCCCTTACTTTCTTTGCTTCCATATCATTAAAATTGATTTGCCATCATTCGGAGAATCTTCTCCATAATCAAAAGGAAGCACGGCAAAAAAAATAAAATAAAAGGAAAAATAAACAAATTGATAGAGAAATGAGCTTTTTGGTAGAACTTCCTGAATGATTAAAGAATTAACGACTAGAATCGACAATAAGTTAAATAATATGCCTCCCCCATGAATCAATGTCTGCTGCCATCTTTTTTTCTTCTCTATCCCTTTATAATGACAGGCCGCATCTACAAAATAAAGGACATGAATATGCATACACCCTATAGAAAACAGTCTTTTTCCCCTGCCAATCGTTAAATCGCCCTTCAACCCAAATATCCATACAAAGAGTTGATGCCCAGCAGCATGAATTAAATTAACAATAGGCAAAACGACGAAAAAGGCCCATGCAAATTTGTCGAGATCACTTAGAGTAAACATCTTCATCCTCCTTCTCTCACCTTTTAAGATGGGCAGTTTCAGTTACTAGTTTTCTTATAGAATTTGGATATATGTAAGATACCTCTTTCGCATTGGAACCAATCCCTTATTCGAGATTTGATAGATATTGGTAATATTTATATACAATTATTTTGGTAGATAGTTGATTTCGAAGGGAGAGTCTCTGGATAATTACCCCTTTCTCGAACAGCTGCTCGAATGACTGCGATGGGGTGTAGTCATTGTACTGCTGGAACCTGCTCTGATTGTTTGAATGATCTGTATGCTATGCAAATATAGAAACCTATATTATTTTGTGGTATCCAGTTATCTATAAACGGGATGGTATACATAAAAAAGAAATATATATAACGGAGAGGAAATTAAAAAGCCTAAACACTTAAAATGATACAATAAAGACAACGACAAGAAGGAGTTGATTTATATGCTATTAAAAAGTGCTGTTTATGGATTTATTATTGGTGATGCACTAGGTGTCCCCCATGAATTTAAAATAAGGGGAACATACGCATGTGAGACTATGACAAATGGTGGAGTATGGAATCAACCTGTTGGCACATGGTCAGACGATACATCCATGTTGCTCGCTACATTAGATTCCATTAATCATGAAAATGGTATAAACATCAAAGATATGAGAAATCGTTTTCTCGATTGGATGCATCATGCGAAGTATACAGCAAGAAATGAAACTTTTGATATAGGATTAACTACACAGCAAGCACTAATGGACGGTATTGGTAAAAGTGATGTTAGATCAAACGGTAATGGTTCGCTTATGCGTATTCTGCCTCTTGCATTTATTGATTGTGATGATAAAAAGGTCAAAGAAGTATCATCCATAACACACGCACATGACATATCCAAGAAAGCTTGTCTTATTTATGTGGACATTGTAAGAAGGTTAATAAAAAATGAAAACCTAAAAGATATTCTAAATAATCAGACACACGAGGAACCATTCACACGCTTAAATTCATTGCATGAACTTGCAGAATCCGAAATCAAATCGACAGGTTATGTTGTCGATACCCTTGAAGCAGCTCTGTGGTGTGTCTTACAATCTCATTCGTACAAAGAAACTGTGCTAAAAGCAATCAATCTCGGAGGCGATACAGACACTATCGCAGCAATTGCTGGTGGACTAGCGGGTATTATTTATGGTTATGACGCTATACCGAAGGAATGGATTGACACATTACATAACAAAGAACTTATCACGGCCATACTGTTAAAGCAAAAACTAGAATAACCTTTGCTTTACAGTCCCTTATAAAAAGATAAATACCTTCTTTTTTGGCAGCAAAGAAGTCACACAAAAATGTCTCTGATTTGAGATATGTCCCTTTGTTCCTGATTTCAGACGGAAACCTTTTTATATGTGATACGTATCTATGCCTGTACACTATATTTATTTATATATACTCTTTCTATATAAAAAGAAGGAACAAAGGAACAACGATACGGGAACGTTGATATAGCAATAATCTTCTGTTCCTAATGACGTGAAAAAGCAGGTACAAAGCAGGGACATTTTACGTCAAAAAGGAACAAAAAAATCGGGTGAAATGGTCATTATCTGAGGTAGATTTTACGCTTCTCGATCTTGTATAATTCTAAAAAAAATATAATAAAAAATTATTTTTGTAACTATTTTTGGAGGTTGGACAACAACACAAATGAATACCATATGTTTCTTCAATCGATTCTTCTAATGCCTGCAGCTGTTTCGAATATTCAATACAGATATTCTGATACGAATCTTTTTCTTTATTTGTTTTACACGTTTCTATACAATTGGACATTCTTTTCTAAGTTTATAAAGCAATTTTCCAGAGAGGGAGAGTCTGTTTAGGCGTACCTTCTCCTTGAAGTACTCCCACAGCAAGAAACATGTGGGGGGCCATATGAATATGATCAAATGGTTGCTAAATATAAAAAGGGAACCATTCCTGCCATTAAAGACAGAATGGAGGGATTCGAAAATACGTACAGTATATAAAACATAAAGCACATAGCCCTAATCTGCTATGTGCTTTTCATCCCTTCCTAAATGCCACCTTTCAAAATAAAAAAAATTCCCCATTGACAAATCCTGCCTCTCTCTATAAAATACTGAATAATTTTGCAAAATTATCAATTTGATTCGCTAAATAGCGAATCAAAATAAAAGGAAGAGATCCATGGACAAAGTAAACATTTGGATTAAAAAACATGTACGTGTCATTTACTCCCCCTTTCGTGAATTGTTAACTAGTTTACATGTTTTACACAATCCAGCTCATCACCTGACGAGGCTAGAGTGGGCAGAGAAAACAAAAGAAGCAATATCGAAACCGCATTGGAAAATGATTCAATTCTTTGGGGAAATTAGTAATGAATGGCTTAATTTTCTCGATTTGGATGATTATCTTTTATTGGAAGAGAAGCATGTTGAGGAAGCCATTGAACGATTACGTTTATTGCCAGAGCAGCAATTTCTTGCCTTCCTGCTAGGTAAAAGCGACTTTACAGATGCAAATACAAACCAACAAAAGGTTTTAAAAAAACCTAATTATTATCGGAATCTCCTTTGCGATTTGCTCTATGATTACCAGCAAAATTATTTTGCGCGCGAATTATATCGAATGGAGCCGTGGTTAATTAAATCTGTTCATGAATTAAAAAAAGCAATAGCAGCAAATCCATATGAAGCGATCAACGCTATTCATCCACGCTTCAGACTTGATCCAAAATCGATACGATTTTATAAAGCAAACACCTGGATTTTTGCTTATGAAGAGATAGAAACATTGACGATATACCCATCCAGCTTTATCGCGCCACATCTCTTAGTTGGCTTAGAAGTTCCTGCCATCATTGTTTATTTGCATGTCTCCTTTCCTAATCAGCTGGGAACTAGTCAAGATATAGTCCCAATAGACTTGCTTTCTACTCTCGCTGCATTAGGGGACAAAACGAGATTACAATTATTAAGACAAATGTCTCGGCATCCCATTTGTACACTGCAATTATCGGAATCTACCGGGCTTGCAAAGGCCACAATTTCTAAGCATCTAAAAATCTTAGAAAAGGCGTGCTTAATAAAAGGGGAAAGACATGGACACTTTGTGTTTTATGAGACAGATTTACAAAAATTAGACCAACTGAAGGTCGACTTAAATCAGTTTTTTGATCAGCCTTCCCTTGGTCAAAAGGAGGATACATAAATGTGGTTGAGCATTTCTGCTACTTTTTGGCGAAATTATCTCGTGATGAAAAGAGCTTTTCCTTGGTCTTTTTTTCTAGGACATATATTAAGCGCTATTTATATTATCATCTTTGCCTACCTTACCTATTTTTTTGTTTTTAAAGGAGAATTATCATCCAGTTTCTCTGCCTATGCGGGGACAGATGACTATCTTTCCTACTGCATTTTAGGTGGATTACTTTACTCTTTTTCAGTGTCTCTTTTAATGATTACAAGTCGAACACTTATCACAGAATTGCGAGAAGGGACCCTAGAATCCCTTCTTCTAACACCATCGACAAGAAAGGGATATTTTCTCGGCTATGTAGCGCAAGGGTTGATTAGAATTATGTTGGAATTCCTTGTGATTATTGCCGCTGGCTCTCTATTTGGCTTGCATTTACAAGGAATAAACTGGCTTCATGTCTTAATTGTTCTTGTCGTTTTGATTCTTTCCACCTTTTCGATGGCATTAGTATTAGGATCGTTTATGCTCTACTTTCGAGATACATATATCACGCAGAACACCTTATTTGTCCTTATGGGACTTGTTTGCAGCATCACTTTTCCAAGTGACTTTTTACCAGCGGCAGTAAGGTGGATCAGCCAAGTCATGCCACTTACCTATGGAATTGATGCTTTACGAATGGTCTGGATAGAGGGAACCCCACTTAATGAGCTTTTGGCTCCATTACTAAAAATGGCAACGCTTGGTTTGATTTATTTGCCAACAGGCTCATATTTGATGAAAAAAATGGAGAAATACGTATTAGAAAAGCATTTTGGATAAGGAGTGATGAAAGTGATCGAAGCAAAAGGAATTAGTAAGTATTACACAGTGAAAAAAAGAAAGAATTTTTTCCGTTCAGAAAAGCAAGTTGTATGTGCTGTTAAAGATTTAAACATCTCTATTAAAGAAGGAGAAATCGTTGGCTTGCTCGGTTTAAATGGGGCTGGAAAAACTACTACCATTAAAATGCTCAGTACCTTACTAAATCCAACAGATGGACAAATAACAATTGATGGTTTTGATGCTGTAAAAGAGGCAATGAAGGTAAAAAAGCATATTAATATGATTGCTGGTGGAGAAAGAATGCTATATTGGCGGCTGACTGGATCCGAAAACCTCCGCTATTTCGGAAAGCTCTATCAACTATCAGGTCTAGAGCTTGAAAAACGCATAGCCTATCTTCTCGATCAAGTTGGATTAAAAGAGGCAAAGGACATTCCAGTAGAACTATATTCAAAAGGGATGAAGCAAAGACTCCAAATTGCGAGAGGACTTATAAATAATCCTAAATATTTATTCCTTGATGAACCAACGCTTGGCCTGGATGCGCCAGTAGCTAAGCAATTGAGAGGATTAGTGAAAAACTTAGCAAAACAAGAAAACAAAGGAATCTTATTAACAAGTCATTACCTCGAAGAAGTGGAGGAGCTTTGTGATCGCATCTATATTATTGAAAAGGGATCGATTATTTTAGATGGCACACCAGAAAAAATTATTTCATCTGTAGTAAAAAGCTATCATTTAAGGATGGAAACAAGTTCCCTATCGGCAAGTGCGCAAAATAAACTCAAACAGGCATTAGTCGATTGCAGCATTCAGTTTAATTGGCTGACAGATAGCACAGTGATTCTTGTCGATGCACCCTATGATCCCACTTCTTTTCTTATTAATATTTGTATGAATGAATCTGTTTCAATTCTAAAACTTGAGCTTAAACGGCCACGATTAGAAGACGCGATTCTAACCTTAGCAAAGGAGAAATCTGCATGAAGTTGTTTTCTATTTTACAAGCAGAAATGGCTAAAAGTCATAAACATAACTTTCATAACAAGTTAATCTATTTTTCCTTACTCTTATGGCCAGCCTTATTGTTTATTACGTCTTATTATTCCTTTAAGCCCTTTAACCTAACGGAATCTAGTCCGCTATCTGCCTATATGGATGTTGACCAAATCACTATGTTTTTACTAACCGGTTATTTAGGATATATTTTCTTTTGGAGCCTTGTTCAATCCGCTTGGAATATGAGCTATGAGCGTCAGGCTGGTACACTTGAGCTCATCTTTCTTACACCTGCAAATCGTTTAACTATCATGTTTGCACGTGCAGCAGGAAATTTGCTTGAAGCTGTATGGTTATTCACTACCTTCATCCTATTGGTGCTTATTGTTACAGGACAAGCGGCTGAAATTTATTGGGCAAATGTTCCACTCGCCTTATTTCTCCTTTGTATATCTGCGATTGTTTGGGGTGGATTTTTAAATATTGTTTTTCTCTTTTCGCGAGATGCAGGAATTCTTTTTACCATTTTCGAGGAACCAATGCAGTTCTTCTCTGGTGTACGTATTCCAATCCTTGCCTTCCCAATCTGGGGAAAAGCAATTGCCTACCTTTTTCCGCTTACTTATGTACTAGGTATCTTTCGAGATCTTGTGCTAAATGGAAAAGATTTTACGCAAATGATCGGACAATATTTACTTTTAGTTTCCATCATTCTAATGCTTGCCGTGACCTCCGTCTTTCTTTTAAAAAAGGCAGAAACCCATGCTAAGAATACAGGAAATATGGTTCTTTATTAAGGGTAATAATCGTGCCTCTTCGTTTCACGTGAAACAAGAGGCTATTTCCTAGAAAATATTAATCCTACACTAAAAAGTCCACCAGCTTTACGACAAGAGATAATGCCCTTATCGTTAGTTTCTTCCAAAAACCCGCTTCTGTTTCCTTTACTTTCTCGTCTGATTTATAAGTCCCATCTTCTAAAACTTGTAGACTTTGATTATTTACCGTTTTATTTAGTTCCTCTTGAAGAAAGTGTGCGAATTCTTCACTATCAATTAATACCATTGTTTCGGTATTTAAAAAAGTACTTCTTGCGTCCAGATTATAGGAGCCAATTAAACTAATTCTCCCATCAAAGATATATGTCTTTCCGTGAAGTGATTCCGTTTTCGGCTGGTATTCATATAACTCATCAGCGAATTGAATAATGTCCTTCCTGCTTGCCCAATATCCAGAAAACGCAACTAAGTTCGGAGTAGAGGCAACGGCGTTTGTTAGGACCTTCCAATGGTCAACCGCTATTTTCTTTTTATCTACATAAGCCAGCATTTTCCTCGTTGGCACAATATAAGGACTTTCTAAATAAATAGATTTTGCTTGTTCACTTAGTGATACAATTTCTTTCCAAATAAGAGGATCTTTATTAAAGCGCTGATGGGGATTAAAAAGAAAATGGACCTTTTTCGTTGGATTCGCATCTTTTTTCCAGTTAATCATTTTATCTATCGACAATGGATAAACATCTTTAGCATGTTTTAATAAGTGAAGGGCTTTCTTCCGTTTTTGCTCCCCTAGCTTTTCCTTCCTTGGTGAAAGTTTCTTTACAGAAATTTTTGTAAAAGGATGTTTCCAAACATATTGATAATAACCATCCATTTGCTTTAGCACACTAGTTTTTGGTTTTTCAGTAAACACAAGCACATCCCGATCATTGGAAGCTCCTTTAGCTCCTTGTGAACTAAAATATTTATCTCCTATATTTCTACCGCCAACTAATGCAAGTTCTTCATCTATGATAAATAACTTATCATGAAATCGATTATTCCAAGTCCAAGGCTTGCCTAAATGTAGGGGTTCATAATACTTTAATTCCATATTCGGGTGCTGATAAATAGCATAGCTATACAAACGCAAATCCTTATTAAATCGGTTGACCATTCCATCCAGCAAAATACGTACTTTTACCCCGCGATCTGCTGCTTCAAATAGAGAAGCAAAAAACAAATCAGAATATGTACCTTTTTGAATGGCATAAGTAGATAAATCAATAGATTTCTTTGCATTCTTTATTAACTGCAATCTCGCTAAACCAGAATCTTCCCTGTCTTGAAGTAATACAACTTTATCAGAAGACACTACTCTCTCTTCGTTCTGTGAAAGGTTCACAGCTGGATTCCAAGAAGAGTTTTCCTTAGGCTTGTAAAAATAAGGCACAATGACGCAGAATACGACAATATATAGGAGATAGCATCCAACTAAAACCAAAATAGTTTTCATGCTTTTATGTATCATATTGTTTCCCACCCATTTTGTTAGATACTAAGTAGTTTCTCCTATCGACGTTTAATTATGAAAAAAGCTATTTCTTTTTTTACTCAGTTTCGATCCTTAATTTTCCGAGAGCAAAAATTACTATTTTTATAGAAGGCTTAATCATACTATCTATAGATGAATGAACCCCCTCTTAATTGAGAATAGGCCTTAATAAATGAAAATTACTAGATAGATATCAAAAACACCGCAAATACAGTGCTTAGGTTGTCAACTTTTCACAAATTCAAGCAAGGATTCTTATAGATAAAAATTAAAATAAGTATTAATTAGTTTTAGATTATCCTTGACAAAATAATTAAATTTATATAATAATAAATGTTGAATTGTAATAATTATTATTTGCATAAGTTTGGATTATTTGTCCAAACTAGTAATAAATTATTCATATTAGGAGGAATTTTATTATGTCAATTATCGGAAAAGAAGTTTCACCATTTACAGCTCAAGCATTTCATAACGGTGAATTTATTGAAGTAACAGAAGAAAACTTAAAAGGTAAATGGAGTATTTTCTGCTTCTATCCAGCTGATTTTACTTTCGTATGCCCAACTGAATTAGAAGATTTACAAAATGAATATGCTACATTGAAAGATCTTGGAGTAGAAGTTTACTCTGTTTCAACAGACACGCATTTCACTCACAAAGCATGGCATGATCATTCAGATGCAATCGGCAAAATCGAGTACATCATGATTGGTGACCCAACACAAAGAATTTCTCGTGATTTTGACATTCTTAACGAGGAAGCTGGTCTTGCAGATCGTGGAACTTTCCTTATCGATCCAGATGGTAAAATTCAAGCGGTTGAAATCAACGCAGACGGTATCGGCCGTGATGCAAGCACACTAGTAAACAAAATCAAAGCTGCACAATATGTTCGCAACAATCCAGGTGAAGTTTGCCCAGCTAAATGGCAAGAAGGCAGCACTACACTTAAGCCAAGCCTAGACCTTGTTGGCAAAATTTAAGGGAGTGGCTCTGTATGTTACTAGATAATGAAATTAAAGGGCAACTGAATCAATATCTGCAAATGATGGAAGGCGATGTTGTTCTTAAGGTTAGCACGGGATCGGATGAAGTATCCCGTGACATGCTAGCCCTAGTTGATGAACTAGCTACTATGTCATCTCATATCAAAGTAGAAACTGCTGAATTAGAAAGAACACCAAGTTTTAGTGTAAATCGTGTTGGCGAAGATACTGGAATTACTTTTGCTGGTATCCCTCTAGGACACGAATTCACTTCTTTAGTATTAGCTTTACTTCAAGTAAGTGGTAGAGCTCCTAAAGTCGATCAAAAAGTAATCGATCAAATTAAAGCAATCAAAGGTGAATTCCACTTTGAATCTTACATTAGCTTAACTTGCCATAACTGTCCGGATGTAGTACAAGCGTTGAATGTGATGAGTCTTATAAACCCTGGTATCACACATACAATGATTGATGGGGCAGCTTTTAAGGAAGAAGTAGAAAGCAAAGATATCATGGCAGTTCCTACTGTTTTCCTTAATGGGGAATCATTTGGCAGCGGTCGTATGTCATTAGAAGAAATTTTAGCAAAAATGGGCAGCGCTGCTGATGCTTCTGAATTTGCTGATAAAGATCCATTTGATGTATTAGTAGTTGGCGGTGGTCCGGCTGGTGCAAGTGCTGCAATCTACGCTGCACGTAAAGGAATCCGCACTGGTATCGTTGCAGAACGCTTCGGTGGCCAAATCATGGATACGTTAGCTATTGAAAACTTCATTAGTGTGAAGCAAACAGAAGGTCCAAAGCTTGCAGCAAGTCTGGAAGAGCATGTAAAAGAATATAACATTGACGTTATGAACCTTCAACGTGCTAAACGTTTAGAGAAAAAAGACTTAATAGAAATCGAGTTAGAAAATGGTGCTGTTCTGAAAAGTAAGTCTGTTATTCTATCAACTGGTGCTCGCTGGCGCAATGTTGGCGTACCGGGAGAAGCAGAATTTAAGAACAAAGGTGTAGCATATTGTCCTCACTGTGATGGTCCATTATTTACTGGAAAAGACGTTGCTGTAATCGGCGGCGGTAACTCAGGAATTGAAGCTGCTATCGACTTAGCAGGAATTGTGAAACACGTAACAGTTCTTGAATTTATGTCGGAATTAAAAGCAGACTCTGTTTTACAAGAGCGCTTAAACAGCCTACCAAATGTTACAGTTCTGAAAAATGTTCAAACAAAAGAAATAACTGGTACTGATAAAGTTAACGGTATTACTTATGTTGAACGCGAAACTGGCGAAGAAAAACATATCGAGCTTGCAGGTGTGTTTGTCCAAATTGGTCTAGTTCCTAATACAGACTGGTTAGAAGGTACAGTGGAGCGTAACAGAATGGGTGAAATTCTTGTTGATAAGCATGGCGCTACAAGTCTGCCAGGTGTATTTGCAGCTGGAGATTGTACAGACAGCGCTTATAAGCAAATCATTATTTCCATGGGTTCTGGTGCAACTGCTTCATTAGGTGCATTTGATTATCTGATCCGTAATTAATAGATTTTGAGAAAGAGCTTCCCTTTTGCGGAGGCTCTTTTTTTGTTATGTTGAGGGTATGCAGAGGTGAAGTGATGCTGTTTGGTAGATATTTTGGACTTTGGCTGATTTCCTCTCCGCTTTGGCTGATTCTTCCTCCGCTTTGGCTGATTTCCCCTCCGCTTTGGCTGATTCCTCCTCCGCTTTGGCTGATTCCTCTCCGCTTTGGCTGATTCCTCCTCCGCTTTGGCTGATTTCCCCTCCGCTTTGGCTGATTTCCCCTCCGCTTTGGCTGATTTCCTCTCCGCTTTGGCTGATTCCTCCTCCGCTTTGGCTGATTTCTCCCCCACTTTGGCTGATTTCCTCTCCGCTTTGGCTGATTCTTCCTCCGCTTTGGCTGATTTCCTCTCCGCTTTGGCTGATTCTTCCTCCGCTTTGGCTGATTTCCTCTCCGCTTTGGCTGATTCCTCTCCGCTTTGGCTGATTTCCTCTCCGCTCTGGCTGATTCCTCCTCTACTTTGGCTGATATACCACAATTACGGACTATATCTCCCTCATCTGCTGCCATTCCACTATACCTCATAGGCCAAATAAGCTCCCTATCGCTTTTACCAATAAAAAAGAGGTCTGTCCACAAAAAGGACAGACCTCAACCACCACTCCACATTATTTTAACTCCAACTCCATCCACTCATCCGTTTCCTTAAAGCCGAACTTCTTATAAACAGGTCTGCCAAGCTTTGAAGCACCTAACCACATTTTCTTAATACCTAAGTTTTTAGCTTCCTCCACTAATTTTGTTAGTAGAGTGGTAGCTATTCCTTTTCCGCGATGAGCATTCTTTGTATACATATTGGTTACATATGCTTTTTTTCCACTCTTATTGGTATAGGTAGGGGGAAATTCATATATTACGATAGCTCCTGTTGCAATTATTTCATTCTTCTCCATTACTAGCCATTGGATAAGGGAACCCTCTGCTAATTTCCTTTGAAAGAAATCTTCCAGCTCGTCATTAATATCTTTATCTGCTGAAACTCCCTCATCTATTAACTGATTTTTTCTTAGCTCTATTAGCATATTAATATCCTTAATAGTTGCTTTACGATAATCCATCCTATTCCCTCTTCCTAAATATTATTGTTATTTTCTCTGATAACTTATTTTTTCAAGCCAAATAGCGTAGTTACACTAAGCCCTAACCCAAATGTAATAATACATAAGATTATACTAGTGGCTCCCGAAACCATACCAGGAAAAACAACAAAAAGAGAACCGATAATTAATCCAATAATGATTGCATATGTGATATGCGGGAAATGTGAAAGAGCATATTTAATCCCTTTGCTACTCCCGATAAATCCAATTATTGCTCCAAGTCCAAGTACGATAATCACTGGGATATTCCATGTTGACAAGGCATTAATTGCTGTTGAATAAACTCCAAGTAACAGTAAAATAAACGATCCACTAATCCCGGGAAGCAGCATAGCCATGCTGGCTAACCAACCAGATAAAAACAATCCCAGAACCGACCATACAGTTAAGGAAGTAATCGGCTCTATTGATTTAACAGGATGCATGAATGCCATGGATGCGATAATAATAGCAGCAATTGTTAAAATAATATAATGTCCAGAACCAAAATTCTTTTTCGGCCGAGCCTCTTTTAACATAAGTGGAATTACACCGATAATTAAACCAATAAAGAAAAATTGTGTTGGCTCATGATAATTTTCCAGTAAAAATTCTATTAATCTACTTAGTAATAAAAGGGCAGCACCCATCCCAACTGCTAATGGTATTAAAAAGCCGAGTTGTTTCTTCCAGTTCCTACTAAAGAAACCGCTAATTGCATCGAGCAAACGGTCATAGATGCCCAAAATGACGGCAATTGTTCCCCCGCTCACTCCCGGTATTAAATCACTTATCCCCATAATAAATCCTCTATATAAGTTTTTCCATTCCACTAATTTTTCATTTCCTTTCTATTCTTCTAATTACATATTTTTTAAAGATTGATAGTATTTTCCTAACTCTATCATACCATAATTCTGAATCTTCCTTCCTTTTTCAAAATAAAAGATCTTCAATTTAAAACCAGTCTAAATATACTAAACCTTTCAATAATTATCCAACAATAACTTTACAAATATATCTTTTAGTAGGTATAATAATTTTTATAGTTTTGAATGTTCAATAGATAGATAATATTCAGAATTAATGATTATAAACAGGGGGAATACTTCATGAAACGAAAAAATTGGTTATTACTTCTTATGTTTGCATTTGTGCTAAGTGTATTAGCTGCATGCTCTGGCGATAAAACCGACGTTTCTACCGACTCAAAAGATAAGGACGGTAAATCAGACGAAAAAGTCCTTAACTTTATAAATCCAGAGGCAATTCCGTCAATGGATCCAGCTTTAGCTACAGATGAATCTTCATTTGTTTATCTTGGTGCAACAATGGAAGGGCTTTACCGTTTAGATAAAGATACACAGCCATCACCAGGTATTGCAACTGATCACAAAGTTAGTGATGATGGGTTAACTTGGACGTTTACATTAAGACAAGATGCAAAATGGTCAAATGGTGACCCAGTTACAGCAAATGACTTTGTGTATGCATGGCAACGCGCTGTTAATCCAGACACTAAATCGGAATATGGTCCTTATATGATGAATGGTGTCATTAAAAATGCTGCTGCTATCAGTTCTGGGGAACTAGCTGTTGATCAATTAGGGGTGAAGGCGGACGGTGATTATACACTTGTTGTAGAATTAGAAAACCCAACACCTTATTTTGAGACATTAACTACTTTTGGCACCTTCTTACCATTAAACCAAAAGTTTGTGGAAGAAAAAGGAGATAAATTTGCAACAAGTTCAGAAAACTTATTAGCAAACGGGCCTTATAGCATTACTGACTGGGATAGTACAGGTAATTCATGGGTACTTGCAAAAAATAATAGTTATTGGGATGCAAGCACTGTTAAAATGGATAAATTGACATTTGAAGTAGTAAAAGACCCACAAACAGCTCTAAGCTTATATGAAAAAGGAACAGTTGATCGAATGGATCTTACATCTGATTTAGTTGACCAATATTCAACTGATGAGAATTATGTTGTTTCAGCAGACACGTTTTTATATTTCCTTAAATTTAACCAAACAAAATCAGAAGCCTTGGCTAACAAAAACATTCGTTTAGCGCTTAGCCGCGCCTTTGACAAAGATGCTTTAGTTAATGAAATCTTAAATAACGGTTCTATCGTAGCGAACGGACTTGTCCCAGCTGACTTTACTCCAATGCCAGAAACTGGTGAGGACTTCCGTAAAGTTAGTGGAGATCTTGTTACTTATGATTTACAAGCAGCTAAAGACTACTGGGCAAAAGGCTTAAAAGAATTAGGTACAGATAAAGTTTCTCTAGAGTTTTTAGCAGATGATGATGCAACAACCAAAACTTTAGTTGAATATGTGGCTAATCAGTTATCTACAAACTTAGAAGGCTTGAATATTAAAATTAAACAAGTTCCAAAAAAGCAACGACTTGATTTAGATACTAGCATGGATTATGAGCTGCAACTTTCTAGATGGGGCCCTGACTTCCTTGACCCATTCACATACTTGAACCTGTGGATTACCGATGGAGGAAACAATAAAACAGGCTATTCTAATAAAGAATATGATCAATTAGTTGGCGATACAGCAACTAAACTTGCAACTGATAATGTTGCTCGTTATGATAACTTCTTAAAAGCTGAAAAGCTATTATTCGAAGATGCTCCAATTGCACCTGTTTATCAAGCATCAAGAGCACAATTAATTTCACCAAAAGTAAAGAATGTGTTTGTAAACCCATTCGGAGCAACTTATGAATATAAGTGGGCAGATGTAGGAGAATAAGAATTAACTTAAAAAGCGGGAGTATACCTATTTTGGTAACTCCCGCCTTTTAGTTTCTACCCATTAAGCTTCCTTCATTATGCGGATAAATTCTTCATACATACTTGCCTTTAATATTTTATGAACACTTGTGTGGTCCTCAATAAATTTACCGAGGACATCATACATTTCCTGCAAATCCTCTTGACTGTTCTTTTTTACACATAATAAAAAGATAATCTGAACTGAGTTATTATTCCAATCAATCGGCTTTTCTAGGGTGCATACACAGACAAATGTTTTTTCTGTTTGCGGGGTAATCGGATGCGGGATAGCAACCAAATTCCCATAAGCGGTTGGTGCTACCTTTTCTCTTTCATATACCGCATCTAAAAATGGTTTTCCCACTAACCCTTTCTCCATTAGCTGTGTATGTAAAAAGGTTAAAACTTCCTCTTGGGAATGGAATATTTTCTTTAAAAAAATGAGATCTTGGCGAAAAAAGGACTCGATTGGCTGATGACTACTTTGAGTTAGAATAAATTTTTCAATGGCCTTTAAATCACTTTCCTTCAATATTGCATTTACCTCAATGACTGGAATGTCAAAGCTCTCCTTAAAGGGGATAGAGCTAACGATAAAGTCCACTTCATTTAAATTATATTGATCGAGCATATAATATTCTGTTGTCCCAACCACATCTAAATTACTGCCAAAATAAGATTTGAGACGATAATAAATTAACTGAGCGGTTCCAAGCCCAGAAGCACATACAACTAAGCAGCGTTTTGGACCTGAACGTAATTTGGTTCTTTCCATTGCTGCTCCAATATGAAGCGCCAAATAACCAACTTCATTTTCATCCATTTCGATTCCTGTGTATTCTTTAATGGCCATTCCTGCAATAATTCCCGCTTCATAGGCAAGTGGATAGTTATTTTTAATTTCTTGCAACATAGGGTTTCTTATATTCATGCCGTATTTAATGCGGTTAACTGCAGGCTTTAAATGCATACTCATTCCAAAGATAAGTTCTTCATCCTTTTCAATGCCTAAATCTAATTTTTCTTCTATTTTGGACAAAACAAAATGAACCAGCTGAAGAATATCATCCTCAATTACATGATCAATATGGCCCTTTTTCTGAGTAACTAGCTTTGTTCCAAGTAAATGCATAGCAATATAGGCAATCTCCGCCTGCGGAAACTTAATTTGGTATAGATCTTCTACTTCCTTCACAATTTCATTTGCTACATGATATTCCCTTTGTTGTTCAATTTCATCCATATCGGCGTGAAATATTGCCACATAATGACCACTAACAATCCGCTTTTGGGCGATTACAATATGAATCAATAAATTATTAATAGCGATATCCGATAAAGTAATTTGATACTTTTTTATTTGTCTTAAAATAATTTCTTGGATATTATCCATTTTCTCTTCATTAAAAATAGAAGGATGAGGACTATCTATTGTACTGATTGTTTGTTTTTTACGATCAAGTACATACTCTGATAAACAAAATCGCACTTTAATTTCATCCCCAACTGCTTTAAGTCCATAATTCGGTCGTGCTTCTAATATAATGTCATACTTTTGAAGGATTTCTTTCACATGCTTAATGTCTTGTTGAATAGTAGACTTACTGACAAACAGTTCATCTGCGAGATCATCTAATTTAAAGTATTGATCATTTAATAAAAACCGGATAATAATATAAGTTACTCTGTCCTCTGGCGTTTTAGGAATACCAGTATGAGAAAGTGAGTTTTCTACAAATATAGAATGTAAATACTGCTGAAATACTGCTTTATCCCAAATCTCTAACGTATAACCTTTTGAGATAACGGAAATTATTTTTGCTCCATGATTATTTAATATAGCATCTAGATTTTTAATATCTTCTCGCGTTGTTCGCGCAGTCACATGATTAACAGTAGCTAAATATTCACCTGTTACCGGTGTATCCGCTACCAATAATTCACTTAATACTTGTTTCATTCGGGAGCTTAACAAAATAAAGTCTCCTTCCATTCGTTTTTTACAATTTTACCCATATGCATTTTTACTCAAAAAGGTTCTGATCTTAACTCTTGATCAGAACCTATCTTGATATCTAGAAAGATTATATCAGAAACATTCACTGTTGTTCCTAAAATCCATTATTGGCTGCTACATTTTTAAACCAGTAAGCACTTTTCTTTGGTGTTCTGGTTTGTGTTTTTAAATCTACTGAAATAAAACCGTAGCGATTTTTATAGGCATTGGACCAAGACCAATTATCCATGAATGTCCATAGATGATATCCCTTAACATTACAGCCCTCTTCAATAGACCTATACAGCCATTGTAAATGTCCTTCAATAAACTTAATACGATAATCATCTTGAATTTGACCATCTTTCAAGAAACGCTCTTCATCTTGAACTCCCATGCCATTTTCAGAAATAAAGGATTCCACATTCCCATAGTTTTCCTTTAAATTCATCATGATATCGTAAATACCTTTTTCGTAAATTTCCCAGCCGCGATAAGGATTCATTTTTCTGCCTGGCATCTCATAGGAGTCAAAGAACCATTCTGGCATAAAAGGGCTATACGGATTTGGTAAATGCTCTTTCGCCTTCACTCGGCGGGGTTGATAGTAGTTGACTCCAAGAACATCGACTGTATTTTCTTTAATTAGTTCTAAATCTCCTTGCTCACTATTTGGTAGTTGTCCATGTTCACGTAATATTTCTACTAATTCCTCTGGATATTCACCAAGTACAGCAGGATCTAAGAAACTTCTATTAAAGAATAAATCACAAATATTCGCTGCTTTCATATCATACGGATTCTGGCTTCTTGGGTAGGATGGCGTTAAATTTAACACAATCCCTATTTTTGTATCTTTGTCTTGATTCCATCCTCGAAAAGCTTGAACAGCTTTCGCATGTGCTAAAACTGTATGATAGGCTACTTGTGCAGCCTTCTTAAAATCTACGATATTCGGATAATGGAAATCATATAAATATCCACCTTCGACCGGAACAATCGGTTCATTGAACGTAAACCATTTTTTCACACGATCACCGAATAGCTGGAAGGATTGTAAAGCATAGGCTTGGTATGCATCCACAACTTCGCGATTTTCCCAACCACCGATTTTCTGCATTTCTAGCGGCATATCAAAATGATACAGGGTAACGAATGGTTCGATTCCATTAGCTAATAGCTCATCAATTACATTATTGTAAAAAGTTACAGCTTCTGGGTTCACTTCTCCCCGTCCGTTTGGAATTAATCTAGACCAAGAAATAGATAAGCGGAAAGAATTATGCCCAATTTCCTTCATCAATTGAATATCTTCTTTATATTGATAATAGAAATTAGAAGTAGTTTCTGGCCCTACATTGTCAAAAAAGCGATTTGGTTCTGCCTCATACCAATGGTCCCAAATGTTTTTTCCTTTTCCTGCTTCATTCGCTGCTCCTTCTATCTGTGTTGCAGATGTGGCGCTTCCCCACCAAAAACCTTTAGGAAATTTGTATTGAACAGTCATTTTAAGAAACCTCCAAAATTATTTATTACGATAAATCTCAATTATTTCAGTAGCCAAATCACGAACAGTAATAGCTGTCATCAAATGATCTTGAGAATGAACTAAAATCACATTCACGCTCGCACCATTTCCGCTCGCTTCCTCTTGGAGTAGTTTCGTTTGAAAACCATGCGCTTTACCAAGTTCAGTACTTGATTCTTCTAGTAATCGATCCGCTTCTTCAAAGTTTCCTTCTTTTGCTTCTTGTATTGCTTCCATTGCACATGAACGGCCATTTCCAGCAAAAAGAATTATTTGAAAAGCTATTTCTGTCATTTTGTTATCTGTTTCCATCCCTGTCACTCCATTTCTAAAACTAAAGGGGGTTTACACTTAAGGTTAACTAAGGTAAATCCCCTTCCTCTTAATGTAAAACTTATTTCTATCTTGCTGACTGCTTATCCTTTTTTCTCTGTTTCATAATAATTTTTGTCTAGAACTTTTAGGAATGGCCACCAAATCACCATCACAACAAGTAAGTTAAAGATTTGCAGTGCTGCCCCTCTCCAATCATTACCGGTTGCTAAGAACCCACTAATACCAATCGGTGTTGTCCACGGAACAATGATTCCTGCTGGTTTCGGAACGATCCCTGCTGACATTGTCAGATACGTAATGATTGTTACTACTACTGGCGCTAATAACCACGGAATAAGAACTAATGGGTTCATAATGATTGGTAAACCAAAGATAATTGGTTCATTTACGTTGAAAATTCCAGCTGGTCCACCTAGTTTTCCAAGTTCTTTTGTTTGTCTGCTCTTACCGATTAAGAAGATAAGAATAACAACCCCCAATGTCATCCCAGTACCACCCATACCTACTAGGAACGTATCCATAAATTGTTTTGTGATAACGTTTGGAAGCTCTGTTCCTGCTTGGAAAGCAGTAAAGTTTTGGTCATTCAATGCATACCAGATTGGGTCAAGGACAGAGTTCATAATAATTTGTCCGTGTAAACCGAAGAACCAGAATAATTGAATTAATAATACCACCACGATTGTTGCTGGAAGACTACTACCTAGAGCAGTTAATGGCTCTTGGATAATCGTATAAATAAAGTTTTGTACTGTTTCAAATGGTGTAAAGCTGAAAAGAATACGAATGATTAAAAAGAATGTTAATGTTAATGTAATAGGAATCAATGCACTAAAGGATCTAGATACAGAGTCTGGTACACCTGGCGGCATTTTAATCGTCCAATTTTTCTTCACAAAGAAGCGATATAGCTCTGCGGAAATAAATGCTGTGAAAATCCCCAAGAACATACCTTGTGCGCCAAGAATAACTGTTGGGATAACCCCAGTCACTTCCCCTAATTCTTGTGGGTTTAAAATAAGGAATGATGCAACCCCTACAACAGCTCCATAAATGGCTTCAAGACCATAATGCTGTGTCAGCTTATATCCAATTCCCATTATGACAAAGAGTCCCATAATACTTAGCGTTGCTGCGGATGCTGGACCTAATGCATTTTGATAAGCTGCATAAGCATCTTCGCTTATCATCTTATCTAGGAAAGGAAAGTTTGCAATTACAACAAAAATTGATCCAAAAATGATTAGCGGCAAGGCAACCATAAATCCATCACGTAATGCTGCTAAATAACGATTGTTGTTCAATTTCTCAGCAATTGGCAACAGAATATTTTCCAAAACCTCCATAAACTTATTCATAAGGTTTATCCTCTCTTCCTTCTTTTAGTAAATGCTTTCATTTGGAAATAAACGATTACTTGTTATTCTCGATTAATTCTAACGCTTTGTTTAAAACAGCTAATCCATCAATTCGTCCATAAGCAACTGGATCAATAACATCTAACGGAATTCCAACCGCTTCTGCTTGAGTAGCTAGTTTCTTTTTTAAGAAGCGCATTTGCGGACCAATTAAAAGAACATCTGCACGTTCCATATCTGTCTGTGCTTTATCTTGCGCAACAGCCCAAATTTCTGCTTCAATGCCTTTTTCCTTTGCAGCATCTTTCATTTTAGAAACTAATAGACTAGTAGACATTCCTGAAGAACAAGCTAATAAAATTCTTTTCATTTTAATGACCTCCGAGTAATTTATTTTAAGTAAATTATTTATAATGATTACTACGCTTTTATCTTACAATGAAAACTCTTACAACTTAACATATTGTTTTTCCGTCTAAAGGGGGAAATGAAATGTTAGCACTTTCATTTTTACTTCCGCATATATAAGAGCATATTATGTGCTAGAAGTGAAATAGAAAAACCCAGGAGCTAAAATTTTCCTGGGTTTTTACCATTATTCGTTTTCCTGATAGCGGAAATATTTAAAGTCTGCTGGTATATTTTGACCACTTGTATCTTGACATTGCATTCCAACAAATGCTCCGGTAAAGAAGCCGCCGCCGCGAATATAATCATCAGATAGTTTTTTTGATTCAAATACTATATCTAGTTTATTCCACTCTTCTTTATCAAATGAGTAAGAGTAGTAGTAATATTCATTTTCGACTGTGACTCTTAAGTAAATATATTCTGTTTCGGTTGGAACAATTATTTTCTCCTTCAATGGTTGAGAGAAAGAAAAGTTGTCATTAACCGTTAAATCAAGGATGCGTCCAAGATTTTCATCATAGGTCACTTGCAATGCTGTCCAATTTTCAGTGTTGTAGTAATTTACTAAACCTGCAGCCTGCTGAATATTCTCGGGCGTAAAGGCTACGGCTGTTTCCGCTTCAAATTGAAGGCTTTGCCAGCGTCTAGCAACAAAAGATTGTGTAAAGGTTGATGTTAATGATTCTTGGCCAAATAAGCGTAAATGATGAGGTCTTTCTGATAAAGAACCTAATTGTTCTGTAAAAGGAATACGCAATGTTTGGAAATTGATATTAAGATTATCTTGCTCAAATTCATCGACAACTGGATAAGTTGGAGGGAATTTTGTTTCCGGAATCTTTGGAGCTTCTACTTCCAAGCTCCCCTCTTTTCCGCCAACTACATATGGCCAGCCATCTCTCCACTCCAGCTTCTGAATCGCTGTTTCCCTTCCTAAAGGACAATATCCCCTTTGTTGAATAATAGAATCATCATCTGGATGAATAGGACGTCCAGTTAAATGAGCTAAATACCATTCATCTGTATGGGTGTGGACAATAGAAGCATGCCCACATTTTTGCAATGGATTTCTAGGATTATGCCAGGAAGTTAAAAGTGGGTTATGCGGATGTACCTCATAAGGCCCTTCTATATTTTTGGAACGTGCAATTGTTGCAGCATGCTCATATTTCGTTCCGCCTTCTGCTGTTAATAAATAATAGTAATCGCCAATATGATAAAGATGAGGTGCTTCTGTTAATTTGATATCTGTGCCCTTGAAAATTATTTGCGGCTTGTTAATTAATTTTTTCTGTTTTGTAGAGTATTCCTGCATAACAATTCCGCCGAAGGAATGACGGTCAATGCGCTGGTCCCACAGCATATTTAATAAATATTTCTTGCCATCCACGTCATGAAACAAGGAAGCATCAAAACCAGAACTATTTAATTTAATCGGCTCTCCCCAATCCCCATCTACCGTTTCGGAAGTAACCAAATAGTTGTGACAATCTTTCCAAGCTCCATCCACTACTTTTACATCCGTGTAAATAAGCCAAAACTTCCCGTCGCTATAACTTAAGCAAGGAGCCCAAACACCGCCAGAGTTAGGATTTCCTTTCATATCTAGTTGGGAAACTCTTTGTAATGGATGTGCAACTAATTCCCAGTTGACCAAATCCTTTGAATGATGTATTTGTACTCCTGGAAACCACTCAAAGGTAGATACTGCGATATAGTAGTCTTCATCGACTCTGCAAATGCTTGGGTCTGGATTAAATCCTTTCAGTACAGGGTTGATAATTTTCATTTAAAAAATCCTCCTTATGAATAACGATTTAAATAGACTAATATTTTTCTAATAATAGATTGCTATCTATAAAATTTCCTGAAGCTAATAATTGAAAAAGCAACTTCAAATGTTAGTTAGTTTGTTATATAAACTAAGTTAACCACGTTTTGAAAGCGCTTGTCAATCATTTCGCAAAATTTATATCATTTTTCTATACATTTAGAAAAAACATAAGAATAGCGACGCTTCTATGCATTTCCTCCAAAAGAAAAACTTCCATCTCATGATGAAAGTTTCTTAAAAATAAATGTATCTGATTTTATATTAATCGCTCGAAAAAAATTTTTTCTCTTATAAGTTGAATGGCTTAACAATCTATTTTCGATTAATGATGAATAGGTCTTTTTTCAGACAATTGCAATGTTTCTGCTGTTAATGTATGAACGTCATGCAATAGCTGAGGATTTTCTTTTAGGGATAATCCATACGACGGGATCATTTCCTTTAATTTTGGCTGCCATTCTGGCATTTTTTCTGTAAAACATTTCTGGATTACTTTCAGCATAACGTGAACAGCAGTAGAAGCACCAGGTGAAGCACCAAGTAATGCTGCTATAGAACCATCTGCCGCACTTACAACCTCTGTTCCAAATTGAAGGGTCCCTTTCCCGCCAGCTTCTGTATCCTTTATCACTTGCACACGCTGCCCAGCTACCACAAGATCCCAATCTTCCGCTTTGGCATTCGGGATAAATTCACGTAATTCTTCTATTCGCTTTTCTTTTGAAAGCATAAGCTGCTGGATTAAATAACTTGTTAAGGACATATTTTTTGCACCAGCTGCCAGCATTGTTAACAAATTATCTGGCTTAACAGATGTAATTAAGTCAAACATGGAGCCTGTCTTCAAGAACTTAGGCGAAAAACCAGCAAACGGGCCAAAAAGCAATGATTTCTGATTATCAATGAATCGTGTATCTAAATGGGGAACAGACATGGGTGGCGCTCCAACCTTTGCTTTCCCATAAACCTTTGCATGATGTTTTTCAACTATTTCTTGATTTTTGCAGACTAAAAATATACCACTAACTGGGAATCCACCCATATGTTTTCCTTCGGGGATACCAGATTTCTGCAATAAATGTAAACTGCCGCCGCCACCGCCAATAAAGACGAATTTAGCAGCATGTCTTTCGACTGTACCACTATTTAGATTTTGTACCTTTGCTTCCCATAAGCCATCATTCGTTCGTTTTAAATCATTTACACTGTGCTTGTAGTTAATTTCTACACCTTTTTTCAATAAATCAGCAAACAGCAAACGGGTTAAGGCACCGAAATTCACATCTGTTCCAGAATCAATCTTTGTCGCGGCTATCGGTTCTTTTAATTCACGATTTTGCATAATGAGGGGTATCCATTCATTTAGTTTTTCGGGATCCTTTGAGAATTCCATTCCGTTAAATAGCGGATTACTTACCATTGCCTCAAAACGTTTCTGTAAAAAAGCTACATTTTTTTCCCCAAGAACTAAACTCATATGTGGCAATGGTCTAATAAAGTCTTGTGGATTATGTAATACTTGATTATTTACAAGATGAGACCAAAATTGCAAGGAAACTTGAAACTGTTCGTTAATTTCTATCGCTTTACTTATGTCTACAGAGCCATCTGGTTTTTCTACCGTGTAGTTCAATTCGCATAGTGCCGCATGACCTGTTCCTGCGTTATTCCATTCATTCGAGCTTTCCTCACCTGCACTAGCTAATTTTTCAAACACTGTAATTTTCAAATTTGGGTCTAATTCTTTTAAAAGCGTTCCTAGAGTTGCACTCATAATCCCGGCACCAATTAAAATAACGTCTGTTTTCGTCTCTCGTCTGCTCATTTTAACCTTCCTTATACTTTTATTTTCAGAAAGAATGTAAGCGTTCCCTTTTTGATGCATTAAAGTAAACAAGGAATTATTAAAGCTATCATCTTTTCTGGATCAAGCATCACCTTGTTACAGCCCAACTTATTTTCAAAAAATTTTAAATAGTTACCTATAATTATACGCTAATTATTCATTTTTTTAAAGCCAGAATTTTCCCAAAAAGAAAGCCTTATCCTTGTTAGAAATTAGGATAAGGCATTGATATGCTATTTATCAGTGAAATATGACTGTCTGAGAAAAACCTCTTATTTAAAATGCAGGAATTGCTGTTTCGTCATATTTTTCTTCTAAAAATTTACGGACCTCTGGGCTAGTCATTGCTTCTGCAAGCTTTTGAATAGGTTCCCAATCTGCATTATCTTTACGAGCAACTAATGTAATCGCAAAATCATTTTCTACCCCTTCTACTAACAAGGCATCACTTTTTGGTGTTAAGCCAAGTGGAGATGCATAAGCAGGTGTCATCACGACTAGATCAGCATCATCATACATTCTTGCCAGCATTAATAAGTCAACTTCCTCAAACTTATAGTTTTTCGGATTTTCGATAATATCCGCTTTGGTGTAATAAGGGCCTGTTTTCTCTTTTAACTTAATGACATCATGTTGAGCCAATAATGCCAAAGAACGGTCTATATTGGATACATCATTAGCAATGGCGATTACAGCACCTTCTGGCACATCATCCATAGAATCATATTGTTTTGAATAAACACCATAATTTGCAAAATAGATAGCTTTTACTGGCACTAATTCAGCGTTATTACTTCGGTTGAACTCTTCCATATAAGGAACATGCTGGAAGAAGTTTGCATCCACTTCCCCTGCCGCAAGTGCCGTATTCGGCTGTACATTATCACTTAATACTTTAACATCAAGGTTAATACCTTCCTCTGCTAGTGTTGGTTTTACTAGATCAAGAATTTCCGTCATTGGCGGTATTAAAGACGCAACCTTTAGTGTTACTTCTTCTTTTTCCTTAGTATTTGTTTGCTTTTTTTCTGTTTCTGCCTTTTCTTTCCCGCAAGCTGCTAACAGAAATAGGCCAATTATCATTATAAATAATATTTTTTTCATTTTCTTATCTCCTATCATTTACCTTTTATCAATTACTTTTGCTATTGCTGTACCAGTAAATTGTATAGCCTGTACTAATATGACCATAATAATAATCATATAAATCATTAAATCAGTTTTAAATTGTTGATATCCATAACGAATCGCAAAATCTCCAATACCGCCGCCGCCAACAACTCCCATAATGGTTGAATAAGAAATAAAGCTGATAATCGAGGTTGTTAGTCCTAAAACAAGTCCAGAACGAGCTTCTACGTAAAGAAATTTGAAGATAACTTCTCTGACAGATGCCCCCATTGAAATGGCTGCTTCGATTACGCCTTTTGGCACTTCTAGTAATGATTGCTCCACTAAACGAGCATAATGAGCGATGGCAATAATCGATAATGGGACTGTTGCAGCTGCTGTACCCATAGCCGTTCCAATGATGATTCTCGTAAATGGAATAAGAAAGACTACTAATAATAAAAATGGAAAAGAACGAATAATATTTACTATTAAGTTCAGTGTAGAAAAAATAATTTGATTTTCGAGCATCTTTCCTTTTCTACTCAAGAAAAGCAATGTCCCGACTGGCAGTCCGATGATAATCGCTGCTAGAATAGACATTCCTACCATTACAAATGTCTCCCCAATAGATTGCCAAATTTCCAATCGATATTGAATTAATATCTCAGGCATAATCTATTTCACCATCCTTTTTCAGCTGTTCTACTAACCTTTTGGAGGTGTTATTTATTTGCTGAATTCCTTTTGGCTCAATTGCAACAGTATCATAAATTTCTCCATCTTCCAAAACCGTCACTCGACTACAGATACTTTTTATTACTTCCATCTCATGACTGACGATTACAATCGTTACACCTAGACGCTTATTAACATCCTCTAGAACATGCAAGATTTCCCCTGTCGTTTTTGGATCAAGGGATGAGGTTGGTTCATCACATAATAATACTTGCGGATTATTAGCAATTGCGCGTGCTATCGCTACACGCTGCTTCTGACCTCCGCTTAATTGTGCAGGATATTTACCCATAAAGCTTTCCAATCCAACAAATCGGAGACACTCTATTACTCGATTTCGTCTATCTTTTCTTGAATAGTTAGCCAATTCTAAAGACACTAGCACATTATCATAAACGGTCTTATTTGCAACAAGATTAAAGTGTTGAAATATCATCCCAATTGATTGGCGGGCTTGTCGAAGTTCTTTATAGTTAAGACTGGTCAGCTCACGGCCGTCCACTAGCACTTTTCCTGTTTCGGGAACTTCTAATAAATTCATTAGCCGCAGCAACGTGGATTTACCAGCACCACTCGCCCCAATAATACCGAAAATTTCTCCTTTATGTATCGCTAAAGAAATAGACTTAATGACTTCATCATCCGCAAAACGTTTACTAACATTACGCAATTGAATCATTACATAACCCCCCTTTTTCATTTGCAGGGCACTTACAGCCTTCTCATTATAGCGAAATATAAAGGAGATGTCATTCTGAATGCCCAAAGCGGGATGTCATTTTAAAATTATTAGATTTAAGCCTAAATAAAGAGCCATCGCCCAAATAATAACTGCTGATACTTGGTTAATGTGTTGAATCAGCTTTCCACGCCCGGTGATTTGTCCGATCTTTCTCCCTCCTATTGCCAACAAACAAAACCAAATCCATGAAACACCTATACAAGCTGCAGTAAACATGATTTTCTCCTCTCCTGTATAGGCTAAGGAACTTGTACCGATGACGCCAATAGTATCGAGAATAGCATGTGGATTTAATAGAGAAACAGACGCAGCAAATGCTATTTGGCGGCGTGGAGAAAAGAGTTTTTGTTCTTGCTTGTTCCCCACCACGGCTGCTGTTTTCCACATAGACCATCCCATATAAGCTAAGAAAAAGAAGCCAACAGTAAAAAGCATTGTTCTCACCCATTCAAAGGTAAAAACCACTACTGAAACACCTGCAACTGCTAAATAAATAAGCAAACTATCACAAATACTAGCCGTAATTATGGCCGGTAATACATAACTAAATTTTTTATGCGTTGCTCCTTGATTAAATATAAATATATTTTGAACGCCTAATGGTAGTATTAACCCAAACGCTAATACCATTCCATGTAATAATGGTTCCATCCTTATTCCCCCTTGCTTTATTGAGCATAGCGAAGAATAGGCTATCTGTCTCCATCCAATTGGATGGTTACAAACCCAACCATTTTGTTAAAATAAAAGAAAAAAGAAGGGGGAGCCAACAATTCATGGCAGAAATGGAATGGAAGCCACAAAAGGATTCAACCGTTTCCTTACACCAACAAATTACTACCTATCTGAAAAAGAAAATAATTCATGGAGAATGGACGATTGGGATGAAACTCCCTTCTCAAAGAAGCTTAGCAGAGCAATTTGCAGTCAACCGGAGCACCATTGTTACAGCACTCGAAGAATTGGCTGCGGATGGGTTAATTGAAACAAAAATGGGAAGTGGAACAAAGGTAATAAATAACACATGGAGTTTACTCGCCTCCACTCCGCCTCCTGATTGGATTAGTTATGTTAAATCGAGCATTCATCGACCGAACATCTCCATTATTCAAAAAATTAATAAAGCCGAAGCAAATCCGAATATTATCAGACTTGGTACTGGCGAGCTTTCTCCAAAGCTATTACCTAAGGCACGGATGGAAGAAATGTTTCACCAGAAGGGCAACCTAAGCTTGTCACTTGGATATACCGAGCCTAAAGGAAGTTTAGCTTTGCGACAAGCGGTTAGTTCTTATTTAAAAAAGAAGGGAATTATCGCTACCTCTGAGTCGATCTTGATTGTTTCAGGCGGGCTCCAGGCACTTCAATTACTATCCCTTGGTCTCTTAAAGCGAGGATCAGCCATTTTTCATGAAACACCATCCTATTTAAATTCCATCCATGTCTTCCAATCAGCAGGAATGCACTTATTAGGCCTGCCGCTTGATGAAGAAGGAATCACCTGTCATAGCATTGGACGACTAAAAAGACAGCATCAAGCCGGGCTGTTGTATACAATTCCTAATTATCATAACCCTACTGGCATTGTCATGTCTGAAAGGAGACGAAAGGAGTTAATAGCAATTAGTCAAAAAGAAGCAATACCTATTATTGAGGATGATGTATATGGAGATTTATGGTTAGAAACTCTCCCGCCCAAGCCCTTAAAAGCACTTGATACACAAGGAAACGTTCTCTATATCGGAAGTATGTCCAAAACATTAAGTCCAGGACTGCGAATTGGTTGGATTGTAGGACCTGAACCAGTTATCGAGCATTTAGCCGATATTAAGATGCAGACAGACTATGGTTCAAGCAGTTTATCTCAATTTGCTGTAGAAAGATGGTTGCAAAACGGATGGTATGAGGATTTCTTAACAGAAGTAAGAGCAGAGCTAAGACTGCGAAGAGATTTTACAAATAATCTATTAAAGAAATATTTCTCTGATATTGCTGAGTGGACAGTACCTAATGGTGGATTCTACATCTGGCTGAAATTAAAACCAATGATATCTTCACGTAAGCTATTTGAGATTTCTCTTAAAGAGGGAATTCTTATCAATCCAGGGATCGTATACGATAAAGCAGATGACCGGCATCTGCGAATATCCTACTCCTATGCTTCATTAGAAGAATTAGAAAAAGGATTAATAACCTTAGCACAGCTTATCAGCAGGGTAGCAAAGGGATGATTCTACCGAGGAGCCCTCAGTAGAGTCGACCCTCTGCGGTCAATAAAAATTCTTGCAAATAAGCGGTATTGGCTATGTTCTTATTGCATTCGCTACTATCTATACAAATCAGGTTTCCGATAGCCTTGTAATAATCCGCATTTTTAGGTTTCTTGTCTTTGGTAATCGTTGAAAAATAGGCAACCTCTCCAAAGCTATTGCAAAAGGAACAAATATTTTTTTTATTAGTCGGGGTCATTTTCCCTTCCATCCCTACTAATTTTCCATCTATTTCATAAATGATATATTTTCTATTAGATTTTCCATCTATCCAGCTTAAATAGGTTAATTTATGAAGGTCCATTGTTGCGAAATCAGGTAATCTTAATTTCTTTTGCTTTGGGAATAATTTTTTTAACTGTTGTTCTGTAATTTTTGGAAATGGCAATACATACGTTGCAAGTCGCTCTATATATTGTTCATATTCATCCTTTGTTTTCCATTTGGAAATATTCAATAACTCTTGCTGAGAGCTTGTTGCTTGTGGAAAAAGCTCAAATATTTTCGCCTGAGCTAAGTCGATTACTGCAGCTAACACTGGTTTAGGTAAACTTTTATTCATACTATCTTTAATGTTGGAAATTTGCTTTTTGATAAAATTCAATTGTTCATTTTTTATAAATGGTTCTGTCATTTCATTCTCTCCTATTAATGGGATGTTCTCTCTTCCTATTTTAGTAAAGACACTCTTTTTCTAAAATGGAAAAGATGACTAAGAAACGATTTTTACATAAAAAAAACACTGATGAAAGCTCACCAGTGCTATTCTTTATTTTTATGTGAATAGACGATTTTCTTAATTGTTTCTGTGGAGAGATGGTATTCCTTCGCTAATGCTTGAATGCTGCTTCCATTTGCAAAGGCAGCTTTTATCGCATTATTTCTGCGATCCAGCATTAGCCTTCCCCCACTTGAAGTACCCCACTTCTTATGGGCATTTTCTTGCTTTGGAATATACAAGGTCTCGCCCTGGATATATTTTTGAATTTCCAAAATAAGCTTTTCAGGTAAAACATTCATTGCGTTCGTATACTTCAATTTTGCCCGCTCCCTTATTTTTTATTTTTGTCTAAAATAAGGTGCAAAGCCAAAATATTAGTCAGCGATAAAATTAGTTGTTTCGCCCCATGCAAAGTATCGCCTTTCTAATAATAGGCTTTGCATGAGTGGAAGTAGTATCAGACAATCGTATGTGATTCTCCAACTGTAAGCACCCCCTTTTTCATTATTATAGCTAATTTTATCAAGTGTTTACATGAAAATTTCAAAGAAGCGCTTCTGCCAGCAGTGTATAGGATTGCATTTTTTCTTCAAAATCATAAATGTTCGTAATAATCATCATTTCTTCGGTTTGGTAGACTTTACTTAATCGGAGCAGCTCTTCTTTAACTTTTCCAGGGGTTCCAATGATGGCCCGTTTGCGATTTTTTCTTATGATTGCTTTATCTTCTTCCGAAAGCACTATATTTTTTGCCTCTTCCTTGGAAAGAAGGAAAGTATCTTGTCCTTTTTCGATTGCTAACAGCCATAAATCTTGGCTTAATGCCATTTCTTCGGCTTCTTCTTGGGTAGGTGCACAAACAACAAATACACATACATTTGCCTGCGGATTTGCAAGAAAACTAGACGGCTGGAAGTTCTCTCTATAATGTTGCATGGCAATACTTCCGCTAATCGGGTTTATAAAGTGGCCATAAGTAAAAGCAGTTCCCTTTTCAGCGGCTAATCTAGCTCCCCGTTGTGAGACACCGAGCATCCACATTTCTGGCTGCGTTTCAACAGAAGGATAAGCTTGAACCTCATAATCAGGCGAAGAACCTATAAGAAATTCTTGAAGTGCCGTTACTTGGCGAGGAAATTCATTTAGGCTTTTTCTAATCCCATCTGTAAGAGCCAAACGAGTTGGGGTAGACCCACCTGGAGAACGGCCAATTCCTAAATCGATTCGATTCGGATAAAGTGCTTCTAACACTTTAAAATCTTCTGCAATTTTAAAAGGACTATATTGGGGCAGTAAAACGCCCCCTGAGCCCACACGAATTCTGTTTGTCTGAGCAGCAATACTCGATATAAGTATCTCCGGGGAGGTACCAGCGATGCCATTTGAGTTATGATGCTCCGCAACCCAAAAACGAGTGTAGCCAAGCTCCTCTGTTCGTTTTGCCAATTTAATGGTATTTGCAAGAGTCATGCTCGCATTCCCATTCTTACTTATTACAGATTGATCAAGTACACTTAATTTCACTTAAATACCTCCTTTCTTTTTCACCAAACTTCCTTGGCAATTAGCTCATATGACTTTATTCGTCTATCATAGCTATTAGTAATGGTTACAATCATGATTTCATCAACACTGTAGGCAGACTGCAACTCAGCTAATTGTTGTTTCACTTCTTTTGGGTTTCCAATCATCATCTTTTTGCGCATTTCTTGTATTCTTTCTTTCTCATCGCTTGTAAAAGAATAATTTCTTGCTTCTTCAAGAGTGGGAATCCCGTTATTTTTTTCGCCTTTATCTGTTTGGATTTTCGATAGGAACCAGCTTAAAGCAAGCTCTTCTGCTAGTTCGGAGGTTTCTGCGCAGATAACCGATACAGTTATGATAGCTTGTGGTTTTTGGAGACCGCTGCTCTGTCGAAAAGCATTTCTGTAAGTGTTGACAATCTCGATTCCATCTTTGTCACTCATAAAATGGCCAAATGCATAGGCAGTCCCATAACTTGCTGCTTGAATAGCACTTTTTTCACTTGTTCCGAGAATCCACGGAACAGGAGGAGTATCCGGAAAAGGATGGGCTGTTATTTTTGAAAACATCTGATCTGTTGGATAATTATTATATAAAAAATGGAGAAGATCTTTAATTGAGTTAGGCATATTTCGGACATTTTCTAAGAAATTCCCAGAAAGAGCTATCGAAGCTTCGGCAGATCCACCAGGTGCCCGTCCTATTCCTAGATCAATCCGATCGGGAAATAACGTTGCAAGCATATTAAATGTTTCTGCTACTTTATATGGTTTATAGTGTGGCAATAGTATGGCTCCTGCCCCAATTTTGATCTTTTCTGTATTGGCTCCGATATACCCAAGCATCACTTCTGGGGCAGAACTAGCAAGACCAGGGAAATCATGGTGTTCTGCAATCCAATATCTTGTGTATCCCAATTTTTCGCCCAATTGAGCAAGCTTCATCGATTCCTTAAGTGCCTCCTGCGCACTCTTCCCAGATAGTACAGGTGCTTGGTCTAAAATACTTAATTTCATAGAGATAACCGCCCTTTCCGTTTATAGAAGCAAAAAAACAGATCGCTCTATCCACTTAACGGTGATCTGTTTTGCTAAACCCCTTCTAAATTTATTCCACTTCCATTAATTCTAAAAAGAAATCACTCGTACTGTATTCATCAGAGAAATTAGTATAGGAGGTGGAATACTGATTAATTTCCCCTCTAAATTTCAATGATGTATCAGGAATGCTGACATCGAATACATTCTCATATAAAAACTTCGTAACTACGTGGTATTCTTCCCCACCTCTTACTTTAAAATCAAAGCTTACTACCGTTAACAGCTTCTCTGATTTTTTACTTTTCACTTTTGCCTCTTTAAAATTTGAAACCGTTAATGCAAAATCATTTAAGAAAACCTTCTTAGCCATTCTAATCGCTCCTTGTTTAGAAAGTGAGGAACGGGTTTCTACTTACTGAGGTCGGGCTAATTGATCTCAATAGAGCCGTCCTTCTGCTTTCCTATTTTTACTGTTATCTCTGTTCCTTTTCCTATTTGGCTTTTGACTTGGATTTCGCCTTTATGCAAGTCTATGATTTTTTTGACAATAGAAAGACCGAGGCCGTTTCCTCCTGTATTTCGACTTCTTGATTTATCTGCTTTATAAAAGCGTTCAAATATATGCATGAGCGAATCCTGCTCCATGCCAATTCCTGTATCTTTTATTTTAACAGTAATAATCTTATTCTCCGATTTAAATGCCTTGACTGTTATAGTACCTCCTTTTGGCGTGAATTTTATACTATTATGTAGTAAATTAATCCACACTTGATCTAGCATTTCTTCATCTGCCATAATTGTTACGTTCGCAAGGGAGATATCCATATCTATTTCTTTTTCTGTCCATTGTGGTTCATTGGCAAGAATAATTCGACGAAGCTGTCGATCTAATCGGTACTCTTTTTGCTCCAAAGGTAAATGTTCCGATTCTAAAGAGGTAAGTTTTAATAGATTTTCACTTAATTTGGACAAACGGATGCTTTCCATTTCAATGATGTCCAAATAGTGATTGCGCTCTTGTGGACTCAAATCATCATTTTTCAAAGCATGAGCAAACCCACTAATAGAGGTTAAGGGAGACTGAATTTCATGAGACACATTGGAGATAAATTCCTGACGCATTTCCTCCATTTCTCCTAATTTTTCTGCCATATGACTAATGTTTGTTACTATTTGATAATAAGGATGATCATTGTCACCTTCTCTAAACTGATTTTTATAATAGGAAAGGTCAATATTAAAATTTCCTTCTGCTATCATTTTGATTGCTTGAATGATTGGGTATAAGTGTTTATCCTGTTTGGATCTAATCCACGGGATTTTTGAGATAACTGCTATTATGCATCCAAAGAGAAAGAATCCGGCAATGCAATTAATTAATTGTCTGATGAATTCGCTTGGTGTTACTTGGATTGCTTCATAAAACCATGCTGTTAACCAATAGGAGAAGGAACAGCATACCATTAGAAAAATAATAATTGCAAGAAAGCCTGCTATTCTTTTCATCCATTGTGAGAACTTCACTATTTAACCTCCAATCGATAACCAAGACCGCGAACTGTCGTTATTTTAAAGGGACAGTCCTCTTGGGCAAATCGCTGCCTTAGACGTTTTATATGAACATCAACGGTGCGCTCATCCCCCTCATAATCATAGCCCCATATATCTTCAATTAATTGTTCTCGCGAAAAAGTTTTCTTTTGATGGGTTGCAAGCTTAAATAATAATTCAAATTCCTTTAAAGGTAATGTACTTTCATCATCTCCAATAGAAATTTTATAGGTGTCTCGATTAATCACGACATTTCCTATCTTAATCTGATTGGAAACATTAATTTGGTAGCGCTTGAGAAGTACCTTCACCCTAGCAACTAGCTCAGCAGGAGCAAAGGGCTTCACTAAGTAATCGTCTGCTCCAAGTTCAAATCCTTTCACTTTTTGTGATGTTTCTCCTTTTGCTGTCAACATCAAGATTGGCATTATCTCTGTATAATAGGTTCGCACTTCACGGCAAAGTGTCCAACCATCCATATTCGGCATCATAATATCAAGGATAATTAAATCCATTTTTTCTTGCTCGAGTATAGACATCGCTGCTTCTCCATCTTCTGCCTCCACAATAGAGAAGCCTTCCTTTGTTAGAATGACACGGATTAATTCTCTAATATGTGGATCATCATCTACGACTAGTATTTTTGCCATATTATCATTCCTTTTAAAAAAATAAGGAGAACCGCTAATTTCATAGCCGTTCTTCTTCATAGATTATTCTTTATTCTACCATTTAATCCTTCAAAAAATTATGCGCGTCTCATATAAGCACGTACGGTAATCGGTGCAAAAATAGCTACTATTACGGCTGCTCCAATAAGAGAGATTGTGAAATCTAAGCCAATTGTTCCTGCGTTTGTTAGATCCCTAACTGCTGTAACTAAGTGAGAGATAGGATTAATTTTTACAAACCACTGAAGGAAATTAGGCATTGTGTCTGCTGGAACAAAGGCATTGGACAGAAATGTTAATGGAAACAAGACAATCATAGAAATTCCTTGTACACTAGAAGCAGTTCGTGAAATAACACCCAAGAAAGCAAAGATCCAACTGATTGCCCAAGAACAAACAATAACAAGAATTCCTGCCAAGATCACAAAACCTATACCACCATCTGGTCGATAACCCATAATATATCCCATCGTAAACGTAAGAGTTGTGGCAATGGTATAGCGAATAGTATCAGCAAGCAATGCTCCTGCTAAAGGAGCAATTCTGGCAATCGGCAAAGACTTAAAGCGGTCAAACACTCCTTTATCCATGTCCTCCCTGAGCTGGACACCTGTTACCACTGATGTTGTAATAACAGTTTGAACGAGAATTCCCGGAATAATAACCGGTAAATAGTTTTGCACATTGCCAGAAATAGCTCCGCCAAAAATATACGTAAACATAAGAGTAAAAAGAATCGGCTGTAAGGTAACATCTGATAATTGTTCAGGTGTACGCTTTATCTTAAGCAAACCTCTATAGGCCATTGTTAATGAATTTCGCACTGCTTGACGAAAAGTGGAGTTTCTGTAAACTTTTTGTTCTCTGGTTGGTTTTAATGTAGTACTGCTCATACTAATCCCTCCCCTTTACTAGATTTATCTACATTTGCATTAGAACCAGTAATAGCTAGAAATACTTCATCTAATGTTGGCTTTTGCACACTTAATTCAGCCAATGGAATGCCAGCTGTCTTTAATGTCATAAGCAAATCGGTTACTTTATCCGCATCAGCCATTGGCGCTGTAATTTTTCCACCTTCTGCTGATACAGCTGATTGAACGTTAAGCACACGTTCCACAATCAGGCGAGCTTCCTGCATATTTTGTTCATTTTGAATACTTAAGTGTAAGGAGGAAGTCCCGATAGACCCCTTCAACTCATTCACTGTACCTTCTGCGACCACTTTTCCATGATCGATGACCGCAACTCGATCTGCAAGTTCATCTGCCTCTTGCAAGTACTGTGTTGTCAGCAGGACTGTTGATCCCCCTTTTACTAATTTCCTGATTGTCTCCCACATTTGATTACGCGTTCGTGGATCAAGTCCAGTAGTTGGTTCGTCTAAAAAAATAAGTGGCGGCTGTGCAATAAGGCTTGCAGCTAAATCCAGTCGTCTCCGCATTCCTCCTGAAAAATTTTTCAATGGACGTTTTGCTGCTTCTGTTAAGCCAAACTCTTCTAATAATTCCATTGCTTTACGTTTTGATTCAATACGCCCTAAACCTAATAACCGAGAAAAAATGATTAAGTTCTCTGTTGCGCTTAGGGATTCATCAACAGACGCATACTGACCTGTTACACCAATTAATTGGCGAACTTGCTGTGGCTCCTTTCCTATATCGTAGCCGAAAATCTTTGCAGAACCTGCATCTGCCTTCAACAAAGTTGCGAGCATTCTAATCGTAGTTGTTTTCCCTGCTCCATTAGGACCAAGTACCCCATAAATAGAACCTGTGCGAACCTGTAAATCCACACCATCTACAGCGCGATTATCGCCAAATACTTTTACCAGCCCTTCCGCTTCCACAGCCAGTTCTCTACTATCTATAATCTTTTTATTATTAGTCACTTGATTCAAAGTAAATCCTCCCTCTTTCATCTTATGTAGTGATAATAAATTACAAATATGAACTAAATATGAACTGGAATAAAGAGACGGATCGAAGCAATGCCAGAAGTCTTTTTGGAATGAAATAGACCTTTATTATCAATATTCCTATCTTTTTTGAAATAAGCGCACAAAGACGGTTCTACCGATGACAATTATATTAATTGCTCTCAGTAGAACCGTCTTTTGACTGCCTTGGCCTTAAAAGTCTATATTTTCTTCACAAATTCCGATTTTAATTTCATTGCTCCAAACCCTGCAATTTTACAATCAATATCATGATCGCCGTCTACTAAGCGAATACTTTTTACCTTTGTTCCTTGTTTTAAAACTGATGAACTCCCTTTTACTTTAAGATCCTTGATAACCGTAACGGTATCTCCATCATTCAAAACATTTCCATTTGCATCTTTGATAACTTTGCTATCATCATTTGCCTCTATATTACTATTGAATGTCCACTCATGTGCACATTCCGGACAAACTAAAAAAGTTCCATCTTCATATGTATATTCAGATTCGCATTTTGGGCAATTAGGCAAGGTGCTCATTATTTTATTCCTCCACTGGTTAATTTGTCTTTAAAAATATTATTATAACAAAAAGAAGGAAGCACCCCTATGCTTCCCTTTTCATTAATCTACAGAGGCAGAAGATGCAGCTGCTTGGTCCGCCTTTACACAATCAATTGCAACAACCAATGCAATGAGTATTGCTTCCGTTTCTTCCTTCAGTATCTGCACTTTATAGCTATCGCCCCAGGTAAACCACTCTTTGCTCACCCTGCCGACTTCTTCCTCATTCTGAAAAACACGGAAATCCATATCCCACCAATTCCCACTTACTTCAATGCCAGCAGCATCAATGGTGTAACGTGCTTTAAAGAAAGAAAGCTCTTTGTTAATCGTTAAAACATTTTCCCCATTGATTTCGATATAAAATTTCGGTAAAAGGCTAAAGACCTTTTTGGTAATTAGGGCAATTTCATTATTATTTGTATCCTTTATGGAGAAGGTTTTAGGGATTTTAAAAAAACTTCCTTCCACATAATAAACATCTTTTTCCTCTTGATCCTTGACTGTAAATTTTTCATTAAGGCTAAAAATCTTTTGCTTCATATAGAGTTGTTTCATTCAGTGCCTCCATAATTAAAATAGTATCCTTTTCTCTACGAATAGCTGCCATCTGCTAAAGCTACTTTCGTATAAAAGAGATGTTATCCTTATATTCAACACTTTATGACATAATACCTTTCTCATTCACTCATTAAAGCAGTGACATACAGCCAGTTAAATTGTTGTTTATCTTTTTCTATTATTTATTTTGATTTCTCGATAAAATTCCCTAATTCAATTCATTTATTTGTTCAGTTAGCTACATTTCAGCTGAATGAGTTATTTCATTTGTTGCTTCAAAACTATAATTTCATCTATAAATGGACCTAAAAAAGAGAAGCCCTTTGTATAGACTTCTCTTTATCTAGTTATGCTATCTACTCCACCTTGTCACTGCTGCTGTCATGCTAGAAATCACCATTTTTCTCTTTAAATCATCGGAACCTATTTCTCATCATAGAAGACATTAGAAAATTATACTGATTGCATCCGATTCTTTTACAGATGACTTACAAAAGGGACCCCACTTTAACAAGTCTTTCCATGCAAGTATTATAAGCTAACTTGTGGTTGTACAATGGTGCGCTTTAGGAATTCCTTCGTACGTTCTTGTGAAGGATGGTGGAAGATTTGTTCCGGACTTCCCTCTTCCGCAATAACGCCCTTGTCCATAAAGATAACCCTGTCTGACACTTCCTTCGCAAACTCCATTTCATGTGTTACCACTATCATCGTTAGGCCAGAATGTGCGAGCTCTTTCATAACCTTTAATACTTCTCCTACCATTTCTGGATCAAGAGCTGATGTAGGTTCATCAAATAGCATCACATCAGGATTCATGGATAAGGCTCTTGCGATTGCCACACGCTGCTTTTGACCGCCTGATAATTGTTTTGGCTTTGCATTAATATACTTGTCCATTCCCACAACATTTAAGTAATGCATTGCTACCTTTTCGGCCTCTTCCTTGGAGCGTTTTAAAACTTTTATTTGTCCTACTACACAATTGTTCAGTACGTTATGATTGTTAAATAAGTTAAATTGCTGAAATACCATTCCTAAATTTTTTCGGTAGACCGCAACATCATGTTTCTCATCCAGTATATTTTCGCCATGGTAGAGTATCTCCCCGCCACTTGGCTTTTCTAATAGATTTATACACCGAAGAAGCGTTGATTTACCAGAACCAGAGGAACCGATGATCGAAACTACTTCTCCTTTATTAACAGAAAAATCAATATCTCTTAATACTTCATGTTTCCCATAGGATTTATTCAAATGCTTGATATCAATAATTTTGTTGTCCAACCTTATTCACCTTCTTCCTTATTTTAGTTTAGCCCTTAATGGTTGTGCATCTGTTCCGATAACAGTGTAGCTATCGGACCCTTCTAACTTTCTCTCCATATATAACAATATTCTCGTAACAATAAAGGTCATTACAAAGTAAATTAGACAAGCTACAAAGAATGATTCAAAATACTTAAAGTTATTTCCAGAAATTGATTTTGTTACAAAATATAATTCGGTAACAGAGATAACATTTAATACAGATGTATCCTTAATATTAATAACAAATTGGTTACCAGTTGCAGGTAAAATATTACGGATGACCTGTGGCAATACAACGTTCCACATTGTCTGCACATGATTCATTCCAATCGCATGTGCTGCTTCAAACTGCCCTTTATCAACAGAAATAATTCCCCCTCGAACGATTTCTGCCATATAGGCACCTGTATTAATGGAGACTACAATGATTGCTGCAGCAAAAACATTCATGTCTATACCAAATGCTAGCGCAGAACCATAATAAATCACCATTGCTTGAACAATCATTGGTGTTCCACGGAAGAATTCAATATAGATAGACAGGATGATATTAATTACTTTTAAAATAAACTTTTTTATGCCGCGTTCCGGTGTTGGAATAGTGCGGATAACTCCCGCAATAAATCCTATAGCAGCTCCAATAATGGTCCCTATCAAGGCAATGATAAGCGTTAACCCAGCACCACGAAGAAACATCGGCCAGTTTTCTGATATTATTTTAACGATCCACTCAAGACTCATTTTTTCTCCTCACTTACTATATAAAACCGCCTGTATAAAGATATACAGCCGGTTTTTTTCTTTTTTATTCTGCTGCTGGTTGATTTTTGATTGCATTATCCATCAAGCTTGTACGTTCTACCTCTGGGATATCTGCTAAGATTTTATTAATCTTCTCTGTTAAATCACTATCCTTTTGCAGCCCTACAGCAATGGATGTGTCTTCTTCTGATGTTTTAAATCCTTCCTTAAATTCAACCATTGCAAATTTATCATTTGCAGTTGATGCACTAACTGCTTCAGGACGTTCTGATACGTAGCCATCTATAACACCAGATTCTAAAGCAACCCTCATAGCTGGGAAGTTATCCATTGCTGTCTTTTTTTCTACCCCTTCAATTTGGTCAATGACAGAATAGTGAAAGGTATTTAGCTGTGCCGTAACTTTAGCGCCTTTAAAATCCTGGATAGAAGTAGCCTTTTCATACTTGCTGCCTTTTTTCACTACCATTACTAAATTTGATTTATAATAGCTATCTGAAAAGTCAACTGTTTCTTTACGTTCTGCAGTTGGTGACATCCCTGCTATAATAGCATCTATTTTCCCTGAAACTAACGCTGGTACTAGCCCGTCCCATTCTGTTTTCACAATGACTAATTCTTTTCCAAGACCTTCAGCCACTTTTTTAGCAATTTCCACATCATATCCACTAGCATATTCTGAAGACCCTTTGATTTTAACAGCTCCATTAGAATCATTGTTTTGTGTCCAGTTAAAAGGAGCATATCCCGCTTCCAGTCCTACTCTAAATGTATTGTCATCTGATGATCCAGAAGCTGACTTATCGCTTGTTCCACAGCCTGCCAATAAAAGCATGGCTGAGACCATTAAAACCATCATCATTAATAATTTGTTTCTCATGTTGTCTCTCCTCCTATTTTTCTTTCAATCTACTAAAACAAAAAAACGACCTGAGATCAACTCAGGTCGTAGTATATGCAATAGCCCTAAAGTCCTCTCTTTATCCCAAATGAGATAGCACAACTCAATAAACTAGGCGTTTATTGAGACAGTCCTGCAGCTCTTAACTACAGACCCAGCATGTAATACGGAGAAATATTACAAACTTCGGCGACATTTCCTTCTCCTTAGCATCATAGCTTCTCAAACTCCACTAAAGACTGTTAAATATCGCGCCTCTACCTCACTGTAAAAAAGTGAGGTCTTATTCAATTAATTTTAATAGTACCGTATTTTGGCAAGATTCGTCAACACGTTTTTCCTTTCTAGTTTTTTCCTTATTTAATTTCACCCTGTCTTGTTAAAAAAATTTTTCCTGTGAATTATTTATTCTTTAACGCCTCTGCAAGTTTCCTTAAAGACTGATATTCCTTTATTTGATAATTCCTTCCGTCCTTTTGTAAATATTGTTTTTCACAAAATTTTGTAAGCATGTATAACAAATGGCGATAGGATACCCCTAAATAATCACAAACAATTACATGTTTCTCCTTATAAATTCCATTGTCTGCCGTTTGCAAGATAAAATCTGCAAGTCTATTTTCAAGGGGAAAAGCGAGAGTTTGCGAATACTTAGCTGCCATTACTGTTGCCTTTTCACTTAAAAACCTTGTAAGCTCACGCAAAAACTTAGCATCCTCCAATAATTTTGTTCGGTAATAATAAAATGGAAGAGCAAAACAAATAACTTTAGTTGATGCTTGTATGCCCTTTGTATAATACACATCATGCAGTAATTCCATTTCGCCAATATAGTCATTTGCATTAATGAAATTTATTAAAGATACCTTTCCATTTTGATGTGTTACATATATTTTCGCTTTTCCTTCCATTACAAAAAATAAATAATCCGGTCTCATTCCTTCTTTTATAATCCATTCATCCCGCTGATATTCATGAATTTCTATATATTCTTCTACTTGGAAAGAAAATAGATCAGCAATTGAAGTCCTTGTTAAAAATTGCTGCTTTTTATCTTCTTTGTAAATTTGCATCTTCTGCCTCCATAAATAAGAGATATCTCCTATTATTTATCTTTACTTCTATGATACCATGCTAATGAATGAGGAGGATAAGAATGAATACACAACGATGGATGAGTACACGTTTTTTTAGTTTTTTTATGACTTGGGGAATATTCCTGCCTTATTGGTCTGGCTGGTTAATTTATACAAAAGGAATCTCCGTCTCACAAGCCAGCTTCATTATGAGTCTTGGCTTAATCGCTAGAGGGCTGTCAACATTATTTGCCTTTCCTTATTTGTCGGAGAAATTTAGTAGTAAATTGTTATTAAATATCATGGGAGTCGGCACATTTGTCTCTATTTGTGGTTATATGCTAACAGACTCTTTTTCCGGTCTATTACTCGTAACGGTTATTTTACATCTGTTTTATCCAACTTTAATGCCAGCTTTAGATAGCGCAGCAAGTGTCCTTGTGCAGAATAAACAATTAAAACACTATGGGAGAAGCCGCCAATGGGGATCTATTGGGTTTGTTTCAGTAGGAGTCATATTAACTATTTTCACCGGAAAGTTTGGGGATGAGATCATTTTTTGGGCGCTCTTACTAGGGATTATTGGGTTCGTAGGTCTTAGTTTTATGAATGCACCTGCTATTTTAGCGAAAAAGCCACAAATTAAGCCAACAGAAAAAATAGGTTTGTCTCAACTATTTCGCATCAAGCATTTCATTTTAGTACTTGTTATTGTCATTTTGCTTCAAGCAGCTCATGCTACATATTACAATTATGGCTATATTTTTCTTCAGGATATACACGCACCTATTTATCTCATTGGAGTAATCATTAACATAGCCGTCATTGCCGAAATCGTCTTTTTTTCCATAGCAGATAAACACTTTAGTAAGTTCTCTGTCGGTACGTTATTGGCGGTAGCAGCAGCGGGTTCTTCTCTGCGATGGATATTCATTTTTGCGTTTCCTAATGTCATTGTTTTCTGCCTGGCGCAAACTTTACATGCCTTTTCGTTTGCAATGGGACATTATGCCTTTATGAAATACTTAATTAGCAACATTTCACAGGCACAAATTCCCAAAGCACAAGGGATATATTCAGCTCTGGCTCTAAGCTGGAGCACTGCCGTATTCACCATACTTGGAGGCTTTTTATACGAAATAGAACCAAGGTATGCCTTTCTTGGTATGCTCGCTTGCAGTCTGCCCGCAATGATCGTTGCACTGATTTATCAAAGGCTAGAGCAGCGAAAACAAGTTCGGATTTCTAATTGATATACCCTTCAAAACAGCTTCACTGTTCCTTCACTTAAAAAGGATTGGCCGCTATGATGGACCAATCCTTTAGTCATTATTTTGCCTTTTTAGATACTCTTACAACGTTAAAGATGCTGGCTGCTAAACCACCCCAGAGGATGATCATTCCCACTATCATCATAGTGATTGCACTAGCTGACATATTAAGCAACCTCCTTATTTTTGTCTAGAGCTATTTTCGCATTCCATTTTTTTCTGGATAGAAGAACTCCAATAATGATGCTTAGCGCAACCACAAGCACACCGGCAGACAGAATCAATTCTGTTGGATATCCTCCATAATTTTCTCTTAAGTTTTGGCGAATATTATCAAACATCATATAGCCTAGAACAATAGGTGTTATAACACTTAAACAAAATTTCCACCATGCACCAATACGCAAGTCAGAAATAGCATTCGTATGTGACTGTAATCCGTTTAATCCTCTAAAGAACCATGCAATTAAGATTACTTCTACAAATCCTGCCGTAACAATTCCAAAGTTATTAATAAAGTAGTCCACTACATCCAGTAAATATAAACCGCCATTTGTTGCGAAAAGCAGGGAGATAACTGTTGCAGCAATTCCGCTTGTTAATACTGCTTTTGTTCTTGATACATTAAATTTCTCTTGCACACCTGCTATAAAGGTTTCAACGATTGAAATCATGGATGTCAAACCGGCAAAAACAAGAGAAAGGAAAAATAATACCCCAAATAATCCGTTCATACTAGGAAATTCATTGATGATGCTTGGGAAAACCACAAATGCCAGTCCAATTCCACTGCTGACTACATCTTGGACCGCCACACCTTGTTGGTTAGCCATAAATCCAAGGGCTGCAAAAACACCGATCCCCGCTAATAATTCGAATCCAGAATTTGCAAATGCTGTAATAAACGCATTATTATTGATATCTGATTTTTTTGGTAGATAGCTAGAATAAGTAATCATGATGGCAAAACCAATCGATAAAGAAAAGAAAATTTGCCCATATGCGGCAATCCAAACTTTTCCGTCCAAAATCATATCCCAGTTTGGCTTAAAGAAAGCATTCAAGCCTTGGGCAGCTCCATCTAATGTTAAGGCACGAATAACGATTATCAAAAACATCACAATAAGAACAGGAAGGAATATCCTATTTAATTTTTCAATTCCTTTAGAAACTCCACGATACAATACAAATAACGCTACAACCCATACAAAAAGTACTGGAATGACAATACCAGGAACTAACCCGCCAATCGTTCCAGCTGTATCTGCTCTCTTTAAAACATCATTGAAAAAGAAACTTTCCGGATTTGAACCCCATTGGGTCCCAAATGAATAAATAGTGAACTTAATAGCCCATGCGACAATGACAGAATAATAAGTACAGATGACAAAGGCAATTAACAACTGCCACCAGCCAAGCCACTCTGCCTTTTTATTTAAACGGAATAGAGAAAGTGGTGCGGAACCACGAAATTTTTGTCCGATAGTGAATTCTAATATTAATATTGGGATACCTGCTGTTAAGATCGCAAATAAATAAGGTAAGAAAAATGCTCCTCCCCCATTCTCATAAGCAACTGCTGGAAACCTCCAAATATTTCCTAAACCAACTGCTGAGCCTACAGCCGCCATGATAAAGCCATAGCGTGACCCCCATTGCTGACGTTGTTCCATAAGATGACCTCCGATTAAACTATTTTTTGAAAAGATTCAGATAGTTTAGTTTTTTGCATTCTATTAATATAGGTGTTATTTGCATGAATGTCAAACTACTTTTTAAAGTTTTTGTCGAAATTTAGGTGGTTATTTTTCCCACCCTTTTATATAGTAATCATCCGCAGACTGAATAAACTTTGCCTTCCATGGGGCGAGCCCTCGTTTGAAGGGAATCTCGAACTATCTCGCAGCTCCCATAAGAATCTATGTGTATTCAATCTGCTCCGTTTTTTTTTAACAATCTTGACTGCGAACTGTTCTAAAGTCTTTGTCAGTCCTTCTTTGCTTCATATACCTTCAAGGATTTCCCTTTTATCGGCGTATTCTTCATCTTTTCGAGCACGATTCGTCCTTTATCATTCAAAATCTCTACATAAGAAAAAGTATCCATGATCGTAATAATCCCAATATCCTCTGCTGATACCCCATCTATTTTTGCAATTGTTCCAACAAAGTCGACTGCTCGAAGCTTCTTTTTTTTGCCGCCATTAAAGTATAATTTCATAATATGCTTATTTAATTTTTCATTTTTTGCCTTTTTAATCGCCGGCTCGATATTCTTTTTTACCTCAAAGTCAGACCGCTTATCGGCAATTTCCTCCTCTGTAGGAACAGCCATTATAGGAATTTTAAAGCCAATATATTCTTCTATCTCCTGTAAAAACTTCTCTTCAAACGGAGTCATGAAGGTAATGGCTCTGCCTTTTTTACCTGCCCGTCCAGTCCTTCCAGTACGATGAACATAGCTTTCCTTTTCTAAAGGAATATCATAGTTGATCACATGGGTGATATTATCAATGTCAATGCCCCTTGCTGCTACGTCTGTCGCAATTAGATAGCGGAATTCTCCTCTTTTAAAATCATTCATAACATCTAGCCTATCTTCCTGTACCATCCCGCCATGAATTTGATCACAGTTATATCCTAAGTCCGTTAATTGGTCACTCAGCATGTCCACCCTATCTTTTGTCCGACAAAAGATAATACAACTATCAGGATTTTGTACAATCGTTACGGCTTGAAGAAGAGAGAATTTTTCTTTTTCGTCTACTTTTATAAGCGTATGGTCAATTTTATCGGTAGTCAGTCCATTTGCCTTGATTTCAATGTCAATAGGTGTTTTCATATACCGTTGCGATAGCTCTTTAACTGCCTCCGGCAACGTTGCTGAAAACAACATAGTTACTCGTTTTTTTGGTAAAGCCTTGATTATTGCCTCTACCTGTTCAATAAATCCCATGTTTAGCATCTCGTCCGCTTCATCGATCACAAGATAGTTCACTTTTTCTAAGGTCAATGTTCCTCTCTCGATATGATCTAATACGCGACCTGGTGTACCAACTACTACATGTGTTTTTTGTTTTAATTCTGTTTTTTGGATGGCAAACGGCTGCTTTCCATATACAGCTGTTGCTTTAATCCTCTTCAGTCTTCCTATATCAATAAAGTCATCTTTGACTTGAACAGCAAGTTCCCTTGTTGGCGTTAATATTAACGCTTGTGGTTTATTCTCTTCCCATTCCACTAATTCACAAATAGGAATTCCATAGGAAGCTGTCTTACCACTTCCGGTTTGAGATTTTACGACGAGATCAATCTTCTCTAACACAAGGGGGATAACTTTATTTTGAACCTCTGTTGGATTTTTATATTCTAAACTATCTAGAGCTTTTACTATTTGATTACTTAAATTAAATGCATGAAAACCTTTTTCACTCATAACAAAGCCTCTTTTATTTTGGATTATTCTTTTATTATTTCCGTAAGCTCCTATTATACGCTATTTTTCACTTGATTCTCCTTGAATATTTAGAATGACAATTTTAAATGAATATTTTTCTCATTCACTCATCTAAATTTGCTAAATACGCTTGCCGAAATAATAGAAGAAGACGATCCACTTCATACGTGAATCGTCCTAATGCTATTCAAGGAATTTTTGCATATCCTCATTTAAATAAACCCAGCCCTTCCAGCCAATATGAATCGTATCCCTCATAAAATAGGGATCGTGCTCATGACCGGAATAATCAGCATAAGTAAAGCCGTTATCGCTTATCTGTTTCTTTATACGATTATAATAATCTTGCCGCCCTTTTTTAGGAAAGCCTGTGTAATCATAATAAGCACCATTAACTGGGATAATAACAAAAAGCGGTTCAGCTTCTGCCTTTTTTAGAATATCAAGCATCAGCTGAAAATCATCGTACTCCAGCGATTCAGCATAGGAATGACCTTTGTTCTTTCCTTTCATACTCTTCATATAATCATTCTTATGCTTATATACTTTATCATCAATGTAAAATTGAGAATGCTGTGTCCGTTTTTTGCCATAGGCATCAGCTTGTGCACGTAATTCTTCCCACGTCTTATCCTTCACTTTAGCTGACTGATGTCGATTGGTTGGTTTATCTTTCAAAAGCGTAAAATATAAATCCTTTTTCTTAAGGATGGATATATACCCCTTTGCAGGAACAGATAACATATTAAACATTGTCTTTTTGTCTTTTAGATAAGCATCATAAAGTTGATAGAGTATCGTATCGTTCTTGACCGCACTATATGTCATCAGACGCTCCATCAATTTTCGTTTCACCTGCTCATCCACATCCTTATTAAATGGAAGCTGGTACGCTTGCAGGGCAGAATAATTTGGTGCAAAATGCTGTTCATCTGTACCATGCTTTACAAACCATTGTGGCGATACAATAATGACCATTTGCTTGTTCTTCAATTGAGCAGCATGTGTTGCAAAGTTTAAATCATGAATAATTGACGTCATTCCGCCTTTTCCTATTAAATAAGGTGTGAATGGGGCGGAATTCACTTCGAAATAATTGGATGGATGAAATGGATCCCAGCGTGACAACTCCGAAGAGCCATAGATCGGAACATAGGTCGAACGCTTGAGCATCTCATTTTGCAAATATGTTCCTTGGAACATATTTGGCTCTAAACTGATTGCAGATTCCTCTAACCGATCAGCAGGAACTAGCTTAGCCAGCCATGATGTGGGTATAAATACAACCCCGGCAAACAGGACCAATGCAAGAATGATTGGTCCAAATAAATATTTCTTCTTCATTATTTCAGCTCATTCAGACGTTCAACGATAGCATTTGGTGTATTCCATGTATCTCGGTCGAACTCTGTAATTGGTACATTGATTTCAAGTTGTTCCTCAAATTTAACAAGTAATTCTACAGTCCCAAACGAATCGATCAATCCTGAATCGAATAAATCTAAATCAAGCTCTTCTTTCACCACATCATCTTGACAAACTTCTGCAATAACTTGTAGTACTTTTTCTTTAAAATTCATATATAGATCCCCTTTTTATTGAAATGGTTTGCCGGAAAACAGATAAAAACCGAAACAAACAACATGGAAAGTAATAATGATAGAAACCACTGTCATCGCTTTTCCTGTTGGCCAGCGTTTATGTTTTTTATTCCAAGTCTCGAAGAAATTAAAACCGCTCATCATCAGGGCATGATATGCTCCATAAATGATGTATTGAATCTCTAATCCATGCCATACGCCCATCAAAAGGAACAGGAGAATATACCCTAAATTTGAAACGAGCATATTGTTCTTTATCCATTTTTTCTTCTTTATTAAGAAAACAAAGCGCATAAACACATAATCACGGAACCAAAATGACAAAGACATATGCCATCGATTCCAGAAATCCTTTATATTACGGCTCATAAATGGCTTATTAAAGTTCTCCGGTGACCGGATACCCATTATATAACTGACTCCGACTGCAAATGCCGTATAGCCGGCAAAGTCGAAAAATAGGTATAGGCTATAGCTGTACATGTATAGCAGGTGATAAGAAAGCTTACCATCTGAAATATAAGTTAAATTCATGATGAAATATGCATTAATGCAATAGCCGATTATAAATTTATACAAAAATCCAAGGAAGATTTTGTTAATCCCTTTATAAAGCAGCTCTCTATATTCCTCTGGTGTCCAACGCTTATTCTCATCCTTCTCAAATCGACGGAAACGGTCAATCGGCCCAGATGAAATGGTCGGGTAAAATAACATAAAATTAACAAGCTGAAAAATCGAAAGCTGATTTTTAATCAATCCATCTCTTGTTTCAATAATAATTTGGACAGCTCGGAATGTCAGATAAGAGATACCTAGAAAACTCGCCCAATTATCCACTGCCAAAATAGGCAAGACTTTAGATAAAATTAAAGGCAGAATGGATAGAAAGCTTATTACATAAAATATGAGACTACTATTCTTTTCCTGGCGATAATGAATATAGCCTTTTACCAATATTACTTGAAGGATAGTGAAAACTACTAATGAGAAAAAGCCTGCATTCCCACTAGAAAAGATAATGGCCAGTACAACAATAGAAACAAATACATTGTAAAAACGCAGGTTCTTGCCCTTTATACCGAGGATTATCGTCGGCAGTAGCAAGATACCTAAAATAATAAAGAAAAGGAAAGAACTATACGGGGTCATGCTAGTACCTCTTCCTTCATCTTCTTACGGTCTACTTTTCCATTTATCGTCATTGGAATAGAAGAATGATACGTAAATTTACGAGGAATCATATATGCTGGTAAGCGCAAGGCAAGATCCTTACGAATAGCAGCAGTCAGTTTGAATTCCTTATCAAAGTCATGATTCTCTGGAACAACTGCCGCAATCAAGTATTCAATTTCTTCATTTGGTGCATAAGGAATAATAATGGCAGTCTTAATATATTCAGACTGATTCAGGTGGAATTCAATTTCTTCCAGTTCCATCCGATAGCCATGCAGCTTAATCTGATAATCCATTCTTCCTTGGCAGTACACCACTCCGTCTTGAATGAACCCTGCGTCTCCGGTACGATATGCATTCATTCCGTTTATCATGCCAAATGCCTTTTCTGCCAGTTGCGGCTCACCGAGATATCCTTTTGATACACTTGGCCCTGCAAGAATAAGTTCACCTTTTTCTCCTTCTGGGAGCGGATTATCTAATTCATCCAAAACGAAAACACGCATATCCGATTTTGGATAGCCTACTGGCAGAGCCTTCTCTTCTGCAAGCAATTCTTCCGTAATTTCAATAGATGTCACCGCTACTGTTGCCTCTGTAGGTCCATAGGTATTAAAAATTCTCGCTTTCGGGAAGCGCTCCTTCAGCTCCGTGGCTACAGCAAGTGGCAGTACTTCCCCACAGAAAAGGAATAGTTCAAGCTCTGGAAGCATCTTTTGATTAAAATCTGGGTTAGGAAAACACATTTGCACAAAAGATGGTGTCGATGTCCATATTTGTATAGACGAATGACTTAAGTTCTCAAACAAAAGCTTCGGTTTATTGCTTACTTCTTTCTCCAGCGTATGAATGGTCCCCCCACTCTGTAAGGCTGGATAAAAATCCATTACAGACAAATCGAATGAAAAGGGAGCCTGGTTCAAGAATACCTTTCCTTCCCCTAGCGGAAAGTCCCCTGTCATCCAATCGGTAAAGGATTGTAGATTCGCTGCAGTTATTTGAACTCCTTTGGGATTTCCAGTACTGCCAGACGTATAAATGATATAAAAAACCTCATCACTTTGGACCCAGTACTCTTCTCCAATATGTTCTACTTGTTCCAAATTCATTTCTAGCATCTGTAAAACTATAACACCTTCAAAATCCAGCTTGCTAGTTGTCGTATTAATTACCACCCCAGCGCCAGATTTTTCGACAATAAGACGCACCCGTTCGATTGGAATCGATGTATCTACCGGTATATAAGGATGGCCGGCTTGAACACAAGCGAGAAACGATACCGGCATATCTATTCCCATATGTCCATACACTACAATTGGCGTCTGCCGCTTAAGCTTAATGGCATGTAATAAGCTTGCCAGCCTTCTTGATTTATCCCAGAGCAATCCATAAGTCAGCATCTGGTCTTCTGTACGATATGCTATCTGTTCTGATTTTTTTACCGCATGCTGCGCAATACGAGTTAAAAGTTTCATTTTATTATCTTCTCCATTTAGAAATCATTATAAATATAGTTGCCTGTATTGGCCGTATGGAAGCCATACAGCAAGAATAAGGTAATGAGGATAGCCAAATAAAAACAAGTCTGTAAAGCAAACCGGACGCCAGTATGCCTATACAACTGTTTAAGCTTATTCATCTTCTCTCTCCTTTCTTTTATTCAAACTTATAGCCTGTTCCAATAACAGTCCGGATATGATGGGATTCAAAGCTTAATTTAGCCCTAAGCTTTTTAATATGTGTATCCACAACTCGACTATCACCATCGAAGTCGAATCCCCATACATGATTCAAAATTGTTTCACGTGAAAGGACATTATTTTTATGCTGAAGTAAGAAAACTAATAATTCATATTCTTTTGGCGTTAATTCGACTTGTTGACCTGCAAGCTGAAGTTGATGAGACTTAGTATTAACAATTGCCTCACCGAAGCTTATCATATGACCAGTCGGCAGATAATGCTCTTTTGCCCGTTTCATTAAGGAATTAGCACGTGCTACTAACACTTTTGGACTGAACGGCTTGGTAACATAATCATCAGCTCCAAGTTCAAAGCCATGGATTTTATCATCATCACTGGATTTCGCTGTCAGCAAAATAATGGGTACGCCAGAGCTCATGCGAACCTGCTTGGTAACAGCAAATCCATCCATTTGTGGCATCATAATATCAAGAATAACTAAATCAGGATATATGGCATCAAACCAATCTATTGCACTGCTGCCATTATCCGTTTCATACACTTCCCAGCCGTCCTTTTTAAAATAATCAGCTACGACTTCTCGAATTCTCACTTCATCCTCGACAAGCAATACTTTCTTCCCCATCGTGAATCTTCCTTCCAATTTAAAGATATTAACAAGGTTATATGTCTTTCATGTGTCCTATAAGAAATTATTACCATTAACGAAAGTGAATATAGAAACGTACACCGCCTGGTATGTTTTCTGCTCCATAATGAAAGCCATGCAGGCTGAGTATTTGCTGAACAATGGCCAATCCTAATCCTGTACCACCAGTCATTCGGCTGCGAGAAGATTCAGCTCGATAGAAACGTTTCCAGATTTTATCCAGCTGCTCTTCTGGTATCTGTGGACCTGTATTCTCGATTTGAAACACACTGTTACCATTATCTTGATCCAATTCGATACAAATTCTAATGACAGAGTCAGGTTCGCTGTGGCGGATCGCATTAATAAGAAGATTCTTCATTACTCGTTCCATCCACTCATAATCTGCCAAAATATGCTGTTCATTCTTCGGCATGATTTCAATTTCCACATTTTTCTCTCTAGCTATACAAAATAGTTTATTTGCCAAATCCTCAATCATTTCACTAAGTAAGAAAGATGTTTTTCGTAGTTTGATTACACCGTTCTCCAACTTAGCCAAATCCAGCATATTCTTAATCAGCACTTCCATCTTTTCTGATTCCTCAATAATTACTTCTATATAGTGATCCTGTTTATCTGGACTGACTCCATCTTGCAGCCCTTCTGCAAAGCTTTTGACAATACTCAAAGGGGTCTTCAGTTCATGGGAAGCATGTTCGAAAAATTCACGCTGCTCCTTCTCCATTTGCAGACGCTTTTCCATATCCTCTTTCAGCTTTCCATTGGCTTCTTTCAAACCATTTAATGCAACATCCAAGTTCTGCGCCATAACAAGCATATTGTTCGCCAGACTCCCTAGCTCATCCTTCTGCTTAATCGGCTTCAGCGATGAGAAGTCTAGATGCACCATTTTTTTTGCCATTTCATTCAGCTTAATCAGTGGTCTACTAACAAGACGGGAGAAGAATAACGACAATAAAAGGATGAGAATAAAGCCAGCAATTCCGATATATACATAAAATATTCGGAGCGATTCATTGGTATCTCTGATTTCTTGAAGAGATGTGACAGAGAACATAATTTGCATTTCTCCGTCTTTCTTGATTGGCTCCATTAATACTAAATAATGTTTTCCACTCCATGACTCTACCCAGTCTAACTTTAGGCTTTCTCCTCTGGAAAGCTGCTTTATCTGCTTCTCTTGAAGAGGGAACCATTCCAATAGTGCATCATAGAGAATTCCTAGCCCTCTACTTGCCACTTTCCCTTTAGGCAGCGAAATACTTTTTACCTTCCCTTTAATGGTCACTTCATTCTCGGCCTGACTTTCCCCAACACTAGAGCTATTCTTCGTAATAATAGATGGATAAATGACTGAAGAAACTAGAGCATCTGTTTCCCCTTGTACAATCACTGTATCCCCCTTTGCAATATTCAATGCTTGTACTTGTTTTCCATAATCTGTGATGAGTAATGAAAGTGATACTTCCACAATTTTGCCATCCTCTGTATCCAACATGATATTAAAAGGATCTTGTACCAACTGATAACCTTCTGTGTCCACAATCGTCAACGGGCTTTTTGTCTTCTTTATGTAGGACAATGTCTGTTTTGTCAGTTCTGCTTCGCTCCAAGAATTTTGCTCATATCCTTCTGCTAACTGATGGATATGCTTTGCTGCTTCTTTCGTTTTATGATGTTGATAAAAACGGTCAAAGAATACTAGCTGAAATATCATAATCATGACGTAAAACACCAAAAAGAATATAGACGTTACAGCGAATAACTTGACAGTAATACTGCGTTTTCTCATGTTATACTCCTTTGTTTCATGCGGCAGTTTATTCCTAACTTAAACTTAAACTTAAGCTATGGATATGTTTTTTGTGTGTCCACATGTAATCATCCATATATTAACCATTTTTTTCAAGTTAGGGAAGCCATTTTTTATCTAGATTTTAATATTAGAATAAAAGAGATTCTCGCCTAAACTAATATGGATTATAGCAAATAACGATATGCAATATTTTAGTGACGTGGATTATTTATCCAGCGGAGAACACCTATTTTTTGTACGTAATTATTCGAAAGAGACAAGTGAGGAAAATTAAAAGATGATCTTAAAGTCCTATAGAACCTTAAGAAAGAGATAACCTAATTGAAAACATGCGCAAAGACTATTTCTGCTTTATCTAAAAGTGGAGAGGTATCCTATTATGTGTTAAATCGAAGATGAAGAGATTTTATATTATGTATATAATCTAAATTGGCTATTACCTAAAGAAAATTAATCTCTAAATATGTATTATTATATTTGATAATACATATTTAGGAGGGATATAGATGATTTTTGAAATGACTACTCAGGTTAGAGTTGCCAATATTGAAGAAGGGCAAAAGTGGTATGAAACACTGCTTAATAAGAAGCCTGATTTCACTCCACACGAGGGATTTGCTGAGTGGGAACTCATTCCTGGTTGTTGGTTGCAGGTCGCAGAAGGAACTCTTACCGAGGGTAACGGACCTTTACGTTTAGGAGTTACTAACATTGAAGCTGAAAGAGACAGACTGATAGATGAATTAAAGATTGATAGTTTTGAAATACATTCAAGACCTGAAGTACCAGTGAAATGGGGAACTTTCACAGACCCTTGGGGTAATCGACTGGGATTTTTCGAATACTTAGATAAGGGCGAAGAGCAAGAACGTATTAAAACTATCATTGGAACAATAGAAATTTAAAAAAGTCTAGTTAGAAAGGGAACTTCCCTCGGAGTTCTCTTTCATCTATGAGAAAAACAACAAAGTTTACGAAAACAGCGTTTCTTTTTAAAAAGGAGGTTGTGAGTATCATCCACCTCCCGGGCATCAAATTATCAGATTAACTACTTCGTCGTAAAATAGAAAAAACGCACATTTTTCTTTTTACTGATTCTTTATATTTTCATTTATCTTAATCAATATTTTTTATTCTATCTCAGGGTGATGTCTTTTTTGATATCGGAGTATTTTTCCCAACGATTACCGAAACGACTACAATTATTGCTGTTACGATCGTTACAAGCGTTATCGACTCATCTAAAAAGATTGTTGCAAAGATAATCATAATAAAAGGTTGTATATATTGAAGCTGGCTAACCCTTGCAACACCTCCTAATGCCATGCCGCCATACCAAACAATGTATGCTAAAAACTGGCTTACAATAGCTAAATAGATTAAGCTAACCCAAGCTTGAAATGGGGCAGTTAACATTTCAACAGAAAAATCCATTACAACTGGAATGACGAAAAATGGCGCTCCAATAACGATGGCCCATGCTATTACTTGCCAACTTCCTATTTCTTTGGAAAGCTTGCCCCCTTCGGCATAACTAAAACCTAAAATAATGACTGCTGTCAAAAGTGCCAAATCTGCAAACTGAAGTTTGCCAAAACCTAAATTAACTGCATAAAAAATTACGGCACCGGCACCGATTAGACTGGCAATCCAAAATCTCACTGAAGGTTTTTCTCCAGCTCTTAACATCGCAATCCCTGCTGTAGCTAATGGCAATAAAGCCACTTCAACCGCTCCATGCGAAACTGGTAGTGCTTGCATTGCCCATGAAGTTAGTAATGGAAATCCTAAGACAGCGCCCATGGCGACAATTAGGATACTTTTAAATTGCTGCCGATTAGGAACTCTCTCCTTTCCAACAACAAGCACGATACTAGCTATAATTGCTGCAAGAACCGTTCTTCCTAATCCAACCACGGTAGTACCAAAATATTCAACAGAAATACTGGTAGCTGGCAAGGTTAAACTAAAACAAATTACTCCCACCAAGCCTAATAATAACCCCAATTTTTCCTTTTCCATTCGTTTTCCTCCTACTATTTTTTTCTGTCTTAAGAAACCTAAATATACAGTGACAGTTTTGCTATAATTTAGATAATACCTGATACAGAAACCAAATATACATATCTATTTTCTAAATCTGTCATGGTACAGTTTGAGGAGGTTGGCCATTATTTTGAGCACAAAATACAAAAAAATTGTAGAGGAAATTAAGAATCAACTTACAAATGGGACACTTGTCGCTGGTAGTAAATTACCTTCTGTTCGCCAGTTGTCTGAAACGTTTTCCTGTAGTAAAAATACTGTGATTAAAGCTTACAGTGAGCTAGAAAAAGAACACTTAGTTTATGCAATACCTCAAAGCGGCTATTATATCGTAAATGAATTTGCCCTCTCTGCCGAGGATTCTACCATTGTTGATTTTTTATCAGCTGGACCAGACAACCATTTAATTCCTTATCTAGAATTTCAGCATTGCTTAAATCAAGCTATCGAAATATACAAAAAGGATATATTCACCTATTCAGATCATCAAGGCTTTTACTCCTTACGTACAGAAATAGTTAAAAATCTTCAAGATTCACAAGTATTCACCGATCCTGATCGTGTTGTAATTGTTTCAGGCTCGCAACAAGCTATCCATCTGCTTACAGCACTCCCTTTTCCAAACGGCAAAAAAAATATTCTTATTGAGCAGCCAACCTATTTTGGCATGATTGAATCACTGCAAATACATCAAGTTTCCACCTTTGGGATAGAACTCTCCATGAACGGTATCGATTTAGACCGCCTTGAATATATTTTTAAAAATAATAACATTAAGTTTTTCTATATCATTCCAAGATTTCATAACCCCCTTGGACATTCTTATACGAATAATGAGAAGAAAAAAATAGTGGAGCTGGCAAATAAGTATGACGTTTATATTGTGGAAGACGACTTTTTGGGTGAATTAGACCGCAACAAAAAATCTGATCCATTATTCTCTTATGACACTTCTGGAAGAGTCATTTATATTAAAAGTTTCTCAAAGGTATTTCTTCCAGGGCTGCGTATTGCTGGAGTGGTATTGCCAAAAATAATGATAAATAACTTCTTACGCTATAAATTTAGTTCGGACTTTAATAGTTCCGTCCTTTCACAAGGTGCGTTAGAAATCTATTTAAAAAGCGGGATGTATAAAAGTCATATTAAAAAAATAAAAGAAGTTTATTTTCATAGAATGCAATTACTAAAAAGTGCTTGTGAAGAATTACTTCCTGAGGGGACACATTACACGCAACCGGACAGCGGTTTTTATCTCTCTATTTATTTACCTGAAAATGTATCAGCCAAAAGACTAGCTTTTTTATTATCTGAAAAACTGATATTAATTGATGATGCGGATAGAATGTTCTTGACCAACTACAAGAAGGATAATCTCATCCGTTTATGTATATCACAAGTACAAGATCATCAAATAAAATGGGGAGTAAAAATGATAGCTGAAACCATCACCCTATTGAGTAATAAAAGGAACTATTATTACTCTCTTCTATAATAAAACTAAAAAATCCATACCAATCTTTAATGATTGGTGTGGATTATCATTAACATTTCAATTACTTGTGATACGTTTTCTCATGTTGAAGCAGCCATTCTTTCCTCCATAAACCTCCTGCATAGCCAGTTAATGTCCCATTTGATCCGATTACTCTGTGACAAGGAATGACAATGCTTAACTTGTTTTTTCCATTTGCGCTTCCTACAGCTCTAATCGCTCTTGCATTCCCAATGGACATGGCTATATCCTTATAGGACCCCGTTTCAGCATACGGTATTTTTATTAAAGCGTTCCATACCGCGCTTTGAAAATCTGTTCCTTCCAATTGGTATGGGATGGAAAATTCATGGCGCTTGCCTTTAAAATATTCGTCGAGCTGGTTATAGCATTCTATTAAAACGAGAGGAGTTTCTGGTTGTAATAAATTCACACTCTTATCATTCTCTTCAGAAAATAAAATAGAAATAATTGTTTCATGGGTACCAATTATTTCTATCATTCCAATCGGCGATTCATAATCTAATTTATATATTTTTGTCATATAATGACCTCCAAAGATAAAAAGTTGCATATGCCTGCCAGCCTTTCCAACCTTCTGCTAATTCTTTCGTTTTTTCTATAGTCGGTTTACTCTTAAGCTCTAATACATTCTTTAAGGCATTATGAAGGCCGACATCTGAAACTGGGAAGGAGGAGGTGTAGTGGAGGCATTTCATCATGACATACTCTGCCGTCCATGCTCCTATCCCTCTTATCAACAGAAGAGATTTTTTTACTTGATAATTATCTTGCTTCATAAGTAATAATTCTTTTGTTAATTTGCCGCTTTGCATATCTTTAGCAATGCCAATGATGTATTCAGCCTTCCTTGTAGTAAATTGAAGTTCCCTTAAATCATCGACATGGATAGACGCAATTTTTTCAAATGAGGGGAATAACCACAATGTTTCCTCTTGGAATGTTAGGCTTTCGCCATACTTTTCAACGAAGCGTTTCTTTAAGGTATAGGCAAATGTTAAATTAATTTGCTGACCCATAATTGCCCACACGGCCGCCTCAAATAAGTCAGGAATGCACATAATCCTTAAACCATGGTATTTATGGGTAAGCTGCCTTAACACTTTATCTTTATCTGCAACTTGGTAAAAGCTCTCCAAATCCTGATCCAAATCAAACCATTCCCAAATATACTCCGCCACTTTTTTGTGTATGTCATTGGATGCTGGATTCAATGGAAATTCGACCTTTATGGCATGATCGATTGATCCAACTTTACATAAAATCAACGATTCATTCACTTTTATCAATTTGTATAAAAATCCCTCTTCAATCCGATGAAGCACTTCCTGATTGGATCTGCCTAAAAAAACTAAACACTCTTCAAAATTAAATTCCTTTGGAGGATAAATCTCGATATAAGATTCATAATCAATCCAATTCATGTTGGTATCCCTTGCGATATTCACTAGGAGAACAGTTTTTTATGCTTCTAAATACTTTGTAAAAATTAGAGGAACTCTGGAAACCCACCTCATAACAAATTTCTAGGTTTGTCATAGCAGTGCTTTTGAGAAGGTAGGCCGCTTTATCAATGCGTATTTTTTCTAAATAAGCACGTGGGGTTTCAGCAGTTTCCTTTTTAAACAATCGCTCCAAATAAAAGGGACTCAAACCGACATGGGCTGCTATATCCTTTAATATCAAATTTTGTTTATAATGATTGACCAGGAAGGTAATGATATTTCTGACAAGTTCAATATGAGGAGAATGCTCAACTTCTGGCTGGCACCTTTTGCAAGGACGATACCCAGCTTTTTCAACTTCATTCCTATCATAGTAAAATTCAACATTTTTCTTTTTAGGCTTCCGTGATCTGCAGGAAGGACGGCAATATATTTTTGTTGTTTTTACTGCGGTAAAAAAAATCCCATCATATTTACGATCACAATTGATGATTTTCTCCCACATCTCTTCAAATGAAAGATTGAGATTAGTCGACATATAAACCACTATCCTTTCACCCTAGTGCTTCTTTTTCATACAAAGAGGACATATCCTTGAACTCTAATAATTCGCCAACCTTTTTTTCTAAATGAACAATTACACTATCAGATAGGGCGTTTCCAAAACTAAATCGTCTTACTCCTAATTCTTTAAGCATATTACAATTCGTCAGCCCAGGTAAAGATAATAGATTTAGTGGAGCGCTAACATTCTTTGTAATTTCTTTAATCTCTTTATCCTCTCTTAACCCAGGAACAAAAATTCCACTGGCACCACTCTCCACATATGCATGAGCTCGTTCCATTGTTTCCAGCAAGGGGTTTTTCCTTTTTAGGTAAGTATCCGTTCTGGCGTTGATATAAAAGTCTTTATAACCATTTCTATCTAAGGCTGCCCTCATTTTTTCCATTAGTTTACAATGCTGCGTTATTTCTCTCAATTCATTTGATTTTTTCAGTGAATCCTCTATATTGATACCAGCAACTCCAATCTCAGCTGTCCTTAATACATTATTAATAATTTTATCTAGATCCTCACTGTATCCAGCTTCAATATCAGCGGAAACAGGGATTTTTACATTCTCTGTAATCGTTTTGATTATAGCTAAGTGTCGATCAAAATCAATTAATTCTCCATCTGAATATCCTAATGAGTTAGCAATTCCCCAACTAGTTGTACCAATTGCTTTAAATCCGGCCTTTTCTAGCGTTAAAGCTGAAAGAAGATCCCAGGCGTTTCCAAGAAATAATAAATCCTCTGAAAAATGTAGTTCCTTGAATTCCTTCATCTTATTCATTTTAATTTTCCTCCAAATCTTTTATTGGACCTATTTTAACAAGTAATCTGCCACCATTTCGTCCTCATTCTTGCTTTTATGGTCTGTCTTTAGAAAAAGAATATTATGCTCTTCTTAGCTCTATTAAAATGAATCATCAGTGGCTGTCTTCTTTAGATTTACAAGCGTATTTTACGAAATTTATCCAATTTACAAATACAATAACAAAGAAGTCCTGTCTATACTTTTAGACAGGACTTCTTTGTTATTTAAGCATCGTAGCTTTTAAAAATTCTTGCGTTCTTTCTTCTTTTGGATTGTTAAAAAATTGCTCAGCTGTTCCGTGTTCAATAATCTTTCCATCATGCATATACACAATACTATCTGCTACTTCTTTAGCAAATCCCATTTCGTGGGTTACAACTACCATGGTCATTCCTTCTTCTGCCAAGTCTTTCATCGTTGTTAATACCTCTCCCACTAGCTCTGGATCCAGCGCTGATGTCGGCTCATCAAAGAGCATAATGTCTGGTTCCATTGCAAGTGCTCTGGCTATGGCTACCCGCTGCTTTTGCCCACCTGATAGTTTACTAGGATAAACATCTGCCTTATCCTCTAAATCTACTTTTTGCAGTAACTGTTTTGCTTTGGAGATAGCTTTATCTTTGTCTACACCCTTTACCATGATAGGTGCTTCAATAATATTCTCCAATACGGTTTTGTGTGGGAATAAGTTGAAATTTTGAAAGACCATTCCTACCTTTTCCCTAATTTTGTTCAAGTTGTCTGTGCTTGGATTGACCTCATTCCCCTCAATGATAATGCTGCCATTATCCTTTTTTTCTAAAAAATTCAAACAGCGAAGGAGGGTACTTTTCCCTGAACCACTTGATCCTATTAAACAAACGACATCACTTTCATAAACAGTTAAATCGATATTTTTCAATACATGTAAGTCTCCAAATGATTTATTCAATTGGTTTATTCTGATCATTTCTTTCTTGTCCAATTTCTTCGCTCCTATCTGTCGCTTACTGCTAATTTTAATTCAATTCGGTTTACTACAAATGTCAACAGCGCTACCAGTACTAAATAGTAGACAGCTACAATGAGTAAATAGGTCATTTCGTCAAAATTATTGGATCCTAGTGTTGTTGCTACATTGAACAACTCATTCATGGAGATAAATGCAGCTAGCGAAGAATCTTTTAAACTAATGATAAATTGATTACCTAATGGTGGCAGCGCGCGTCTAAATGCCTGTGGAAGAATAATTCTCCTTAATGTCAGCGCCTTTGTCATTCCCAAAGAACGTCCTGCTTCTAACTGACCTTTATCAACTGCCTGAATTGCACCACGAAGAATCTCGGAAATATAAGCTCCATTATGGAATGCTAAAGCAAGGGAAGCAGCCCAAAAATCAGGAAGAAGGAAAATTCCACTTATTCCGAAATAGAGAATAAATATTTGAACAATCAGCGGTGTCCCGCGAACCAAATAGACATATGCATCGGAAATAAGCTCCAGCACTTTGATTTTAGAAATTTTTAATAAGGCAAAGATCAGCCCAATGACGATTCCGAGTACGATCGAAACAGCTGTCAGCTCTAATGTCAAAAGCATAGCTTTTAGGAATACACCTTTTGTTTCCGCTAGTATGTTAAAAAAATGTGAAAAACTTGGCAAAGTATTACTTCCTTTCTATTCTGGTATAAATTTATTCTGGTTTAGTCGTAATGTCCTCTCCAAAATATTTCATGCTAATGCGAGTAAGTGTCCCATCCTCTCGGAGTTTTTCCAAGGCTTGGTTTACTCGCTTCAATAGTTTTGGATTATCTTGGGGAAGAACTATCGCTTGTTCACTGCGATCAATTAACTGCTGTGCTTTAATCTTAAACCCTTCCTGTGCAGCACTTTTCCCTGTTACAAAATCGGTGATTACTGCATCATGTCGACCGCTGCTTAACGCTTGTAAAGCCGTAATATCACTGTCATATGTTTTTATTTTGTCCGTATACTTGGAGGCAGTATCGGCATATGTAGAACCTTTTGCAACAGCTACTTCCTTTCCCTTTAAATCGTCGACCGTCTTAATTGAACTATCTGGTCTGGTGAAAATTTGCGGACCCGAGTAGTAGTAAGGAGTACTGAAGGCAACATGTTTGCTCCGCTGCGGATTAATCGTGTGACTGGCAACGGCTGCATCTGCACGTCCTGTTTTCACCCCTTCTACAATCCCTTTGAATTTAATTCGCTTCTGAACTGGTTCAAGTCCCATTTCTTTTGCAAGTGCTTCGCCAACTTCAACATCAAATCCTGACATGGTGAGATCGTTATTTATATAACTAAATGGCTTAAACTCACCAGAAGCAGCAAAAACAAATTGATTTTTATTAATCAGTTCAGATCCATCTGCAAGCTTCTCCTTTTCGGCACAAGCAGATAAAAGGCAGAGCCCGATTAAACTGAAGAACAGTAGTATCTTTTTATTCAACAACATGTTGGCTATCCATCCTTTTTCTTTCATTTACTTTTTATCATTACCTCTAACTTGATATATTGCTTATGGAAATATATACCCCTTATCCTTCTGATAAAACAAAAAAGTCAGGTAGATTAATAGTAGGTAATTCCGTTTTGTGAAAAAAACACTATAAATACATGTAAATTTGCTAGCTTGCAATATAGCAAATAACACCCCTAATCGCTTCTTAACAATAAATATTGTCATCGTGCAATCGGGGTGTTAGTTTGCTTGTTATTTGGTATGTAACTTTTATCTCATTCAGGAAATTTCAATAGTTATAATTCTGATGCCTGCTATAAGAAATATATTTTTACACTTAAATAAATGAGTTCAAATAAAAAGACAAAATCCAGAAGAAAATCCATTTTGTTCAATTCTTATTCAAAATAGATTTTTTGTGTTTGCTGTTAAATAAGGAATTAATGTGATATTTCTGAGAAAGATGTCCATGCCTACTACCAATATTCCAATGTTTTTCTATATTATAATTAGCAGAATAACTGGCTCAAAATCTCTGAGTATGGTTTTGTTATGTAGATTTAGGTTATTTACTGTACTAACCTAAAAATTTGGTGGGATTAAAATGACGATTAGTCTAAGTCTTGTTTTTGTAATTGGATTTATTTTTATTCATTTCTTTTCTAAAACAATGAAGTTTATCAAAGATTCACCTAGAAGTAGATTTCTCTCAATCGCTGGTGGTATAGCAGTTTCTTATGTATTTATCCATCTAATGCCCGAGTTAAGCAAACATCAAAGAGTATTAGAGCAATTAGGAGATAAAGGAATTTTTCACCTATTTGAGAATCACGCCTATCTGATAGCTCTGCTGGGATTAACTATTTTCTATGGACTAGAAAAGATGGTTAAAAAATCAAAAAAAGAAAGTGGGACGAAAAAATCGAAAACCGGTGTATTTTGGATTCATATAACATCTTTTTTTGTATATAACGCGCTAATTGGTTATCTTTTGATTAGAGAAACATATAGAAGCAATTGGGGAATGTTATTCTACTTCTTAGCAATGGCGGTTCATTTTGTTACCAATGATCACAGTCTAAGAAAAGATCACAAAGAAATATATGACCATTTTGGTAGATGGTTACTAACATTAGCAATATTATTTGGATGGATGGTTGGCTTATTTACTGAATTAAAGGAAATTTATATTTCCATGCTCACAGCATTCTTGGCAGGGGGGATAATTTTAAATGTACTGAAGGAAGAGTTACCAGAAGAAAGAGAGAGCAGTTTCATTGCTTTTTTCCTTGGTTTGGTGAGCTATTCTGTCTTGTTATTGCTTGTTTAGCTAGAAAGTTTTGAAGTGTTTAAATAGCCAAAGCATAAGTAAGAAAAAAGAAAGCTTGTAAATAATGCTACTTAAACCAAAAGATCCGTCCGTTAAATAAGGGATACATTTTTACTAATAGGAAAAAATAGGAATATCTATAAAACGACATTCCTAAATTATTACTGATAAACTTCTTTCTATCCAAATAGAACCAGTAAAGAATGGTTCACTAATTAATGGTAGTTCGGCCAAGACATTATGTTTTATATTTTACGGGAACCACCACCATTTTTTCTTTACTGAAAATTTTTCTTCTAGAACAAGATATGCACTCATTGTTAGAGCAGTAAGTACATATTTCTTAATTGTTTTTTTGCTATAAGCGGAATAGATAAACAAGGTAAAGTAACCATTAGAATGAGAAGCCAAATTTTTTCACAGCATAAATATTTACAATCTAACTACCTACAAGTTCTCTTATAATTTTGCTTAACTGGTAAATTCCCTTTTTCAAGTCAGCGATGGAGGCATAGCTATAAGAAAGGCGAAGATAACGGTTAGAATCTTGACCATATATACTTCCAGGGTTCAGTAATATGCCTCTGTCTAAGGCTTTTACATAAAGTTCTTTCATGGAAATTTTTGAAGTTATTTTTAACCAAATAAAGAATCCACCCTTTGGTGTATACCAAGAAGCTATATCGCTTAAATAATATACTAATGTTTCTAACATAACTGTCCGTCTTTTTTTTAACTCTTCTCGTACCAAGCCAAGGTGTTGTTCATATAACCCACTTTTAAACCATTCAGCTGCTACTCTTTGAGATATGGAGCTGGAACCATAATCTGTCTGCATTTTTATATCGGATAATCGTTCAATGACTGGTTCTGGTCCAACAATCCATCCAATCCTTAAACCAGGGCTTAACGATTTAGATAGACTGCCTAAATACAATACATGACCATGTTTATCATTTGCCTTAATAGGAGAAGGTGAAATTTCATCAAGCCATAATTCTCGATAAATATCGTCTTCAATCATAGGAAGCTGTTCCTTTTTACAAATGCTAAGGAGCTCTTGGCGTCGTTTGTCAGGCATTAAGATACCTGTAGGGTTATGAAAACAGGGAATGGAATACAAAATGGCTCTGTTGCGTTGTTTATTTGTGATGGAAATAGAGTTAGGTATAAGTCCATCTTCATCAATTGGTAGTCCTGTAAGCTTCATCCCAGCAGATTGAAAAACACGAAGGGAATAAAGATAGGAAGGTTGTTCCAGTAAAACACTTGAACCTCTATGGAGTAGCCCCACTGAAATTAATTGCAGAGCCTGTAATGCACCAGACACAATTAAAATGGAAGAAGGGGAAGCCTGAATACCGATAGTTTTAAGATAATCACTCAAAGCTTCTCTTAAAGGAAGAAACCCTTTTGGTTCTTCATACCCAAAAGCCTCTAATTGGTCAGATACTCTTCTTAACACTGATTTCATTGTTTCTAAGGGAAATAAATCTTTAGATAACTCCCCTTTGCTAAGTTGTATAAGATCAGCATTAGATTCGGCCAAATTTATTTCCTGTACAGTTGATTGACTTGGTCTAAGTAATCCAGATTTTACATGTTCATCCCAATCAGGTGGTGGATTTGTAGCCAATAAAGTCCATGTGTTATTCGCTACGTATGTGCCTAATCCAATTTTAGCCTCAATTAATCCATCAGCCATTAACTCTTCCAAAGCAGTAATAATTGTACTTCTATTAACCTCGAATCTTTTTGCTAATACTCTTTGGCTAGGTATTTTACTTCCGATTGGCCACTCTCCATTAGATATTTTCTCTTTAATAAAATCGATTATTTGTTGATATTTTGGAGTTTTAATTTTCAATACCAATTCCGTTTACCTCCATTAAAATTCCCTTATCACTTAAGTGGTTGGTTTTTTTCTTTTTTAACTGGTTGCAGACATTTTAACAAATCTTAAATACTATGGGAAAGAAAAATAGAATTGGTTGGAAATTTTATCGAGGATGTGAACATATGCCGTATAAATTGAATATTAGGATAGTAGTGGCAAATTGTCTTATAATTTTTCTTTGGGGATCAGCTTTTACAGGGATTCGGGTCGGATTACAATCTTATACACCTGAGCACCTTGCCCTATTTAGAATGTTAGTGGGTTCCATATTACTCATAGGAATTGCTATTATTTTTAAAATGAAATTGCCTGAATTTAAAGATATTCCCATTATATTTTTGTTTGGATTTTTAGGCTTTACTGTATACCATTTGGCATTAAATATAGGAGAAAAGACAGTTAGTTCAGGAATTGCCAGTTTACTGGTCTCAACTACACCGGTTATTTGCGCTTTTTTAGCTGGTTGGTTTCTCCAGGAAAAATTCGGAATATCAAAATGGATTGGATCTATTATTAGCTTTTTTGGAGTAGCTTTGATTTCCTTAGGAACATGGGGTTTTGGAACTGGCAGTGGAATTTTATTTATTCTTATAGCATCAATATCAGAAAGTTTTTATTTTGTTTTTCAAACGCATTATATTAAGAAGTATGGTTTTTTCGCCTTTACTGTTTATACCATTATTGCTGGGACTATTTGTATGCTTTTTCTTCTCCCGGGTTTAGTAGGGGAAATTACAAATTCTTCATTAGAGTCCACTTTAAGCGTCATATATTTAGGGATATTCCCTACCATTATTCCGTATATAATATTAGCTTACTTAACTTTACGTGTTGGGTCCTCTGTAGCAACTAGTTCGCTTTATTTAACTCCAGCACTTTCATTTGTGATTGGGTGGTTTTGGCTTGGTGAAAAACCAACACAGGTATCTCTATTAGGGGGACTACTAATATTAGCAGGGGTATCGTTTATTCATCTTAATTTAGAAAAATTACAAATTAGATTTAATTTGAGAAGAAGGGGATTTCAAAAATAAGTAAAGGAAGTTAAGTGAATTTGTATAATAAAAATAATCTGATGTTGAATATATCTCTATTTAGAAATAGGAAGATATCCATAATAATTGAATTGAAAGGGAATTAGCCTGTTAAGAAATATACTTAAAGTAATGGGAGCTCGTTGAAGAAAACAACTTTGCAAACAAAACGATTGGATAATAAATCCAATCGTTTTGTTTGTTATCATATATTAGTTCATCTAGTATTTAAACTACAAGTTAATCCTCATCTATTCCATCCCTATGCCTTAGCAGCAAACGATTGTTTGCCGTATAAATTTTCCCTTTGGGACTTCACACCGATCTACTATTTCAAAACCTGCTTCACCCAGTATTCCATCTATATCTTCAGTCGTTACGATGACCATTTTTTTAGCAAAGCGACGGGCGCTTTGCAACATTGCAAATTTTTCCTCATCGGAAACAACGGAGCAAAGATTATATGGCATGTCGATAATTGCCACATCATACATTTCTGTTATGTCTCTGATATCCCTTAAAAATACAGGACCAGAAAGTCCAAAATGGGCGAGATTGTTCCGAATGCCCTTCATGACTAAGGGATTATAATCACTGCCTGTTATATTAACTCCCATCGATAAAGCCTCTACCAATACTGTCCCGATGCCACAGCATGGATCAATCACCTTCACTCCTCTTAATTCTGGAACTGCAATATTTACTAGCGCTCTAGCCACTCGGGTAGTTAGTGCAGTTGAGTAGTTATGAGGTTTCTGTTGATGAATAAGCCACATACCCTGATTTTCCGAATAGTATCCGAAATACCATTTTCCTTTTAACTTGGTAATAGCAAATACTATCTCTGGATTATGAAGATTTGCTGCACCTGGAACCAAGCATCCAATTTGTCTAGCGATTCCTTTCCTTTCATTAAATTCCATTTTATCAAGGGGATCGATGTCCCGATAATTGATGCCGATTACTTTGTAAGTACTATGCAAAGAAGGCATTGCCTCGACCTTTTGTTTTAGATTTTCTAACGTATCACCTGAAAATAGAACCGCTATTTTTTCTTTTATAAAAGGACTCCTGCTTGGATCTCTATTTATACTGCTCTCTAATACAAAGGCATGTAAGTCAGCACGAAATAGAGAACGAACTTCTAATTTACATAGTTGTTCTTCTTCCTCCGCATAATTGAAGGTATACAAGAAGGTATTCGGGACCAATCTATTTTGACTCAAGTTCTTTCTCCTCCTTTTTTTGGATAAGCCCTTGAGCTGTTCCACTTTTTCATGAAAATAGTAAAACGGGGCTGAGACAAAACTAAAAAAGGATATGCTTAAAGCTGAATAATCATTTGTTGAATTAGACGAATGATAAATAAAATCTATTTTTGTTTCTCGCCCCATTTTATAAGATTAGTGAAATGGAGTGGAAGACACTCGACTCCTGCGGGAAATAGAGGAAAGGCTGAGACCCCGCAGCGCAGTGAGGAGGCTCAGCTTCCTCCCCGCGGAAAGCGAGTGACTGGAGCGCAATGGAACGAACTTGTTTTTTAGCTATAAAAAAGATAAATCAGCGAAAAGAAAAACGCGAACTATTACGATGTTTTATTGTATTATAGTTTGGCTTTTTCTTTATGTAAAATTCTTTTGTCCTACCCTCTGCGTTGTTTTTCCTACGTATCTTAAATGGAAGACTTGTTAAAGCCTTCTTCCTTTAAGTATTCACAAGCTTCCTCGTAGCTTGAAAAACTATTTTCTAGATTGACTCCGGCATATATATTCCAAAACCCTTCTTCTTGAAGAAGAAGGAGTGTATTATTTTCCGTATCAATCCATGTTTCTTCTTCCACTGTTTCTTCCTCGACCGTCTCTTCTTCTTGTATATTCGGTCTTAATGATTGAATGGATTTTTCAATAATTTCTTTTAGTTCTTCTTTTGAAAAATCTCTAATATTGACCATCCCTTTTTCATCTGTCTCATACTCATTCAGCTTGTCCGCATATACAAATCCATTTCCATTGGGATGTAAGTGATACACGACGTTCTTTTTGTCACTTCCACTTTCCGCATAATGAAAATTAACGCGTTTTAATGAAACATTCTTTCGTTCTAATTGAGGGAACTCCTCAATAATATTTAGTTTTTCTTCAAATGATAGCATATTTGCCTCCCGAATTTTTATTATATTATTATAATTAGTCTCCGTTCTAATTGTGGGTAAAACTAATATACCACGTTTTATTAGTATGAATATAGTTCAACTTATGAGGATGTAATTTCTAAAATATTTCCATCTGGGTCTATAACATAGAATCGAGAATGGATAGAACCTCTTCTTACCTTAAAATTTTGTGATTCTAATAGTCGATAAAGATAAAATATTTGCATCGGTTTCGCTTCCCGTATTGCTTTAGTGAGGGCAGTAATAATTTCTTGATTAGAAGAGGGGATTTTCATATTATTATTTTGCAATTTTAGTTTCTTTCTAGACCGATGAAGTGCTGTTTTAATCGCCTCATTACTTATTCTTAACATGGATGCCATTTCTTTTGAAGTGTAGCCAAATACATCCTTCAAGGTAACTAGCATAGCCTGTTTTAAAGGTAGGGTGGTAAGTAAAATTTCTATTAAACCATCGTAATCTATAAAATCGTAGGCTTCTCCGAAAATGTCCTCATTAAATAAAATACTCTCTTTATATTTCCTGTTCTCATCGATAAACTGATTTTTTGCCACCGTACATAAATAAGAAAATGTAAACTCCCTTTTCGGCTCCGCTTTTTTTATTTTATAAACCTTTAGGATCGTTTCTTGTACTAGATTCTCGGCTGTCCAAGGTGACCCTGACAACCTTAAACAATATTTATAAAGTTTCTTAATCACAACCTCGATATCTTCAAAAACCATGTCTCCTCCTCTTTTATATAAATTTACATGTAAGTGTAACTTTTCCATTATTATATTCGTTATAAGGAAGAATTTCATTCAAGGGAGGAAGATTATGTTTAAAGTAGGTAGTATATTTATTCCCGTTACAGATATTAAGAAATCTACCGATTGGTATGTAAAGTTTCTTGGTGTGAAGATAATCGATAGTTGGGAGGATGGTGCCGGCTTTTATTTACCAGCTGGAACAACACAATTAGCCTTAGTAAAAGTAGAATCCCCCCAGCCTACTGAATTTATTATTAAAGGGGATCAGAAGAACTCCTATTTTAATTTTGTCGTTGATAATATTGAAGCTGCCCATCAACAATTTAGAAACAATGGCATCGTTACTACCGAAATCGATGATTTTGGCGGAATGAAATTTTTTGATTTCTTTGACTTGGACGGTAACCCATTTAGTGTCGTTAATGAAGTGAGCAATTCTCCCTTCCACTCAGAAAATGTGAGAGAAATGCAAGAAAGAGATAAAACAAAGAAATAACTATTAAAAAAAGAATTACCCATACTTTTTTGATGGTAATTCTTTTTTCTTTCACAGCAGGATATGTTCAAGTCGTTATTATCCCCATTTAATAATATTTGGACAAAGTTTATCTGATGCCGCCTTCCTTACAGCCAGAGATTGAAATGGTCCCATTAACAGTAAATATAATAAAAAAAACAAAATTTTGCTGGCTATATGTGAAGTAAATCACACGTAGACAGCAAAATTTTTTTTATTGTTGTATAGAGGACAAATATGAAATCATAAGAAAGGATATCGTCATATGAAAAAACAAACGATTCAACTAAATCTGCAAACGTTTAATCTTGTCATTGGATTCATGGTGTGGGTGATCTTATCCTCCCTAATGCCTAGTATTCGAGAAGATATTTCATTAACAGCATCACAAGTGTCATTAGTGACGGCGCTTCCTGTTATTTTAGGTTCTATACTGCGGATTCCCATAGGCTTTTATACAAACCGCTATGGAGCAAGACTATTATTTAGTATTAGTTTTTTTATTCTTCTATTTCCCGTCTACTTTATTAGTATAGCTAATTCATTCTCAGATTTAGTAATTGGTGGATTATTTCTTGGAGTCGGCGGAGCTGTCTTTTCCATTGGTGTCACCTCGTTACCAAAATATTATCCGAAAGAAAAACATGGTTTTATTAATGGAATTTATGGCGTAGGTAACATTGGAACAGCCGTTACTTCCTTCGGAGCCCCTGTTATCGCAGCAATGCTCGGTTGGAATAAAGCGGTTCAGATGTATCTTGTCTTATTATTATTGTTTATAGCTTTAACTGTTTTTTTAGGAGATAAGCAGGAAAGTAAAGAGCATGTCGCTTTATCTAAGCAATTTAAAGCTGTATACAAAAATGCGACATTATGGGCGTTAAGTCTTTTCTATTTTATTACCTTTGGAGCTTTCGTGGCGTTTACCGTTTATTTACCTAATTTCTTATCTACTCATTTTGAATTGAGTACGGTTGATGCAGGAATGAGAACGGCAGGGTTCATAGCGCTTGCGACTTTCCTAAGACCAGTTGGTGGCTGGCTTGCTGATAAATTTAACCCGTATATTATTTTAATGATAACATTTATCGGCATCACTGCTTCAGGTATCATTTTATCATTTTCCCCAACCTTGACTTTATACACGATCGGAACATTATCTGTCGCTGTAACAGCAGGTATCGGGAATGGAACGATCTTTAAATTAGTTCCATTGCACTTTCCAAAGCAAGCTGGGATTGTGAATGGAATAGTTTCTGCCATTGGTGGTTTAGGCGGGTTCTTCCCACCTCTTATTTTGACTGCGGTTGAACAAATGACAGGGCAATATTCGATCGGATTTATGGCATTGTCCCAATTTGCATTGGTTAGCTTCGTTATTGTAGTTTGGATGTATTATCAAGATGAGAAAAACATCGAGAAGCAGATCATAGAAAACACAGCCGAAGCAATTATGTTAACAGATAAAAAACGCGTCATTAAACGGGTAAATTCTGCATTTTCACGGATTACTGGGTATACAACAGAGGAAGCCTTAGGAAATACTCCTGTGCTCCTCCAGTCGGGCAAACACGACAAGTCCTTTTACCAAGAAATGTGGAAATCGATTGATCAGCATGACTTCTGGGAGGGTGAAATATGGAATAAAAGAAAAGATGGCTCCTTTTATTTACAATGGTTGACCATTAGTGCCATCAAAAATAATGTCGGGGAAGTCCGGTATTATGTCGGGATATTTAACGATTTAAGTACAGCAAAAAGGGAGATAAACGCTTAAGTTCATATAAGTGTAAAGGCGAAGGACCATGATTTACTATCATCCTTCGCCTTCTTATTTTTTCTCTACTTAACTTTGAAGCAAAGAGTGAGGATAGTCATGTAAATAAATATGATCATTAAGTAATTCACAGAGTATAAAAAATTCCAATGCGCCCATTTCCATTGATCTCTTACCAAGAATCCCGATAAAGCTAAAATAAGCCAGCCCATTGTGAAAACAAATGTCACGATCACAAATACTTTTCCAAATGAAGCAAGGAGAAAGGGAATTGGTAACAGACATGCAATATAAAATAACATGTGATATTTTGTTTTAGTTATTCCCGATACAACTGGCAGCATTGCTACCTTCGCGTCCGCATACTCTTGAAACTTTTTAATAGCGATGGCATAGGTGTGAGGCATTTGCCAGATAAACAAAAGCAAAAATAAGGCAAGTGGGATTTTATGAAGAATAGACCCAACTGCCGCCCATCCCATCAATGGGGTCACAGCCCCTGATAAACTGCCTATCAATGTATTAAAAGCATAGCGGCGTTTAGACCACATTGTATATAAAAAGACATACGTAAACCAACCGATGAACGCAAATAACGTAGTCTTCATATTCACCATCAGTAAAAAAATAAAGCCAGCTATCGTGAAGCCTATTCCTAAAATAAGCACCGTCTGCAGTGGCACATTACCTGTTACGGTTGGGCGCTTTTGCGTACGCTCCATGATGGAATCAATATCCACGTCATACCAATTATTCAGTACCAATGCTCCTCCCATTACCAAAGTTGAACCAAGTAAAACAAAGATAAATTCCATCCAGTAATCTAAAAATCCTTCTCTAAGGATGTTCAGTGCTAATAGAAAGGAAGTCAGCACTGGCAAAACATTAGCTAATAATACCTTACATTTAATTAACAATAATAAATCGTGAACTGTCCATTTATAAAGAGGCTTCTGTAATTGCTGCTTCGTATCCTTATTTATGTTCATTTCCTTATATTCCTTGTCTCTAATTTATAGCACCTATCCAGGCATTTATACTCTTGGCTACTTCTTTATTAGATAATCGTAATCCCGCTGATAATTCAAATTGTAAAAAGGCTCTTCATCTTCCACCTCAACTGTTTTTACCTTTAGCTTTTGAAGGAGCTGATAAACAGCATAGTCCCCAGCTTGCAGCATTTCCTCAATGAGAGGAGCAACGGTCGCATGATATACACCGACTAAAGGTTGTAACCTTCCTTTACAAGATGGAATAATTGCCTGATATCCAGGCTGGATTTCCTTTACGATCAAATGAATCGTAGCTTCTGTCATAAATGGGACATCGGTAGGGATGACTAAATACCATGTACTTCGATTTTCCTGCATGGCAGAATATATCCCGGCAAGCGGGCCTTTTTCTTTTATAGAAGGCAAATCTATCAGGATAGAAACATCTGCCTCTGCACTTTTTATCTGATCTACATAATGCGGCTGCGTTACCATGTATACATGTTTAACAAAAGGGGTAATAGCATCCAGACTATGATGATAAAAAGCTTTTCCATTATGCTCGGCAAACATCTTCGGCGAACCAAAGCGGCTTGATTTTCCTCCTGCCAATAAAATACCAACGATAGGTTGCTGCATGTCATCACTCCATACTTAGACGCTTATTGTTTAAAAATTGTCATTAAGTTTTAGTTTTTCAACGAGCTACTTGCATTTTTTTCATGCTATCATGGAAATGAAACCATGATAAGGGGGTCTCCACGTGAAAATTCCAATACAAGCATCAAGGAAAAGAATGATTTCTCCAGAACTGCGGCATTTGCTTGTGTCTATTGGTACAAAGAAAAAAATATATAAAGACCATTATCTATTCCGCGAAGGAGAAGAAGCAAAAGAAATTTATTTACTAGAATCCGGTTTAGTTCAAATTAGCAAGCTTACTGCAGAAGGAAACGAACTATTGCTGCGGCTTTGTAAACAAGATGATATCGTCGGTGAGCTAACGCTGTTTGCTGATAATCCAAAGTTTCTATTAAGCTGTAAAACGCTCCAAACCGGTGAGGTCTATGTGATAAAAAGAAGCAAATTAGAAAAAGAATTAATGGCTAACAGCGCGCTCACCTTTGAATTCATGCGCTGGGTAAGCGACCACATGAGAAAATTCCAATCAAAGCTGCGCGATTTACTATTAAATGGAAAAAAAGGTGCTGTCTATTCTACCTTAATTCGCTTATCCAATAGTTACGGTGTCCCTGTGGATGATGGCATCCTTATCGACATGACCTTAACAAATCAAGAGCTAGGAAGGTTCTGTGCAACTACAAGGGAAAGTGTGAACCGCATGCTCGGTGACCTTCGGAAAAACAATATTATTTCTTTGAATACACAAGGAAAAATAATCCTTCACGACATTGAGTATTTACGTCAGGCGATCGGCTGTGAAAACTGCCCGCTGGAAATGTGTAATATTGATTAATGAAGCAGATTTTGCGTGTATTGTTCCAGAAGCCAACAGGCCAATTTTTCTAATTGATTAGGCTTAAATATCGGAACAGATATTTCTTCTAAAGGAATACTAGAAACTACCGCTTTCAGGTTAGATACTTTATTTATTAGATGGATATCCTCTTGCTCCCCAATTAGCACAATTTTCGGCTTCGGTTCATGCTTGTATCCTTCTATAAATAGAATATCTACGTTTAATAGCGTGTATAATTGTATAATTACATCTAGATTCCATTCCTTATTTGTCGCAATTTGCAGCAGGTTTTCTCCTTGCACACCAGCAAAATCTGCTCCTGCTTGAAGATGTTTTGCATTATCTGTCTTCTCCCACCCTAAAGGAGGGCCTCCATGTCCATGGTGCTTGATTGCTGCCACTTGGTAATGGTATTTTGAAAAGTATCCTATTAAATGCTCTACTAAAGTGGTTTTCCCACGATTTTTATAACCGATAATTTGTACACATTGCATGTGCTATCATCCTTTAATTTCAATTGAACTAACTGATTCACCCGCCGCTGACTGGCGGAATGAGTGCCACTACATCATCTTTTTGGATCATAGATTGGCCCCTTGCGAATTCTTCATTTACGGCAATCATGACCTGGTCTAAAGAATCAATCCCATAGCTTTGTTGAAAGGCTTCTTTAAATGTCTGAACCGTCTGTGCTTCCCAATCCAGCTCTAATTCTGATGTGCCAAGCTGTTCTTGTAAATATGCAAACACCAATATTTTCATTTTAAATGCCTCCCTCGTTTGTTGACCATGGATCATGATAGGGGATTTGCTCGAGCTGATCTCCAATCCATGTTTCGCCGTTTTCCCAATGCTCTTTTTTCCATATTGGTACTATTTGCTTAATTCGTTCAATCGCATACTGATTTGCCTGGTATGCAGCTTCACGATGCGGGGAAGAAACCGCTATTACGACGGCAATATCCGTAATTTCTAATCTACCAATTCGATGGGTGATTGCAATTTCGGTATTCGGCCATTTTTCCGTTATCTCATGTCCAATTTGTTCCAACATTTTTATCGCCATTGGAATATATGCTTCGTATTGTAAATAGATGGTACGCTTTCCTTTCGTCCATTCCCTTACCGTTCCAATAAATGTTGTAATGGCACCTGCCTCAGGACGCGTTACTTTGTCAATAAGTTCATCGATTGCAATAGGCTGATCCACGATTTTGTAACGCTTAGTGTCCATGCTGTCTCTCCTTTAATTGATAATTGTTTAAGAACTCGGCATCCCCTTCTGCATATTCGAGCAATAAGGCAACCACACTGCTTCCTTGTTCATATCCCCTTGTGCCTCCTGGTAATACAATCAATACATCTGCTTCTCCTAATGAGGAAACGACATTTGATTTATCTAGCCCGATCGGCGTGACAACAGGTTGTGCTTCGGTAAAATAAAGCTTGCCGCGCACAAATCGATCAAATGGATTTGGCTTTGCAAAATCCAATCCAAGCCTAGCTTGGATTGCTTTATTATAGGCTAGTGGATTTCCTAAAAAGAACTGGAGCACTGGTCTTACAAAAAGCTCAAAGCCGACATAGCACGCAGATGGATTACCAGATAACCCGAATAACAGTTTGCCAGCTAATTCGGCAACAGTTGTTACACTGCCCGGTCGCATCCCTACCTTATTAAATAATACATTTGCTCCCATTCTCCGATAAATCTCTGGCAAGTAATCATAATCCCCTACTGACACACCACCTGTTGTTATTAAAAAGTCCACCTGTTCAATCGCTGTATTTACTTGGTTATAACATACTTCTAAATCATCGATAAATTGACCGAAATAGATTGCCTTTGCGCCAGCTCGTTCTAATTGGGCCATAATCATATATGCGTTACTATTTCTAATTTTCCCTAGTACAAGTGGTTCATCTACTTCTAGTAATTCACTGCCTGTCGCAATCACTCCTACAGTCGGCTTTTTTGCTACAGGGACTTGCTTATAGCCAAATGTGGCAAGTAGTGCGACAATTCCTGGGTTAATTCGAGTTCCTTTTCTAACAATGGCATCATTCTTTGTTGTATCTTCGCCTTGAAAGGAAATGTTATCATTCGGCTTCACTTTACGTTTTATGCAAATCTTGTGCTCGGATACTTCCTCTACTAGTTCTAGCATGATAACAGCATCACATCCAACAGGAATCGGCCCTCCTGTCATAATCCGGACCGCTTGATTTTCCCTAACGGTATTTGCAAAAACTTCCCCGGCGCCAATATGGCCGATAACAGATAGTGTGATCGGATTTTCTGTTGATGCTCTGCAAGTGTCACTGGAGCGAATAGCATATCCATCATATGGCGAACGATCAAATGGGGGCACATCATGATCGGCCAGAACATCTTCTGCCAAAACTCGATCCATACTTTGTTCCAATGCTATATGTTCAATGTCGCCTGCTGCCCCATATTGCATGACTCGTTCAATTGCTTCTGTAACTTTTATTGGTTCTCGCCGTTCCATCATTATCCCCCCTTAACCTACTAGCTGATAGTAAATTTTTTTCGCTTCTGTAACGGAATTAGTGCCATGTATTAATGTTCTCCCATCAAGGAAAAAGACAATTCGATAGGACTGGTACGTAATCGATACTAGATATTCATTCTGTTTTACACTCGTAAAGACTTGAAATCGGGCTGCTAATGCTGCTAAGGAGTGTGATGTACTCGCCCTAAGCTGGACCGTATCTCTTCCACACAAGACTTCCGTCTTCAACTGATTTTGGTATGCTAATGCTGGATATGTCGGGTTCATCCCACAAGTAAGGCACTCATCCCGCTTTACTCCCTCCACTCTAATCGTTTGATAAAGGTTATTCCAGAGATCAAACGTTAAATAAGTGGCTCGTTGTTTATCTGCTGCACCTGTTAGGAGCTTCAATGCTTCAGCTGTTTGATGTGCTACAACCATTTGCACGGCAGGACCAATGATTCCAACTGCATCACATGTCACACCTGCTACCGGTATGGCGTCAAGCAAACAACGTAAGCAAGGTGTTTCATTTGGAATAACCGTATAGCTCATTCCCGTAGCACCGACACAGGCACCAAAAATCCAAGGTATCCTATGCTGGTGCAACGCATCATTCAAGATAAATCGAGTATCAAAATTGTCAGTTGCGTCCATTACGAGATCCACATCTTTTATTAATGGCTCAAGCGTTTCACCTGTTACATCCATCACATGTGCATGAATCTTTATACACTGATTTATTTCCCGCAGGTGTTGTTGAGCTGCAATTGCCTTAGGGAGCTGCTGCTCTACATCTTTTTCCGTAAACAGATGCTGGCGTTGTAAATTACTCTCTTCTACATAATCTCGATCCACAATAGATACTTCCCCAACTCCCGCGCGGACAAGTGCTTCTGCATTAGCTGATCCTAAAGCTCCACACCCTACTATTAATACGTGCTTTTTCGCCATTTGCTCTTGTCCATGCTCGCCAATTGGCTGAAAACGTATTTGTCTGGAATATCGATTATTCATCGCTTTGCTCTCCTTTATTGATCTATCCACCAATATAGGACATCTCCATTTTCTTTCTATGCTTCGCTGACTCTTCCGTCCGTTCATCTGAATAGCGGTCGTTTCTGTTTTTCCATGTTGGCACAATTGATTGTAAAATTGTCTGGTCATCTGCATTAGAACGTAATAATGTTCGAAGATCGAGCCCGCCGCTTGCAAATAAACAGGTATAAAACTTCCCATCTGCTGCTAGCCTGGCTCGTGTGCATGTAGAACAAAAGGATTCAGAAACTGACGTAATGAATCCAACCTCTGCATTAGTTCCAACATAACGATAACGCTTTGCCACTTCTCCTATATAGGCAGAATCCACAGGTTCCAGCTCAAAATGATGGCTTAATTGCTCAAACAGCTGTTTTTTCGTTAGCACCTGGCTGAAATCCCAACCATTTGTTTGGCCAACATCCATAAACTCAATGTATCGCAATGGTATTTCCTGTTCTTTAAAGTATTTTGCCATTGGGATTACTTGTTGATCATTCATTCCCTTTTTGACAACCATATTCACTTTTACACTGAGTCCAGCCTTTCGTGCCTGTTCAATGGAGTCTAATATTTTTTTAGTCGGTATACCGCTATCGTTAATTGATTGAAAAACTTTATCATCTAATGCATCCAAGCTCACATTCACACGTTCTAAACCTGCTTGCTTCAAACTTTTTGCCATTTTCCCTAGCAGCATTCCATTTGTTGTCAAGCCAATATCCTCTAACCCATCAATAGCAGCTAACTTCTCAATTAGGGTTGCAATGTCTCTTCGTAATAAAGGTTCCCCGCCTGTTAAACGAATTTTCCTTACGCCTAATTGAACAAATAGTTTAGCTAATCGTTCAATCTCCTCAAAACTTAGCAACTGGTCTTTGGGCAAGAAAGAAAAGTCTTTACCGAAGATTTCCCTTGGCATACAATACGTACAACGAAAGTTACATCGATCAATAACTGATATACGTAAATCTTGTAATGGACGACCGAGCCTATCCTGTAACATGCTAAATTCTCCTCTGTTGGTTGTAACCTCATATTTGATCGCTTTCTTCTCTTTTATACGATAATACTTCTCAGCTGTTTACTTGCAATTTGACTAGCTTATTTTCATAGTAAGACTGCTGCTTTGGAAAATCATGACGCTGGTAAAAATCAATTACTGCTGCGAGTGCCTCTTCAGAGAGTGCCTTATCTTTTAGCTTTTCTATCTGTTCTACGCCATACTGGTACCACTCACTTGCTTTTGCAATGTCCTTTTCAGCCTTTTGTTCATAACAATAAGCAAGACGAATACTTGCAAATCCTAAGGAATCCTTACTAACCGGTCTAAGGCCTTGATAAATATCAATGGCTTCTTGATAGCAGATAAAAGCTTTTTCCATATCGTTTTGTTGAATAAAATTAAATCCAATTGCTTGTAATGTATCTGCATATGCCTTCGATTGTTTTTTATTTGCCTTTTCCAATTGATCTAGGAAAGCTTGATATAGATTTCTCGCTTGTTCATACGACTGTTCTTTCGAATAAATCTTCCCGAGTGCATAAAGGAATTGCATTTGAATACGGGGATGGCCTTTCGTTAACGGCAACCCTTTCTCCAAGTAGTATTTGGCGTCCTCTAATTGGTTTACCTTCATAAGTAACGTTCCGATTTTTGAATAGGCATAGACAACCATGAAGTGCTCTTGCTCATGAACTTGTTCCAGCTGTTTAAGGCTTCTCTTATAATAATTGATAGAACGTGGAGCATTTGCTAGATTCTCCTCCAGCTCTGCTAATAGCAAATTCGCCTTTGCTTGGTAAAGCAACAGTGGCTGTTCAAGGGCTTTCAAAAATGCCAGCGATTGCGATATTGCTTTCCTTGCCTTTTTCAAATCAAGATAAAAGTAGATTTCTCCCATCCGTAACAGGATCAAGGCTTGGGTTAACTTGTCATCTGTCTTTTGGTAATCTTGTAAGGTCTTCTCTTGAAGATACAAGGCGTCCTGATAATGCTCCATGCGAATATACGTCTCTGTCAATTCATTAATAGTCTGATAGATAATAGGATGCTCTTCAGGAATTACTTTCCGAAAGCAGGTTAATGCTTCTTTAAATTGTTCAACAGCCGTATCAAAGGCCAGATCTTGAAAGCCAATTTGTGCTAACAAATGATAGACGAGACCAAATATATAGTTATCTTCTACCTTATTTTTCTCTAGCTGCTTCAACAGTGTTGCTAATAGTTTTCTAGCATTGTCAATCTGTTTATAATCTTTTTCTAGTTTTGCATAGTTTAAATACGCGTCAACCAGTGGTCTAGTTAGTCCGAGCTTTCCTATTTTTGCTTGTTGAATTGCCTGTCTGCTATAATGAGCCGATTTATCATACTGGTTCCTTTTTCGAAAATACTTTGCAAGTGACAACGCAATGGTTAATTGATTCGATACGGAAAACTCCTGTGATCTCGCCTCGTAATGAGGTTCCAACTGGCTCACGATATCTTTTGCTTGTGCCATGTTATTCTCTTGGAGTGTTTTATCGAGCTCTGCCCCCAATAAAAGAATGTCCTGATGGTTCATCCTCATCCCAACCTTATTTGTAAAATTATTTCACTATGATAGGTGCTTCCCATCTCATCCAGCCTTACGTTGAACTCTTCGTTTATAAATCACATAATTTCTACTTAAATAACGAAGCGGAAAACTAAATGCATGAACTAATCGAGTAAACGGCCAAGAAACATATAAAGCAAATGTTGTGTAAATATGGATTTTAAACCAAATGGGTACTTCAGCCATTAGCTCAGGCTGCATACGAAAAACGAATAAACCTCTTAGCCACGGCGCGATCGTTGTCCGGTAATCAAATCCTTGTGAATCGACGTTCATGCTTGTTGCTAATAATCCTGTAAAAATAACAATGATGACCAAGATTAATGCTACCCAATCGCCAATCGAAGAGGTCGCTTTAATACGTTTCACACTAAACCTGCGGTGGGCAAGCAACAGAATCCCAATAAAAGCAACAATTCCTGCAGGTAACCCAAAGATTAGGGCAATTCTATGGTAAAAGTGCTCAGAAATACCAAAAGCATTATAGAAAGATACTGGAACAATCAGCCCTGCAATGTGGCCGCCCAAGACAAAAAATAACCCCCAGTGGAACATGAGCGATCCAATTCGCAGTCGCTTTTTTTCAAAAATTTCACTAGACTTTGTTGTCCAACCAAATTGATCCTTTTGATAACGATAAATTAAACCGCCAATAAAAATGGTCAGGACAATATAAGGGAAAACTCCCCAAAGTAATAAATTGAGTGAGTTCATATTGGTTACTCCTTTTCTTCCAGCTAATATCTCTTATCCTAGCTGGTTCTTAATTAATTGATCTCGCATCTTTGCAAGAATAGCTTGATCTTCTAAATTTGGTATAGGAGTTTGCTTTTCGGCTGTCAGATGATGCTCGAGGCCATCTTGTTCAAACAGCTGAATCAAAACATCAAAAAGTAAGCCATAAAAGCTTTTAATTGATAAGAGAGTTTCTCTAATTTCCCAAATTGCTTGTTCATGCATTTTCCAAAGCTCTTGTCTGATATCAGCTGAAACCTGTGCAGAAAATTCAAGCATTAACGGTATATAATCTGGCAGTTCTGTTTCAACAATGTCAAAGCCGGCTGCCTGATAAAATTTTTTTAGTTTTAGAAGCTCTAAGCCTCGCTCCTTTTGTTCACCATTTTTAAAATACGTAACGTAAAGATTTGTTTTCCGGTCAAAGTCAAATTGGCTTACATAATGATTAATCCAATCATCCAATGGTGTTTGCTCTACCAGCTCTATAAATTGAAACAGTTTTTGACGAATTCTCGTGTCGCCCACTTCCTGTATTTCTGCTGTTAATCCAAGTAGAATCTGCCTAAATTCTTCATTTGGATAGCGTAATAAAAATGCTAGCATTTGATAAAGCTCTGTTTGTTTCATGTTTGTTCATCCTTTTTGTCAGGTTACTTATTATCGCAAAGCAGGTTTATTGTGTGGCTAGTAATCCATTGCCTATCTCGAATAGGGCGGGCGCTGCTATAGATTGTGGCGCCCTGTCCCAGCTTATGCTTATGCTGTTTCCGCGAAATTCTAGCAGCTACAGATTCCTAGGATTGTGGTTTCCCCACGCAATTCCCTTCATTCATATTTGCTCTAATCATTTATTCTCCTCGTGAAAGGGTGGAACCATTTATCAAGACAAGACGCCACAGGCGCCAGGCCCGCTAGCAAAATCTAATCCACAAGCGCCTTGGTCATAGTAAAGATCTGCTATATCTTCCTTATGGCTTTTAGGAATAACAAAGCGATCATTATATTTGGCAATGGCTAGCAGTCGGTACATCTTTTTAATGTCGTTTTCCTCGAGTCCCAGCTCTTCAATAATAGAGACATCAAAGGATTTCCCTGTTTGTTCGGCCCGCATATAGCTACGCATAACTGCCATTTTCTTTAATACAGTACGAATATGAGCCGTATCCCCAGCAGTTAATAAATTAGCTAGATATTCAATCGGAATGCGCATTTCGTCAATAGCCGGGAAGATATCTTCTGTATCTGCTTGACTGCCTTTTCCTTCTATCATATTCATAACTGGGCTAAGTGGTGGAATATACCACACCATTGGCATTGTTCGGTATTCTGGGTGTAATGGTAAAGCAATCTTCCAGTCGATGATCATTTTATATAATGGAGATTGCTGCGCCGCTTCAATCCAATCCATTGGGATGCCTTCTTTTTTCGCTTCCTTCACTACTTCTGGGTCATTTGGATCTAAGAAAATATCTAATTGTGCCTGATACAATTCTTTCTCTTCTTTAACAGAAGCTGCCTCCAATACTTTATCAGCATCATAGAGCATGACCCCGATATAACGGATTCTGCCAACACATGTTTCGGAGCAAATCGTTGGCTGGCCATTTTCAATTCTTGGATAGCATAATGTACATTTCTCCGCTTTACTTGTTTTCCAGTTAAAGTACACTTTTTTATATGGACAGGAGCTGACGCATTGTCTCCAAGCACGACAAGCATTCTGATCTACAAGTACAATGCCATCTTCATCACGTTTATACATCGCACCGGATGGACAAGAGCTCACACAAGGTGCGTTAATGCAATGTTCACATATACGCGGCAAGTACATCATAAATACATCTTCAAACTCCGTTTTTATTGATTCCTCCATTTGCACAACATTTGGATCACGTAAACCAGTTATATGCCCGCCAGCAAGGTCATCTTCCCAGTTCGGTCCCCACTCTAAATCCATAAACTCGCCAGTGATAGCTGACTTTGCTCGGGCAATAGGTTGATGCTTACGTTCTGGACTGTTTGTCAATGTTTCATAATCATAATTCCATGGTTCATAATAATCATCAATTTCTGGTTGATTTGGGTTATAGAAAAGGCTGAATAATCGATTTACTTTAGAACCTGATTTCAGTTTTAGTTCACCCTTTTTATCCAGCTCCCAGCCGCCTTTATATTTCTCTTGGTCTTCCCATTGTTTCGGATAGCCGATTCCAGGTTTTGTTTCGACATTATTAAAGTACATATATTCTGCGCCAGGGCGATTGGTCCACGTATTTTTGCATGTCACACTACATGTATGACAGCCAATACATTTATCTAAATTCATCACCATGCCAATTTGTGCTTTAATCTTCAAGCCACTCCACCTCCTTCATCTTTCTAATGACTACATGTAAATCCCGTTGGTTTCCAGTTGGTCCATAATAGTTAAATCCATAGCTTAGTTGGCCATAGCCACCAATCATATGCGTTGGCTTAACATGGATTCGCGTAGGACTATTATGTGTCCCTCCTCGGTTTTTCGTAAGATTTGTGCCAGGAACGTGAATATGTCTGTCTTGAGCATGGTACATAAAGGCAACACTTCTAGGAATTCGATGAGAGACAACCGCTCTGGCAACGACCACACCATTTCGGTTAAAGCATTCAATCCAATCGTTATCTTCTATATCTACTTCTTTGGCATCTTCCTTGTTCATCCATATCGTTGGTCCACCTCTAAACAATGTCAGCATCGGCTGTGCATCATAATACATACTGTGAATAGACCATTTATTATGTGGTGTTAGATAATTTAACGTAATTTCTTTTCCTTCCACTTTTGGACGATCTTGCTGAAAAGGTGTATGGTGGAGCATTGGCTTAAATGTCGCCATCTCTTCCCCAAATTCCTTCATCATCTCATGATCTAAATAAAAGGACTGTCTTCCTGTAAGGGTATGGAAAGGAATCATTCGCTCAATATTTGTTGTAAATGGTGAATACCGTCTCCCGCCTTTTTCCGAACCAGTAAAGGCAGGTGACGTAATGACCGTTTTTGGTTGTGCATTAATTTGTTCTAATGTAAATAGATCTTCTTCACGCTCTGCAGCTAAATCCTTTAACTCCAAGCTTGTTTGCTGTTCCAGTGATTCCCAAGCTTTGACTGCGATTTTGCCGTTTGTCGTAGATGACATCATGAGAATGGCCTGACAAGCGTCTCTTGCACTTTCAATATTTGGGAGACCTTTGGAAATGCCTTCTTCTTCTACTACACCAATTGCATGCTTGACTTGTTCATACTCTTTTTCCATGGACCAGCTTATCCCTTTGCCGCCATATGGGTTTTTGGCAACATTCGGTCCTAGAGAGGTCATTTTTTTATAAACCTGCTTATAATCTCGTTCTACCACATGAATATTTGGCATGGTTCGCCCTGGAATTGCTTCACAATCACCTTTGGACCAATCTTTAATCTCCCCAAAAGGCTGGGCCATTTCTTGTGGAGTATCGTGCTGCAGCGGTGTAGCTACAACCTCTTTAATTACGTCCATATCGATTTGTTCGGCTAGCTCTGAAACCCCTTTTGCTAGCTTCTTGAAAATATCCCAATCTGACTTCGATTCCCAAGGCGTAGCAACCGCTGGATTAAATGGATGTACAAATGGATGCATATCTGTGCTTGATAAATCAAATTTTTCATACCAGGTCGCAGCTGGTAAGATAATATCGGAATACAATCCCGTTCCTGCCATCCGGAAATCAAGATCGATTAAAAGATCCAATTTTCCTTCTGGTGCTTCTTCCCGCCATTTTATTTCAGCTGGTCGAATACTAGATTGATCATCATTCAACAATCCGTGTGTTGTTCCAAGTAAATGTTTTAGAAAATATTCATGCCCTTTTCCAGAGCTTGAGATTAAATTGGCACGCCAAACAAATAACGTACGAGGAAAATTGACTGGATTATCTGGGTCTTCTATCGCAAATTGCAATGATTTATTCATCAACTCTTTTGCTACATATTGCGCAATTTCCTCTTGGGTTTGACAGCCCTTCGACACTGCCTCTTTATAAATAGCAATGCCATTCTTATTAAATGTTGGATAGGATGGCAGCCATCCTAATCGAGCCGCTAGCACATTATAATCCCCATGATGGTCATATCTTGCTTTCTCTACTGTAGCAGCCGTTATCTCATTAACAGACGTTTCTTCATAACGCCACTGGTCTGTAGCAAAATAAAAAAATGATGTCCCATTTTGCAGTTTTGGCGGTGCCTGCCAATCTTTTGCTGTAGCTAAGGTATTCCATCCTTCTGCTGGTCGAAGCTTTTCTTGCCCTACATAATGTGCCCAGCCTCCCCCATTTACTCCTTGCGCACCTACCATTAAAATTAAGTTGATGATGGCACGATAGATAGTGTCAGAATGGAACCAATGGTTAATACCAGCACCCATAATAATCATAGAACGACCTTTTGTATCGATAGCATTTTGGGCAAATTCTTTCGCGATTTTAATAACTAAGTTTCGATCGACATTACTAATACTCTCTTGCCATGCTGGAGTAAAAGGCGCCATGTCATCATAGGATTGCGCGACTTCTCCACCGATGCCTCGATCAATTCCGTAATTAGCAAGCATAAGATCATAAACTGTTGTGATATATTCTGTTTGCCCATTTAATTCAACTGCTTTTACTGGAACGGCACGCATCATAACGGAACGCTTTTCTGCATCAAAGTATGGTAATTGAATTTCCATCACCTCATCTTCAAGCCCTAGAAAGCTTAGCTTTGGATCAATTGCTTCTCCTGTATATTCATCCACTAAATGCAGATTCCATTTCCCTTTTTTATCCCATCGCGAACCTATTGTTCCTTGTGGAATAGCAAAATTCCCCGTGCGCTCATTATACATAGCAGGCTTCCACTCATTATGCTCACCAGAAAGGCCTAGATCCTTTGCATGTAAAAAGCGGTCAGCCTGATAGCTTGATCCCACTTTTTTCAAACGAACGGCGAAAGGAAAATCAGTATATTGTTTCGCATAAGATTCAAAGTATGGTATTTGTTTTTTATGATAAAACTCATTTAAAATAACATGTCCCATTGCCATGGCTACCGCACCATCCGTCCCTTGCTTGACAGCCATCCAGTCATCAGAGAATTTGGTTGATTCCGCATAGTCTGGACTAACAGAAACCACTTTTGTTCCTTTATATCTTGCCTCGGCAAGGAAGTGAGCATCTGGTGTACGTGTTAAGGGAACATTAGAGCCCCATGTCATAATATAGCCAGCATTAAACCAATCAGAGCTTTCTGGAACATCTGTCTGATCTCCCCAAATTTGTGGAGATGCAGGTGGCAAATCCGCATACCAGTCATAAAAGCTAAGCATCGGTCCTCCTATTAGGGACATAAAGCGGCTTCCCGCTGCATGACTCACCATGGACATCGCTGGAATTGGAGAAAAGCCAACATTACGATCAGATCCGTATTTTACCGTTGTATACAAAACAGCCGCTGCAATAATTTGCGTAACTTCTTCCCAATCAGCCCGTACTAATCCGCCTTTTCCGCGAACACTTTTATACTGATTGGCCTTTTCTTTATCTTCCACAATGCTTTTCCAAGCATCTAATGGTTTCTTGTGTTCCGCTATGGCCTCTCGCCATAAATATAGTAGCTTTTTACGAATATAAGGATACTTCACACGCAACGGGCTATATAAATACCAGGAAAAACTTGCACCTCGCGGACAGCCCCTTGGCTCAAATTCCGGCATGTCTGGTCCTGTTGTTGGGTAATCCACATTTTGCCCTTCCCATGTCACAATGCCGTCTTTCACAAAGATGTTCCAGCTGCAAGAACCCGTACAGTTCACTCCATGAGTGGAACGGATTACTTTATCATGCTGCCATCTTCTGCGATACACATTTTCCCAATCCCGGTCTCCTTCTTGTAATTGACTATGGTTATTGCTATATGTTTCTTTTGGTTTCAAATAGTTTAATCGTTGCCAAAGTGGAGATGGTTTTTTCTTCATCTTTATCCCTCCATATTCCGACCTGTCATCAAATCAGGTTGCTTATAAGCTTATTAAAACATCCTCCACTAGCTTAAGGTGTGAAATACATCACACATGGATGCATTAACTGCGGCGCGCCCTCTTTTGAATAAAAAGCAGCATAACAAAAGAAATAATCACCATCATCATCACCCAGCTCCATGCGAGTACAAGTTTGTTAGATTCAAAAGCAACATAAATCGCTAATGGAAGCGTTTGTGTTTGTCCCGGAATATTTCCTGCAAACATAATCGTTGCACCAAATTCCCCTAAGGCTCTGGCAAAACTTAATATTGTGCCTGTGACAAGAAAGGGAGAACATAATGGTAGTGAAATATGTCGAAATAGACGCCAACTATTTGCACCATCTACTCGAGCTGCATCCTCTATTAATGGATTCATACTCGTAAACCCATTTTTCACCGATTGATACATTAATGGGAAAGCAACCACAACAGCTGCAAGGATAGCTCCCGAAACGGTAAACATTAAGGATTCGCCAAATAAAAAATCAATAGCTTTCCCAATCACACCCTTCTTGCCAAATAGCATAATCAGCAGGAAACCAATCACTGTTGGTGGTAACACAATTGGTAATAGCAGAATGACTTCTATGATCGCCTTGCCCGGAAACTCTTTTTTCGTCATGAACCATGCCGTTACAATTCCTAATATAATTACAAAAAGCGTCGCGCTAATTGCAATTAATAAAGAGAGCTCAATAGGCTGCCAAAAGCTACTTTTCATTCTGCACTCTCCTTTACTTGTTTACGGTGGTGAACCCATACTTCGCAAAAATAGTGTCTGCCTTTGTACTTCGCAAAAAGTTATAAAAGGCGACTGCTTCTTCCTTATGCTTGGTATCTTTCAAAATTCCGATTGGATACTGGATAGGATCATGCCATTCTTCATCGACTACTCGCTCTACTTCTACTTGCTTAGCGGCTATTACGTCTGTGGCATATACAAAACCAAAGTCAACACTTCCTGATTCCACATACTGTAATACTTGGCGAACATCTTTTGCATAGACTAATTTAGATTCAAGGGAATGAAATATCCCTACATGTTCGAGCGCCTGTTTTGCATAGATACCTGCTGGGACGCTTTCTGGTGTCCCAATAGCAATTTCTTGTACCTGTTCGTCTAGTAAATCCTTAAATTCGTGAAATTGAGAGAAGGTATCTTTTCTTTTGATCAGGACTAACTGATTACGTAATAATAATTCTTGATGTGACTTATCTAGCAAACCCTGTTTATTTAAATAGTCAAATGGCTCTTCAGCAGCTGAGAGAAAAATGTCAACTGGTGCGCCTTGACTAATTTGTTGTTGTAATGCTCCTGAAGATGCTAGATTTAGCGATATAGCTATATTAGGTTCTCTTGATTCAAATGCCTCCACAAGCTCCTCCATCGCATCCGTTAAACTCGCGGCGGCTGACACGGTTAGCTTCACTTCTCTTTTCTCCGAGGAACAGCCCGCTAGAAGAAAGAAACAGATACAAATAATAATCAAGCCTTTCCATTTATACATATGGTCCTCCTTTATCTTTTTTAGCCGATAATGATGCAAGACGCATCCATTTACTTTTGTTATACTACAAACAAGGAGTGATATTAGTGACAAACTTCACACATTTTAATCAGCAAGGCAGGGCAAAGATGGTTGATATCACCGAGAAGCAGGAATCATCTCGCACAGCTATTAGTCAATCAAGTATTATCGTGAATGAACTTATTTATAAAAAAATAATGAACCATGAGTTTGCAAAAGGAGATGTACTTGCTGTTGCACAAGTTGCTGGTATTATGGCAGCAAAGCAAACTTCTTCGATTATTCCCATGTGTCACCCACTTTCACTAAGTGGAGTTGATATGCAATTTAATTGGAAACAAAATGAGGATAAATGGGAGCTTATTATACGAGTAGAAGTAAAAACCAAAGGAAGCACTGGGGTCGAAATGGAAGCATTAACGGCCGCCACAGTTACAAGCTTAACCATTTATGATATGTGCAAAGCTGTCGATAAAGGGATGGTAATCGGGCCAACCTTTCTAGTGGAGAAATCCGGCGGGAAAAGTGGCGATTATAAGCGAGAGGAAATGTGAGATTTAAGTGGCGGAAGCTGGATCAAGCAGAGACGTTTGATCCAGCTTTTTTTTACTCTCCTCTTCCATGATTACACCCTAATTTATAAATAGGTAAGTGCTTGGAAAGAAAGGGAGAATCTATTAACTAAACGCTCCTATTCTATGAAAAATAAAATATTCCCTGTTAACTTTATTGCATTTGGGGAATACATCTAGAATAATAGATGGAAGAAATCCATACATAAGGAAGTGACAACATGAAAAGACTAGCCTTGTTATTTTCAGGAGTACTACTTGTTGTGCTCCTCATCTCTTGTTCGAAAAACACTCCTACTATTAAAGAAACTGAACAACATGATGAAGAACAGACACAGGAAGAAAAGTCTTCTGGTGAGAAGAAAGCAATAAAAGAAGAGAATCCTCCGCCAGCCTACAAACCGCTGGAACCAACAGAAGGTGCTTCTTCTCTAGACAAAAAGGTTGCTGATGAGGAAATAGAGAAGATGCCGAGTGCAGAAGCCCGTGGAGAAGATCCCACTAGAATGGTTCCACTTGGAGAAACATTAGTAAAAGATGCCGTTGATCAAACAGATGGTCCCTTAAAGAATCATAGACTTATAGCGTATTACGGACATCCAAACTCTACCAAAATGGGAATATTGGGAGAAATGGAGCCAGATGAATTAATGGCAAAATTAAAAGAACAGACCCAAGCATATTCAGATGCAGACCCTTCACGCCCTGCCGTACCAATGATTGAACTCATTTCTACCGTAGCACAGCGTGATCCAGGGACGGATGGGAAGTACTACCATCCAACTTCACCAGAGCAAATTGATGAATATTCTACTCTCGCGGAAGAAAACGATGCCCTGCTTATGCTGGATGTTCAACTTGGAACAGATTCCGTTCTAAATCAGGTGAAATTACTTGAGAAATGGCTAAAGCTCCCTCATGTCCACCTAGCGATTGATACGGAATTTCATGTAAAAGAAGGACAAACTCCAGGTGTCAATCTTGGTCAAGTAGACGGAGCTGAAGTACAAGAAGCAGTGCAGTACTTAACGGAAATGGTAAAAGAAAATAATTTGCCCGATAAAATTGTCCTTGTCCATCAATTTATGGACGAAGCATTAACGAACAAAGAAGCCATCAAGCCAACCGAGAATGTAGAAGTAGCCTTAAATTATGACGGGTGGGGCGATTCTAATACTAAAATGGCACTCTATCGCAAATTCGTGCGCAATGAAGCAGTGCAATATGGTGGATTTAAAATCTTTTATAACAAAGATAAACCTGTGCTAAGTCCCGAAGAGGTCTTGAAGCTGGATCCTAGCCCTGCGATTATTAATTATCAATAAAGAGTTAATGTTTGTGAAAAAAGGGAGTTTCATTACTCCCTCAGACTGTCGTCAAACTCCTAATTCGGTAATTAGGAGTTTGTCTTAGTTTATAAATATACATTCTTTTAAATAAGAGTTGATTTCCGTTGCAGGGGTTCGCTTTCCGTGGGGCTCGCGCTGAGCCGCTTCGGCCTAAAGGCCTGCAGGGTCTCAGACTGTCTCGCAGATCCCACAGGAGTCTCACCCCTTTCACTCCAATCAATGCATAATAATTCCATTTACATTTCCTAAATTCCTTTTGTCAACAAGCTGAGGGAGTTTAATTGCTCCCTTTTTATTATGATCCCCCTATCTTCTTCATCCATATAATGTGCTACAAACTTGTGCAAGAGATCATAGAATTGGAAACCTACTATTCTCTCATTTCATCCCTTGATCTGCCACTATTTATGATAACTTCATCACTCTATTATCCGATTAATATATGAGCCACTCGAATTAGAAAAGGTATATATCAACTATTCCACTCATTCTCTAGTATTCCCGATATGACAGATAGTGCTATAACACTCCGCCTAGGTAAAAAGGTAAAAAAATCCACTAAGCGGTTGCATGTCAAAAAGGAGTTTAGTCTCAAGACAGGGTGGAATGTTAAATAACACATAAATAATTTAGGAGGCGTTATAATTGAGTAAATTAGATGAACAAACCATATTATCAAATGGAGTCAATCCTCAAAAACAATCCGAGCAGCCGGGGGTTGAAAAGGAAATGGACCCTATCCCGATTTATGAGCTAGAAACCCATGTTGGTTCTGGAAAATTGAAAGGCAAAGTGGCCTTGATTACTGGAGGAGACAGTGGAATTGGTAAGGCAGTAGCGATTGGGTATGCAAAGGAAGGCGCGGATATTGCCATCGCCTACTTAAATGAGCAAGAGGATGCGGAAAATACGAAAAAGCGTATTGAACAAGAAGGCGTAAAATGTACGTTGCATGCTGGAGATGTGGCGGATGAAGCATTTTGTAATCAACTAGTTGAAGATGTTATTCAGCAGCATGGAAAACTGAATATCCTTGTTAATAACGCAGCACGTCAGGAAGTAAAAAACAGCGTGCTAGAAATCTCTGCTGAACAATTGAAACGTACATTTGACGTAAACTTTTTTTCAATGGTGTATTTAACTAAAGCTGCCATTCCCCATTTATCAGTTGGTGATAGCTTAATCTATACCGCTTCTATTAATGCATATGTTGGCAATAAAGCGTTGATTGATTACACATCTACTAAAGGGGCTATTGTATCCTTTACTCGTTCCATTGCTCAAGAACTCTCCTCAAAAGGAATTCGAGTTAACGGTGTAGCACCTGGACCGATTTGGACACCACTTATTCCAGCAACCATGACAACCGACCTGCAAGAATCATTTGGCGTTTCTACCCCTCTTGGTCGTCCTGGTCAACCAGCAGATCTTGTAGAACCATACATCCTGCTTGCTTCTGAAGGTTCTGCCTATATGACCGGCCAATTCATCCATGTGAATGGTGGACAATATATGTCTTCTTGATTAGATAAATAAGTCATTCGGACAGCTAAAAAAATCAAGCAGTATTTTCTTCATGAAAAGGAGATACTGTCTTGATTGCTGCCATCTATTTAAGGTATCACCTAATGGAGGAGGGTTGCCAATATGGAAGGTTCAAGCCATATCCAGTTTGATCATTATCAGGATAAGGAAGAATTGAAAAAACATATATTTAAGACACTTCATTTTTATTATCCGGCCTGTATCGATGATGAAAAGGGCGGATATATTAATGGGTTTTTAGATGATGGTACTATTAATGACACAGATACTAAACATTTAGTAGCGACTAGCAGGTATATTTATATTTTTAGTATTGGTGCGATTTTAGATGGTCCAGATTGGTGTTTAAAAGCAGCACGACATGGAATCCAATTTTTGCATGAACATCATTTAGATAAACAGTATAATGGATACTATTTTGAGATGAAGGGAACGGATGTAAAAGATGCTGCTAAAATGGCCTATGGTCATGCCTTTGCATTATTAGCATCCTCTATTGCGTACCAAGCTGGCATAAAAGAAGCCAAAGAAGTGATGAAAAACGTCTTTAATGTGGTGGAAAACCACTTTTGGGATCCGAAACATGGATATTACAAAGACCAATGGGATGCTGGGTGGACCACTCTTTCCTCTTATAGAGGCCAAAACCCAAACATGCATATGTGTGAAGCCATGCTGACTGCATATGAAGCAACAAATGAAGCAAAATACTTAAAGAAGGCCTACCAGCTCGCAGAGGGTGTTACCCAAGAATTAGCAGACCGTGCAGGCGGGATGATTTGGGAAAACTATACACCGGACTGGCAGCCTGATTATCAATTCAATAAAGACTATACAAAAGATGAATTCCGCCCATATGGATTTATCCCTGGTCATCAATTTGAATGGAGTAAACTCTTAATGTGGCTTGACAGACATCAATCAGAACCTTGGATGCAGGAGACTGCAGAGAAATTGTTCGCAAAAGGATGGGAACAAGGTTGGGATGTAAAATATGGAGGTTTTTATTTTGCCCTATCGCCAAGCTTAGAAGTCATTGATACGGATAAAAATTACTGGGTTATGTCAGAAGCAATCGCTGCCGCAGCCTTACTAGCTGCAAAAACAAAGAATCAACAATACTGGGATTATTATAATCAGTTATTCACTTATTCCGCCCAGTATTTCATGGATCATGAACATGGTGGTTGGTATACACTGCTTAACCGGGAGAATGAAAAATATAGCAATGTAAAAACCTCACCTCCCAAAACAGATTACCACCCCGTCTCAGCCTGCTATCAATCCATACTAGCTCTGCCATAAGCCAGATGTCTAAAGAATGGCCTGGATTATGATATTAAAAAGCATCTTTTAGTGGGTTTGGCTAAAAGATGCTTTTGTCTCTATATGAATCCCTTAAATATTATAGAAGAGGTTTTAAATTTTATAGAATCTAAATCACTTGTAATCATTTTTTGGTCCTTCATCCATTATGACCTCTACCAGATTGGAAGCACCCATCCTAAGCTTTGGTCTAAATTCTGAGTTTGGCTTACTATAAAGCTCCAATGGGCTTATCATAACACCATCTTTTGTATTATGTAGTATGCCCGGCACACAGGAATAAATTCGATCATTATTATTGGCATTCTTAGCAAATATAGTAACCGATGTTCCATTATTATTATCTATACTCATGGACACCTTGTACCTGTGAAACGAGCCTGTTCCATTTGACTGAGCAGAATAGACTACCGGAACAACGGCCAGAATATCATTATTTAATCTTAATTTAATTACTTCTGTCTTAGTTGCTTGACTCTCTCTCCTAACATCCCCCATATGTTCAACAGCTCCGTTGCCAAAGCTTCTAAGCGGAGGTTTCCCTTCTGCCCCAAACATAGCAACATCTATTTGCTCACCATTCTTTGTATATACCAAAGCATATATATCGTAATCTGTACCAGTCTTCCATGATACCGTTGCAGTGATTTCTGGCGTTTTCTCAATAATTACTGGCTTTTGGCTTTTATCGAGACTTATCTTTCCCTTCACCTTCTCAAGACTTATCTGGGTACTATGTTGATTCATAGTATGTGTTTCATCTCCAACTGATACCTCAACCTTATGGTTCTGTTTTTGAAATACTTTAGATTCAGAAGCCTTGTTATGCTCTTCAGGTTCTACCTCGACACCAAAATTTTCACATAATCCTTCCAAACCAGAAGCAAACCCTCGCCAAATGGATCTCGCCTTTGTCTGGCCATTTCTTAAATATAATTCAACGACTACAATCCCATTTTCAGTTGTGAACGAAGCTGGAGTTAACTGGATTTTATTATTATCAGTACAGATCTCTGCCTTTAAATTCTTCACATTGGAAAATCCTGTATGGTTATCCTCTGTGAGTGTTATTGCTATTTTAGTAATTCCTTCAGGGCTTTTACTCATGTCAAAATTAATTTTATGTACCTTTGTATTCCCTACTTTCTCAGATGGTATAAGTGTAGCTACACCTGAGGAACTCTTTGGCTGATTATAAAATATGATTCCACTATCTCCTTGTACCTTATCAGAATCAGTTAAAAGAAATGCCGTTAAGGATATATCTATTGAATTAGCAATTTCATAACTAATAGAAACATATCCTTTTGGAGAACTTAAAGCTGTATTTCCCCCCATTTGAAGAAATTGATTCATTTAAAAACCACTCCCTGCTCATCTGTGCTCAATGCTAACTCAGACTACTTCCCGAATAAAATTCTTCCCAGCTACATACTTTACAATCTATAGTTATTATATCATTACCAGTTAGATAGATTGGCTAATATTTACTTTTTGGATGTTTTATTTTTTAAAGTATATTCTTTACTTAAATTAGTTCATTCCACATTCAAAAAGATAATAAGACTAGTGGGTAAGGTTATAGACGGATGACTTTACCTACTAATCTTATTATTTTTCATTATTAATTAGTTAAATAAATCGGAATGAAAGACAATCCATCCTCTTTTCTAGCTTTTTCAGCTTCTTCTGGACTTCCAGCCTGAATTTCAGTAAGAATTTCTGATGTTTGTGATATCGCAACTTCTATAAGTTTAGAATTTTCATGACCTTTCAATTTTCCGATTGCAGTTCTATCAATTGGAAATTCCGATTGGTATTTTTTAAGATATAAATCCATTTCCTTCATTTCATCATGTGACAGTGGTTCCGCAGCATATCCATTTTCAGCTAAGACTGCGTCTATAATTTGCTTTTCACTATTTTCCGATTGTTTTTCTATCGTTGCTGTTCCACTACCGATGAGTGGTATTTTAATATCGTCACCGATTTCAAGAATGCAGTCTTGTGGATTTTTAACCGGAGCAAAAATCATAATATACTCATCTTCTGTTCCTTCAACTTCACCCTTACTAAAAATTGGATCAACTCGTTCACCAGCTGATTTCAGAAATACACCTGATTTTTGTTTATCAACGATATAACCATATTCCTTATCTATTTTCCTTGCATCAAGAAATTTATGTTCCAATTTGCTCATTACTCTAGCTGTTGATCCATCCTTATCCTGAACAGCGTCGGGGTTAGGCGGTATAATAACGACCACTCTTGTTTCTAGCGGCGAAAACTCTACCTGCTTTATCTTGTATGTTTCTTGTCTAAAAGTGAATTGTTTATTTACTTCTACAATTTCTCTGTCTGAAATAGCAGATTTACTAAGCTTAAAATCGATAGGCCAAATCGTTTGAATCATCCTAGTCTCTTTTTCATTATCATATATAGATAAGTTTTCAATTTCTAAGCGAATGTCCTGTCCTTCATATTCTTTTATTGAAGCAAAGGATAAGGCTTCAGCAACCTTATTCTTTTTACTATCGTAATATCTACTTCCCCAACCTACACTAGCTAATTTCTTTCGTTCATTTCCGACTATCAAATTGATTGAACTTTCACCCTCAAACAGGTCGATATAAAAGTTTTTTAAATCTGTCTTATCACTTTGATAGGTCAATAGGAGTTTTGTCTCCTTCTCATCTGTCATTAACCTATCAAAATGCACTGTTATATCATGTTTTTCATCATAAAATGTTTGATCAACAGCTTGTCCGTTCCCTAGATTAACTGCCGTTCTTACACCTGTATCATCGATATGCTTACTTGAAAAGATTTTTTCATATACCTCTTGAATAGTTGCTAAAACAGGGGTGAAAGTGAATGTAATAGCAACTATCAAGCAAACTACTGCAGCTAATGAAATTCTTTTATAAAAAGATACTTTTTTGTTTTGAGTACTAACATTACTTAGTCTAACAACCTTTTCTCCATCCCCTAGTTCTTCCGCTTTATGTATCTGAGTCTCTATTTCATCCCAAACATCTGGTACTTGCTTTTCAATAGCCTTGTCCAAATGCTTCAGTATTTTTTCTTTCTTCATCAGAACTCCTCCTTACTCTATACCTTTTCTAAGTTTTTTTAGAGCCAAACTATATTTCCAAAGTACAGTTCCCAAGGGCATTTCAACGATTTTGGCAATTTCCCTGTGCTTCATACCTGAGATGTCCTTCAAGATGACAATTTGCCTTTCCTCGCAATCAAGTAATTCCAAGTATTTTGATAGAATCATTTTTTCTAAAGGATCTCCCGAAAGATATTGCACATGGTCAAAATAATCATTGTCAAAGCCTGTTAGTTCCCTCTTTTTCTTTCGATACATATCTAATGCTGTGTTTCGAGATACGCTAGTAAGCCACGCTTTAACATTTGTTATTTCATTATGTTTCATATGCTGGAAAAGTTTAATATACACTTCCTGTAACACATCTTCAGACAATTCAAAGTCTCTTAGTATAGAAAGTGCAATTGCAAACACATACTTCTTATAATCACTGAATAATTGCTTAAATTCTGCGATATTATCTATGGATGCATCTGATTGATGCAGACTCGTTTGATCCATTTTATTTATGCCCCCTTTCATATACTAGACGTTTGGGCCTCCTCTTTTATTGGTAAAATTTATTTTTTATATAATTAAATATAGAATTATTTCCTTCACAGTAATAAGTCTACTACGTCTTATGGCTGAACAAATATGACACATGCCTTACCCGCCATATTAAAATACTCTAGTTCCATGTACATTCGTCAAAACCACCAAAAATAATTCATTCGAAGACATGTGTGGAAAAAATATTTGAAGGAAGAAGACAATCTTTGACATAATTGTAATGATGTAAGAAAAGGAAGAAAAATAATATGAGTAGTATAAGGATTGAAACGTTTATATTAAAGTTTTCAGAAATAGGGAGTGTTTTTGACCTTATCCCAATTCATTCCCCACATGCCAAGGAAGAAGCGAAAAAACATCTAAATTTTCATTATCAAATCGATTTACTTGGTTTGGTTAAAATAACAATTGATGACGAAGTTGGTTTTGGTGAAGATGAAACAACAGAAGATATTTTTATTACATGGAACAGCTTAGATTCTGCGAGAAAAAACCAATTAAAGGAGCATTGTCAAGATATCATCTTATTAGATAATGTTGAAGATGTTTACTTAGAAAGGCAAGATAAAAAAGCTCAATTTTGTTATCGAATATGATTCTCACCTATCAGGAAAACAAATAAAAAGGTCTCCTTTTCTGCCAAAATGGAAATTGAAGATTCTTCCTACTATACGATAATTGAAAAATTGAAAGTCTAATATATGAAGAGAACCAGTCACTTTTGCACAAGACATAAATGAATGGTTCTTCGATTGCTCATATACCTGGAAGTAGTAGAGTGGAGATAACTCCTCTACACATAAACTTACAAAAAGCTCTTCCCTAATACTTAAGGGATTATATTTTATAGAAAACCGTTGCCTATTCTGATACGGTTCAACGTAATACATCTAAATATGGTCTAACAAGCATTGATTATGGACAATATAGGAGTAGTCTCTTTTGTAAACCTTCCAAGATTTCTACAGGCATTTCCCTGACCTTGATATCCTCACCTAGGAATAATAGCCAACTTGTTATTTCCGTTAATTCTTCGGAATGATTAACATTAATAAAGGTCTTTAGAATGGCTGTAGTTTGGTAAGGATTCGTATAAGAAAGTGACATTCTTAACGGATGGTATTTCTTATACTGTGCAATTGCCTTTGGACCAAGTTCAAGGACAAGGTTGATTACTTCCTCCTGCTTACTTAGTTTTTCTAAAATCTTTTTCCTGCTTAATCTATTATTGATAGTGCATGGTTCTACATCTGTGAGATTGTCAACAGGCAAAATCCGTTTCTTCTCTTCCTTTAAATCAAAGCCTTCAATCAGCCACAGGCTTTTCTCACGATAAAGGTTCAAGAGGTAAATAGAATAGGACTTTATAACTTTCTCCTCTCTAATGGTAATCAGTAAATATCTATCCATAATAAGTAATTGGATTAATTTTTCTAACATGGGATGAGGAAGATCTGACAAATCAAGCAGATCAGGATTATTCGGGTTGGTCCCTTCAAATAGCAAGATGCGATTTAAAAGAACAAGGTCATCTTGCTGGGTTTCTGAGATGAGTCCTAGTAATTTTTCAGCTAGTGACTGGCGACTCTTTAAATAAGGGAGCTGTTGGTTTCTCGTAGCCATAAAGGCAATAAAAAGAGCCTTAATTTCATTATCGGTAAAGCGAACAGTCGGCAAGACAGAGTTGTTCATAACAAAATATCCCCCGTCCCTTCCAACTTCTGCGACAAGTGGCATCCCCATCGCTTCAATTTCTCTGATGTCTCTAATTGCTGTCGAACGAGAGATGTTAAATTCTCTCATGATTTCAGAAATTGTAAAGTTGGCGCGGTTGTTAATATACCGCATAATGGTATTAATTCGTTCAACCTTTTTCATCCCGTCCCCCTAAACAGTATCATTTTTTGACATGGTTTAAGTTTATTATATATCTATCAAGTGAAAAGAAGAATCATTTGATTAATTTTTTAAAGAGGAAGTGTTGAATATGGCAGGCTATATGCTAGAAGAAAAAGACAGCTTTATCGTTTTAGGGATTGGAACTGAACTTAAGAGTGATTATACAGACTATGCGGGCATAGCAAAGGAAAAAGCAGACTTTTGGCAAGTAGTCAAACAAGAAGGAAAGCTTGACGCCTTAAAAGCCATTGCCACAAATGACTATATTTTTATCGTAAACGAAGCGGTAAACAACAAGATGATGCATTATGTCGGGGTCATGACAGAGCAATCATTACCAGAAGCGGACAGAATGATTCAATTTCCTAAAGGAGAATACTTAGTAGTTAAAGGGGAAAGTAAGACCGCTGATGAATTGCAGAATATGCTTACTGGCATTGCATTTGGTCAAGTCTTGCCTGAAGCAAAGAATTTCGCCTATGTTGGTGGACCAAATACAGTGGTAGAAATGGGACAGCAAAACGGCTTATTACTTGGTGAGATGTGGATTCCTGTTGTAAGGAAATAAGAAGGATGGAGGGATAGGAATGGCCTATATCGTTGATTTTAAAAATGTGTCTACGATTGGTTTAGAATCTTCACCTGTAGCAGAAGCACTTGCTGGCTTACGAGCTAACGAGGCCCGGTACTTTATGAACAAATATAAGCATGAATTTACGGTTGTACCAGCTAATGAGTCCTGCGAAACTCTAGATTATGTGAACCGGATTTTAAAGGAAGAACGTGGTATTGAATTTGCAGCCAAGCCTTTAGAAACTTCAACCTTTCAAGTAGAAAATATTAAATGGACCTACGTCTTTTATGAGGATGGTCTTGCAATTAACGTTCTGTATACAGTAGATAACCCGAAAAAGCGCGCCGTTGGTTTTAAGCTTTCTGATGGGATGGAAGTACCAAAGGAATTAGAAGGGAAATTTAAGTTTGCTAGGCAGAAATCTAAGTTAGCCGGAACAATCCGAGGCTCGTTTTTTGTTATTAAAGGAGAATATTAACGTTAGTAAAGCAGCACCCCTTCATAAAAATAGAGGTGCTGTTTTTATTTTTGCTTAGCTTTTTTACTTGTGGTACGGTTCATCGCCGCTACTCTACATGAGGTTTTTCCTCCATTAATTATGTTATAGTCCTACTAACTAATAAACCACTCAATTGACTACAAGTAAAATTTACGAGAAAATAGAATATAAAAAAGAATGCTGAAAGGAGGATCTCTGTGGAACATCGCTCTCTAATTCTGCTTGGGTTACTAATGGGACAAAGTCAACATGGATATCAAATTAATGAATTCATCGAAAGAAACTTAAGTACTGTGACAGATATGAAAAAACCCACTGCTTATGCTACTCTGGATAAACTAAATCAAAAAGGTTATATAGATATTCATTTAGTACAAGAAGGAAATAGGCCCACCCGAAAAGTGTACTCTATAAATGAAAGCGGCCGAGTATATTTTTATCAATTACTATTAGATAATCTTTCTTCTGCGGAAAGTGTAAATTACCAAGGGGATATTGGGTTAATGTTTATTGATTTCCTTCCGATGAATCAAGTAATACCGGCCTTGAATGAAAGATTAAAGAAAAATAAAAAGCTCATAGATCTATTTAAACAAACTCCTGAACATGGTATACGAACCGGTGTTAACCTTGCAGTCAAACATAAGATCACCATGTTAGAAGCAGAAATTTCCTTTCTTGAAAATACCATTCAACATCTTATTCAATCGAATTAAAATTTTATATCCAAAAGATTCAAAGGAGCCGATAGAGGGTTCCTTTTTTATTTAAATCTTAATAATAAGTTTTCATGATTAGTCACAATTGACTAATCATGAAAATACTAATATACTTTTATTAGTCAAACGTGACTATTATTATTTACAATAAAGGAGTGACATTCATTGTTTCTTGCTATTAGAGAATTAAAGCATGGTAAATTGCGGTTTCTGATGATTGGGGTTATAACTGTCCTGATTGCTTGGCTTGTATTCATTCTATCTGGATTAGGTAATGGCCTATCCACTCTTAGTGCGGCGACATTTAAAAATATGGATGCCGATTATGTGACATTTGAAGAGGGGGCAAGAGCCTCTATGAGCCGATCGTTGTTGAATGAATCATTGGCAGAAAAACTAGAAAGCCAACCTAATGTCTCAGCTGCATCAGTAATGGGTGCAACCATGGGAACAGTAATAATTAATTCAGATTTGAATGAAAGTGAAAAAGTAGACATTGCCATGCTAGGAATCAATCCCGGTAGTTTTCTGGAACCTAAAGTAATTGAAGGAAAGTCCCTTCATACTAACCTCCCTTTGGAGGTTATCGCTAATGATACTTTAAAGAAAAAGGGCTTTAAGATTGGTGATACGCTGAAGATTGAAGGATCATTAGAAAAAATAAAAATTGTTGGGTTTGTCAAAAATGAAACATACAATCATTTGCCAGCTATTTTTACTACTCTAGATAAATGGCGCTCTATTCAATTTGCAGCACCTGGTTCTGATAAAGGTATTAAGAAACCTGTGAATGCCATTATGCTGCAAGGAAAAAAAATCGACTCAGCGGAACTAAATCATTTATTTAAGAATACTGAAACAGTCACTAAGGCCACAGCCATACAGGGAATGCCCGGTTATAAAGAAGAGAATGGCACAATTACAATGATGCTCGCTTTCCTTTTGGCCATTTCGGCATTTGTTTTGGGGGTATTCTTCTACGTACTTACGTTGCAAAAATCAAATCAGTTTGGGATATTGAAAGCCATCGGCGCCAGCAATCGTTTCCTTGGAAGAGCTATTGTATCGCAAGTATTTTTATTATCATTCATTAGCATTGTCTTAGCAATCTTGTTAACCTATGGGACAGCCCTTATTCTTCCGGATGAAATGCCATTTTCACTTGATCTGAAATTAGTTGTCCTTTATGCTCTTTTACTACTTATCATTTCGATTTTAAGTTCATTGGCTTCCGTTCGAAAAATAGCAAAAATAGACCCACTTCAAGCGATTGGGAGGATAGAATAATGTCAGGAATACAATTTAAAAATGTCTCTAAACTTTATCAACAGGGTGAAAATCAAGTTCTTGCCCTTGATGATGTCTCCTTAACTGTGGAACAAGGTGAGTTTATTGCCGTCATTGGCCCCTCAGGTTCTGGAAAAAGTACATTTTTGGCGATCGCAGGTGCCTTACTCCAACCTACTAAAGGTGAGGTCATTGTTAACAGTAAAAACCTTAATGAATTAAAATCTAAAGATTTAGTACGAATGCGGTTGGATGAAATCGGATTTATCTTACAAACCAGTAATCTTGTCCCTTATTTAAATGTTCTGGAACAATTACTTGTAGTGAAAAGAATGGCAGGGAAACCTGTGAAACAGGATAAGGAATATGCAAAGGAATTATTACACAGTCTCGGTTTAGCAGCAAAACTGGAAAAATTACCTGAACAGTTATCTGGAGGAGAACGGCAGCGTACGGCAATTGCTCGTGCTTTTATAAACAACCCATCTATTATTCTGGCAGATGAGCCAACAGCAAGTCTGGATTCAAAAAGGGCTCATGAAGTGGTTCAACTCATAGCCAAAGAAACGAAAACAAGAAACAAAGCAGCAATTATGGTTACCCATGACGAACGAATGCTGGAATACTGTGATAAAGTGTATCGAATGGAAGATGGCAGACTTCAACATGACGATTCTTTCAGTCTTGAAAAGTGAAGACAATTTTACAAAAGGATAAACATTTTCATAGAAAACTATGGAGGTATAACCAATGATTATAGTAACGAACAGACTTAAAACAAAATTGGGTTTTGCTGAAAAGATGGCTCCCATGTTCACAAAACCAGGACCCCTACAAAAAATGGATGGGTTTATAAAAGTGGAGGTTTTAATTACAAAGAATCTAACAGAATATGATGAGCTAAATGTAAATATGTATTGGAATACTATTGAAGATTTTACCCTTTGGAAAAACAGCACTGCTTTTAAGGAAGCACATACAGGCCCAACCAACACTGAACAGGAATCCCCAATCTTGGGAAGTGAAATCATTATTTCACAGGTTGCTTCGACTTCAGAACCAAATGCATAATAACTTATTAACCCCTACTTTAAATAGTAGGGGTCTTATTTATGAACTGTAAAATATAAAGAATAAATAAATCAGGGAGAAACCGTAAATGTTTTTTATCTAATAAAAAACCGCACTTACTTATGATAAGGTTCACCGTAGTTATTTAAGAGGCAAAAAACAGACAGGATAGTTATTTTCCTGTCTGTTTTAGTTTATTCCAAGGAAGAATTTGAATAATACGTTTCAGAGAATTAGACTTCTTAAAGTCCCCTGAAATATATTTACTAATGTTGAAAGTATCACTATCTATTAACTGTATCTAATATTTCCTTAAATTCATCCTCGTACATTTCTTTAAATGATCTGCCTACTTTATCGCTCAACAACTTGATGAAGTCATCCATTGAAGGTATTACAGAATTTAACTTTCGCATATCTACCGCTAGATTGGCCATTAAATCTGGTGAAAGCCCAGCTTCTTTAATACTTTGCTCAAGTTCTACTTTTTTATCTCTCCAATGAGTAACATATTTTAATCTATCCATAACATCATAAATTTTCGCTTCAAAGCCATCATATCTATTTTTTTCAGCATAGTATTCTACATCATCTCTATTAACAATAATAAAAAATAACTTTTCTAGATAATCTTTATCTTGCATTAAATGCATAACTTCATACATACAATTTAGTGACTTGATATAGGCACTACTCACTACTGAGATAACAAAATCATGTTCCTTAATAGTCTTCATAAATTCGTCCAAACTATCTCTGTATGCTGTAACATTTATATCACGAGTTACTTTGATGTTTTTATGTTTTTTCAATTCTTCTTCTAGAATATTCACTAGATCGCTATCTTTATGTGCATACGAAATAAAAACTTTTTTTATCGCCATCTCTTCTACTTCACCATCTTTATTAATTTTATAGGGTATATTATTTACTTTTACTAACTCGTCTGCTTTATTAATAGAAATGTAAAAAAGATTATTACCTTGAAATATAAAATGATTATATTCAATTTTCACCACACCATCTAATAAAGCAAGAATATTGCCTATATTAAGCTTAAATACGAACTTTTTTATGCTTAATGTTATGCCATCATCTTTTATACCTAAAATAATATCTCCACCATTACTGTTCGAGTATGCAGCAATATATTTCGCTATTTCTTCAGGACTCGCAATGGGGTGTATGTATGTAGTATTCTTTCTATTATTTGTACTTATTTTGTCTTTAATATCATTAATTGTTCTAAACACTAAAATTTACCTCGCTCATATCTTAGTTAATGGAATTTTAGAAATACCAGTTGTTTTAAGCAAATCACCTAGAGTAACCCATCTTTGCTTTTCTCCGTCATCTGTCCACAATTGATAGGCATAATCATCTAAAGCCTCTAATTCTTCATCATAATAAAATATGATTTTTTGATAATCACTTGGACGAATAACGATTCTAATATCATCTTTTTTATACTTAGCTGGAAATACTGTATCAGAATACTTTTCATTCAACCATTCTTCTAAACTTGCTGGAAGTGTATAATCTTTAAGACCACTTAAATAATTATAAATATTTTCTGTACTTCTTCGTATTAAATTCTCAACATAGTGTCTCATCTCTTCTGTTGAAGTAACAATATGTTTTAATTGTTCGATTATATCTTCTCTACTCAGATCAGAGTTATTAATAATCTCTAATACTTTGTCTCTATTACTAATAATTTCATCTAAATCTTCATACTTAATATTATTCTCTTCTATTTTTTCTGCTATTTTATATCTTCTTAGATTTTCTTCTGGAGAAGATAACATCATTCTCTTTGAGTATAAAGTTTCAAACCACTCTTTTGATTTTTCTGGATTTGCTAGGAACCAATTAGTTAATCTATTAAATATCTTTTGAGTATCTTCTTTTCTTTCCTCCCTATCAATTGCTTCTTTGCTTAACAGTTGTGATACTTTTATATCTATTTGATCGGAACATAATTCATTAGTCTTAATTCTATCTGGATGTTCTTCAAAATATTGATTGAATGACACAATGTCTTGGTTTAATAGCTGCTTTTTTATTTTGCCCCCCAATAATGTTAAAATCTCCTTTAATTCAATATCAATATTGTTATCAAAATAAATATTACCAAATTGTACAAATTCATTGATCTGATTCGGTACAAATGCAGATTCTACAACTTCTTCAACTCCTGCATCACTAATCCAAAGAGAATAAAACGTATTTAACCAATCTGAGTATAGAGTATCTTTTTCCAACCATCCCATTAATGTTTCAATATTTAGATCTTTAAGAACATTGTTCATCCAAGAGAAATCAACATTCCCTCCAAATACCGCAGCCCAACCTAAGTATGTATCTTTTGTCGGTATCTTTAACCCTTTATTCTTAGATAAAATATCCCAAAATAAATTATTATGTATATTCTTTTTTGTCTTTGGTATACCTATTTTAAACTTTCCTTCATTATCTTTATATGCTAATCGCTCTGAACCCTGAATAGGTATAATTGCACTCTTCTCAATATATTCTTTAATTTCTTTATAGCTATATGTTTGAATAGTTGATGTGACATTGGGTTTTAGTACACAAATATTAAATTCATTTCTAGTCATATTGCTATTAGAACAATAATCTATTAATTCCTTATATAAAGAGACTGCTACCTTGATTAATTCATTATTTAAAGGATTGCTATCTCGAATGGCATTTCTATCTCTTTCTACTTCAAATAATTTCGAATTAATGATTATAGGAAAACTGAATTCTTCAGTTCCTATCAGCGGAAATTCACAGAAAACTTTTGGCATAATACTAGGGATCGCTAAGAAATATAACTTATTATCTTTACGCTCAATTGCGCATCCAATAGTTACATTTTTTTTATTTAATATTAGCAACTCTTTATTATTATCAGAAGCATCAATTCGAACAACTTTTAGCTTGTCATTTTTTTTTGAAATATCTTCTTTACCCTTCTTGTAACAATTCCCATTGTAAGTAATAGAATTTATATTCTCATTAAAAGCTAAAACATATGGGATAGACTCTTTTAAATCAACTATCCCTTCCTCTACTGCTTCTCTTATGTTTTCATCTTCTATTGAATAAATGAATTTTGTATCCTCATACGTAGCTTGTAATGCCTCTTGACTTTTGGTTATTAGTTCTAGTTGTTCTAACATTATTTTTGTTTTATTCTTAATATCGCTATAATTTTCTCCAGATCTATCAACGGTGAACTCTAGTTTTTTATACTTATTATCTTCTTGAATAAAAGACCCTTGAATTTGTACAACATCTGACAATAAATGGGTTGACATAAAACCAGTTCCAAACTTCCCTGTTTTCTTTTCTTCTGAACTTTGTTTAGAAGAAATTTGAGTGATTAAATCTAATAAATTTCCATAGGAAAAAGGTAGCCCATTATGGCTAAATATAATTTTCTTATTAGAATAAATAATTTTTATATCTATCTTCTTACCTTTCGGTGTACAATCAGATGCATTCTGGATGAGTTCCCATATCCACCTACGCCTAATAGTCCTTTTTTCAATTTCTGATGACTCTTTTATCTTTTTCAATTCATCCCAAATTGTATTAGAACTCGCATCTAAAACTTTATTTAATAATACTTCTTCATTAGACATAGTGATAACCAATCCCCTTTTCTCTGTACTTTACAAAATTACCAAGTTCTGCATATTTTATCCATAACTATGATACTTCAATCTAATTAAGCAAAGAAATAAAAAAGACAATTATTCTTATTAAGATCCGCCTGTTTATTTCCATCATAAAGGTTTTCAAGTCAATTCATAAAATAGTTATTTAGTGTAGTGAGTATTTTTCTCTAGATGTTTTCATCCCAAGAAATTTCTAAATGCACACTTCTTTAAATATACCTTTTTATCATTAAAATAAATACTAATCTTGTATTTAACCATCAAAAAAACAGACAGAATTCAAATTTTCTGTCTGTTTTGTTCATTTATTAGAGTTCTTAAATACTAGTAATACTAGATGCCTTTAACCACCTATAAAACTATCGAACTATCTCTATCTAATTAATTTAATTTTGCTTGTATGTTTCGATAATACACACCATACTAAAGAGCATTAATTCACTAGATTACCCTTTTTGATTAAGTCAAGGAGTCCATCAGCTCGCTTCTGAAACTCACTCATTTTTTCTTCTCTTACCCTTCTTCGTTCTTCCATTATTGTATTCATTGATTTACTTTGATTTATACTTCTGGGCCACTGATTAATATCAACTATCTTCTTGTACATCCTTACACATCCCTTTTTAAAAAAGTCTTACAGTTCTTAGGAATAACAAAAGCAGTGAACTCCTTACCAAATCCTTCAATCGGTTGATCCTTTGTTGCCTGTATCAAAGATGGATTAGAAAAGCCAATGGGCAATGAAAATTCACCAGTATATTCAGCAAGCTGCTGATTTATATATTTACCCTTACTTCTACCGCAGCTACAGCTTTTTTCATAAAAATCCAGATTAAATATATCATTACATTCGAGGCACATTAGAAGCTTCATTTGCATCCCTCAATCTTTATTAGTGTTCTTTTCCTTATCAATCATTTCTTGAATGTGGGTTATTACTTTGGGGTCTTTTCTATACTCTGTTATTTTTTCAGTGATTTGCTTGTTTTCAAACATGCCTCTTAACAGTCTATAGTTATTAGCTTTCATTTTTAAATTATAAGAGTCATCGAGAATTAGCTTCGCAAGTAACGTCATAATAAACTCTTCTTCCCGAATTCCTTCAATCCATAGCCAAGCATCTTCTGTAAGAAACATCCGAAACTTTTCAGTGAGCATCTTTCCGAGTATTAGCTTCATCGATCCAATTTCATACCCATACAGTCGTTCTTTAATTACAGGATTTTTCGTTAAAAGTTTTTGAATGCTATATGCTACTGTTTTTAAATGAAAGTCCTGTTCTTCGGAAAGCAAAACTGAATGATTATTAAAATAAAGAAAAGCATCTTCATTATCCAAAAAACTACCTTCGCTTTCCTTCTCATTATTTAGAGCCAACATAGGAGCAATACTTCTATAAAATTCCTGAAGTTCTTCTTCTATCCTACTATTAACTTGTTGTAATAAAAGGTTCGCTTTATTATCCCATTCTGGATAACAATTGATGAAGTTCTCCACAACCTCATTTAAAGGTATATAGGTTTTAATTTCCCGGCCCGGAAATTTTATATCCATTACCATCATTCCAAATGTTCTTTCAACAATAGCTGGATGACCTTCAATTTTGCGAAACACCTCCAAAAAATCATAGTTTTGTGGAGGGATACTTACCCAAGTAAGAGTAATTGCCCTTAGCATTTCTTCAGGTTTATACTTGGGGCCACCTTCCTCCTTGCAAGCTATAGAAAACAAACTATTAATGTCCCTAACTTGATTCAGATAATAGACCAAGAGCTTAACAGACCCAATTTGGGTCGGAGAAGAGTACTTAACTAATTTTTCCTTAATCCACTTGTGGAAAGTTTCTTTATCAGAGTATGTATAAACTAGTTCTAAAATTTTTTCCTGATCTGCAATTGTCCATTTTTCAATCAATTTTATTTTTTCACTTTCATTTTTAAGAGAAAATCGGTTAAGCAACTGCCGTGGATCAACGCGTACCGGTAACTTTATTGGGGTTGAGAGATGAGTGTCTGCCCATTGTTTTCCTTTTACACACTGCAGATGATCTATATCTCCACTTACACTAGCAAACTTGGGGAAACGGCTCTCAATTAGCATAGCTATGGCTAATATGTAAAGATGGTATGGATACCCTTGAGTCTTAGCATTAAAAACAACAACTGAGCTTTCGTATCCCTTTAAAATATCTGTTTCATTATTTGAAGCTGGCGCAGCCTCCCTATACATTTTAATATCAGAGTAAAGCCTGAAAGTTTCTGCAAATTTCTTACTACCTAAGTTCCCACATGTTCTCCAAAATCGAGAAGGCTCTTCATGTTCTTCGGATTTAACATATACAGGGATCTGCTTATCAAATAACTTTTTTTCTCCTAAATCTGCAAAATCATAAGATTTCAGTAATTTCACGGTTTCTTTATAAACACTTATCCAATCTTGTTGTGAAATCTGATGAGGAAGAATAGACAGACGAACATAAGTACCCACCCAAAACCACACCCCTTTTTTAGTTAAAATTAAAAGAGAACTCACTTCTCCTTTATTACAATGTTTTAATATCACCGAAAAAAAGGCTATCCCAACATTAATAAGATAACCTTTTAGTTGTTTTCTAGAATTGCCTGCACAGCCTAGAATTATAAAAAGCTGCAAGCCCTATATTATTGCACCATGTTACTCTATTTTAAAAGTAGATCTGTTAGCTTTGTTATATACTCGTTGTACATCTTTCTTGGATTGTTCTACATATGACTTAATCATTGAATAATCGTTCGGGTTAGCATCTTCTACTGTCTCCAATGTTGCTCCTACACTTCCAGCCAAATATCCAGCTGCCCCCAGTATCGTTCGCAGTTCGTGTATCACTTCTAAAGTTAATGCTTCATGAGCATTATTTTTCATAATGTTTTTATCTGCATCATCAACAATTGTTGCTAAATCTATTACCAGCTTTCCTGAATATACCTGCACCTCAGATGCCTCCCTCTTATAACTTTTTATTAGTCTCCCTAGCGCTCACCTTTAATAGCGAATATACTGCTTTTTTCAGCTGTTATTTTCCTTCTCTATTCTCTTACCTGCCTTTATAAGTGACAGATGAAAAATATCCTTTTTGTCGCAATCTTCACTACTAGTAAAGTCAAAAATAAAGTTTTCAGTTACAACCTCGTACTTTGCAAGGACGGTTATTATATCCATTAAAAGTTCATCATAAATATCGGTACGAGGATCCTGATATATTTCAGTAATTCTATATAAGTCCACTTGAATAAATCCTAAATGTTTAGAATATGCCAAATATAAGCCTCCCATTAAAACATTTTCTGCGGATTTACTAAGGTGTTTATTGCAAACATGAGGGCATCATTAAAAGCAGTGCGATATGCTAATTTCGTTTGGATATGTACCTGCTCAAAAATGTTAGCTCTAATGTCATCAATAAATTCATCTTTTTTTGTTTCATCCTCGAACTTTTCGAATTGTGCAAGCTTTTCATCTAGATCCTTATGAAGCAATTCTGAGTACATAACATACTCTTCACTTGTAATAATTTGTTCGAGTCTTTCTTCAATTAACTTGTTTACTACCTTTTGAAATCCATCGATCATTAAATACCACCCTTTAATTATTCTTATAAGTAATATATTCTTAATTAGAATATAACACGATATAAATTGATTGTAAAATTCAAAAACGATACGATTACTAATAAAGATTTGTAGAGGGTTAAAATATGAGTGATTTATTAATTGGAAGACTAATCAAGGAACTTAGAAAGAAAAATAATATGACAATGGTTGACTTTGCTAAGAAAATTAAAATATCCCAGCCATCCTTATCTAAGATTGAATCAGGTAGACAAGAATTATCATTTTACCTGTTAGAATCTATTTGTCATGAATTTGGAATTACTAGAAGTCAATTTTTTCAGATGGTTGAAAGGGATAGCATATATCATCAAACATCCCCTGTAATTGACTTAGAGGAACCTGTTGATGCGAACAAAGAAATTGAGCATAAAATCGGAGAGTTAGTTTCAAAGATGACGTTTGAACAAAAAAGAGCATTGTACATCTTTTTATTTTCCAGTATTAAAGAATAATATCCATATAAAATATAAAAGGCAGTCCGACTCTTTTATGAATTGGACTGCCTTTTATACTTTTTCCTCAATAACTTTTACTATATCTCTAAACATCGCTAATTTTTTTACTCAGATTATAAAAATATTAGTCTTCACTTTTCAAAAAGTTGAATTTTTCATATTCTATTTTTGTTCCGAACAGGTTCCGAATAATATACCCCATTCGGAACTAGACTCCTTAATCGATTCTCCTTCTATACAAGGGTTTTCATGAGTAAATCTGTAATATGTTCTGTAATACTGAATCTTTTACTGTTTTGAAAAAGAATGTTAAAATACAAATATATTTTGTATACTAACATACACCCCAATGTGTTGGAACATTGGAACAATATGTTATTAAACCTTGATATTACTGACTTTCTAAGGTTCCGTCTTTTCGATTAATTGCAGAACGAAATTTGGAACTCCACCCTATCCTATTTATAGAAGTAAATCATTGTATCAGGCAACTCTGGATGAACAATGCCTTCTTTAATTGATTCTGGATTGCCCGGATCGGATAATTGTATTAACCACGCAGTAGGATTACTAGCACCGATTCTATGTTTAACTTTTTTAATAAAAAATGAATACGTTTGTAAATCTTTAACGACTTTATTACTTGACGGGTAGAATGGGGTTCTTTCTGACACCCTGTAAGCCTCATAAATATTAGATGGAGCCAAGTATAAATAGATATAACCATCCTCTTTTACACACTTATAATCACTATTATTCTGTAATTGGCCTTTCTTAGCCAGTAAACCAATCTTGCGTAAAAAATCCATAGCAGGGTGGTCTTCAATTGTAAGTTGTTGCGTTTCTTTCATCTCCTGATATACAAATTGATAAATTTCAATTCTTTCTTCTGGATTAGAAAAAAATATTTCATCCTCCAAAAAATCATTTAACTGGGCAAAGGCTGCAAAGGATGAAGCAAGAAACATCGCATAATGGGATCGAATTCGAATGTGAATATTAGTCCATCCCCTACTGCTAAAATAATCATGGATTTCATGATATAGTCGTAAAAAGTTATGCTTCCATCTATAAGATGTTCTCATCAAATACTGTCCTACCCAATATGGTACTTCTTTTAGGGCTTTGACTTTTCTAATTGCCTCTTCATTAAAAGTAATTTTTGAAGCATCAAATAAAACGGATCTTTGAATTATTGATGGCACGCTTGTCAATACTTCCCCACTTAACATTAAAGTAGCCTTTACGGGAAATCGAATAATAGTAGATTCCTCTTTATGTCCTCTAATGAAATCCTGCCTCATATAAACATTATTTTTTAGTGAATCTGAACAGGTCTTAATAAAATCTATTCCCTTACTACTGTCATTTTTATTTTCAGCTTCATCCACGACAAAAGGCATAGAAGATTTTCGACTCATACCCTTTCTTAAACTATCCAAAGATGGTGGGGTGTTCAACGATACATTAATACCTGCCATTTTAGTAAACTCTTTAAGTGCTGTACTCTTGCCTTGACCATGTTTTCCGTATAGGTATAAAAACGGAAAATAATCCGTTTCGTTTACAATAGCATCTACATTCATAGTTCCAGCAATATAACCGAAAGCTAGAATTGAATATTGACCATAGAGTAGTTTAAGACACTTAAAGTAAGAGACCAAATCCTCCTTAGAAGGTGAAGTATCAATATGTGGATGTATTCTATATTCGTCATCTTTATCAACATCCACTTTAAAATACTTCCCGTTTATTGCTATAATTCCATCTTCATCTGCAAAAATTACCTTATCACGATAATACGCTTGTGATGGGTAAATCCAGATCCCCTCCTTTTCATTCCACCCCATATATGGTATAAACTCAAGTTCTTTCATAGGGCTTGTAAAAATCATGTTTATCAGACTATCTAGGTTTGCTTGTTTACCAAACCAATTAAACCTTCCGTTATTCATGCAATGTTTTTTAAAAGCTGTGTGAATTGCTAAAGTCTCACCATCAAATTCGACCACTTTTGCCTGATTGTCAGAGATTAGTTTTAACATATAAATCTGTTTGCCACCTTGTTTTACAGTCGTATAGAGTGGTACTACAATAAAATTTGAGATTGGATTTTCTTTATACGTTTTTTCCTCTGTTTTTACTCGTACGTAATAATATTTCTTTTCATTATTAATTCGAAGAAGATTACTATTAAAGATATTTTCTCTTGTTGGATACAAAGCAGACTGAGACTGGAAATTATTATCTTTCTGCTTATTATTATCCGGTTCATTACGCACAGGAGAATCTTCAATGCCCACCATCACATCATTATATAGGCCTATACTTCTTCCTACACTGGACCTTTTTCGATTTTTGGCTTCATTTTCGAATTTGTTCTTTTTATTCATACTTCTTCCTCCAAAATAAAAACCCCAAACAAGTAAAGATGGTCATAAGGCCAATCTTAACCAAGTTTGGGGTTCTCCCTTTTTTTATATTTTTTTAGCAAGAAAATTATTAGACAACTTATATAAAGTAACTCCTTCTTACTACTTTGATAATTTAATTTCAAGCTAAAATCTTAAAATATTATAATTATTGTTTTTGATATTCGAACCCCTTTTCAAAAAAAAATTTCAATTTCTATGAATCAATAGATTTTGGATTTAAAACGTGCTCATTGTCCTACTAACTATTAAATTTTATTAAAGTCTACTTTAACTTAAATGAAACTTAGCAATAACTTAATCAGTTTCATTAGAAAAAACTAACATCTATTTGTTTTAACTTCATTAAAAGGAAACACCAATAAAAATTCAAGATTAAGTAAATAATTTTTATTTTCTATTCGATTTGGAAAAAGTTCAAGCTAAAATGTTTTTACCTTTAAATGAAAGGAGGGAATAATTAAAATGGAGATAGACATCGATAAAGCAACTTTACAAGAAATCATTTTACTAATTGAAGGTGGAACTACAGAACAAGAAATATGTAACTCGAAAGGCTACAAAGCTGCTTCCACTGTTTCTAATAGATTAAAAGCCGTTGGAGCCACCTGTGAGTTCAACGGCGAATGGAACTTCACCCAAATTGATCCAAGTATCCTAACTAAGCAATTTTGGACAATATCCTACTCAAAAGATAGATCAAAAACCACCGTTGAAAGTTTAGATTTGAATGAGGAGGAATTAACCACCCTAAAGAAAATTGTGGAGGAATATATAAAAGGGAATTATGAAAGGGAGACTGAAACGCTAAAATACGAATTGTTTGGAAAACTTCTGTTTGAACATGCTGCTTATAGGAATACAGATTCCTTAACAAAACAGCTGAACGTTCCAGTCCAAGAGCATGTAATGCAGCGACTAGACGACTTTGCCAACACTAGTGGACTTGAGAAGAAATTCATTGTTAACAAAGCAATTGAGACGTTTTTAGATTTATATGATGGCAATTTCCAATAATAAACTTATAGTGTAAAGAGGCATATAAAAGTTAGATCAAGTATGCTTTTCAAGCAACAGAAAGGATAACTATGCACGTTGAAATATATCCGTTAAAAGGGTCCGTTCAACGAGTATACTATCTCTTTCTCTAATACCAGTAATATCAATGGTTTATGTTCCATAAGGTCACTCCTTTTAAATGCCGACTATATTGAAAAAGAAAGACCTTTTTGATATAAATTAAACCTACACAAATCATTCGGATATTATTACGTATATTAGATTGTAACTAGGATGCTACTAATTTATAATCACAATATAGAAATATTTAGGATATAATTTAAGGGAGGACGGCCCATGGACTTCAACAAACTAATTCTATATGCCAACATACTAGGTATCTGTTTTACCGTAGCTTTGACATATATTATTATATTTAACATTATTTTCGGACTCCCTGTTCAGCCTGTTGCTATTGCTATGCTTGCAATTGGATATGTTGTCATGATTAAAAGAAATACACTTTTTCAAGAACTTTGGGATAGATGGTTCTCCGGCAGAAAAAAGTAAAACACTTTTTAACTTCCTTTAAGTTACATGTCATTTTAATTAAACCATTCATAAATCATCGATGCGTGTAATTTATATAAATTTAAAATGGAATAAGGGAAAACCCCATAGTTGAGTTTAAACGAACGTACTATTGCGTCTAAACTTAACTATGGGGCTTTTATTTTTGCATAAAATACATTGGAGGAATTTATGTGATATTAAATAAAAAGGAGTATGATGCGATTTACGAAAAGAATATAGAGGTCGTAAACCCGATGGCACATTTTCCTCTAGGGAGTGTGCCTTTATCTTATGAAAGTAAAAAAGGAGATTAGGAATTTGAAAGTATATTATTATTTATCTAAATCAAAAAAACGGCGTATTCAATTAGAAAGCATAGATATATACGCACTTCTTTTCTTGAACGAACAGGGCATATTATCACAACCTCAGTTTTATGAATTTTACTCTCTCTTAAAACATATAAGTGATGCTGCTTTCCGAAGAAAAATGAGCCGTTGGGACAATGCTAACATTATAGAAAAAAGAAAAGAAAAAATGCAAAATGGATATGAAATGGCAATCATCAACTTAACACCTGCAGGTCAAACAATTCTCAAAAAACTCGGTTACTTGGATATGGAAGAAAAACTGAAATACCAAGCAAAGAGCAACTTAGATCACACACTCGCTATTAAACAATCTGTTATAGAAGTTTTAAAGTGCATTAGTCAGAAAGAGCCTTTTTATATCGCTGATGGAGGAAAGTATGTTATTCCGTTCAAAGAAGATAACTATGAAGATTTAGAACAACCTATTATTATCTTTAAAAAGCAAAATTTCGGTAATGACCTTATTCCCTCTTTAAAATCGTTATCCCAGTACAATGCTACTTTCATCGACAGACACAAAGAATTAGGTGTGCTGCAATCTTTTGTACCACAGGAATTCCCCCATATTAAAGAGCAACTTGGTGAAAGGACTGGATTAATACCAGATTGGATATTTAAAATTAGGGACACATTCCTCTACATCGAAGTGGATAGTGGAAATGAAAAAATTAAAACAAAACGTGATCATACCAATACTATAATTGAAAAGCATGATGTAAGATCTATCGAAGGAAAACTGTACCGTTATGAAGAGTTGGCTAGGAACGATAGAGAGCATAACCACAAAGTTATCTTCGCTTTAATGGATGATAGTGATGTGGTAATAACCAAGAACATCCATAGCAACAAAGACATTCGTATTGCCAACTTAAAACATGAAATTGCTCATATGAACGACTACAAAGACTGGAAAATCGAGATTTATGTTACCGGTATGAAAAGATTTTACTCAGTTGTAGAAGCAGTAAGTAAAGAACTGAATACTAACATAAAATCAGACACCTATGAAGTATACAAAGAAGCATTTATCACTTTAATTATGACCGGGTTAAGACCAAATTGGAAAAACCTAAAATTCAGGCTTGTCCGTAAGCTCTCATATCAAGCTCATGGAATATTAGCAAACAATTTAAACTTTATTCCAGACTTTTTGTTTAAATACTATCAGGATACAGAAGATAAATACGAACAATATTTTATTCCTGTATTTATTAGAGAAGGAAACGTAAAAGACATGGAGAGGTTGGCATATTATGCAATTCCTACAGCCGATGGTCGGTTCAAATACAATGCAAAGATATTGGCATTGTATAAAAGAAAAGAGGAACTATTAAATGATGTCATTCGGAAAACAAAGAAAGTAGTCACCAATAAGATAACGAAAGAAATTGTTGATAATAACGGAATGGATATAGACAATATAGTATTCGTTGCTATAGATGATATATCCAAAGGTAAACTTCTTCTTTACAATGCTAATAAGAAACAAATCGATAAAAGCCAGTTATTCTAGTCTTATGAATAACTGGCTTTTATATATACTTTCTCCTAAAAGTTCTCCATTTTGGTGTACTCTCTTACTTATGGGTCAACCCGCTGATTGCAATTAACGTTTTTTCTCCATAAATTATCTCTTTTTCTCGTGTATTTCTCTTAAAAAGTTCTCCATTTCAGTGTACTCTCTTACCTTGTGAACACCTTTGTCTGTCAATTAACATGACAGATTTTTTGCTTATTTAAGTGAAACACTTATTTAAAATTAAATTAAAACTCAGTATCATCTACTATGATTAATAAAGCTATTTATAGCAGTATGTTTTATAAATATAAAAAAGAGCTGAAATTTACAAGTAGTGTATAGAATCTTGTATAATTCATCTCAATTAGTTTTATTCCTTATTTCAGTAAAGTACCTGTTAGTTTAAGTACATCCTATTCACAAATACCATACCACATAATAATGTTTTTTATTACATGGACGCTGCCAATTTGTTTGAAAAAGAGCATTAATCCATAGTGATTAATGCTCTTTTTGTTCTTGTTTTAAGATTTTACATATCTATATTCTAATTCATCAATATTATTATTATATTCCACATACAAATCATGGCCATTAAAAAACCATAAGTCTGCATCTTCTATAAAAAAGGTCAAACCTTCTGAAACTGTTTGAACAGCAACATCTTCATGAAGAGTATCTATGGTAAAAGCTAGAGCATATCCCTCTTGAATGGGACTTGTTCCGTATATCTGAGAGTAAAATCTAATTGCACTTCCTTCTTCCAATCCAACTTCTTCCTTAAACCACTTTATAGCTTCTTTACTGACTAGAATTTTCAATTATCTCACCCTTTCTATTTCGTAATAAGTAATTGCTTTAACTATGCCATTTTTTGAGATTCTACTTTAGAAGATGCTTTCACTTTTAATAATATCAATACCCCTAATAGGCCAGCAATCAACATAATCAGAAAAACTCCTTTAAAGTGTATATAATTCACAAGAGAACTAAATATAGTTAGTCCAAGAGTACCTCCTGTAAAAGTTAACATATTAAAAATACCCACACCTACATTTAATAAGTTCTTTGGTAAAACAAGTGTTACTGCAGCCATAGATGAAGATTGCATCATGGCAAATCCTATTCCTAACAGTATAAGATTTATGGTCATATTTATGCTCCAGATTGTTCCTGGCATAAATACTAAGCCTAATGAGCCTAGAGAAGTAAAAATCATCCCAATTACCATGAAAGGTTTGCTACCAAATCGGTCAATTAATCCACCAACAATTGGGGAGATAATCATAATTGTAACCGGAAGTAAGAAAAGTGCTAACCCTGTTTCTTTTGGAGTTAAATTATATACATTACTCCAATATAAAGGGATTAAAAATAATGCGCCGTATAACATTGCCATTTGTAACGCTCTACTTATAGAGACACTATTAAAAGCTCCGTTTTGGAATAAATCCAATGGAATAAAAGGTGAATTCACTTGTTTTTCAGTTCTTATAAAAGCTATAAACGCAACAATAATTAATATTGCAAAAATACCATTAACAAGAGAAACAACACCATATTTACCTGCATTTGAGATAAGCAACATTAAAAAGATAATAAATGCTGAAAAGTATATTGCTCCTTTTAAATCAAAGGACGATCTTGTTCTTGTAACCTCTTCTTTCGGTAAGACATACAGACTTAAAAGGAAACCTATTACAGTAACAGGTACAATAATGTAAAAAATAGAATGCCAACCTAAGTAGTCAGTCAAAATACCTCCTAGTGGAGCACCAATCGCTGTTGAACTTGCCACAACCATCCCCAAAATCCCCATTGCTTTTCCTCGTTCTTTTGCATCAAAGTGCTGAGAAATAATGACCATTGCACATGGAAGACAAGCTGCAATAGAAATTCCTTGAAGAGCTCTAAATATTATTAATAGTCCTAAGCTATTTGTAAAACCACATAACAATGAAAATAGAGTGAACATTGCTAAACTCCAAATATATAAATTACGATTACCAATAATACTACCAATTTTACTAGCAAGTGGCATAAAAGTAGCAAAAAGCAATGTATAGATAGTTAGAACCCAGGTAGTCACTTCTACAGAAGTACCAAGACTTTGACTTATAACACTTACTGCCGTATTAGGTAAAACTGCTTCTAGGTTACCTACAAAAGCTCCAATGATGACAGTAAATAATATTAAATATTTCTTATTCATGCTTTAACCTTCTTTCTAAATTACATTAGTTCATTTTTAAATGATTGACCAGTCTACTAAGTAGGTCATTGAGAACTATTATTTCTTCCTCCGTATAGATACTATAAGTTTGCATATTAAAATCATTACGTGATGATTTTAATTGTTCATAAATCTGAAGTCCTTCCTCTGTAAGTTTTACTCTAGTACGTCTTTTATCTTCAGGATCTGGATATAACAAAACAATACTAGACTCTTGAAGGCGATTCATCATGCCAGTCATGTTTTGTTTTGTTACTAGAGTCTCTTCTTTTAATTCACCAATAGAAATATCTCCTTTTTCAATAATAGTTCGAAGGATAATCCATTGTTGTATACTAGTTAAACCAACTTCAGAAACCATTTTTGAACCATATCTACTTAAAAGATTAGAAATTTTAAAAAAATCTAAAGTGATATCCGTTTTTAAATGTTCCATTTAGACCTCCTAATTTAGTCAACTAATTGACTATAATATTATATAATACTAACTCGCACTTAGATAATAATAGCTTATTCAATATAAATAGTCAAGTTATTGACTATTTATATTGAGATTACCAATAGGTTAGTTGAGTAGAGTATTCCACAGTTGTTACAGTTCAAGAGAAATTATTAATTAAATTAAAAAGGCAGACATAGTTTTGTCTACCTTAATCTAATATGATAGTACTTTTATTAAAAATCTTTTTTCAAACTTTCCCCGTTAGTTTCAATAACTTCCTTGTACCAATGAAATGATTTCTTCTTAATTCTTTTCTTTGTTCCATTTCCCAAATTATCAGCATCTACATAAATAAAGCCATATCGTTTTTCCATTTCTCCAGAAGCAGCACTAACCATGTCAATACAACTCCAAGCTGTATATCCTAATAGATCAACGCCATCTTCAATAGCTTCTCCCATTTGTTCAATGTGTTGCTTTAAATACGAGATTCGATAATCATCATCTATTGTTCCATCTTCATTAACTGTATCAGTAGCCCCAAGACCATTCTCTGTAATCATTAATGGAATTTGGTATCTGTCATATACTTCATTTAATGTATATCTCAAGCCTATAGGGTCTATTTGCCAACCCCATTCACTTTCTGATAGGTACGGATTGGAAGCTCCCCCAAGCATATTACCTTGGGTTTTTGGTAATCCCTCGTCAGAAGTATGACAAATAGACATATAATAGGAAAAGCTATAAAAGTCTACTACTCCTTCTAACAATATATTTGAATCATCTTCTTGGGATTCAATTGTAATGTTATTTTCTTTAAAATATCTCTTCATGTAGGTTGGATAACTTCCTCTAACCATTACATCTCCACAAAACCAGTTAGTAATTTGGTTTTTACTTTGAGTGATTAGAACATCCTCTGGTTTACATGTAAGTGGATATGCTGTACCAAAAAGAATCATACACCCAACTTGATAGTTAGGATCAATTTCATGAGCTAGTTTCACTGCTTTTGCAGATGCTAAAAATTGATGATGCAAGCCTTGAAATCTTAACTGAGGAATATCATCTATATCTCTATTACTAGTCGTTCCTGGATTCAAAATCCCTTGATTTCTAAATCCTCCAGTCTTTCTTGTTGCACTATTTATCTCGTTAAATGTAATCCAATATTTTACCTTTCCTTTATAACGAGTAAATAAAGCCTTACAAAAATTCAAGTAAATATCTATCATATCTCTACTAGACCATCCATTATATTTCTCTGTCAAAGCATATGGCACTTCGTAGTGAGAGATAGTAATAAGTGGTTCTATACCATGTTTTAGACATTCATCTATGACACGCTCATAGAAAAGAAGTCCTTTTTCATTAGGTTCTGGTTCTTCACCAGTTGGAAAGATTCTAGTCCAATTAATAGAAAATCTAAAAATTTTAAGTCCCATTTCTGCAAATAAAGCAATATCTTCTTTATAATGATGATAAAAATCTACTGCCTCGTGACTTGGATAGAATGTGTTCTCTTCGATTACTCTAGTAATTCTTCTAGGATTATTTTTACCACCAAATGCATAAATATCTGGCCCACTGACACCTTTACCATCAATGTTCCATGCTCCCTCTGCCTGGTTAGCAGCAATAGCTGCCCCCCATAAAAAATCTTTAGGAAAATTCATAATAATCTCCTTTCATTAATAAACTTCTAAAATTTGTTCATATGATACTAAATTTTTATCTAAATTCATTTTATCTACTTTATATTTTTTTTCAGGAATAATCATAATTGTTGCATTGTCATAACCCTGTTCTTTAATAAAATCAAAATCTACTTTTGCTAATTTCTGTCCTGCTTTTACTAACTGACCTTCTTTAACAAATAAATCAAATCCTTTACCATTAAGCTCTACTGTATCAATTCCGATGTGAAGCAGAACGGGAACCTGATTATCTGTATATAGGGTAATTGCATGTTTACTTTTAGTAATTGAATTAATTTTCCCATCGCAAGGGGCAATTACATATGAATCAGTTGGAGAAACGAAAATCCCATCTCCTAGAATTTTTTCCGCAAACATAAAATCTGAACTCTCTGCTATATCCTTTACAGTTCCTAATACTGGGCTAATAAGATTGGTTTTCATTTAAAGTTCCTCCAATTTACAGACTAAGTCTTTTATCTTCACCTAGCACATATGCCAGGATAAATGCTAATACAAAAGAAATTACACAACCAATTATTCCAGAAATAAATGTTGGCCCAATTAGCAAGGCTATTCCTGGTATACCTTTAGTACCTAGGGCATTAACCGACACATGTAAAATACCCATTGCTAATCCCCCAACAAATCCTGCTATAGAAGTAGCCAGTAGTGTTCGTTTATTTGTTAACATAACACTAAAAACAGCAGGCTCTGAAATCCCCATCAAAGCTGTGAATCCAGCAGATACTGAGGTTTGTCTTACCGTAGGATTTTTTGACTTAAACATTAATCCGAAACATGCACCAGCTAAAGAGAATACAGTTGCATGCATTGCAGGTCCTACAATATTGTCATAACCTAACGCTGAAAAGTTAGCTACTGCTATCGGTAATATAGAATGATTCAAACCAGCACCAATTCTAATAGCGTTAAAACCACCTAGTACAGAAACAATTAACCAGCTATATCCTTGGGATAATGTATGGAAAAGATTATATAGTCCATCATTTAGTAACCCCGCTATTGGTCCAACAATCAATAGCATTATAGCTCCTAGTACTATATATTCAATCAAAGGTAAAAATAAAGTTCTTAAATAAGTAGGTATTGCTTTACTTAATTTCGGTTCAATTAAACTCTGTATCCAAACAATTAATAGTATAGGAATTAAGTTCTGAGAATAAGTTACTGCACTTACTGGTAAACCGAATAAATCTATTGGATCTCCAGACGCAAACAATTGAGTTAATTGCGGGTATAATGAAATAGCTGCAACTCCTAATGTAATAGCAGGATTTACTTTTAATCTAGTAGAACTACTATAAGCAAGTAAAAATGGTAAGAAATATAGTGGTGCTGAGCTGAATGCACTCAAAATTGTATAGGTAGAAGTCTTATTATCCACCCATCCTAATGATGTAACTAAGGATAATATCCCTGAAAATAAACCACTAGCAATTAATGCTGGAAGAATCGGCACAAGACATCCAGAAATGGTATCAATAACTCTTAATATTGGATTCGGCTTCTTAAAATCTGCTTGGTTAGTACTAGCAGAATCTTTATCCACTTCAACCTTCGAATCTTTTCCTTCTTCTTTTAATTTGACAAATTCCTCATAAACATCATCAACTTCCTCACCAATAACAATTTGAAAGTTTTGTCCCCTTTGAATTACTTTTTTTACAAGATCGACATTCTCAATCTTCTCAATATCTACTTTTGTTGGGTCAGCTGCACTTACTCTTAATCTAGTCATACAATGTGTAACGTCTGAAACATTATTACTTCCACCAATAGAACTTAAAATTTCTTTTGCGGTGTCATGGAAATTCATGTTATATCCCCCTTAAAAAATTGTTAGTTTATTATAAATTTGTTTTTTAGCAAATTTTCACCTGAAAATTCATTAAATAACATTTAGATTTAAAATAAGACAATAAAAAAATCTAATTAACTGTACATTAAATATACAGATGATTAGATTTTGCCTACTTAAAGTAGTAACACTCTATTTAATATTTAGCCTTAATAAATGCAATATTAAGTATTTTTTTTCGTATACGGTTAGTTCATTTCCATAAGACACTTTCATAAAATCGTCGATCTTGTGAATAACTAAGCTTGTTTCTTTCAAACCTTCTTCATTAATCACAAAATTTATATCTGATTGTTCCCTAAATTGTTCTTTACTTAAAAAGCGTATTGCAAAAAACTTTAGATGAGTTAAGAATCTTGTATAGTTAATACTATCTTTGTTAATATCGGAACCATAGTGATCTACTACTATATCAGTAATATTCTTTACTATTTTGGTCACCTTTTTAACTAATGATAAATTATCATTATCCATAGTAGCAGCAATGATATGGACTGTTATGAAACCTACTTCATCAATTGGTAACTCAATATCATAGGTTGCATTCAAATAATCAACTGCCCATTCACTAACTTTATACTCATTAGGATATAGTTGATGCATTTCAGAGACTAATGCAAAGTTTAGTGTTTTTCCTTCTTTATATCTCTCAATAGCACTGTGTATGTGGTCTGTAAGTGTCACATAAATACCTTTATTTAATTCTTTACCTAACTTTTTATTAGCATGTCGCACAATTATTGTGACACTTTCAAAGAATTCAGTTGGTACATATTCTAATAAGTCTAGTAATTCATTAGTTTTCTTATTATTAGATTCAAATATTTTATCAACTTTGGATTTATCTACTAAGTCACCATTCTTTTTTCCAAATCCTATTCCTTTACCAATAACAATAAATTCAACGCCTTTTTGTTCTTCAACTAATAAAGCATTATTATTTAGAATGCTAACTATTTTCATATTCTTTCCCCCCTTCCCAAAAAAGCATAAAAAACCTAGTAATAAGAATCATTACTAGGTTTTGCTTATAAGAATAATAACACCCTATGGATATTTAATTTGATTTGTTAATTAACAATCAAGTGATGCTCTTTCGATAACACCTTGTGAGTTCATAATATAAAAACGCTTGCAATTTGTCAACAGATAAATTATTTTTTTAGAATTGAGGATAAACTATTAATCCACTATTAAACTAACTGCCCCGATAGTGTAGACCACAACACATCCCAAATTGGTATAAATTTCAAATTCGTTTTTAATTGAATATGGAATAGAAACTACAAAGATTTACATAAATTAAATGTTGAAACGATCAAATAGAGGCCAGCATAGATTGGTAAGATGATTATCATACATGCCCTTCGCAACCACTTTTTACTTATGACATCTTAAAATCCTTTCAATATTTATATATAATATTTTAAATTAAATATTAGAAGGAGAACAAAAAATGAGTAATTCAATAAATCAAATTGACCCACATCTCAAACTTAAAGTTTTACAATTACAACGTCACAGCTTTAATAATATTCATGCAGCTGCTTTCCAAAAGGATAAAGAAAAGATTCTTAATTATGTACTTGAAAATCTAAATTGCTTTCATGAACAATACGATATTGATTGGGATGACATGGAAGAAAACTATTTCTTCCATTGGGATATTTCACACGATCCTGTAATTCCATATATTCTAGGATACTCTCAAAAGGAATATGAAGAAACAAAAAAATTAAGTGGAAAACATCTTATAACAATTCATTACAGATGGCATCGAGTAGAAAAAGAACAATGGAATCTCTGTTTATTTGGAAGTTTTTAATTGACTAGCAGTGAAAAATTAATATAAGTTATCTATACACAACTGCTTTTAGTTATACTTTTTAAATTTTCCTATATGAAAATATTGGTATTTAATTATATGACTTAGTTATGACACTCTGATAGAAGTATTTGACTGTTCTATCACTCTGCATTCTGCGCTTTACTTTGAATACATCTCTTCACTATCTTATTCTATTTTTACCTTTATCTTCACCAATCTGAAATGATTGCAGAAAAATGAGAGTGCGATAATATCTATTTTCGCACTCTAATAGTTCCTTGTTATTTCAATAGTTCCATATAATTTTATATTATACTTATTTGTGACTTAATATAGGGACTGATTATTAAATTAAAAGGTTTTTAGTATTTACAATTCCTTTATAGATATCTAATCTTTCCTGTGTTTTTTGACTTTCTTTCTCTTCATCCATCACTTCTCCATCTTTATCCTTTAAATCATCGTTGGTTGCTAACAATACTTTGGCAACATTATCAAGGTGTTTGATATATTGTTTATAACTTTCCTCTTTAATCATTGTCAATTGCTCAATTGTATTCTTATTCTGCTTAATCATTGAAAACAATATATCGTCAAGGATTATTTGAAGATAAAAGACCATTTTCTCATAAATATCTTCAAAGAAATCTGACTGAATTGAAGCTTCGTGAGCAAGAATATTCCTTATCCTATATGCTCTGGCAAGATCATTGTCCATATTTTCTTCCAATTGCAGTATGTATCCTTTTAAGTGAATAAATGCCTGATGTTTTCTTTCTTTCACTACTGTTGTAAATGAATTTAAATATTGTATATAACGCTGCTCCAAAATTAAATTATCATATACATTTAGCACCTCGTTCTCATGTAGTTTAATATAATCAAGTAAATATTCTAATTTTATATTATTGTCTTGTCTCCTTAGAGCAACATCCCCATATTCTTCCTTTATCTTCTCTTTTAATAGGTTATAATTTGCCTCTTTGGTTTTTAATATTTGTGTAGCTTTTACTACCATGTTCTTAGCAAAATAATGAGATATATATGGTTTTGCTTGACTGATTACTTTATTATTCTTGTCGCTGTAATCATGTACAAATAGTAGCTCCATCATGCTCCACATAGCTACAAGTGCGGTTTCTTTCGGTGAATCTTGAACAACTCGAAGCCACCCCATTAGTCTATTTAATGATTTATATTTATTTTCATTCGCTGTAAAGAGGATATGTAAGTAATCTGAGAATTTAGCAATTTTTATTCCATCACCATCATCATTATCTGTTCTTATTGATATATTATTGGATCTAGTATCCAATAATACTACTCTATTTTTAACAGAAGGAATATAAACCTTTGATTTTTTGTCAAGATTAATCAAGGATAACTTTGTTAACAGTAAAATCCTTGCCTGGTTTATTGCTGCTTCTTCATCGGCTGCTTCTATTTCAATTTGGAGGATCTTCAGGCTATTATCAATATTAAAATAATCGTTAACTGATTTTTCTAATGCATTTTGAGATATCTCTTCCAATCCTAATCTTGCTTCATTAGAGTCTTTAAAGATCTTAATTTTCCCCTCTAACTTCTCCCAGAAATCATATATATTTGGTAAATTTGCTTGTAAATAACATTTAAACGTTCTAAGGTTTTTTTTTCCTAAGTCTTGTCCCAATCTCTCTAACTTCTCTATTAATGTTGTTTTCTCTCTATCATAAACAAATACACCTGCGCCCCACCTATAAAGGTACGCTTTTGAATTTCCTTCATAAAGTAATTCACTAATAAGCATTGATAGTTCTCTATCTATTTTTGAATAACTATAAGAATCAGTGGGTAAGTGTTCTCTGAAATAAATTGAATATAGTTCTATTATATTTTTTGACTCTAATTTATTTAAGAAAGCCTTTATAAACTCATTAATTATGTCAATCTCTTTTATTAATCTCTTATTTTCTTCTGCATTAGAAGATTCTTGTTCAGATGTTAATTGAGAAATAAAGTTACTTAACTTCCCAATAATAAATGTATAATCATTATTTAGAAAACCTTTAATTATTTTATCGTTTTTTAAAGCGATCTTTAATTCTTTTGCAGCATTATTAATATTATAAATCTTTAATACCCCTGCATTAAACAGATTAGTCACCCCAATAAACTCACTAATTAATGCTCTTGTACATGGGTTAATAAGCTTTCTAAAATGTAGAGGACCTCCCTCAAGTAGTTCCGACCACCTTAGAATGAAATACTGCTCATGAGATTTTAACGAGGGATTATAGTTTTGCATTAACTTCTCAATATCATACATATTCTAATTTAACTCCTTATGACGAACTTTTACTTTAATTATTGCATATTATATATAAGTATGATATTATTTCTTTAGAAAGTTAAATTATATGGAGTTACTTTAAAAATTACTTTCCAGTTATAATTATTATTAATTTTGCATATACTTAAATACACTAGCGACAGGGTTTGAGATGTTCACGAGTCTTTAAAGGAGAGTGAACTGATCTTACCCTTTTTATATTGAAAAAATCCTAAGTGAACTGCACATTTCTTGTATGATTCTTATAAGAATAAATGTTTTAATACGGGAGTGCGATAATGGTAATTTCCGCACTCCACCTTTTCTACAATAAAAATGAAGGGTTGATAAACCACCCTTCATTTTTGTTATTCTAATTCTTATAAAGTTATCCAGCGTAAATCTCTGCATATACTTCAGTAATAATCTTATCAATAAAGTATGATTGGAATTCTTGGTCGCCTAAAATTTCATGTGTATATTTTTCATTTGCGTCCATACGATCAATAACAAAATCAATGATACGTTCTTTCATCGCTAATCTAAAGTTATGATTCAGTCCATAAGGTTGTTAAGCTTCTTTTTTCTTCACTTTATAAAATAAATAAAACCTCCCATAGAAAGAAGTAGAAGTAGAAATGGAAATCCATAAGTAATAATATTGTATAGTCCACTCAAAAATAGAAGAAGGCAGCTAATTATACTAATTACGTATCTTATCAAATTGTTTTCCCTCTTACTATTTGTTCTAACTTAAATTATTTTGTGATTGTTTTGTTATGATTTTCCCACAAGATAAGTGAACCACTTATTGATACAATCATTTTTCAAGGAAAATGATATTAATTCAATACTTCTATAGAGAAAACATTATTTTTCTCAAAATCAGTTATTATTTCCGGAGACAATAATAATTTCAGTTGTTCTTTAGTGGCCCACTTAAAACTAGAGTGTTCCTTAGAAAGAATAGTATTACTACTATTGCTACTACATAGGTAAGTCAAAATAACAACTTGTCTTATTGGATCAGTTTTGAATGTAGTAGCATATAAAAGTTTCTCTACTGTAACAGATAACCCTACTTCTTCTTTAATTTCCCGTAAGAGTGCAGATTCTAAATCCTCTCCAAACTCTATTTTCCCACCTACACATTCCCAAGTCCCGCACCGATTTTATCTTCTTTTGCACGTTGAACTATTAATACCCTGCCTTCATTTACAATGACACCTTTAAGGGCAACAACTATTTTATTTGAACTTTTCATTATACATACTCCTGTTTGTATTCTTATCTCTGTTTATAAACTATGGGGCAAAATTTTGCACAACATCTCTAATAAACATAATCCCACCAATAGTAAGCAGAAACAGTATAACAGCTAAAACTATGACTACTTTTTTATTGTTTCTCTTTATAACAATTAGAAGAAGTAATACCATAAGAACTACGAAAAATAGTAACAAATACATATTCGTCCCCTGTCCCCTCTTAATTTATAAAAAGAAATCATAGATTTAAACATCATGTTATTTTTCTTATATAAAAACATTGCTGTAAATAAATAATCCACCCCGCTACACTGTGAATCGTTAGGGTGGATTATTTTGCTCTAATTCCACAATGGCCTTGCCATATGGAAGCAAGGGGTTTAATCCCTTGCTTTCCTCATTTTAGCATTTTTAACCAATCCTTTCACCCATAAATACCATTATACTTTTCAAAATATTTAAACTTAATTTTTTTCTCTTAATATCTTAAAATATTCAAATTCCGAAGGTACTATGTCTTTCAACCAGATATAGCCGGCAATTATTTGGTTAATATAACCGAATTATAGAGGGATGTAAGATGCATAAAAATATAGATTATGATTACAAAAACTATTATGACTCAGTATTGGTTACTAAAGATGAAATGGGCATAGTGATGGCAGCTGAGCTAATAAATTTTCTTTCAGATTTAATACTTAAATATAATGAGGAAATTGAAATAAGAAATAGAGATACGGAAGGAAAATATAAATGAAAAGGATAAAAGTACTTATATATGTTCGTGTTAGTACTGATAAGCAAACTAACAATACTTCTATTTCAAAGCAAATAGAAACTTTAGAAGAATATTGTGAAGCGCAAGGTTTTGAAATAGTTTATATATATGAAGAAGAAGCATCAGCGAAAAATATTGATGGTAGAGAAGTATTCAAAAAGATGTATAAACATTTTATTAACAATGAGGAAATTGAGTATATTATTGTGTTTAAATTAGATCGTCTCTTTAGAAACTTCCTAGATTCAATTTTCTTCTGGGATCAATTAAAAAGGAAAAATAAACATTTTATTTCAATTACAGATAATATTAATACAAAAGAACCGAATGCTAAAATGATGTTCCTAGTAAATGCTTTGAAAGCAGATATGGAAAGGGAAGATATTGCTTTTAGAACAAACTTTGGAATGGAAAAAAATGCTGCTGATGGTAATTTTAATGGTGGTGAAGTATTTGGTTATGAATCTATAAGTAAGTGTCTGAGGATTATTCCAGAGGAAGCAGCGGTAATTAAGTATATTTTTAATAAATACGTTTATGAACAATGGGGTTACAAGAAAATAGCAAGCAACCTAAACCTTCAAGGGTTTAAGACAAAAAGAAAGAACGACTGGACCATCAATGCTGTTAAAACCATATTAGAAAATAAAATCTACATTGGCTTTATCAAATGGAGAAACAAATATACAAAGGGGCAACATGATTCCATCATTTCTGAAGAACTTTGGAATAAAGCACAAGAGCTTAGAGCGAAAAAATCCTATACACCCACTAAGATACATCCGGGAACTTTTCCACTTTCAGGGTTATTAAAGTGTCCTCAATGTGGTTCTCCCATGGTTCAAGGGAATAGTAGTGAAAAGTATAAATATTACCAGTGTAATAAAAATAAAAACAGCGGGAGAAAAGCTTGCTCCGCTAATCTAGTTTTAAAGGAAAATGCGGATGAAGTTGTACTTGTTAATCTAATTACCTATATTGATAAATTACATTTATCTCCACTACTGTTTAGTATTATAAAATCTAATCTAGTAAGTAATCTTAAATCCCTTACTGATGAAGTCGTTCTATTAAATAGATCATTAAAATCTATTCGCAAGAAAATAAAAAGGGCTGCAGATTTATTTTTGGACAATGATAAAGATTCTACTAAAAATAATAAAAGTACGTTTTTCTATCTCATTGATGAATATGAAAAGGAAGAGGCAGATACTTTATCTCGATTAAATAAATTAAATAAGGAGATTAACCTACAAAACAACTTAAATATCAAAACTAATATTGAATATGTAGCTAACCATTTAAAAGAATTTATAAATATTATATCCGAAGAAGAAAAGAAGTTATTATTTCACAGTATTATTAAAGAGGTGCATGTTACAAATGGACCAAAACCAAAGGATAGATTAATTAAAAACGTAATCTTTCACTTTACTGAAGATGAATTTAATGAGTATGGTCAATCTTTAAGGCAAGCTAGTTGCTAAATCACCATCTATTACAGGTGAAGGTAGCAGTCTATTTTATAATAGACTGCTATTGCTTTTAAATAAGTTAAGAAAATTAGAGTTTTTGTTATATAACTACTAAAAGAAATATAGCTTACAGTTCAGGTTTGACTAATATTATTTCATTAGGTTTAAGGCCCGTCCGAGTGTATAACTCAGGTATTTTTTCTCCTTCTAGCCCCGCTAACATTAAAGCAAGCTTCCCTTGTTCAAAGGCATTTTGTACGGATTTTCCGAAAGCAATAGCAGAATAAAACTGTGCAGCGAATTCTCTTGCAGCATCATCGTAGACGGCTTCATTCATACCTATTGCACAGTCAATGTGTTCCGTTACAGCTTCTGCTTGTCCACTTGAAAAACAGTTATTAAAAATAACGAGTTTAATTGAATCAGACATTGTCTTCATTAATAGGGTAACCGCCTCTTTAGATAGAAGACTTGTAGACCCTTCCGGCGTTTCTAGTACAATATCATGGTCAGAAGAACCGTGACCACTAAAATGAATTATATGAGGTTTTACTTCGTTTATAGCTTGCAAAATATCATTGGAACGTACTGCCCATCGAGATTGTAAATTGATTGAATCTCGGTATTCAGAAGCACGAATCTTTTCGTGTATGAGACGAATTTCCTGATCTAATCTTAATGAACTTTGGTCAATAGGATTGGATGCTAAGAATAGAACGTTTATTTTTTCTGGAAGTGACTCGAAGTTAATTGAAATGGGATTGGCTGATATTTCTTGGCTAATTCTTTGTTGTTTTTTTAACTCATCTGTAATAGCTTTTGTATGTCTTAACTCAGCAGTTTTATTCTTCTTTAATTCTCTATCTTCTGAGCGCCGTAATTGATCCAACGCGTGATTTAAAGATTTAATTTTATTAGCCTTTTTTCCTTTAAGGTCACCTATTTTTTTTTGGGTATTAATCAGTTCTCTTTGTTTAGAATTAAGAGTCGAGGCACTTTTTGTACTCTGTATAGTTTTTAATGCTTTTGCCAACTTTTCTTGCTCTTTACCTATATCCTTTTCAATATTAGCGATCTCCTTTTCTAAACCCTGAACTTTGTTCCGATACATTGTAGCACTCATAATAGCGACCCCTTTACTTTGATTTTGAATATAAGTCTTCCATCTTTAGGACAAATATATTTAAAGCAATAGCTTTTTTTGAACCTTAGTTTAAATGATAAAAGAAACTACCGCAATAAAACGATAGACCAAAAAAGATGAATATTATAGAATCGGTATTTGTACTGTCCTCCACCATGGACAATAAGATACCACCTTCCAGCTCCTTCGACAGAAATATTTACAGGCGTGCGAGTATAGTGGCCGCCATAATACTTGAATTTCCGTCCAGCTTTATAGTGCTGTAAGTTGATACTATCCACCAGAAACACATCAGCAGCATGTTTCAATTGGACTTCAACTGACAAGGAATTGTTAGTGTCAGCAAATGGAATTTGAGCCAAGATAACCACCCCCTTAAAGAAAATTTTATCATAAATTGGAAATTCAAGGGGTATTTTGAAGTATGTCGTTCAATTAAATTAAAGACTAATTCTTTGTTAAAGAGAAGGGAGTAGAAACTGTTAAACTTAAAAATATTGGCCTTCTAATGGTAAGCATGTTGACATTAATTAGTATTCTTATGACAATTCGTAAAGAATATGATGAAGCTATCTCAGAACCTTCATTTCTCCTTTCTAATATTTCATTGTAAAATCAACTTGAAGGAGGTAATGAGATGGATATAAAAAAAGTAGCTATTTATGTAAGAGTAAGTACTGAAGAACAAGCCTCGGAAGGCTATAGTATTAGCGCTCAATTACAAACTCTACGACAATATGCACAACTTTATAATTGGGAAATCGTCGACGAGTATGTGGATGAAGGGATTTCCGGAAAGAATATTACCGGCCGCCCTGCTATGCAAAGACTTATAGCAGACGTTGAGCAGGAAAAATTTCAGGCGGTACTTGTCTGGAAAATCTCACGTTTATCGCGGAATATGTTAGATACTCTTACTCTGTTAGATAAATTTGAAGATTACGGAGTAAAGTTTATCTCTTATTCCGAGAACTTTGATACCAGTAGTCCCATAGGCCGCCTAGTCGTTCAGCTAATGGCCTCTATTGCCGAAATGGAACGAAATACATTGGCCGAGAACGTTAAGCTTGGTATGAAACAACGAGCCTTAGAAGGTTCATGGAATGGTGGTGTTATATTTGGTTATGATTCTATCGAAAAGAAACTTGTAATAAACGCAGAGGAAGCAAAAGTAGTAAGAATGATATTCACTCTTTATTCACAAGATAAGGGCTTAAAAGCCATAGCAAATCAGCTCAATAAAAATGGGTATCGAACCAAACGTGACCGTCATTTTTCTATAAATGGAATAGCAACTATTTTAGACAATCCCGTCTATAACGGAAAAATTAGTTGGTTAAAGGTTGAAAACTGGGATAAGAAGAGAAGGAAAGGTAGAAATGATAATCCCATTCTAGTAGAAGGTCAGCATGAAGCTATAATCAATGATGAACTCTGGAGTCTTGTTCAATCTCGAAGGAAAAGTAAATCGTTCAAGCAAAGACAATCTAACGAACCGTTTCTATTGAGCAGTATCTTACGCTGTCCTGATTGCGGACAAGGGATGGTACCTTCAATTACTACATATACTTTAATTGACGGTACCAAAAGAAAACACAGATATTATGTGTGTAGTGATTTTCACAACAAGGGATCAGCAGCCTGTAAAGCCAATTTAGTTAAAGCTTATGATGCTGAAAACGCTCTGTTTCATCGTATAGAGAGATTTTTATCCAATAAACAAAAGTTTTATGAAACTATTAACTCACTAACAAAAACCTCAATTGAATCCATAAAAAAACTAAAAAAAGAACTGGAAGAAACTGATTTAAAGTTAGAGGAAACACTAGCACTTCAGAATAGATATCTAGAAGCTTTTGAACAAAATCTTTTTCCTGTTACGGTTTTGCAAGAACGCTTACAGCAAGTGGCTATCGAAAAGAGTGCAATTGAACAAAAGAGGAATAACTTAATAACAGAAATAAGTAAATCCGATACAAAAGTTATTCCTCCAGAATTGGTACATCTTCTATTAGGAAAATTTGTAGAAGTCTATAAGTCCTCTACTAGAGATAAACAAAAGCAATTGCTACAGCTGTTGGTTAAACAGATCACTGTTGAACTAACAAATGATCAGCTACGTCAAATTGATAAGGTTGAGCTTGAATTTGATTTTATGGAAGTGAACCTTTCAAATACGTTTACACTTATCCACATGCTCTATTTAGAAACAGAAAAAGAAGGCTTATCAACACCTTCTATCCCTGCTTCTAATGGTAATGGTAAATATCCGCCCTATCTTCAACTTTTTTTGCCTCTATTTATGATACGGTTCTCCCCTCATAATCCGAAAAGCCCGATAAACCTGCTCCACCAAAATCAACCGCATCAGCTGATGGGGAAATGTCATCTTGCTAAACGACAACTTATCATCTGCTCGCCTTAACACTTCATCGCTTAATCCCAACGATCCGCCAATAATAAATGTCACTTTGCTCTTCCCGTATGTACCTAACTTATCTAGTGTGTCGGCTAACTCCTCGGATGACTTTTGCTTGCCCTCTATCGCAAGTGCAATAACGTGTGCATCAGCTTGAACTTTGGCAAGGATTCTTTCTCCTTCTTTTTTCTTCACTTGCAGCATCTCGGCATCGCTTAAGATTTCGGGTGCCTTTTCGTCTGGCACCTCAATAATTTCTATTTTAGAATAGCTTGAAAGTCTTTTTGTATATTCTTCGATTCCAAGCTTTAAATATTTTTCTTTTAACTTTCCTACTGTAATAATTGAGATATTCACATGCTTTCCTCACTTTACAAACAAGATATCCACAATACTTATCCACATATCCACAATTTTAATCCACATATAGTATGGAATCACTTGTTCGCCACCATATATATGGCATTATTTTTACAATATTCACAGGTTGTTGATAACTTTTTTTCTTCTGAAATTTGTTCTAAAATCGGAAAGGTTTTATACTCATTTACAACGGAATCTATTGCTATATCAACGTGTTCAGCACAACTATAAATCATATCTTCTTCTCCTTTTACCTCTTACTGTTTTCATTCTTCTAAAAATAATTGTGGATAATATTTCTTCTTGACCTTATTATTAGTTATCCACATTCCATCTTATCATTCTACCTAAAAACTGCAACTACTCTAATGAAATTCCTCTGCTTTTTTCGATAAAACCTTATCCACAAGCATTTCTTTATTTTTTTCAGAAACTATTTCGCTCCATTACATCTATTCAGCAATAGTATCTCCATTCAAAAAATACGTACACATAAAAAAAGTAGAGCGATACCTAAATAAGGCTTCGCTCTACTTTCTTAACTACATTTCTTCCTCTGATAACGTAAGCTCTGTTGTTTCTAGTTTACCGTTTCGATAATATTTCACTTCCATTTTATCGCCGATTTTCTTCTCCGTATATAAATGCTTTCTTAACGCAATTAAATCGACTATTTCTTCCCCATCTAGTTCTACGATAACATCTAGCTCTTTTAATCCTGCTTTTTGCGCTGGAGAATTTCGTGAAACATCTTTTACCGCAACGCCTGTTGTAACATCATTCGGTAATTTCAAAGCTTCCTGCTGATAATAGCCTGGAATATCACTAACAGATTGCAGTTCTACCCCCATATAAGGGCGCTGCACTTCTCCATGTTGTTCTAAATCCTCAATAATTGGAATCGCTGAGTTAATGGGAATCGCAAGTCCAATTCCCTCTACCGCAGATTCAGCAATCTTCATGCTATTAATGCCGATAAGCTGTCCTTCGATATTAACCAGTGCACCACCACTATTTCCTGGATTAATCGCTGCATCTGTTTGAATAACTTCTGATTGCCAATCAGGTGTCCCATCTTCATTTATATCGACAGGGATAGTTCGCTGTAAGCCAGATATGATTCCTTGCGTGACAGAACCAGAAAACGTTAATCCGAGAGGATTCCCAATTGCAATGACTGGTTCTCCTGTCTTTAAGCTGTCGGAATTGCCAAACTCTGCTACTTTTGTTATCTCTTTTGCAGCTACTTCAACTACTGCTAAATCTGTCCAAATATCGGCACCTATTAGCTTAGCGTTAATTTTTTTTCCATCGGATAACGTGACCTCAAGTTCCGTTGCTCCTTGGACTACATGATTATTTGTGACAATAAATGCTTTGCCGCCACTTTTCTTATAAATAACTCCAGAACCTGTGCCCGCTTCTTGGGCTGTTGTTTCATCTGCCCAGAAATTAGAGGACTGCAGATTGGTAATACCGACAACTGAGTCCGCTGCTTTATCCACTGCCTTAGTAATATCCGTTTCCACGTTCAATGAAATATTCTGTGTTTTTATTCCATCAGAATTAGTTACGATTTGCTCATTTTCATTTCCGTTCTGAAAAATTGCTAAGTCCGTCAAACGGGGGCTTAATAATAATACTAGTAATGCTCCTATCACCGCACCTATAAATCCAGAGAAGAAATAGCCTCTTCTTGAGCCTCTCTTTGGCCCATCTCCCCGATTACCGTAATCATACTCCACAAGCTTCATTCCTTTCTAAAGACATAATCTAAAAATCATCCTTAACCTATATCCTTATTATTTTTCCTATTTTTCAAAAAAACAAACGAAATACTTCAAGAAGTTTTCTCCCTATCATGCCCAAAAGCCTTCCTGCCATACTTTTATTTCTCTAGTAAAAAAAGCGAATATCTGACTATCCGCTTTTTTCGATCCTGCTATATAGCCATTAGCTTTGTTGGTATTCTTGGATCGGTATCAAATAAATGAACTTGTTCCCCCAATCCAACGCCACGGCTTTCTAATGTCTGCCCAACTGACATCCTTGCTAGATCCTTCATATTATTATCTAAGCTTAAGTGCGCAAGGTATATATGCTTTGTACGATCTCCAATCACTTCACTCATGGCTATCGCAGCATCCTCGTTACAGACATGTCCCACATCACTTAAGATACGTCTTTTAATATTCCATGGATATTTTCCCATCCGCAGCATCTGCACATCATGATTGCTTTCAAATACATACGAATCTGCATTGGAAATAATTCCTTTCATTCGATCACTTACGTACCCAGTATCTGTGATAAGAACGAGCTTTTTCTCCCCTTCATGAAATACATAAAACATTGGCTCTGCTGCATCATGAGATACACCAAAGGATTCAATGGAGACATTGCCGAATGTCTTTACTGTTTCCATATCAAAATGAAATTTCTGCTCGACGGGAATTTCCCCAATGAGTGGATCCATTGCTTTCCATGTTTTTTCATTCGCATAGATCGGCAGTTTATACTTTCTTGCAACAATACCTACCCCTTTAATATGGTCACTATGCTCATGTGTTACTAATATGCCTGTTAGATCACTCATTTTTCGTTCAATGCCTTGGAATAAGCCTTCCATTTGCTTTCCGCTTAATCCGGCATCCACTAAAAAGGAATGTTCTCCTGATTCAACAAAAATGGCATTTCCTGTACTGCCACTTGCGAGAACACTAAACCGCATTTTCTCTCACTCCACTTTCATTTCCTCTGTTTCTGGCTGAATAACTTGTCCATCTAGCGCGTTCACATAAAAATCTTCTTCGTTCACTGTTACTTTCCAAGTTGGCGCAAGCAGCTGTGCCGAAGTATCAAGCTGTGTATAATACCCTAGTTCTATATGACTTACATATGAACCACTTTCAATGAAATTATTCTTAAATAAGTTAAGAATAGCATCAGGCGGCTGCATAATGACCTCTTCTTTATCCATCTCTTTAATGTTTTCTAAATACGTCTGGTTATAAGAAACAATTTTGTTTTCTTCATTGACATTAAAGGTAAGCTCCGCTTTAGGATTACGATACAATGTCTTTCCTGCATGCTGCTGATAGAACTTTATCGTGTTCCCCTTCTTTTCCAAAAAGCGATACTCTGCACCGTTAAGTACGGAATTAAGCAGAAAATCAGACAACTCATCGGGATCGAATTCTTTATCTATACTGATCGGTTTCTCTAGGACTGCTTGAAGATATATGCTATCTCTTACCGTAATTTCTTGACCGCTTAATAATCCCTTTTCCAACTTCTTGATCTCATCATCGGTAAATTTCTTCGATTTGGCAGATAAATATTGATCCTTCACATTATTCACTGGCAGTTTCTCTTTATCGTAATCAATTCCTAGCCGTGACAATGTGTGTGTTGGTGGTTCTGTTGGTAAATCATCGGCCCGCTGGTACTCCTTAATTTTTACATATTCATAAATTAAATAAACATCTAATAGTAAAAAGGCAATGATAAATATCGTCTTTATCTTACTCCAGTCCATCTAAGCTGCCCCCTGTTCCTTCCGAATATAGGGAATACCATTTATGATCATATTGGTAAAACCAAGTTGGCTGTAAAGAAACGATACTTTGCGAATCAACCTGCATATCGTATCCCAGTACGATCTTCTGGAGTTTTTCCATCTTCAGTTTTTTATTGCTTTTAAGATATTTTAGAACATCCTCTCCTGATGAGACAGTCTCTTTCGAAAAATCAAACGGAGTGGTTGTATTAATAATAATTAAATTACTCGTTAACAGGCGCTTTGCCTTATTATCTTCCCAGTATAATCGAATATCGGACAACTCCGTATTTAGATTGAACACAGGCATCCCATTTGTATTGTATAAACGAAAGGTAACCTTTCTATCTTCATCTCGTCCTACATAAAGATAGTCATTAATCCAGCCGCCACGTTCATTAATCAATTCAATACTATTATTTATTATATGGTTCTGAGTCATTTCATTCGAAATGCCTGCAGGTTTAAAGAAACTAACTATATGGGTATCTTTATATATTCGTAATAAACCTGAATCATCCGTATACTCTTCCCAATTTGTCAGAATTTCTTTTTGAGCAATACTAGGCTCTTCAAATAATGCTCTGCTTAAGCGAATAGATTCAATTTGTCTTGTAAAGTATTTATATTTATTTACTTCCTGCTTACCATTAGGCAAGTAAATTAAATACTGGTCATTAGGTTTATAAGAAAAATAAGTGGAGTACACTGTCTTTTCCGCATAAACATTTTCTTTCAATTTATTAAGCTGCTCTATATAAGTTGTATTTATCGATGTTTCATATACTTTCCCTGTTTCCTTAGACAGAAAATAAACATTTCCATCTTTATAAGAAAACAAAATCATATCAAAATCAAAGGAATTATCTTGATCAATTCTTAAAATATCTTTGTAAATGCGAAAAGGAACTTGCCCTGGAAACCTTATTTCTAGACCATTATTCTGCTTTTCTAAAAAAGTAGCTATACTAGGAATGGTGGAAGATATATTACGGAAATTCCCATAATCAAATTCTTTCAATCTATTTAGAATATGATCTACTTCCTCCTTGGAAATTGTACCATAATGCTGCCCATCGATGTGTTGGTAAATTTCATCAGGTTTTATTACTTCACTGACTTCCTTTTTAGCCCCTAATGCCTCTTGCTTCATAGTAGAACCACTAGTATCCATCGCATCAAACTCTGCACCTTGGTCTGTCCAAAGGAGATAATATAATAACACGCTTAATGCTACCAGCAAGATTAAAATGCCACTTTTTACGTTCTCATATTTCATCCCCAATCATCCTCTTCCGATTGAATATACGGTAGGGTGAAAGATATTTTTGTTCCTTTTCCTTCTTTACTGGATGCCCAAATTCTTCCCCCATGTGCCTCTACCATTTCTTTCGCAATAGCAAGGCCAAGTCCTGTTCCGCCAAGCTTACGTGTTCTCGCTTTATCAACACGGTAGAAACGATCAAATATTTTATCAATGTTTTCTTTTGGAATACCTACGCCATTATCCGATACACTTACGATAATTTGCTGTTCTTGCTCCTTTATAGAAAAAGTAATTTTCCCACCTTCAGGAGAGTATTTCAAGGCATTAGAAATTATATTATCAAGAACCTGTGTCAATTTATCTTCATCAATTTCCACAAAGGCTGCTTTCTTAGGCAATTTTCTTATAAAAATAACATTTTGTTCCTTCGTCAATTCAAAACGATCAATAATACGATTATAAAATACGATGAAATCAACAAGTTCTTTATTTAACTGATAATCACGACTATCCAATTTAGAAAGCTGTAATAAGTCATTTACAAGACGTATCATACGCTCTGTTTCCGTTTGTGTAACATTAAGGAATTTCGGAGCTAATTCGTCATCTTTCCATGCCCCATCATATAGAGCCTCTACATAACTGCGCATTGTTGTTAACGGCGTGCGCAATTCATGGGAAACATTTGCCACAAACTCTTTTCTTTCCATATCAATCTTTTCTTGTTCGGTAATATCGTGGAGAACCGTAATTAAACCATTTACAAATCCTGTTTCTTTTTGGATAACCGAAAAATTCGCCCGTAATACATATGGCTCATAATGGGTACTATAATCCAAAATAACCGATTCTCTTTCCTCGAGAAGTTCCTCAAATGTATACTTTCCATTAAGATCAAGAAGATTAACAATTGGTTCAGAAAGGACTGTTTCACGTGAAACATCCAGCATTTTTGCAGCTGGCTCATTAATAAGAATAATCCGTCCTTTTCTATCTGTCGCAATTACTCCGTCTGTCATATAGGCTAATACTGAAGATAGTTTTCTTCTTTCACTTTCTGTTGTAGCCTGTGACTCTTGAAGCTTCTTAGTCAAATTATTAAAAGTGATCGCCAGCTGGCCAATTTCATCAAATCCATACACTTTTACCTTTCGAGAGAAATTCCCCTTGGATAAAGCAAAGGCATGCTTTTGCATATCAGAGATTGGCTTAGTGATCGTTCTTGCTAACAGGACTCCCAAAATAGCGGTAACAACCAATGTAATAATGGTTCCTTTTTGGAAGATTTGATTGATCTTATCAATTTGTTTATACACATTCTCAATTTTCCCTACCAAATAAATGGCTCCGACTATTTCATCTCCATTTGTCTTTATAGGAGTAATCAGCTCATAGATTTTCTCGCCATTTTTCTGCTTGATCGGATTATCTGGCTGGGAAGAATTAGATAAAACTCGTCTTACCGAATAGTCGACCATTCTCTGGCCAACTAAATTTTGATTTTCCGGGTCCGAAGTTCCAACTATAATACCATTACTATTCACTACTCTAATTTCCTTAATATCAGAAGAATTATTATCACTTAGAATTCTTCTAATATCATCTTCTAACGTTGAATCCCCATTTTCGACGACTCTTTCCTTTACAAGCTGCTCTTCTAAATAAATCGATAAGATATTTACTTTCTCTTGAATCGATACTTTAAAACTATCCAATAAGGTTGTCTGTAAAGTCTTTACAAAATAGACTCCAATAATCTGAATAGAAATTAGAATAAGCAAAACAATTACTACCACAAGCTTCAAATGAATAGAACGAAAAAAACTCACTTTTTTCATTAATAAATTTACTCCTGCTCAGGATTTCTCAAATAGTATCCAACGCCTCTTCTTGTCACAATCCAAGTTGGATGACTAGGATTATCTTCAATTTTTTCTCTTAACCTTCTTACTGTTACATCTACTGTTCTTACGTCTCCATAGTAGTCGTAACCCCATACAGTTTGAAGCAAGTGCTCTCTCGTCATAACTTGTCCGATATGTTTTGCTAAATAGTAAAGCAATTCAAATTCACGATGAGTCAGCTCAATCATTTCACCTCTTTTTGATACGATATAAGCATCTGGGTGAATTATAAGGGAACCCACTTCAATTTCATTTGTTTCTTTCTCCTCTTCTGCAGCAGAAGAAACTTGCTGGTGTCTACGAAGATTTGCTTTAACACGTGCAATCAGCTCTCTCGTACTGAAAGGCTTTGTTACATAATCGTCAGCCCCTAATTCAAGGCCTAATACCTTATCTATCTCCGAGTCCTTAGCCGTTAACATAATAATCGGCATCTCATATTTCTTTCTAACCTCACGACATACTTCCATTCCATCTCTTTGTGGCAGCATAATATCTAATAATACTAAATCCGGCTGAAGTTCTTCTACCTTCTCTAACGCCTCGTTGCCATCATAAGCACAATAAACTTCAAATCCTTCTTTCTTTAAATTAAATTGCAAAATATCCGCAATTGGTTTTTCATCATCTACAACTAGAATCTTTTTGTTCATTCCGCTATTCTCCTTATATCAAGTTTTATCTATGGTTATTTCATTCTTTTATTGTTTACTTCTAATGTCTACTTTACCATTTTAAATTTATATAATCACTTTTTTTCTATTATAAGTTTATCCCGCTTTCATCTCCCTTTACCAAGCGAAACCAAAAATAGTTAACAGGAAGACAAAAGTCTATAAAGAACGGCTATTCACTAAATAGTCCCACATAAAAAAACAGTGAAGCTTTTCATTAGCCCACTGACCATTCCTTCCATCCCCGAATAAAAAATCTCTCTATTAAAGAGAGAATTACTTATTTTTCCTTATTAGTGTTTTATTCATATGCATGGGAACTAAAAGTATACATCATCAATACATACTAGGCTTCTATATGTCTTCTTTCTGTAGAAAAAGATTAATGAGAGCATTATTTTACAATAAGAAAAAATACATAGATAGATGGATAAATTATTGAAACCTTTTAGACGAGTTAATCGTCTATATATATGAGTTTCATTTTCCCTTAATTTTGGCAAGGATATCCTTTTTAATAGAATGGATCCCTTGTCCTTTTTTTGTCTATAGCATCCTCTTACATACGTTTTTTCTAAATTAAATAAAACTCTTCTGTCTCTACTCCATTCACTTCATTATTTTATAAAGTTCCTTTCAAAGAAGACATATACATTAACTTTATCATACTTTTATAAAGAAAAATGGTTTGCTATTATATTGTAATAAAATTGTTGTTAAATTTATATGTTCTGTGGGGATTTGTAATAATCGCGGATTTCTTCACATTTATTTACGGGGAAATAATTTGGCATAAAAAAAACAACGAACAGTCGTTGTAATGATAAATCAAGGTGGCTCAGGACGGAATCGAACCGCCGACACAAGGATTTTCAGTCCTTTGCTCTACCGACTGAGCTACTGAGCCAAACTATTGTGACAGATGCTTACTAGCAGCACAGGTCGAAATTCTTACTTGTCTTCAATATGTATTAGATAAAAAATATATATTAAATATGCAAATGCATAGGAAGAAAAAATGGCGGTCCGGACGGGACTCGAACCCGCGACCTCCTGCGTGACAGGCAGGCATTCTAACCAACTGAACTACCGGACCATTTTTTACTATTAATACCTTTAAAAAGATATTATGACCCATACGGGATTCGAACCCGTGTTACCGCCGTGAAAGGGCGGTGTCTTAACCGCTTGACCAATGGGCCGTGAATTATTACAAGAAATGGTGAGCCATGGAGGATTCGAACCTCCGACCCTCTGATTAAAAGTCAGATGCTCTACCGACTGAGCTAATGGCTCGTATTTTTTGTCATTTGCGACGCTTTTTATATTAGCATATTATTAAAATAAAAAGCAATACTTTTTTTAAAAGTTTTTTTCAAAAAAATTTTTAAACTCCTACGTAACTATTTTTCCTCCGCAAGGTTACTAAAATTAAATACCCAACATAAAGAATGCTGTATACTTATCATACCCTCATGCCATTTCTGTAAACGAATCAAGCCAGCCTGCTTCTATTATCTATTTAGAAAAGAAAAGGTCGTTCTAACACGTTTAGAACGACCTCTTACCATGTTTAGATTTGTCTCCAAGGGCTGTGTATCACATTTGTTTGTGTACGATCTGGACCAACTGAGAACATGGATAATGGGATCCCTGTTAACTGTGAAACTCTTTCTAAATAATGACGGGCATTTTCAGGAAGCTCACTTAATGTTTTACATCCAGTAATGTCCTCTGACCAGCCTGGTAATTCTTCATATACTGGCTCACAATCAGCTAGTACTTTAAGGCTTGCTGGGAACTCTTCCATTACTTCCCCTTTGTATTTATAAGCAACACAAATCTTTACTGTTTCAATTCCTGTTAAAACATCAATGGAATTCAGAGAAAGATCAGTAATACCGCTAACACGACGTGCATGACGTACAACGACACTATCAAACCAGCCGACACGGCGTGGTCTACCAGTTGTTGTTCCATATTCACGGCCAACTTCTCTAATATGATGTCCAATTTCGTCATTTAGTTCTGTTGGGAAAGGTCCATCCCCTACTCTTGATGTATAGGCTTTGGATACACCAACTACATGTTTAATTTTCGTTGGACCAACACCTGAACCAATTGTTACCCCTCCAGCCACTGGATTAGAAGATGTAACAAACGGATACGTACCTTGATCGATATCAAGCATTACCCCTTGAGCACCTTCAAATAATACTCTGCGGCCTTCATCTAATGCATCATTCAATACAACAGAAGTGTCACAAACATATTTCTTAATTTGCTGCCCATACTCATAATATTCATCTAAAATATCTTCTAATTTAAAGCCTTCCGTTTCATAAATACGCTCTAATAAACGGTTTTTTTCAATTAAATTTCTTGCAAGCTTTTCTTCAAATACTTCTTTATCTAATAAGTCAGCAATACGGATACCAGTACGCGCCGCTTTATCCATATAAGCTGGTCCAATTCCTTTTTTCGTTGTTCCAATTTTATTAGCACCTTTGCTTTCTTCCTCAACCTCATCTAATTTTAGATGATAGGGAAGAATAACATGTGCACGATTACTAATTCTCAAATTATCTGTATTGATATTACGGTCATGTAAATATTTTAATTCTTCAATGATCGCTTTTGGATCAACGACCATTCCGTTTCCAACCACACTAATTTTTTCTTTATAAAATATCCCAGATGGAATTAAGTGTAACTTATAAGTTTCTCCATTAAACTTAATTGTATGACCTGCATTGTTACCGCCTTGATAACGTGCAATCACTTCTGCATTTTCAGATAGGAAATCGGTAATTTTACCTTTTCCTTCGTCTCCCCATTGCGTTCCTACGACCACTACTGATGACATATCCTAGAGCACCTCCACAGGTTTCTATATCTTTTTATTATATCCTTAATCAACATTCCTATTTTATCAATTTTTCAAGATAAAAGTCAATAAAACACGAACAATCTTTTTGATATTTTAATATTATGTTCGTGAAAAGAGATTAATAAAAAACGATATAAGTTGAAGTATTTGCTCCGATTAAGGCTTCTATCCATCTGAAAAGGTAAAAAAAGACTAGTAGCTAGCAGTCTATTTAATATCTCTGACATTGTAGGATTATGACATAGTAGCTCCACTCATCTCTAACCCATTCATCTTGGATATCAGGAAGATCTTCTTGCTGCTTCCCCCATTTGCATAAGGAGCAAATTCATGTCCATAAAACCGGTCATATGTATATGGAACTAAAAGAGAGTCCTCAACATATAACGTGCTTACCTGATAATGGGCGATACTTCTTGCTATCAGATATGATACAAAAGTGGTTCCGTTTCTGGGGTATAAGCTTCCTATAACAATGTTTTTTTCTTTGGGGACTTTTTCTATTTCTGTTTTTTTTCTACTTCCTTTTCTTCAATGAGGGTAGGAATGGGTTCTCCAGCAATAGCAAGAGAGTAATTTAAAAAGCGTTCTACACTGGAAAAGGGAACTTTTCCTTTAAGCTGAGTGGTAAATTGGTCAATTTAGCTATACTTAAGGGTCGCAAAAGTGTCATAACTACAATTTTTCGATTATATGACACTTTTTTGAGACCCTTTCACTATAATAAGTTTTAAAGTTTTAACTTAAGTGTTCTTTAATAAATCAGTAATGCTTGCAAATTTAATTTTTACCATTATGCAAATCTTCTATAAGTTGAATCGCTTCGTCAATTTTACTAACACCAATTATATTTATCGAGAGGTTTAAATCGTCTTTTATTTCATTTGCTTCGATAATGTTCTTATTTGGAACTATTATAAACGTGAGACCACTTCTCTCTGCACTTAATATCTTTTCTTTTATATAACCTACCTCTTCGACCTTTCCACTTTTATTAACTGATCCAGTAACTCCGATTAATATATCATTCTGGAAATTCTGTTCAATTAGATAACTAGATAAGACTAACGCTAGGCCAGCACTGTTTCCTTGTGAATTTTTTCGTGACAAAAATTCTTTAATAAGAGTATTATCTGATCCTATATATGCTGAAATGTCCTGATAATATTGTTCAAATTCGGGATTTTTTAATCCTACTAACTCATAAATGAATTGGTTTTTACTGGTATATCGAATAAAGTTGGTAACAGGAACTATTTCATAAATCTCTTGATGATTAGTAGCATAAATATTTCTAACTTCTTTCTCATTTTGTATATTACTTACCGTATCTTCTTTAACCGATAAAAAATATATATTAGTACCACTAATTATTTCTTCTGGTTGATTGAAACTCGTAACTAGGAATTTGTACTCGTCAAAGAATATAATCGGAAATTCATATAATACTATCAAAAATGGGAGTAAAAATGGCATAACAAATACCCGGTTGGAATTACTTTTTTTTCTTAAATTAGAATAGTGAATTATTAAAAATATAAACAAAAATAGTAAAGCAGTAACAAAAATAAATCCCGAAATGATATTAAAAAAATAAAAAATTAAACTTGTCAAGTATAATAAAATTAATCTAGAAACAGGGGGAAATTCATAATCTTTTATGGATTTATTTTTTAACCTGTTCCTTACTTTTAACTTTTTGGGAGACAGTTTAGCAATTTTATTGTTAATTGAACTCATTAAAATTCCCCTCGTTATTTTTATTATGAATATTTAATGGATCTTTGCATTAATAAAATTTCTTTTAGTCTACTGCTTTTCTATAGATATTTGTTTAAAAACCAAAATTAAATGGAGACATTTTTCCATTATAATAATAACATACTCATAGAATATAAACTTTTTGAAAACAGTTTATCAGTCCTCATTGATTTAACCTTCTAATTATATTTGGAATGCTGTTTTTTAAATTTCCAGACTTATACTGCTATATAAAATCACTGTAAAGTAACCGTAAAATATCTTCCACAATAAATTCATTATCAGGCTCCACCTCTTCTTCTTGCTACTCTTTTTACCATTTGCCTTTCCTCTTCCGAAAGAGGAATCTTCACATCTTTCTTTTTATCGCTCCTTGTTTGTCTGCCTTCTTCTTTGGTTATAGACCGTTTCCGAACATTCTCTTTAATAGATGGAATTTCTTTTGGACGGTTGCTGATATTGAATATAGGATTTAGTAGTTCCATTTGTTTCATCTCTTCCTCTTTCCCCTCTGCTTCTTATATTTTGGTCTTTTATCTCAGTGTCAAATTGTTATATTGCTAGAGTATGAGAGGGGAGAGAGGATTAGAATGTATATAATCTAGAAATCTGGACAAACTTTAACTAGACGAATATTTACATAAGGTAGGAGGATAATATATGGCTAAATCGATTTTAAGGGGAGAAAAAATCCCGAAGGATCTTTTAAAACAATTTGAGAAATTAGGGAAGAAATCAACCAGTGTTACTAAGGTAAAGATAAGAAAAAACCATAACCATCTTAATTTTTTGGGTTAAGATGGTTATGGTTTTTTTCAAGGTGCTCGTCAAAAGAGAAATTAGATTTTCCTAATAAAACTCTTCTAATTAAGATGTTAGCTCCAATATCATTTTAACGTGCATATGTCGTACTAATTAGGAATTATTGTACATACGTAATAACATATCAAAAGTTACTTCTTTATCAGGTGCATGTAATTTTAATAAATAGATATAGTTTTTTAGCTACTAATCTTTTTTCCCTAAGCGCCTGTCGGCATTGCCCCATCTTCAAAGCGCCGTTCTAAATTGACGAATTTATTATATTCTTTAACAAAAGCTAATTGTACTGTTCCTGTTGGTCCATTACGCTGTTTCGCAATAATGATCTCTATAATATTCTTGCTTTCTGATTCCTTGTCATAGTAATCATCACGGTACAAGAATGCTACAATATCGGCATCCTGCTCAATACTTCCTGATTCCCGGATATCAGACATCATCGGACGCTTATCTTGTCTTTGCTCTACCCCACGTGATAGCTGCGACAAGGCGATTACAGGCACTTGAAGCTCACGTGCAAGCTGTTTTAAGGAACGGGAAATTTCCGAAACCTCTTGCTGTCTATTTTCGCCTGCTCGCCCACTTCCTAAAATAAGCTGAAGATAATCAATTAATATCATTCCTAAGCCATGCTCCTGCTTTAAGCGGCGACATTTAGCTCTTATATCGGTAATCTTCACCCCTGGTGTATCATCAATGAAAATACCAGCATTGGATAGACTCCCCATTGCCATTGTCAGCTTGCCCCAGTCCTCGTCCGTTAATGACCCTGTACGAAGACGCTGTGCATCTATATTACCTTCTGCACAAAGCATACGCATAACAAGTTGCTCTGCTCCCATCTCCAAACTGAAGATTGCTACATTTTCTCCTGTTTTTACGGCAACATTCTGAGCAATATTTAAGGCAAAGGCCGTTTTACCAACGGATGGTCTCGCTCCAACGATAATTAGATCATTGCGCTGGAATCCAGCCGTCATTTTATCAAGCTCAGCAAACCCTGTTGCTATCCCTGTTATATCTCCTTTACGATTATGCATCTCTTCAATATTATCGTATGTTCGCACGAGAACATCTTTGATATTATGAAACGCACCGGCATTTTTCCGCTGTGCTACTTCTAAAATATTCTTTTCCGCTTCACTTAGAAGGGCTTCTACTTCATCCTCGCGGGAATATCCGTCTTGGGCAATATTTGTTGCTGTTCGAATTAATCGGCGCAGCAATGACTTCTCTTCTACGATCTTCGCATAATATTCTATATTGGCAGCAGTTGGCACAGATGCTGCCAGCTCGCTCAAATAGCTAACTCCACCTGTATCTTCTAAGTTATTAGTAGCTGCTAATTCAGACGTCACAGTTATTAAATCGACTGCTTTTCCTTCATCATTTAATTTAAGCATCGTTGAATATATTCTTTGATGTGCGCCACGATAAAAGTCTTCCGGTATTAATATTTCAGAAGCTAGTGTTAAGCTTTGTGGTTCAAGAAATATGGCCCCTAATACGGCCTGTTCAGCCTCGATATTTTGAGGGGGCATTCGATCATTTAACATTTCACTCAATCTATAAAACCTCCTTAAATGAGAGGATATGATAATAAACATAGCCTAGGTGAAAAAAAGCAACAATCTATACAAAAAGATTCTTTCATTTGCCTAAAGAGATTTTTGTATCCGCTGTGCCCTTTTCATTTCTTTTAAATATTTTCTATTAAAAACAGTCAAACAAAAAATGTGACCAGCTCAACCTGTATCACATTTTCTTAAGCTTATTCTATTTTAACATGTTTAGCGGCAAATGGAACTTCCAATATTAGCTTAATTCTTTTACATGTACATTTAATGTTGCAGACACTTCATGATGAAGCTTTACTGGAACCTTTGTCACACCTAATGAACGAATAGCATCATTTAATTCAATTTTTCGTTTATCGATTTTAATTTGATGCTTTTTATTTAGCTCTTCAGCAATTTGCTTACTTGTAATCGACCCAAACAATCTGCCGCCTTCACCTGATTTAGCATGCAGCTCTACTGTTACTTTTTCTAGCTTTTCTTTTAATTCCTTTGCTCTATTAAGCTCTTCAATAGCTTCTTTCTCTTCTTTTTTCTTTTGTGCATTTAATGTACTAACAGCGGAAGCATTCGCCTCTACAGCCAAACCTTTTTTTAAAAGAAAGTTATGTGCATAGCCATCTGCTACGTTTTTAACTTCCCCTTTTTTCCCTTTTCCTTTTACATCTTTTAGAAAAATAACTTTCATTCTTTTCTTCTCCCTTCAAAATACTCATCAATCGCTAACTTAAGCCTTGCCTCTACTTCTTCCATCGGCATATTGGATAGCTGTGTAGCAGCGTTGGTCAAATGGCCACCACCATGGAGACTTTCCATAATAATTTGGACATTGATTTCTCCTAAGGAGCGTGCGCTAATTCCTATCATCGTTTCCCCTCTAGGTGCTATAACAAAGGAGGCGATGATACCATCCATTGTTAATAGTGTATCAGCTGTTTGGGCAATTAAAACACCATCTACTGCTTCTTCTTCCTTCGCTATTGCTATTGCAATTCCCTCTTTATAAAATTGAACATTTTCAATAATTCTTGCTCTTTTCACATAGTTTTCAATATCCTCTTTTAGGAATTTTTGAACAAGTACAGTGTCTGCTCCCTGCCCTCTTAAATAAGAAGCAGCATCAAATGTTCGTGCCCCTGTTCTAAGAGTAAAGCTTTTTGTATCCACAATAATTCCTGCTAAAAGGGCTGTTGCTTCTAACATTTCAATTTTAACAGTTTTCGGCTGATATTCTAGTAATTCTGTTACTAGTTCGGCAGTAGAGGAAGCATATGGTTCCATATAGACAAGGATCGGATTCTCTATAAATTCCTCTCCACGACGATGATGGTCAATTACTACTACATCTTCTATTTTATTCAATAAATGCTCTTCAATCACTAAAGAAGGCTTATGGGTATCAACTACTACTAGAAGTGTATCGCCTGTAGCGATTTCTAATGCTTGATCAGGTGTGATAAATTTCGTAAACAAGGTCTCTTGTTTTTTTATTTCTTCCATCAACCTTCGAACAGCTGTATCTATCTCTTGAAAATTAATGACTATATATGCTTCCTTTTGGTTCATCTGGGCTACTTTATGTATCCCAATCGCTGCGCCAATTGCATCCATATCCGGGTTCTTATGTCCCATAATAATGACTTTATCACTCTCTAAAACTAATTCCTTTAAAGCATGAGAAATTACACGTGCTCTAACCCTAGTTCGTTTTTCTACAGGATTTGTTTTACCTCCAAAAAACTTCACTTTTCCATTTGGCTGCTTTATCGCTACTTGATCTCCCCCTCTTCCTAAGGCTAAATCAAGACTGGATTGTGCAATATTTCCCAGCTCAGGCAAGGAAGATACACCAGATCCAACTCCAATACTAAGTGTTAAAGGTACATTTTGCTTCGTAGTTAATTCTCGAACATCATCTAATATTGTAAACTTGCCCTTTTCCAAATTTTGTAGAATATGTTCATTGAAAATAGCAATAAAACGATCAGAGGAAATCCGTTTTAATAAGACTCCATTATCTGTAGCCCATTTATTTAAAATGGCTGTGACTGTATTATTAATGCTACTTCTTGTCTGATCATCCATACCTTGCGTTAAGTCATCATAATTATCTAGAAAGATAATGGCAATTGCGGTACGTTCGTCTTCATACAGCTTTTCAATTTCCGTTTGCTCTGTCACATCGAAAAAGTATAATAGTCGTTCTTCCACTTTATGAATGACTCGGAACTTTCTTTCATGTAATGTAATGATTTCTGTTTCTACCTCTTGTTTAATTAATGGGATAATGGATGGAGAAACATCATATAAAGACCTTCCAACAAGTGTATCCTCTGTAAAACAAGATGCTAAAAAGGGATTTGTCCATTCGATATAATAATCATCATTTATAAGCATGATTCCTATTGGCATTTCCATTAATGCCTCTTCCCCTACTTTTTTAACACGGTAGGAAAGAGTGGTTATATATTCTTCCGTTTCCTTTCTCTGACGACTATCTATTCGTAAAATAAAATAAAAAGGAATAACAAAAAGAAATAACCCAATTAAGGAAAAGAACCAATTATAAAAAGAGAGGATTCCAAGCATGATAATGGTAATACCGATTAAACTTATTAATGGATACCGTATGGATCCTTTCTCTAAAAAAGTAGGCAATTTTTCTCCTCCTAAAACTCGTGAGATTTTCACATAATCCTTACTATGTATTCATTAAACCTGATACTATTATACCCCATTATACTAAATTAAAATATAAAAAGGTCTATCTCTGTTCGTTTACTCCATGATGGATGAATAAGATTTTCCACATAATTAATTTCTTATTATGGCATTAGAAAAAGGGATTTTACCAGAAGAAAGGGTTTGCATCTTCATCTAATATTTTACTATCATTTATCTACTTCTTCAATTTAGTTACAACGTGAGTATAGCGAACAAAAAAAATAAAATGCAAGTGTTTTCATATAGATAATATAAAAACCCTATTAAACAAATGTCTAATAGGGTTTTGTATAGGCTAATTATTCTCCACTTACGTATGGTAGTAAAGCCATAGTACGAGCACGTTTAATAGCAATCGTTAATTTACGTTGATATTTAGCGCTTGTACCAGTTACACGACGAGGTAAAATTTTACCACGTTCTGAGATGAATTTTTTAAGTAAATCTACATCTTTATAATCGATGTGAGTGATACCGTTAGCTGTAAAGTAACATACTTTACGACGCTTTGCACGGCCACCTCTGCGTCCACCCATTGCCATGAGATTAACCTCCTTTTTATTATCAAAATTACTGTTTAGAACGGTAGATCATCATCTGAAATATCGATTTGACCGCTATTTGCAAATGGATCTTCATCCACTTTTGTATAATCTTGATTGTTTCTATTTGTTTGAGGTCGCTGATTCTGATAATTATTTGATCCTCCAAAAGGATTATCTTGTTCTCTTGGGGCCCCATAATTCATGTTGTCACTTCTATTATTACCAGAGCTGTTTCTAGGTTCTAAGAACTGAACACTTTCTGCTAATACTTCTGTTACATACACGCGTTTTCCGTCTTGTCCATCATAGCTACGAGTTTGAATACGACCATCAACACCTGCTAAACTTCCTTTTTTCAAGAAGTTAGCAACGTTTTCTGCTGGTTTTCTCCAAATAACACAGTTAATGAAGTCTGCTTCTCTTTCCCCTTGCTGGTTCGTAAAAGTACGGTTAACCGCAAGTGTAAAAGATGCCACAGCAACTCCACTCGGTGTATAACGCAAGTCAGGATCCTTCGTTAGACGGCCAACAAGAACTACCCGATTCATCATCAGTTTCAACTCCCTTCCATTTTAAATGTTTCACGTGAAACATCACTTATCTATTATTATTTTGCTTCATCTTTAACTACGATGTGGCGAATGATATCTTCGTTGATCTTAGCTAAACGAGAGAATTCTTCAACCGCTACTGGTGCAGCGTTAACTTTTACTAATTGATAGTAACCATCGCGGAAATCATTGATTTCATATGCAAGGCGACGTTTACCCCACTCTTTTGATTCTGCTAATTCCGCTCCATTATCTGTAAGAATAGAGTTGAAACGCTCAACAAGAGCTTTCTTAGCCTCATCTTCAATATTTGGACGGATGATGTACATAATTTCGTACTTTTTCATCACTTTCACCTCCTTTTGGTCTAGACGGCCCATATTGGGCAAGGAGCAACTATACATTACTCACAATGTAAAAGTATAGCATACTTCATACTAAATAGCAATGCAGGAAAATGAGCTGATATCTTTTCTTTTTTATTATACAAATAATGAAAAGTACTAGCTCTTTTAAGCGTACTTTTGATTAATATTACGACTGGATTGTAAAACTTCATAGTAATCACTTATTAACCCATCAAAAATAGTATCCCATGATTGAGTTAAAGCATAATTTCTAGCTTCTACTCCCATTCTCAATCGCATCGTTTCATCTTCCAATAGCTCACTTATTGCATGAACAAAACTCTCAGCATTTTGCTGTTCACATATTCTTCCATTCACATCGTTCATTACAAACTCTTTTACCCCTCCTGCATTCGCAACCACAGCCGGAGTACCGCTAGACATGGCTTCTAAAACGACATTCCCAAAAGTTTCTGTAAAGGAAGGGAAAACAAAAAGATCTGCTCCTGCATATATCCTTGCCAACTCTTCCCCCTTTATATAACCAGTTAAGGTAATATTTTTTTGTACTCTCTCTTTTTCCCTCCAGGCTACTTTGTTTGGTCCATCTCCAACAATTAGCCAATGGACCGAATCTTTGATATCAGAAGGAAAATGAATAATTTTATTTAATGTATCTAAATCTTTCTCTGGAGCTAACCTACCTACATACAATAAAATATATTTTTCTTTTATATGGTATTTCTTTCTTAGTTGTTCTTTAGCATCATGATTAGGCGCAAAAAGCTTTGAATCAATCCCTCTTCCCCAAACTTTTAAGCCATCAAAATGTAAGGACTCTAACTTTCTTTGTGTTTCTTTACTGGGAACAAATATTTTTTCCGTTGCTTGATGAAACCATTTTAAATATTTCCATAAAAATGGTTCTAGCAAGGAGGCATGGTAGTATTTAAGATATTGATCAAAGTTGGTGTGATAGGAGGATACCACTGGAATATTTAATTTCTTAGCAGCAAATAACCCGTATAATCCCATCATGTATGGTGTTGCTAGATGAATAAGGTCTGGTTGGAATTTTTTTAAACTATTTTCTATTTTCTTTGGATTGGTGATAACAGTTCGGCACTCAGGATAAAGAAAAAACGGAAGACTTGGAAATTGGTTTATATTAGGGTATGTAGTAGAAGTTTTATTTTCAGGAGAATAAACTTGATAAGCTATTTGTCTGTTGTCAAAATGATTAGTAAGTCTTTTTAAAGTCTGAGCAACACCATTTACTTGAGGAAAATAAGTGTCTGAAAAAATGGCAATTTTCAAAAGCCTCACTCCCTTTTTAGCAAACTATTTTATGTTATATTTATTTTAACAATCGAATGCTTGGAGAGTTTTAAAGAATTGTAAAAAGATTGTACAGTTATCTTCTTCCATATAAAAAATCACTCCCGCTATTCCTTAGCAGGAGTGATTTTCCTATTTATTGTATTAAACGTTGAAACGGAAGTGGATAATATCTCCATCTCTCACAACATATTCTTTACCTTCCAAGCGAACTTTACCAGCTTCCTTTGCTGCAACCATATTACCGCTCGCTAATAAATCCTCATAAGAAACGGTTTCGGCACGAATAAAGCCTCTTTCAAAATCGGAATGAATAATTCCTGCACATTGTGGTGCTTTCATTCCTTGTACAAATGTCCAAGCACGTACTTCTTGCACACCAGCAGTAAAGTATGTTGCTAGCCCAAGAAGATGATAAGCCGCACGAATTAACTGATCTAAACCAGATTCTTCAATGCCAAGCTCTTGTAAGAACATTTCTTTTTCTTCCCCTTCAAGCTCCGCAATTTCTTCTTCGATTTTTGCACAAATAATAATAACTTCTGCATTTTCATTTGCAGCAAATTCTTTTACTCGCTTTACATATTCATTATTTGCTGCATCAGCAATTTCATCTTCGCCTACATTCGCAACATATAATACCGGCTTAATGGTTAAGAGATGTAGCCCCTTAGCAATTTTTGCTTGTTCTTCTGTAAATTCTACGGTTCTTGCTGGTTTTTCTTCTTCAAAAGCAGCTTTTAATAGTTCTAATACTTCTAATTCCGCAACTGCTTCTTTATCTTTTTGTTTCGCCATTTTCCCAACTCGGGCAATTCTTTTTTCTACCGATTCTAAATCAGCAAGAATTAACTCTAGGTTGATTGTTTCTATATCAGAAATTGGATCTACTTTTCCTGAGACATGGGTAATATTATCATCAGCAAAACAACGTACTACTTGGCAAATTGCATCTACTTCACGAATATGAGATAAGAATTTATTACCAAGCCCTTCTCCTTTACTTGCCCCTTTTACAATTCCGGCAATATCTGTAAATTCAAAAGTAGTAGGTACTGTTTTTTTCGGTTGTACTAATTCTGTTAATTTTGTTAAACGATGATCAGGTACTTCTACAATTCCAACATTTGGATCAATTGTACAGAACGGATAGTTTGCTGATTCTGCACCTGCTTGTGTAATTGCATTAAATAATGTAGACTTACCAACATTGGGTAAACCAACTATTCCAGCAGTTAACGCCATTATGCCACTCCCTTATATAAACTTTCTACCTCTATCGTACAAAATAGAAAGTAATTTCATTATTATTATAAACCTCTAACAATTATAGTTTTAACGAGAGAAAAAGACAAGTAGTGTTCCTTTCCCATCAATAAAAAGACCACAAATATTATTTGCAGTCTTTTCTGAGAAAAATAGTCTATTCTTGTTCATGCTTTACTAATACCTTTTTCATTTTCCTTGCAAATTCTCTTCGCGGAATAAGAACACTATGCCCGCATCCCTCGCATTTAATGCGAATATCCATTCCTAATCGTATTATTTTCCAGCGGTTTGTACCGCAAGGATGGGCTTTTTTCATCTCAACTACATCATTTAGAGCAAATTCTTTCTGTTCCATAATACCTCCTAAAAAATGAATTACTGTGGTTGCGAATACATAACTAATTTTGGGACAGGACTTTCAATTCCATTTTCATCTAAAACATTTTTTATTTCTTTCCTTAATATCCTTGCAATAGCATGATGCTTCGTTGGCAATGTTTCAGCGACAACACGAATGGTTACTTCTGCTGCTTGAATATTTTGTACCCCTAATAATTCAGGAACACCAACAATATCTTCATATTGCTCTGGTAATTTTTCGATTAGTTCCTGTATTACTTTTTCTGCTCGATTAATATCACCTTGATAAGCAATACTTACATCGACAATCGCTTTACTATTATTGATGGAGAAATTCGTGACATCCACAATACTTCCATTCGGGATAATGTTTACCTCTCCAGTAAATCCTTTTATTTTTGTTGTACGTAATCCAATTTCCTCGACTACGCCCTCGTAAGTACCTATACGTACTTGGTCTCCTACAGAAAACTGGTCTTCAAAAATTATAAAAAACCCAGTAATAATATCTTTCACAAGACTTTGAGCTCCAAAACCAATAGCTAGGCCGACAATTCCTGCTCCTGCTAATAATGCTTTAACATCAATATGAAAGACAGATAATGCCATCATGATAGCTATGAAATAAACAACATAAGTAATCGTGTTTTCTAACAGCTTAATTAATGTTGCTTCTCTTCTTTCAGATACGCGTAAGGCAGAATGTGTTCTTACTTTAAATATATTCCGTACCGCAGCCTTCCCTATCCTGATGATAATTCCGCTTATTAGAAAAATAAGGACAAGTTTTAGTGCGCCAAAGCCGACATCCCTCCACAAATTCTCATTCATAAGACTATCTATACCTTCTTTTATATTTTTATCCATTTAGAACACCTCTAAATATAAACTTCTACTAGATTATTTTCCTTTTATCCTCTATTCATGCAACGTAATGGATGAAACAATTTCTATAAAGTTACATCAAATAAAAAATAATGCTAACTATTTTTCTATTTTACTCTTCAAAAGCCTTCATATTGGGTAAGTTTATTTTAACAGTTTTTCTATTTGCTTTGTAGTACGATATTTCCTAAAACAAAGGACTTTTGCCCTTATTACCATAAATTCCCCTCCTATTTGTCTCACTCTTTTTTCCTTTATTTTGATGGATATGTATAGAATATGTCTCTTTTCCATATACTGAATACTACAATAACTTTGCTTAAAAACAACTAATGGTTCGATAGATTTCCATCTTTGATGGTTGGTCAAAACATCCATTAACTTAATAATTGCTTTCTCCTATAGATATTATCGAATCCTAAATAAAAGGAGTAGATTCAATGACCTTATATTCCAGCCTTTTCGAAAAAAATGAACTTCCCGTTAGAATAGCATATGATGAACAATTAGCCGCCTTTAAGATTGCAGATTCATTAGCTAAACATTTGCCATCCATTTCAATCAATCAGCCAATTGTCTTTATGTGTATTGGCACTGATCGTTCTACTGGAGATTCATTAGGTCCGCTTATTGGTACCTTGTTAAGCGAAAAGAATATTTCTCCTTTTCATGTTTATGGAACACTAGATGCTCCAATACACGCTCTTAATTTAGAGGAAAAATTAAAAGAAGTGCATGAAAAACATAAAAATCCTTACATTATAGGGATTGATGCTTGTCTTGGTAGAATGAAAAGTGTAGGTATCGTACAAATTGGTGATGGGCCTGTAAAACCGGGTAGTGGTGTCAATAAAGAGCTTCCTCCTGTAGGAAATATTCATATTACAGGGATAGTAAATATTAGTGGTTTTATGGAATTCTTGGTTCTTCAGAATACTAGATTAAGCTTAGTATTAAATATGGCCAAAATCATTTCAAAAGGCATTTATCATACTAGCCTTCGCTATATGCATACTAGAGAATATCAGGTGAAGGAGGAACCCGTTTAATCGCCTTCTATCTTTTCTAATATAAAAGCCCCCTAAAAAAGGTGTAGTTCACATCCTCTGTAAACTCCCCTTTCTTAGGTGGCTTTTTACTTTTCATTTTCTAATTCAAATAATTGAAGAATACGCGCTAAGTCGTCTTCAGAGAAAAATTCAATTTCAATTTTCCCTTTATTTTTCTTCTGTTTAATATGAACAGTAGTACCAAATCTTTCACGCAGAAATGACTCTTGCTCTTTTAAAAAGACATTTTTCACAGGCGCTTTTTCTTTTTTTGTTTCACGTGGAACATTCTCATTTAGTTGCTGAATCAATTGTTCCAGCTGACGCACGTTTAATCCGTCTTTAATAATTTTATCAACTATTGCTGGAAGCTTATCTTTATTTTTCAGTCCTAATAAAGTTCTTCCATGTCCCATGGATATTTTACCGTCAGAAATATAATTTTGCACAGCCTTTGGAAGAGTCAATAAGCGAACATGGTTGGCAATATGGGGTCTGCTTTTACCTAAACGCTTTGCAAGTTCCTCTTGAGTCAGCTTTAGCTTCTTCATTAAAGTCTGATAGGCATGTCCTTCTTCAATAGGTGATAAATCTTCTCTTTGAAGATTCTCTAGTACTGCTAATTCCATCATTTGTTGCTCTGTTAATTGACGGACAACTGCTGGAACTGTCTCTAGCCTAGCTTCTTTAGCTGCTCGATATCTACGTTCACCAACAACTATTTCATAGCCTTTAATACTCTTTCTAACGATTATCGGTTGAAGAATTCCATGTTCTAGTATAGAAAGCTTCAATTCTTCAATCGCTTCCTCATCAAAGAATTTTCTTGGCTGATAAGGATTCGGACGTAATTCATTTAGACTTATTTCTTGAACATTTTCTTCCTTCTCAACATCTATTTTAGGAAAAAAGGCATCTAATCCTTTTCCAAGTCCTTTAGCCACTAGTAACCACTTCCTTCGCAAGGTCCAAATATACTTCTGCACCACGTGACTTTGGATCGTAAATGATAATTGGTTCCCCATGACTCGGTGCTTCTGATAATCGAATATTTCTTGGAATAATTGTTTTATAGACTTTGTCTTGGAAATACTTTTTAACCTCTTCAATAACTTGTAAACCTAGATTTGTTCTAGCATCTAACATTGTTAGCAGCACACCCTCTATGGCCAAATCATGATTTAAATGTTTTTGAACAAGTCGAACTGTATTTAATAATTGACTTAATCCCTCTAACGCATAATATTCACATTGAACTGGAATTAATACCGCATCTGAAGCAGTTAATGCATTAATCGTTAATAACCCTAAAGAAGGAGGACAATCTATTAATACGTAGTCATAGTTATGTTTGACTTCATCTAATGCCCTTTTTAATCTAACTTCTCTCGAAATAGTAGAAACAAGTTCTATTTCTGCCCCAGCTAACTGAATAGTAGCTGGAATAACATCCAAATTCTCTACATTTGTCTGTTTAATCACCATACTTGCTTCTAGATCATCGACTAACACATCATAGATACAATGATCAACATCAGCTTTTTCAATACCTACACCACTAGTAGCATTTCCTTGTGGATCAATATCTACTAATAATACACTTTTCCCGATATATGCTAAACAAGAGCCAAGATTGACTGATGTAGTTGTTTTTCCAACTCCACCTTTTTGGTTAGCAACAGTAATAATTTTACCCATGATGTCACCTACCTTTTATTCCATACTAGCTACGAAATATAAATCGACGCAAGATGGCTACTTAATATAAAATGATTGAACCGTTTAATAGCTCATTTAAAACTATAAAACAATTTATTAGTAAAAAAACAGAATAGACTACAACATGGCTCATTTCCTACCTATTGTAATCACGTATATTATTTTATCATGAAAACTTCTAAATTTCGTTATTTTTTCTTTTAATCTCGATTAATGATGGAAAATGAAAAGAAACTCCTACAATAAAATAAGGGATAAAACCTTATTATTACAAGTATTTTTGGAGAATTTCTCTATTTGATTGGCCTAAAAATAATCATCGTAAATAAGCAATGGAGGTTTTAAATTTTTATTTGTGGTGTCCTTTGAGGAAAAAATCATCCTATAAAAAAGTGAGAATCAGCATAAATGGCTATTATTCTCACAAAAAATATGCTCTGTTAAATAAATATAATGACGAAAAGGAATTCTTAATACAAATGGAATTTAACAGAGCTCAAAATCTTCAAGGAAATATAAATAATTATGCTATATAAAATCTATTAACCTATTATTTCTTTTTCGGTATTTTAATCGTAAATTGGTAAAAATCTTCAAATTCTTCTTCTTGAGCATTCAGATTAATACCACTATCAGAAACCATATTTAATGATTGGCGGATTGTATTTACAGCTATCCGCATATCTTTACTAAAAGCCTTTCTTTTTGGCTTTGGCTTCTGCTTCGTCTGTTCGAGCATTCTCACTACACGCTCTTCTGTTTGCTTTACGTTTAAGCCCTTTTCAATGATTTCTTGTAAAAGCTGAATTTGTTTTTCGCGTTCTTTTAATGGAATCATCGAACGAGCATGACGCTCAGAAATCTCTTTATTTAATAAAGCTTCTTGAATTTCTTCTGGCAATTTAAGAAGTCTCAATTTATTCGCAACAGTCGATTGCCCTTTCCCTAATCTTTGCGCAAGGGCCTCCTGGGTAAGATTGTGCAGCTCTAATAATTTTCCATATGCAATTGCTTCTTCAATTGGAGAAAGCTCTTCTCTTTGAAGATTTTCAATAAGTGCAACAGACGCAGTTTCTGTATCACTCAAGTTTTTTATGATAGCTGGCGCTTCTTCCCAACCAAGCTTTTTCATTGCTCTCCATCTTCGTTCTCCAGCAATGATTTCAAATTTATCTTGCTCATACTCTCTAATTACTATTGGTTGAATAATACCATGGGTATGGATTGTACGAGCTAATTCTTCAATTTTTTCATCATCAAATACCGTTCTTGGTTGAAAACGGTTAGGAACAATCTGATGAATTGGGATTTTTCTAACTTCTTCACTGTTTCCCATATTCTCGATCTCCTCTTGAGCAGCATCTGCACCTAATTGACTAGCATCTTCTATTGGATCTCCTTTTTCGCCTAGTCCAAAAAATCGTGAGAAAGAAGGCTTCATCACCCTGCACCACCTTTACAAAACTCCCTATTAATTATTCTCTATATGAAACATTAATCCCTGCAAAGTCATCTAACTTATAGAAAGAAACTTCTCGAAATTTAATAGAATATGACAATTATAGGTATATTATATAGTAGATATGATAATTGATATAGTCCTAATCCTATGAATGATTATATCATTCTCTTTTCTCTTTCGTAATAGCTTAAAATTAATCGCCTATTTTTACTGTCTTCATAGTAAGATTCCACCCCTTATCATTCGACAAACTTCACTTTAAAGAGGGGTGGAAAAAAGAGTATCTTCGAAAGACGTGAAATTAGCTTTAAGACAGCTAACATTTCATCCCGCTAAATTGCTTAGGCTTTCCCTATTCGATTGGTTCCTTATTAGGAGTTCCTGGTTTTCTAGGATACTTTTTAGGTGTTGGCTTTTCCTTTGCGATTGTGATGATATTTCTTTCGCTTTCTTCAATTGGCAACAAAAAGGCGTGTGTTGCATTCACCTTTCCTCCTAATAGGTTTACAGCCTTTTTTCCAGCTTCCAGTTCTTCTTTGGCACTTGCTGCTTTCATAGCAACAAAAGTACCTCCAACCTTTACTAGTGGTAGACAAAGTTCACTTAAGACGGAAAGTCTTGCTACAGCTCTGGCCGTAACAATATCAAATGTTTCACGATACTCTTTATTTTGGCCAAAGGTTTCTGCTCGGTCATGAATAAAGTTAACCTCTTCTAACTCTAAAACGGACGCTAGATGCTCAAGAAAGTGAATTCTTTTCTTCAAGGAGTCAACAATTGTTACCTTTAAATCAGGAAAGACAATTTTTAAAGGAATACTTGGAAAGCCAGCCCCAGCTCCCACATCACATAGCTGTGCAGGATGATGAAACCCTTCATAGTAAAATCCAGCAGTAATGGAATCATAAAAATGCTTCAAATAAACATCTGATTTTTCCGTAATAGCTGTTAAATTCATTTTTTCATTCCACTCTACCAATGTTTCATAGTAGAGCTCAAACTGATTTATTTGCTTTTCCGATAAAGTGATTCCTTTATCGGAGAGCATTTGAATAAATTCTTCCGTATTCATGCATGAACCCTTTCTATCCAGAGATTAAACTCGAGCAATTTTCCCTTGTTCTAAATAAACTAATAAAATGGATATATCTGCTGGATTTACCCCAGATATTCTTGATGCCTGCGCAATGGACAATGGTCGAACTTTTTTTAATTTCTGTACTGCTTCTGTTGCAAGACTAGAGATAGCATCATAATCAATGTTCTCAGGAATTTTTTTATTCTCCATTTTCTTTAGTCTTTCTACTTGCTGTAAGGATTTCTCAATATAGCCTTCATACTTTATCTGAATTTCTACTTGCTCTTTTATATCTTCCGTTAATTCTATCTCACTAGGTGCCAGTCCTTCAATATGACTATAATTCATTTCAGGTCGCTTTAATAAGTCTCCTGCTCTTATGCCATCTTTTAATTCACTGCCGCCTTGTTCTTTAATAACGTTTTGAACTTGTTCATTTGGCTTTAGCATGACTTCGCTTAAACGTTGCTTTTCTTTTTCAATTAATTGCTTTTTCTCCGAGAATTTTGCGTAACGTTCTTCAGAAATAAGACCAATTCTATAGCCAATATCCGTTAAACGCAAATCTGCATTATCATGGCGAAGTAATAAACGATATTCTGCTCGAGAAGTTAAAAGACGGTAAGGTTCATTTGTACCCTTTGTAACTAAATCATCAATTAAAACGCCAATATATGCATCAGAACGACTTAAAATAACTTCTTCTTTTTCTAAAGCATTTAAGCCTGCATTTATCCCAGCCATTAATCCTTGCCCTGCTGCCTCTTCGTATCCTGAAGTTCCATTAATTTGACCAGCAGTATAAAGATTTTTGATTTTCTTTGTTTCCAATGTTGGCCATAGCTGTGTTGGCACAATTGCATCATACTCAATTGCATATCCCGCACGCATCATTTGCACATTTTCTAATCCTGGTATCGTTCTTAGAATTTCCTGTTGAACATCTTCAGGCAAGCTTGTGGATAATCCTTGCACATAAACTTCTTGAGTGTTTTTTCCCTCTGGCTCTAAGAAAATTTGATGTCGCGGTTTATCGTTAAATCGAACCACTTTATCTTCAATTGATGGGCAATAACGTGGTCCAGTTCCTTTAATCATCCCTGAGTACATCGGAGAACGATGTAAGTTTGCATCAATAATTTGGTGTGTTGTTTCATTTGTATATGTTAACCAGCAAGGAAGCTGTTCTGTAATAAATTTCGTTGTTTCATAAGAAAATGCTCTTGGAACATCATCTCCTGGCTGTATTTCTGTTTTAGAGTAGTCAATAGTATGACTATTTACACGAGGAGGTGTTCCTGTTTTAAAGCGAACTAAGTCAAAACCTAGCTCCTGTAAATGCTCTGATAATCGAATGGATGGCTGCTGGTTATTCGGACCGCTTGAATATTTAAGCTCCCCTAAAATAATTTCGCCGCGAAGATATGTTCCAGTAGTGACGACAATTGTTTTTGCACGATACGTAGCACCCGTTTTCGTAATGACACCTTTTGCAACTTGATCCTCTACTATTAATTCTTCTACCATCCCTTGAATTAATGTCAGATTAGGTTCATTTTCTAATGTCTTTTTCATTTCATGTTGATACATATATTTATCTGCCTGAGCTCTTAGTGCACGGACTGCAGGTCCTTTTCCTGTATTCAACATTCTCATCTGAATATAGGTCTTATCAATATTTTTACCCATTTCGCCGCCAAGGGCATCAATTTCTCTAACAACAATCCCTTTTGCCGGTCCTCCAACAGATGGATTACATGGCATAAAAGCAACCATATCTAAATTAATTGTTAACATTAATGTTTTGGCGCCTAGTCTTGCTGCCGCAAGTCCTGCTTCACAACCTGCATGGCCTGCACCAATAACAATTACATCATAATTTCCAGCTTCGTACTGCATCATGATGCCTCCTTCTTTCTAAGTCTTTCTTTTAGCTTGATTTCGAGGCTCTGTACTATTTATGTTAATTCATTTATTTCCCCAAACAAAATTGCGAGAACAACTGATTAATTAAGCTTTCATGAACACTTTCACCAATAATCTCACCAAGTATTTCCCACGTTCTTGTCAAATCAATTTGTACAATATCGATTGGTGTTCCAGTTTCTGCGCCTACTATTGCATCACTAATAGCATTTAATGCTTGATTCAATAAGGAAATATGTCTAGAGTTAGAAACATAAGTCATATCACTTGCTTCAATGGAACCTTCAAAGAATAGGCTGGATATTGCCTCTTCTAATTGATCTACACCATTTTCTTCTACTAAAGAAGTCGTAATGACTTTTCGATTACCGGCAAGTTCTTTTACTTTTTCTAAATCAATCTTTTGTGGTAAGTCTGTTTTATTAACTATTACAATAAAATCCATACCTTCTGTTGCCTTAAAAATATTCTTATCTTCTTCTGTTAAATCATCCGCATAATTTAAGACAAGCAAAATTAAATCTGCTTCTCGTAGTACCTTCCGAGATTTCTCTACCCCTATTCGCTCTACAATATCTTCTGTTTCTCGAATACCGGCAGTATCCAGCAAACGAAGAGGAACTCCGCGCACATTTACATATTCTTCAATGACATCTCTTGTTGTACCAGGGATATCTGTAACGATTGCTTTATTTTCTTGCACTAAACTATTTAATAAAGAGGATTTCCCTACATTTGGTCTTCCCACAATAACGGTTGCTAGACCTTCTCGCAGAATCTTTCCTTGTTGTGATGTTTGCAGTAATTTTTCAATCTCCGTCTTAATATACTTCGATTTCTCGAACATCACTTGCTGTGTCATCTCTTCCACATCATCATACTCTGGATAATCTATATTAACCTCTACTTGAGCTAATGTCTCTAAAATTTCTTGGCGCAAATGCTTGATTAATTTCGATAATCTTCCTTCCATTTGTCCAAGTGCTACATTCATCGCTCGATCTGTTTTGGCTCTTATTAAATCCATTACCGCTTCTGCCTGAGAAAGATCGATTCTTCCATTCAAAAAGGCTCTTTTTGTAAATTCACCTGGTTCGGCAATTCTTGCACCATGAGAAGTAGTCAACTGCAATAAGCGATTCACCGAGGCAAGTCCACCATGGCAATTAATTTCGACAACATCTTCTTTTGTAAAAGTTTTCGGCCCTCTCATCAACGATACCATTACTTCTTCCACAACCTCATTTGTTGCTGGATCCATGATATGTCCATAATGTATCGTATGAGTTGCTACCTCACTTAACTTTTTATTTCCTATACTCTTAAAGAGCTTGTCTGCGATTTTTATTGAATCCGGTCCACTTAATCGAACGATTGCGATCGCTCCCTCGCCCATTGGCGTCGATATCGCAGCAATTGTATCTAATTCCATCTTTTTCACCTCAATTCAAAAAAATAATATCTATTTAAATGATTGTATTCACCTTTGACATGATTACAATAGATTAGATTAACATATCCACAAATGTAAAAAAAGAAAAAAATCCGCACACTTATCCACATTCATTTTTATCATTACTTACCATTTTATCTTATCCACATGTGAATAACAATAAAACGAAAAATAAAATTACAAAAGCAATGCCCTTCTTCTTACTAATTTTATGGATGCTTAGATCCAGTTTATTAGCTCCTATTACTTTTTTCTAAATCACTTTTAATCGATAACTGCTTTTGTTCCTTCTTTCATGGCTCTGCCTCCAAAACTAAATAACCAACGAACCATCCATAATGGGAAATAACCACTAACTTCTTTTAAAGGCAAAAAAAGAGATTGTCTCTTTCTTGAGAGACAATCTCTTTTTCTATCTATTTTTCATCTTAATCGGTGCAATAATTATATGCCTTTTCGCATCTTCTCCCGAAGAGTAAGTTTTTATTCCTTTGAAAGATACCAAAGCAGTATGAATTGTTTTTCTTTCATCAGCGGGCATCGGTTCGAGCGGAATCTCTTTGCCTATTTTAACCGCTTTATAAGCAATTCTTTCCGCTAACTGAATTAACGCCTGTTTTCTTCGTTCACGGTAGCCTTCTGCATCTAATAATACTTTTAAGTATTCTTTTGATTCTCTATTAATGACCAATTGTGCTAGATATTGAATAGAATTAAGGGTCTGCCCTCTTTTACCGATTAATAGAGCAATTTTTTCACCAGATAATTCATACAATATATTTCTGCCATTTTGTTTTACTTGAATCTTAACCGGAACGCCCATTTTTTCGCAAACATCTTTGAGAAATTCCTCTACTAATTCCACTGGATTCACTTTTTTCTTTACAATTACCTTTGCTGTTCTAGAACCAAAACCAAGAAATCCCTTTTTTCCTTCCTCAACAACAATGATTTCAACTTGATTCTTTGTTGTCTTAAGCTGAGCTAAAGCTGACTCCACTGCTGCGTCGACTGTTTGTCCTACGGCAGTAACTTCTTTCACTTCTTCGCTCCTCCTGCTTTGCTAGTTTGTCCAGCAGTTTTAATTTCAGGACCTTTGATAAAATACGTTTGAACAATTGTAAAGATATTCCCTACTACCCAGTAAAGAGATAATGCTGCCGGAAAATTAATAGCAAATACTAAAATCATCACTGGCATAATCCAAACCATCATTTGCATTTGCGGATTTGGCGGTGCTCCTGCCATTGATAGTTTTGTTTGAATAAATGTTGTTACACCAGCTATAATCGGTAGTAAATAGATTGGATCAGGCTGTCCTAAACTGAACCATAAGAAATCATGGGAAGCAATTTCTCTTGTACGAGAAATTGCATGATAAAATCCAATCAATATAGGCATTTGTACGATTAGAGGGAAACAACCCGCTAATGGATTTACTTTATTCTCTTGGAATAACTTCATTGTTTCTTCTTGAAGCTTTTGTTGTGTCTTTTGGTCTTTCGAGCTATATTTTTGCTGCAGCTCTTTCATCTGTGGCTGGATTGCCTGCATTGCCTTACTGTTTCTTGTTTGTTTAATCATAAGCGGTAAAATAACCAATCGAACTAAAATAGTTACGATAATAATAGAGATACCATAACTACCCCCAGCGAATGCTGCTGTTTTAATAATCAATTGAGATAATGGATATACAATGTATTCATTCCAAATCCCTTCACTTTCAGAAGTTATTGGTTGATTAAACTCTGTACATCCTGTTAGAATGGTCATTAAAAAAAGTAGACCAACTATCAATAAAAATTTCTTATTCAAGCTGCAAATCCTCCTGTAATATAATTTTCGAATATTACTTAATAAGTATTGTAACCGATAAACGAATGGTAGGAAACGCTTTAATAGGATTTTCCCCTTAATTCTTTTTTGAAAGAACTTTTGCTATTTTCAAAATATGGATAAGACTCTTTTTTACTTCTTCAAAAGACATATCAGCAACAGGCTTTCTTACAATTATGACATAATCATACTTATTTTCCAACATGTCATCTAATTCAAGAAATGCTTGTCTTACATAGCGTTTTATCTGGTTTCTTTTTACGGCATTGCCGATTTTTTTACTAACAGATAAGCCAATACGAAAATGCACTTGTTCTTCTTTTTTCAATTTATAAATAACAAACTGTCGATTGGCAAAAGATTGCCCTTTTTTAAAAACAGACTGAAATTCTTTATTTTTCTTGATTCTAAATTCTTTTTTCAACGTTTATAACTCCTTCAATCCTCCAACTTACCTAATTTCCCAATAAAAGAAAGAATTAGATAGGCATCTTAACGTGAAGTAAACCAATCTATTGTAAAAAAAGGAAGGGTCTGTCCTTTTATGCAAGATCATTCCCTTCTCCTTTTAATTGAAAAAAGACCACTGACTTTTCAGTGGCCTAAGCTGATAATACTTTTCTTCCTTTGCGTCGACGGCGCGCTAAGACATTACGTCCATTTGAGCTGCTCATGCGGCTACGGAATCCGTGAACTTTACTTCTTTTACGTTTATTTGGTTGATAAGTTCTTTTCATTGTATATGACACCTCCCTGAGGAATAGCTGTTATAGACAGTCCTTACAATTATATAAACATAGGCAATTAATTGTCAACTATTCATTTTATTTATCTAATTTTATGGATCACTTTATTTAGTGATGTTCCTATCTTTTTAGGCCATTGCAATAGTATACCACATATTTTTCTATTCTACTTCATAATCCTTCCCAACATTTCTATTTCTTAACGAATAATTTTTACCAATTTGGATATTCAACAAAAATTTCATTTATCTAATTTTGAGCATTTTTAACTATCCTTTCGACGATTGTGGATAAATTTCGACGGTAATATTTTTTCCACAATAGTTATTTACAACTTTTCAACAAACTAATACCTTGTGGACATTTATTACTAACAACCTAATTGACTTGTGGATAAGATATTAAAAAGCATTGCAGTTCTTATAAATTTTTGTTATTATAGTTTTGTTTTCACATCTGAATAAAATCTGTGCATAACTCCATTATCCACAATCTGTGGATAAGTTGTGGACATCTTATTCTTTGTGACTGAACAGAGTTTTCCACAGATGGTGGATACTGTCGAAATACCACTAATCTTCCTTATAATATATTTTTCCACATTAGAAAAGGACAACTTTCCTGTTATCTTGCCTATTTATATCAATATAGCGCAAGATTTTGTCCAAAGTCACGATTAGATGATTCCTTTTGCAGGAATTTGACGACTAAATACAGGAAGCAAAGAAAAAAATATCAACTTTTGCAAAAAAAATATTTAACACCTGTTTACGATTGCTGCTTATCGCATCCATTGATTTTAAATTTTTTAGCAAAAGTATTTCTGAGCGATTTTATCTTAAGGCTTTAAGGCTCTTTTTTTGTTTTTAATATTTTTTCAGAAACGATAAATTGAGTAATTTTAACCATTCCTATTGAAAATTATCTTTTTCTATACGTTTTAAGATAGATCATCTGCTAGGATGAACAGAGCTAATACAATTAACTTTGAGAAAAGGAGGCGAGGATACTTGAAGAATATAACGGATCTCTGGAATAATGCCCTAAGTACAATCGAAACAAAGATTAGTAAACCTAGTTTTGATACATGGCTTAAGCCTACAAAGGCTAATTCCTTGCAAGGAGATCTTCTAGTTGTAACAGCACCTAATGAATTTGCCCGAGATTGGTTAGAAGAACGGTACTCTCAACTGATTGCTGAAATACTTTATGAAATTACAGGAGAGGAACTTCTTGTAAAATTTATTATTCCTCAAAATCAAAAAGAAGAGGAATTCGATCAGCAAATTTCTACCAAACAAAAGAAAAAAGAAGAAGAAGTTACGGAACAAACTATTTTAAATTCCAAATATACGTTTGACACTTTTGTAATTGGATCTGGAAATCGCTTTGCTCATGCAGCTTCCCTTGCTGTTGCCGAAGCACCTGCAAAGGCATATAACCCTCTATTTATTTATGGAGGAGTTGGACTTGGAAAAACTCACTTAATGCATGCAATTGGTCACTATGTTCTTGATCATAATCCATCTGCTAAAGTAGTTTATTTATCTTCTGAGAAATTCACAAACGAATTTATTAATAGTATCCGTGATAATAAAGGTGCTGAATTCCGTGATAAATATCGAAATGTTGACGTTCTTTTAATAGATGATATTCAATTTCTTGCTGGAAAAGAATCAACACAAGAAGAATTTTTCCATACATTTAACACGTTACATGAAGAAAGCAAACAAATTATTATCTCTAGTGATCGTCCTCCAAAGGAAATTCCAACACTAGAGGATCGCCTGCGTTCTCGTTTTGAATGGGGACTTATTACAGATATTACGCCACCAGATTTAGAAACACGGATTGCTATCTTAAGAAAAAAAGCAAAAGCAGATGGGTTAGACATCCCAAATGAAGTAATGCTTTATATTGCTAATCAAATAGATTCAAATATTCGCGAGCTAGAAGGTGCACTTATTCGTGTTGTTGCATATTCTTCTTTAATTAATAAAGATATAAATGCTGATTTAGCAGCTGAAGCATTAAAAGATATAGTCCCAAGCTCTAAACCGCGAGTAATAACCATTCATGATATTCAAAAAGTAGTAGGAGAGCATTTTCATATCAAGTTAGAAGATTTCAAAGCCAAAAAACGAACGAAATCCATTGCATTCCCAAGACAAATTGCTATGTACTTATCAAGAGAATTGACGGATTTCTCCTTACCAAAAATCGGGGAAGAGTTCGGCGGTCGTGATCATACAACTGTTATTCATGCCCATGAAAAAATATCAAAATTGCTTTTAACAGACTCTCTTCTTCAAAAACAATTAAAAGAAATAAATGAACTCTTAAAAGTTTAGATAGAATAATGTGTATAACTCGCCTTACTTTAAACACAGTCTATCCACATGTTGATAGACTGTGTTTCCTTGCTTAAATATAGTTATCCACATACTAACAGGACCTACTACTTGTACTACTATTTTTTTTAAAATATATTATTAAAATAAGCATTTAGAACTTACATTCAAAAATTATTTAAATCGGAGGATTAATTAATGAAATTCATCATCCAAAAAGACCATCTTGTTCAAAGTGTTCAAGATGTAATGAAAGCAATTACTAGTAGAACAACAATTCCTATTCTAACTGGGATAAAAATTGTTGCGAGTGAAGAAGGAGTAACATTAACTGGAAGTGATTCTGATATTTCCATTGAATCTTTTATTCCTAAAGAAGAAGGAGATCAAGAAATAGTTGATATCCAACAGCCTGGTTCTATTGTTTTACAAGCTAAGTTTTTTAGTGAAATTGTAAAAAAACTCCCTACCAGCCAAGTTGAAATTATGGTTGATAATTTACAAACAACAATCCGTTCTGGTAAATCAGAGTTCAATTTAAATGGACTTGATTCTGAGGAATACCCGCATTTACCACAAATTTCGGAACAAAATTCTATTAAAGTTCCTACAGATTTACTAAAAAATATTATTAAACAAACTGTTTTTGCAGTGTCCACCTCAGAAACACGTCCAGTGTTGACAGGTGTAAACTGGAAAATAGAAAACAATGATTTAATCTGTATTGCAACAGATAGTCATCGACTAGCTTTAAGAAAAGCAAAAATAGAAACAGAGGAAGAACAATCATTTAATATTGTTATTCCAGGAAAAAGTTTAAATGAGTTGAATAGAATTTTAGATGATCATGATGAGCCTGTTGAAATTTTTGTTACGGAAAACCAGATTCTATTTAAAACGAAACATATTCTATTTTTCTCACGCTTGTTAGAAGGGAATTATCCTGATACCAATCGCTTAATACCTACTGAAAGCAAGACGGATATTGTTGTAAACTCTAAAGAATTTTTGCAATCCATTGATCGTGCTTCCTTACTTGCACGTGAAGGCCGAAATAATGTTGTTAAATTTTCAACCATGAGTGATAATGTGATAGAAATTTCTTCTTTTACTCCGGAAATTGGAAAAGTAATGGAGGAATTAGTGAGTGAATCAGTTAGTGGGGAAGAATTAAAAATTTCTTTCAGTGCTAAATTTATGATGGATGCGTTGAAAGTTCTTGAAGGATCAGAAGTGAAAATTAGTTTTACTGGAGCGATGCGACCATTTGTTATTCATCCAACAAATGATGATTCTACATTGCAGCTTATATTACCGGTTAGAACCTATTAAAAGTTTTGGGTGTTCTGTTTAATGAACACCCAATTTTTCTTTTTATAGAGTGGTTGCATGAATATACAAAACGATTAATAAGTAAGTTGTGAGTGTGTTTTAACCTGCTCATTTCGACTATTCACGACTTATTTATAGAAATATTACACTTTTCTTTGTGTATCAATAAATTATTTAGTAGAATAGAAAGATACGATTAAAGTTGAGAGAGTGAAAAGATGAATAATCAAATTAAAATTGACACGGATTATATTACATTAGGTCAATTTCTAAAAGTAGCAGAGTTAATACAATCAGGTGGAATGGCAAAATGGTTCCTAGGAGAATACGAGGTATTTGTGAATGGGGAACAGGATCAGCGCAGAGGAAGAAAATTAAGAAGTGGTGACGAAATAAATATTCCTTCATTTGGCAAGTACACTGTTTTATAAAAGGGTGAAACCAAATGTATATTGATGAGTTGCTTTTGAGAAATTACCGGAATTATGAGGAACTGAATATTTCTTTCGAAAATAAAGTAAATGTAATTTTAGGAGAGAACGCACAAGGAAAAACCAATGTGATGGAATCTATCTATGTTCTAGCTATGGCTAAATCTCACCGAACCTCTAATGATAAAGAACTTATTCGTTGGGACAAAGAATATGCTAAAATAGAAGGTAGATTAGTTAAGGCACATGGGAAAATTCCCATGCAGTTAGTCGTGGCTAAAAAAGGGAAAAAGGCAAAGTTTAATCATATAGAGCAGCGAAAACTAAGTCAATATATCGGTAATATGAACGTAGTTATGTTCGCACCTGAAGATTTAAATCTAGTAAAAGGCAGCCCGCAAATTAGAAGAAGATTTATTGATATGGAAATAGGGCAAATATCACCAGTATATTTGCATGATATGAGCCAGTATCAAAAAATTTTACACCAGCGAAATACCTACCTAAAACAATTACAAACAAATAAACAAACAGACCATACAATGCTTGAAATACTAACCGAACAATTTATAGATATGGCAGTTAAAATTGTCGCAAAGCGTTTTGAATTCCTGCATCTGCTGGAAAAATGGGCGGTTCCGATTCATAAAGGAATATCTCGCGGGTTGGAAACACTAGAAATTCGCTATAAACCTTCCGTCGATGTATCAGAAGACCAAGATTTGTCGAAAATGAAGAGCATATACGAAGAAAAATTCCAACATTTAAAAAAACGGGAGATTGATCGAGGGATGACGTTATTCGGACCTCATCGTGATGATATGATGTTTTATGTGAATAATAGAGATGTACAAACCTTTGGTTCACAAGGACAGCAACGAACGACTGCATTATCAATAAAGATGGCGGAAATTGAATTAATTTATTCTGAGATTCGTGAGTATCCAATACTCCTGCTAGATGATGTCCTTTCTGAATTAGATGACTACCGGCAATCTCATTTATTAAATACCATTCAAGGGAAAGTGCAAACTTTTGTGACAACAACCAATGTTGATGGAATTGACCATCAAACGTTAAAAGAAGCTGCTACTTTTCAGGTTGAATCCGGAACGATTAAAAAGATTCAATAACTTTGAGGTGAAAAAGTGTACGTTCATATTGGAGAAAATATTCTTGTGCGAACTTCAGAAATTTTAACTATATTAGATAAACAGACAGTTGAGTCCTCTCCTATCTCAAAGGAATTTCTAGAACGACAAAAAGCAATGACCAATGGGAAAAGTTCCACTTATAAATCTATTGTGATAACGAAGGATACTATCTATTTTTCGCCGATTGCTTCTAATACGTTAAAAAAAAGAATAGTCCAGTTAACTATTCAAGAGTACTAATGATGCAAAATTAAATGAAAAAATTTTTTGATGTCAATAGAAAGTTAGGTGATCGATATGTCAACGGAACAAAATCCAGTTGAACAACAATCTTATGATGAGAGTCAGATACAGGTTTTAGAAGGCTTAGAGGCTGTTAGAAAAAGACCAGGAATGTATATCGGGTCAACAAGTGGCCGAGGTCTGCATCACTTAGTGTGGGAAATTGTCGATAACAGTATTGATGAAGCGTTAGCTGGTTTCTGTAATGAAATAAATATTATTATCGAACAAGATAATAGTATTACGGTTAAAGATAATGGTCGTGGTATTCCCGTTGGTATTCAGGAAAAAATGGGAAGACCAGCTGTAGAAGTAATCATGACAGTTCTCCATGCCGGAGGAAAGTTCGGCGGCGGCGGTTATAAAGTGTCTGGTGGACTTCATGGGGTAGGTGCTTCGGTAGTAAACGCACTTTCGACAGAATTAGAGGTTTTTGTACATCGGGATGGAAATATTTATTACCAAAAATACCAAAAAGGGGTTCCTGCTGCTGATTTAGAAATTATTGGTGAAACGGATACTACTGGAACCACTACACACTTTAAGCCAGACGGCGAAATTTTCAAGGAAACATTAGAATATGACTATGAAACATTAGCTAATCGCGTTAGAGAGCTTGCTTTCTTAAATCGTGATATTCGTATTACGATTGAAGATAAACGTGAAGGATTGGAAAAAAGAAAAGAATACCATTATGAAGGTGGTATAAAATCATACGTAGAGCATCTAAATCGTAATAAAGAGGTCCTTTTTGAAGAACCAATTTATATTGAAGGAGAAAAAGACGGGATAACAGTTGAAATCTCTTTCCAGTATAATGACGGGTATACCGGTAATATTCATTCATTTGCAAATAATATTAATACGCATGAAGGTGGAACCCATGAAGCTGGCTTTAAGACAGCCCTCACCCGTGTAATTAATGATTATGCAAGAAAGAATAACTTATTAAAGGAATCAGATACGAATCTTTCGGGTGAAGACGTAAGAGAAGGTCTTGTTGCAATCGTCTCTGTTAAACATCCAGATCCACAGTTTGAAGGACAAACAAAAACCAAACTAGGAAATTCAGAAGTTCGTACCATTACAGATACTGTTTTTTCTGAACACCTTGAGAAGTTCCTTTTAGAAAATCCTACGGTAGCTCGTAAAATTGTAGACAAAGGTCAAATGGCTTTAAGAGCAAGGATTGCTGCGAAAAAAGCAAGAGAATTAACTCGTCGTAAAAGTGCTCTCGAAGTTTCGAGCTTACCAGGAAAATTGGCGGATTGTTCTTCAAGAGACCCGAAAATTAGTGAACTATTCATAGTAGAGGGAGATTCTGCTGGTGGTTCTGCAAAATCAGGTAGAGATCGTCATTTCCAGGCAATCCTGCCGCTAAGAGGTAAAATACTTAATGTTGAAAAAGCTAGACTAGATCGGATTTTATCTAACAATGAGGTTCGTTCCATGATTACTGCAATTGGAACAGGAATTGGGGATGATTATGATATATCCAAAGCGAGATATCATAAAATTGTTATTATGACAGATGCCGATGTTGATGGTGCTCATATTCGAACATTATTATTAACCTTTTTCTACCGTTATATGAGAAAGATTGTAGAAGCTGGTTATATTTATATCGCGCAACCGCCACTATACAGCATTAAACAAGGGAAAAAGCTAGAATATGCATATAGTGATAAACAATTACAAGAAGTTCTAGCTACATTACCAGCTACCCCTAAACCGAATATACAGCGTTATAAAGGATTAGGAGAAATGAATGCAGAGCAGTTATGGGATACAACAATGGATCCTGAACACCGAGTACTTTTACAAGTAAGTTTAGATGACGCCATTGAGGCAGATGAAACATTTGAAATGCTAATGGGTGATAAAGTAGAGCCACGCAGAAACTTTATTGAAGAAAATGCGACCTACGTTAAAAACCTAGATGTTTAAAGATAGGAAAAGAAATTTGGTGCTGATTAGATTGGCACCTTGTGTGTTTCTTTAGAAGTTAGTTATTCCTATTAATCATAAGGAATTCGATTAGATATTCTTTTTCTAAAAACACTTTTTGTCAGGAAGAAGATGATCTAATTGTTTCTTAAGGAGGTTCCTTTACATGGCTGATATGCCAAATTCTCAAATTAAAGATAGAAATATAAGTAAAGAAATGCGTGATTCCTTTTTAGATTACGCGATGAGCGTTATTGTTTCTCGTGCTCTTCCAGATGTACGAGATGGACTAAAACCTGTACACCGACGTATTTTATATGCGATGCATGATCTTGGAATGCATTCTGACAAGCCGTTTAAGAAATCGGCCCGTATTGTTGGGGAAGTTATCGGGAAGTATCATCCACATGGTGATAGTGCTGTTTATGAGACAATGGTTCGTATGGCTCAGGATTTTAACTATCGCTATATGCTTGTTGATGGGCATGGTAACTTTGGATCTGTAGATGGTGACTCTGCCGCAGCGATGCGTTATACGGAAGCAAGAATGTCAAAAATAGCAATGGAGCTATTACGTGATATTAATAAAGATACAATTGATTACAAGCCAAACTTTGATGGAGAAGAAAAGGAACCAGTAGTATTACCTTCTCGATTCCCTAACTTACTAGTGAATGGTACAAGTGGGATAGCGGTCGGAATGGCTACAAACATCCCTCCACATCAATTAGGAGAAGTAATAGATGGAGTCCTTGCTGTAAGTAAGAATGCTGATATTACCATTCCTGAATTAATGGAAATTATTCCAGGACCCGATTTTCCAACTTACGGAATGATCGTAGGTAGAAGCGGAATTAGAAAGGCCTATGAGACTGGCAGAGGTTCCATTATATTAAGAGCACGAGTGGAAATTGAAGTGAAGCCTAGTGGTAAGGAAGTTATTATTGTGAAAGAGATTCCTTATCAAGTCAATAAAGCAAGACTAGTAGAGCGTATTGCTGAATTAGTCCGCGATAAAAAAATTGATGGAATCACTGATTTACGAGATGAATCGGATCGTAATGGAATGCGCATTGTAATTGAAGTGCGAAAAGACGCAAATGCCAATGTTTTATTAAATAATCTATATAAGCATACGGCTATGCAGACGAGCTTTGGTATTAATCTCCTTGCACTGGTTGATGGGCAGCCAAAGGTACTTAACTTAAAACAATGTTTAGCTCATTATCTGGATCATCAAAAAGTTATTATTCGCAGAAGAACAGAATTTGAATTAAGAAAAGCTGAAGCTAGAGCTCATATACTAGAAGGGCTGCGCATCGCTTTAGATCACTTAGATGAAGTAATTAGCTTAATTCGTAGTTCCCGAACCACGGATATAGCGCGTGAAGGATTAATGACGAACTTTAATCTTTCGGAAAAACAAGCTCAAGCTATTCTGGATATGCGTTTACAAAGATTAACTGGATTAGAAAGAGAAAAAATCGAAGATGAATATCAAGAATTAGTTAAGTTAATTGCTGAATTAAAAGCTATTCTAGCGGATGAAGAAAAAATCTTAGAAATTATTCGCGAAGAGCTTCTAGAAGTAAAAGAGCGATTTAACGATACACGTCGTACGGAAATTATTGCTGGTGGAATTGAAAACATCGAAGATGAAGATTTGATTCCAGAAGAAAATATCATTATAACCTTAACTCATAATGGTTATATTAAGAGACTGCCAGCATCTACTTATCGAGCACAAAGACGTGGAGGAAGAGGAATTCAGGGCATGGGTACGAATGAGGATGACTTCGTTGAACAGTTAAGCTCAACATCTACTCATGACACTATTCTATTCTTTACTAATAAAGGGAAAGTATACAGATTAAAAGGGTATGAAATACCGGAATTCAGCCGTACTGCTAAAGGTATTCCAATCATTAACCTTTTAGGTGTGGAAAAGGATGAGTGGGTCAATGCAATTATTCCTGTTTCAGAATTTGTAGATGATTGGTATTTATTCTTCACTACAAAAGAAGGAATATCTAAACGTTCTCCATTATCATCTTTTGCTAATATAAGAAATAATGGACTAATTGCTGTTAACTTAAGAGAAGGCGATGAGTTAATCTCTGTACGTTTAACAGATGGTTCAAAGGAAATTATTATTGGTACGAAAAACGGCTTGCTTATTCGCTTCCCAGAGACAGATGTACGTTCTATGGGTAGAACAGCAACTGGCGTAAAAGGTATTACTCTATCATCTGAAGATGAAGTGGTAGGTATGGAAGTTCTTGAAGAAAATTCAGAAATACTGATTGTAACTAAGAAAGGTTACGGAAAAAGAACACCGATAGATGAATATAGAGTTCAAGGTAGAGGCGGAAAAGGTATTAAGACATGCAACATTACCGATAAAAACGGAAATCTTGTATCGATGAAAGTCGTTACCGGTGAAGAAGATGTAATGATTATCACAACAGGTGGCGTTTTAATCAGAATGGCAGTAAGCGATATTTCTACAATGGGTAGAAGCACTCAAGGAGTCCGACTGATTAAATTA